>CAYZRW010000006.1:0-96359 GCA_964480955.1 uncultured Candidatus Bathyarchaeia archaeon | reverse complement strand
AAAATATTTCCTTCTTGACATAGTAACTCTCAAACGCTGATTCTTGAACGTAGTCGGCTTCCCTGACACAGTCGGGAATTCCTGTTGCGACCTTGATTCTCTTCAAGGCGTCCTCTGAATCCCTCTTGGTTATCAGATTTTTCTCGGCCAAGAACTCCGCACTGGCCTTGATTCTCTCCATCGCGCTTTTGAGAAGTTCCTGACTCACATCATATATCGTGACGTTGTATCTCTTAGTGGCAAAGAGTGTGGCCCAACTATGCCCGATGGTTCCTACTCCAATACATGCGACGTTCTCTATGTTCAATCCCTTCAACCACCACCATACTGCCGTATTGATCGATATATTAATCTCAATGGTCCCCACCCTTACGACTGTCACAAGAATCCAAGATAGGGAATATATCAGAGATTGATGGTGGTTTGGCGAGGAGTATCGACATGAAGGATAAGAGTTCATTCATCAGGGTCGCGAGGCTCTTTGTGATCATTGGGGCGATATTGATGATAGTTCTGGGTCTCTTGAGTGTGGTCGGTAGGGTTCTGTCCCTTCCCTTCTACCCCCAGGCGGGTCTGGCCTCGGTGAGCTACATAATCATGTCTTTGGTTGGCGGTTTCGCCGCGTTGGTCCTCAGTCCCAGGACCGGCGCCTTCCCCTGGAATCTGCTCCTGATAGTGATTGGGATAGTTGGAGGCGGCTTGGGCGGCCTGCTAGTCCTGATAGGTGGTGTGACCGCCCTCATCACAAGATTGACCTGACTCATGGGAAGCCGCGTTTGTCTGAGTTGTCGTCAGGTCTGGCTGAAGACCTCTCTTGACCCTTCTGGTCCTGAGGCGGACCAATCCAAACACAGCCACGATGAGCACCGCGACGATTATTGGAATGAAGGCAGTAAGATCCATCAAGGCATAGGTGTCCAACCCGGACCTGGCTGTGTTCCCACCCTTGTCGATTGCGACAACCTCGTAAGTGGTTCTTGAGCCAGAAGCCTGTCCCGGTATTGTCGCGGTCCATAGACCGTCCCAGTCTGAACCCTCGACAAGCCGCATATCTTTGACTACCCAGTCACCGTCATTGACTGTGTAGTTCAGGCTGACCCTGCCCAAGCCGGTCTGGAGGTCTACTACGCTGACGGTTATCTCCACAGGTTCCTGAGCAACAGGATTCGGAGGCTCCCTCTGCACAGTCAATATTCTGGGCGGGTCCTCGTCTGTCGGAGCCAGAGTGACCAGCTTCTGCAGTTCCCCAACAGCCAGGTGGATGAGGGCCAGGCTTCTGTTCTCATGCGCTTTATCTCCGGACTCGAAGTATAGCCTCAGTTCCTCCGTACTTTCCACTGTCAGTCTTGTTACCTCTAGGAAAGTCTCATGATATCTTTCCCATTGGGGTGGAGGCTTCAGGTTCTCGGCTCTGCTCCTTATTTCTCGAAACTTCACCGCCATCAACCTCATGTTGGCAGCGGCTTCTTCAGGCGAGGTCTGTTTCTGGCTGTAGTTTATGTGAATAGTCCTCACCTTCATGTTGAGGCTGTCTATATCTTGAAAGATTGAGTCGACTTGGCCCCTGTATTCAGACCAAGGTGAACACGTGACAGACACAGTCTGCAGGGAACCAACCGCCAAGATCAGGCACGCGACAAGCAACATTCTACACATCTAGGTTCACTCAAGAATATGGATGTCGTCAGGCCTTATTCCCGTATCGTGATCCTCATGGTCACATCTTTCAGAGGCCTGTCTCTTTCGTCAACCTCAACAGAGCCTATAGCCAGCAGTACATCTTCGCCCTTGATCAGTCTTCCGAAGACCGAGTGTTTACCGTCTAGGTGCGGGGCAGCGGCTAGAGTTATGAAGAACTGTGAGCTGCCGGTGTTGGGGCCGCGGTTAGCCATCGACAAGACCCCTACCGAGTCATGCTTGAGGTCTGGCCTTATCTCGTCAGGGATAGTGTATCCTGCGTCTCCTGCGCCCGTGCCTGTGGGGTCCCCGCCCTGTATCACGAATCCCTTCACAACCCTGTGGAAGATGAGGCCGTCATAGAAGCGTTGCTTGGCCAGTTTGATGAAGTTGCTGGTAGTTACAGGAGTCCTGTCTTCGTAGAGTTCGAACTCCATCGTTCCCATGCTGGTCTCTATCACAGCTATCCTATTCTTCGACACGGGTCTGTGTGACGAGTTGTAGAGGTAGAGCCCAACCACCACTATCAGGAAGATTATTCCGAGAACGATCTGGAGGTTCCGCCGCCTCCTCTTCTTCTCAAGGGTTCTAGACTTCTTGATTTGATGTTTCTTCGCCATGAGGCCTCACGATCAAGCCTGAACTCATATATTGCTTTGGGAGATGTCGAATCATCTCAAATATATTACTTGTCAGGCGCCTTGTTGTAGCGATTCCAACCTTGAACACATTGATATTCTTGAGTCTGTTGAAAGAAAACCTTTAGAGGCTGCAAGGAAGAATTTCTGGCCAGCCCGATTGTAGTTGGAGGAGGAAGACCACAGATGCCTCAGGTCAAGGAATTTGGTGAATACATCCTTCGTGAAGCAGCCCTAGATGATGTTCCGGTCTTGGTCCGTCAAAGGAGGGTGATGTTCATAGAGGCGACTGCCGCAAAAGACCAGAGATCGCTGGACGCTATGGATGCGGCCTACAAGAGATATGTGGAGAGGGCGTTGCCCGCGGGGACCTTCAGAGCCTGGCTCATACAGACCAAGGAGGGCGATGTCGTCTCTGGGGGAGGCATCTCGGTCTACGAGCAGCCGCCGAGGCCTCAGGATGATACTCTACGCTACGTCTACGTACACAGCATATACACAGAGCCTGAACATAGACGGCGAGGTTTGGCCAGAACAATCCTCAACGCGATCGTACAGTGGTGCAGAGAGAACGGATTCAAGACCCTTACCCTGCACGCTGTGGATGCCAGCAGACCACTCTACGAGTCGGTCGGCTTCAAACCTACAACTGAGATGCGGATGTTCCTGTAGTAACCATTCAGAACTTCCCCGTTAACTTCTGTATGCTCATCCAAACGCAGTATTTGCGAATGTCCAGAGCCTTGTCTCGCCCTTGCCGGCTGCATAGTCAATGCTGTATCGACGCAGGGGTTGACGTCAAAAAAGAGGGGGGAGAGAGTGTTTGATCTATTCAGGCCTTCGCCAAGTTGTAGATAGACTTCACAGACAGTATGATGGCGGCTGGCGCAACGAAGGCCGCGATATTGACCAGTATTGCGTCGATGATAGTTCCGAGTAATGGAACAACTTCGTCGATGACCAGGAATACTCTACCCGCGTTAGCCACCAACAAGGCGATTGCAGCTGTCAGGAAGGGCATAGTCTCCTTCTCTGTGACCGTGGTCAAGCCGACGATGATGCCGAGAATCACCATGGCCAATGTTACCCATCCGAACGCAGCCTTGCCTCCTACGCCCGCAGCTATGCCTGCCAAGATAGCGACTATTACGAAGGCCATGAAAGCATATCTTCCAATCTTTTGACCGTCCATCAGCCATACTCTCCAAGCTTGACTTACCCAATTCTTCAGATATATCTCTTTTCATGACCGCCAAGAGATTGTCTGGAGTAGCCCGTTATCTTGTGCAAGAAGACAATGTGTCAATGCAACTTCAGGAGAAGGTTCTTTTTGTTCAACTACAGTCTGTTCGGGAATAATGGGCGGCCAGCCTCTTTAGGAGTAGCGATTCAAGAACTTGTTAGTGCGCGTCTCGACCAAAAACTTCTAAATAATTATGATCTACTAATGAAGCTAGGTACAGCTCAAGTTATGAAGTGCGATGAGGCCTTTCCACTTAGCGTTGCTAGTCATAACGCTCTCCGTACTGGTCCAGGCGTCACTATGTAGTGGAACATCGAATGAAGGTTTCAGTCAACTGCACGGTCATGTGTATGATGCCGTCGATAGGGAGCGTCCCATCAGCTACTCATGGATCTCGATCTATGACGACGGGTCGTTGGTTAGTAGAGGAGTAACTGGGAGCAACGGATCCTATTCGTTTGAGCTGAGGTCAGGAAAGTACACCATCAAGGTTGAGAAACCCGGCTACATATCACAGACAGCCTTCGCGATTCTTGAGCCTGACTCTGCTCTGGAGATTGATCTCTATCTAGAAATGAGATTCTCACCTTATGAAGCATTGATCATGATTGAGGGCCTTCCTGAGGGGCTTTATCCTGAAATCCGACTCGACAATTCCTTCCACGGCTACGGATTGAACGGAACGAGATTCAGCTTCAGGGAGAACACTTCACACATTGTGGAGTTAGGCGAGGTTACTGACGGTCAAGTAAGGTATGTTCACGTAAACGATAGTGCCCACATCTTCACAAAGGCCGAGACGAGAATATTCCAGTACTTGCGCCAGTTCTACATAAACTCCAGCACAGACCAGTGGATAAACGGTTGGTATGACGAGGGTATTGTCAGCCTGGAGGCTACCAAAGTCATAGATCTTGGCAACGGGACTCGACTCATATTTGACTCCTGGCTTAAGGATGGGAAAATCTTAAGGGACAACCCTGTCAGACTGAGGGTGAACTCAAGCTTCCAGCTGGACACCGAATATAGACGCCGGTTCCTTCTCAAACTGTCTTCTGACATGGGTGTTGTGGAGGGAGGTGGCTGGTATGATGAAGGATCCATTGCAAGGATCTCGGTGAAAGACACTACATTAGGTGTGGGACCATTCGCTTACAGGTTTGCGGGTTGGAGGGGAGACTTGGAGAGTCAGAATGCAATGGCCACGACCCTGATGGATAAGCCCAAGGAAGTTTACGCTGAGTGGCGGAGAGTTGAAGTCGTCAAGATCGAGAAGCTTGACCCAATCTACAAGGCAATCATAAATATAAGCCTCCTAGTCTTCGCGGCCAAGATTCTGAGCGGCCTCTTCGCCAAGGTTGGGCTGCCTGAAGTTCTGGGTGAGTTGTCCGCCGGCATGATCTTGGGCCCCTACGCCCTAGGCGGCATCACCGTGTTGGGTGAGCCTATTATGGAGATAAACGAGTACATACGGGTCTTCGCCGAGGTAGGAGCTATACTGCTGCTCTTCATAGCTGGGCTAGAGGTTAGCTTCGCACGCTTCAAGGCGGTAGGCGCTAAGTCCTCTGTCGTGGGATCATTCGGGGTCATACTCCCATTCTTCCTAGGCCTGTATACCCTACAGTTCCTAGGGTTTCCCTGGGAGGGAAACCTCTTGGTGGCCGCTACTCTGACCGCTACGAGCATAGCGATCACAGCGAGAACCCTAGAGGATCTGGGAAGACTCAACACGATTGAAGGTAACCTGATTATCAACGCCGCGGTCATCGACGACGTTTTAGGATTAGTAGTCCTAGCAGTGGTGATGTCTGTTGTGACCTCTGGAGTGCCTCCAAGACCCTTCGAAATAGCTTGGCTCCTATTCAGGACCATAGCCTTCTGGCTGCTTCTGCTGGCATCGACATTGACTGTTGCGCCTCGACTTGTACGTGTCGCCGAATGGTGGAAAGCTAGAGGGACAGTAGAAGTCTTCGCTACAGCCACCTGTTTCGGCAGCGCTGTGGCGGCAGCAGCAATAGGCCTATCACCTATTGTGGGTGCCTTCGCAGCCGGCATGGCGATAGCGAGTTCCAGAGTCATAGCCAGGGTGAGAGACTACATAGAGATGTTGAGCATACTCTTCTCCCCCATATTCTTCGCATTCATAGGCGCACAATTCAACGTTAATGCATTGAGCGTTGAAGGGATCTGGTTGATCCTAATCCTGACTGGGGTGGCTGTGACAAGCAAACTGGTCGGATGTGGGATACCAGCCACCATGGCTCTAAAGAATTCTAGACATGGCTTCAGAGTAGGCATAGGCATGATATCTCGAGGTGAAGTGGGGCTCATAATTGCGGGTATAGGTGTGACCTCAGGCATAATCACTCAGGGCCTTTACGGCGCGGTGGTGTCGACGGTAATAATTACGACTCTGGTGACGCCTATAGCCTTGAGATGGGCCTACGCTGGGAAAAGTCATTTGACCTCTCAAGATCTTGACGAAAGACGAGTCTAGCTAGTTCTCAATTTTTTCACATGATTGTCACGCATGAGTCAGGCAACATTATCCAGTCGATTGAATGGCTCATTACTTTCTCAATAGTAAGTAATGCGCACATATTCTGTTGAGATAGCTGCAGAGGACTCTCGTCAGCCTCTCAGGCGGTAATATTAAGGTTTTTATGGATTTCCAGAAAATCAAGGTGTGGGGAAATGAGCCTCTTGGCATTAGATTTTTTGGAACCCCAGATCATCGCAATCATAGTATTTGTTGCAACGTACTTCTTCTTGGCTACCGGCTGGAGATCAGGCGCGATAGCGGCTATGGCCGGGGCTGCCGCCATGTGGTTTCTTGGCGTACTATCTCCCGACGAGATGATACGTTACGTTGACTTTAATGCTCTAGGACTCCTTTTCGGAATGATGGTTATGGCTGGTGTCCTGAGAGAGGCTAACTTCTTTCGAGTGATCGGGGTGAAACTTGCTAACCTAGTCTCTTGCAAACCAAGTCAACTATTCATACTATTCCTTTTCATTACAGCTGTATTGTCTGCGCTGTTGGACAACGTTACCACTGTCCTCTTTATGGTGTCTATAACAATAGACATATCGGAGCTGCTGGAGATAGATCCTAAACCTTTCATTCTAGGCGAGATCTTCGCGTCCAACATAGGTGGAACGGCCACTCTCATTGGAGATCCGCCTAACATAATGATAGCTTCAGCCACGGGACTCACATTTTCAGACTTCTTGGAGAAGGCAGCTCCCATCTCAACGGTTACAGTGATCATGATAGTGGTCTTTCTTTACCTGCTAAACAGGAAACAGGTTAGGGTCAAAACAGCTGTGAAGGAGATTCCGGCGAAGACTGAAGACATGGTAACCGACTGGAGGCTCTTCAGGGTTGGAACTATTATGTTAGTCGTCACGATAGCACTCTTTCTCACCCACGAGATGTTCCATCTATCTCCCTCAACTGTGTCTCTGATGAGTGCCATCATACTGCTCTTTTTTGGGGGACCGAAGATGCCGAGGATCCTTGAGAGGGTTGAGTGGAGAACCCTGATCTTTTTTACCTGTCTATTCATCATAGTGGGTGGTTTAGAGAAGACCGGTACTATGACTTCGATTGCGACCGAGTTCTCCAAGTATGTAGCTGGAGACTCATGGGTGGCTATGTCAGCTATTCTCTGGCTCTCAAGCATCATGTCGGGTCTCATTGATAATGTTCCTTTTGTCGCAGCCTTCATCCCACTAGTGAAGGAGTATGGCACGATATCTGGGTTTGACGTATCTAGGTTATGGTGGGCCATAGCGATCGGTGCAGGATTCGGCGGAAATATGACTATGATAGGTGCTTCATCTAATGTGGTGGCTATCAGCATGGCGGATGGAAGGGGCCTAAGGATTAGCTTCTACGAGTTCATGAAGACAGGCCTACAGGTTGCCATCTTGTCAACGGTTGTTGCCAACCTGTTACTAGCATTCAGTCTAGGCTGAATACTTGGGGAAGGATCTGGGATTTCGAGGGCGTTCATGAATAGCTAGCGCGCGCTAGAAACTACGCGACCTGCAACTACGGTGTTCTTACGCCATGGGTGTGTTTAGACAGGCTTTGGACACGATGACTAAGGTAAGAGGTACAAATCCTAAGTGTAATCTTCAATGTAAGGCAGTGATGGAGCAAAGTGCTCGGCCAGTTTCTCAAATTCAGTCTCCAGCCCTATGTAGAAGAGCAGGATTATCGCTCCCAGCTCCGCAAAGATGAGTAGTACGTCAGAGTATTCAACGAAGCCGAGAGCGTAAGGCCCGATGAGTATCCCAACAATCAACTCCCCCAAGAGACTCGGATAACCCAGCCGATTAGCCAGTATACCCCCTACAGACACCGCTATCAACAGAACCGCAAGCTGCAAAATAAACTCCGTATACGCGATCATACTGACCAGACCTACGCAATCCTCTAGACCTCGAGGACCGTCAAGATCTCTTATAACTTCTTGCCACTGTGTATTCACACGTACTAGCCACCTTCTTGGTGAAAAACGTTTTGAGACAAATCCGCAAAGACCCTCATCGACCATACGCAAGATCGTGGCTGGGTCAACTATTCAGCGAAAAAAAATTAAGTCATTCGAGGATCCTTTGCGAAGCAGCGAGAACTCGCTACTCTCCAAGAAACTTAGTTGCCACCATCAATATACTGAGCCTACCGCAAGGACAACCTACGGTCTTCCAGGAGTTGCGGCTCCCATCCGATGCCTACCCAACATCAATGTCTGACCGGGACAAAGGATCCCCTTCGAAACACGAATAGGATCTTCACCAAGTAGACAAAAGGACACAGCCAAACCCGGCAACAAACCCCTAGGGGTGGTGGGGGGTGGGTCGCCCTCTCAAGACAGAAAACGGAAAAGCCCAGAGAGATAATCGAAACTGCTCACAGGGCCTCAGCCAAACCGTGAATCAATCCTGATGCCTGTGATGATCCATGTAGATCGATGTCTATTCTTTCCTCATGCGTATCCTCAATGATCCGCAGACACAAGTATTGATCGCTCAGTTGGAAAGTCTTAATATGAAGGTGGCCGGAACTCAAGTAAGGGCTAAGTTTGGCCAAGACGAAAACTTTCAAGACTCTTAGATCGTTCGTCGCGATTATTCTAATTGTATTTATTCTGTCCGTCCCTGAGTCCAGTGGATACGTTAGTTGGGCCTGGAGGGTCGAACACCAGCTAGATCGAAGCGAGTATCCACCAGGCTCTCAAGGCGAGATTGACGAGTGGGTTGTAAACACCGGCCCGACCGTTCTCCACATCTACACTACAGGAATAACGTTTGACTGGGATAAAGAGAGTGGAAAATGGTGGTATGCAGAAGTAAATGTTGAAGTGGAACCTAGTGAGCGAGTTCACCTGGCCAAGATCCCATTCAATATACCTGCTGAGGTCACTCCTGGAAAATACCAATACATCTTGGGCCTCAAACATAGGCACCTAGGTCTTCGAGAGGGCTGGCAGGACGACGGCCTCCAGTGGGACCCATCCACATATGAGATCCTCATCTCCGAAGCAGAGAAGAGAGCTGAGTTCAATCTTGAGGTCGTGGATGTAAAGCAGACACCTGAGAAAGATGAGCCTATATACATTGGAGACACCGGCACAATAACCTTCACACTCAAGAATACTGGGGGAGCCACCGCAAAACAGGTTAGAGTAGCACTGGAGGATATCAGAGAAAACGTCATAAGCATAGTGGAGTCGACACCCGCAAAAGACCTCGAACCGGACTCAACAGGCGAATGGACCATCAAAGCTCGTGCGGAAAAAGCTGGCAACACCACAGCCAAACTACGATTCTACGTTTCTGAAACCAAACTTGACGAGATAGAACTCCCCCTGGTGATCCATGAACCAAACCTAGAATTGATCAGCACAACACGCACACCTGAGGAGGGGGAGACTATCTACCCTGACGATACGTTGACAGCGACGTTCACGATGAAGAATAAAGGTCCAGCAACCGTCAAGGAACTCAAGCTTTCGGTCGAACCTCCTTCAGGCCTGACCCTGATCGAGTCGAACCCGCCGATCAACCTTGAACCAGGCGCGACAGGAGAGTTATTCTTCAAGATGAGAGCTGACAACCCAGGAGAATACAAAGTGAAGATTCCCCTCATGAAGTCTGGCGTACCCCTGCCCAGTTACAAGTTGTCAGCAACCATAAAGGTGTCTGAGAAAACTGGTTGGACAGGGCTCGCAGTCCTAGGTGGAATTGGAGTTCTAATAGTAGTGGCCTTAGCTTTGGTGGTGAGTAGGCGAAGAAAGAAGCCGACAGTAACGGCTCCTGCTACCGCCGCTGCATTCTGCCCTAAGTGTGGGGCGCCAGCGTCTCCAAACGACTACTGTGAGAATTGTGGAGCTAGGCTGCGGTAGGAAAGCCTTGCAGTCAAGCTTTCCCCAAGGTTCTCTACAGATTAGCAGTTGATGCTTTGCTCCTTGGGTAATGATGAGGAAGTGTGCCATTGTAGACGGTTGGCAGGGAACTTTATGGTTAACACCGGAAAGGCCCATCTCGAAGAACTACTGGGCTAGGACTGTAAAAAAACTCAAAATGGCCGAGTTGATACCGCGGTTTTGTGCATGAACACAGAGATCTTGATCTAGATCTCAGAATTGGTGCGGGGAGTGGGATTCGAACCCACGAAGGCCTACGCCACAGGGTATCTCAGGTACATTATGATACCCCCTAAGCTTAGCACGTCGTGGCAGACTCGCGACGCCCTGCCCCTTAGACCAGACTCGGGTATCCCCGCACACCAGTCTAACTGACAGGAGAGAGGTTATATCTTTATTCCGCCACCAACATCCCCCTCTCCTCAACAACTTTGATTAGTCACCTCTGGAGTAGATTCTGTTGCTTAGGCTCTTGTCTGCTCCCACCTGAAAGAGTAAGCGTATGGGTGAGTGGGTCTGGGTTTGGGTCGAGTTGAGGACAGAGAGAAGGCTGAGGTCGACTACATCTACGCCTTCAGCCGCGTCACCTGCTCAGACATCAACACCAGAATAGTCCTCCACCTAGACAAGACAGGAGGAGCTTCCAAGGAAGAACTTCTCAGGTCGACTCTTGCGGGCAACGAAGGGATCTTCGAGTACAACTTGGGCGAGTTGATAAGGCTGGGAACAGTCTCCTCAGACTCGCCGTACAGACTGACCAAGCTCGGGAAGAGAATAGTTGATAGTCTGAAGCCGGTTCTACCTTAAGTCTCGTTGGGCCTTAGGGTGCGGGTCAAATCTTGGTGCTTCCCGAGGAGCTGAGTTGAGCCCCCTTCCGGGCGGGATTTGAACCCGCGATCAACGGCTTTGAAGAAGCCTTCTCCGCCGCCAACTCGAAAGGCCGCTATGCTTTCGGCACTTCCTTAACCGGGCTACATTCGGTGAGTCAAATCTCTCCACCGGAGCCCAAGGGTCCCGGAGCGTTATTGGAACAGTGAGATAACAGACTTAAGCATTTCTTGTCTATGGCCGCGATGTCCGATTCAGTATAGGATGTGAAAACCTTGAAACTCTCCTTTATACGGTTCCCAAGAGACCTCTGCATGTTCAACACTCGCCCCAGGAGGCCCCAACTTGCAGAACTCTAACATCTCCTCAACCTTCGTTGCCTCCCCCTCGAATAGAGCCTCAACACGTCCGTCAGGAAGATTTCTAACCCACCCCGAGATACCCAACCTCACAGCGAGCTTTCTGGTCTCGTGCCTGAAAAATACCCCTTGAACCAACCCGCTGACATAGACGCGCGCCCGAACGTTCATCGATACCTTAACCCTCGGCCGCTCACCCATTCACTGAAAGACATGGTCTATCAGGGAGACGGTCTCAAAAGATTTAAGATTGAACCCTGTCAAATAAGGGGAACACCCCATATCGAGGTTATCAATACTGTCAAATCAACCACGCCTCAGAAGCCGAGAAGTCGTCGAGGGAGTCGACAGGTACGTCCACCGCGCCCTATTCAAATGTGCAGGATTCACAGAGGAGGACCTGAGCAAGCCACTAGTAGCGGTTGTCAACTCTTGGAATGAACTGGTCCCAGGCCACATACACTTGAACGTCCTGAGCGGGCACGTTAAACGCGGAATCTTGGAAGCACAGGGAACCCCTATCGAGTTCAATACTATCGCCCTATGCGACGGCATAGCCCAGGGCCACGAGGGACTGAGAATGTCCCTGCCGAGCAGGGAGTTGATAGCCGACTCGATCGAGATAATGATTCAGGGACACCTCTTCGACGGAATGGTCTGCCTGACAACCTGCGACAAGATAAACCCAGGCATGCTGATGGCGACGGCCCGACTCGACATCCCAACGATAATCGCGCCAGGAGGAGCCATGTATCCAGCCTGTCCAACCTGGGGATACTACAAGGGCCAGAAGATAACCGTCGGACAACTGTTCGAGGTCCCAGGCCTCCTCCAAGCCGGAAAGATCACACCCGAGGAGGCGAAGTACCTTGAAGAGATCACACTCACAGGACCAGGAGCCTGCGGCGGACTCTACACAGCAACAACCACACAAGCCCTGACAGAAGCGATGGGGATGACACTACCATACATGGGAACGACACCGGCCGTAGACGCCGCGAAGACCCGCCTCTGCCACGACATAGGAAGACAGGTCATGAAACTCATCAAGGAGGACGTAAGCCCCAGCCGGATAATGACCGAGAAGGCCTTCGAGAACGCCATCACAGTAGATATGGCCCTAGGCGGCTCAACAAACACCATCCTGCACCTGAAGGCAATCGCAGCCGAGGCTGAAATAGACCTCCCGCTAGAACTCTTCGACGGGATAAGCAAGAGGACACCCCACCTATGCAACATGTCTCCAGGAGGAGTATACAAGATCGCTGACCTCCACAACGCCGGAGGAGTCCCAGCAGTAATGAAGCAGCTGGGCGACCTGATACATAGAGACCTCCCAACAGTGAGCGGAAAGACCATCGGAGAGATAATTGATGAAGCTGGGGTCTACGACAGCGAAGTCATCAGACCGAGAAGCAACCCGGTCCACAAGGAAGGTGGACTCGCAATCCTTAAGGGAAGTCTGGCCCCGAACGGAGCCGTCCTGAAGGCCGCCGCCGTGACCCTGAAGATGTGGAGGTTCAGAGGGACCGCCAAAGTCTTCAATAGCGAAGAAGAAGTGATCTCAGCCCTGAGGTCAAACAAGATCAAAGCCGGAGACTTCATAATCATAAGGTATGAGGGACCCAAGGGTGGACCAGGTATGAGGGAGATGTTGATGGCCACCGCCATGATCTCTGGAATGGGCCTAGGCGAATCAGTCGCCCTGGCAACAGACGGACGCTTCTCAGGCGCGACGAGGGGTCCGTGCATAGGACACATCTCACCAGAAGCCCTTGAGGGCGGACCCATAGCCATAGTCAAAGACGGCGACCCCATACTCATGGACATAAACACAAGGAGACTTGAACTCGAAATCCCAAAGGATGAGCTGCAGGAGCGGCTGAGGTTCTGGAAGCCACCTGAGGTAAAGGTCAAACGCGGCTACCTATACCGATACTCACAGCTGGTCACCTCAGCCGACAAAGGAGCTGTCTTCAAGAAACCCTAGACGAGGTCTGCTGGAACCTCGTCCGGCCTATAAGAAACGACAGGTCGGAGCCCGAAGCGACCAATCTTCCTAGCAACCCTTGGATACATTATCACATCCTCTATCTCAAGACTGCCCGCAAGCCCCGCGTCAATACTTGAGAGACGTTCAACCAAGTTCCGAAAGCTCTCTCTTGAAGAGAAAGACCTCATAACAGCCGCGTGACACCTGACACCCTCATCAACCAGATGTCTGAGCGCCCCGAGTTGAAGCTCAAAGCCTTCAGGCGAGGCGCCGGTCAAACTTTCAAAGTCCACAGCACAGCATCCCTTCAGAGAGACCCTGACTTCAAGAAAATCGAATTGAGCAAGGTCTCTCGCGTAGCTTCGGTCATGACCTATCAAGATCCCATTCGTCTCAAGAATGAAATCTAGGGGCTGATGAACTCCAAGATAAGCTAAGAGTTGGAGAAGATGTTCTCTACCAATCGTTGGTTCCCCGCCGCTCACCCTTGCTTGGCCAAAACCTTTTGCGGCCGCAGTCGACTTGAGCCTTGAAGCCACGTCCTGGGGCCTATAGAAGGCGCCCACTGAAGCCGGACTGTAGAGAACCTTCTCTTGGACCCAGCAGAACTTGCAGGTTAACCCGCATCCAACACAGTCCGCCGTCGCTATGCCGCCGTACCATCGATCAGCCCTAAACCTCCAGTACCTCTTCTCCACTTGACCGTCTTCAATCCTGGTCAGCAACTTCTCCAGTAGCAGGTGCCGCTTGACAGGATCATAAGAGAGATTTCTCAAGACTTGATCCTGCAAGAAATCCTTTGGAGGTTGACTGCGACTCATACCACTGGTTCAGGTAGACGTCGAATCACCGCGCCGATGGGATAGGAAGCCGGGGGGCTCTCACTTTGTGAACTTGGTCATCTTAGTACCGCAGACCGGGCAGATGGCCTTCAGAATAGGTCTGCCTCTGGTGGTCATTTCCTTCTTCACAGCGCCGTCGTCAACTGTAACTTTCTTCCTGCACTTCACACAGAACATCTCGACCAAATGTGCTGCTCCTCCTTCTGTGAATTGGAGAAAACCAATGTTATAAGACTTTCCAGACCCGGGATCATCCTCCGCGGTCACTAGATTTATAGAGTGAAACCAACAGTTTATCCAACCGAATCAATGGTTCCAAGCTCCTTTGGAGCTCCTCCCAGAAAGATGCAAACCAAACCTGCTGTGGTGAAGACCAAGTGGACCCGAGGGTTGCCCGGCATGCCAAGAATAATCGTCGACGAAACAGTCATCCTAGGGAACGGAAGATATTCTTGAGCCGAATTTCAGAACTCCAGTGACAATCGATCATTAACGTGCGCCGAGCATTCTATCTTTACTCTCAAAGGAACGCGCTAGCCCGGGGGAAACAAACTTGGCTCCTGAACCTTATTCCTTTTGAACCTATGGGATTGTGTATAGGAAGATGGTTCTGGTATCGAGGTCCATAGTCTTTGTGGGTTCCCATCCGGGCATCTTGAAGCAGAATGAAACGACGCGGGCTCCTGGCCGGAGCTCCTTCTGAAGCTTTGGAGCCACCTTCTCATTTGCACTAGTCGTAAGGTATAAGGTGACAACATCGGCGGGTTCGATGTTGACCTGCATCAGGTCCCCATGAACGACCCTAACCATGTCCATGAGGCCGAGCTCCTCAATCTTCTTTCGCGTGTGTTGGACCAGGTCTTCTCTCAACTCGACCCCTACAGCCCTTGCCCCAAATTCCTTTGCGGCCATGATGATTATCCGCCCGTCACCTGAGCCTAGGTCATAGAGTTGCTCCCCATTTTTCAGTTCGGCAATCTCAAGCATCTTTCTCACAGCTTCTTCAGAACTTGGAACATGAGGAGCCATAGACGACATGAGCGGTTCACCGACTTATTCCATCTGTACAACTGGGAGAAGGATATATTCCCGATCTTCACCATATAAACAACGTTCCACCTGCCAGTATCGATTATCGTCAAGCGCTTGGCCGCGAGGGTTTCATGTAATGGTTTTGATAGCTCCCTTTGACCCTTGGGCCAGCAAGATCTGTACTTGTCCGAGAAAATACAGTCTGTCACCTTACACCGGATGTTCACATCGATGCGTCTACTGCTACATCTCCTCCTATGTTCGGGATCCCTTCAACGCTAGGCCGAAGAAGGATTTTCTCAAGAGGTTGGTCAGAGAGACGCCAAGGATAGACAAGAAGATTCCAATCATAATTGCAAGCAGTTCAGACCCCTACGTTCCATTGGAAGGAGAACTCGGCCTGACCAGATCGACTATCAAGGTCTTGCGTGATTGGTCTGCAAGATTCTTGTTGGTTACGAAGTCGGACCTGGTCACCCGTGACATAGACCTTCTCCGAGGAGCCTCCGCTGCGGTAAGCGTCACCATAACAACGCTTGACGATAAACTCTCCGGCAAGCTTGAACCTTTAGCTCCCCAACCAGACAAGAGATTGAAGGCTGTTGAGAGACTCAACGGAGCCGGGATACCGTGCAGCGCCCGCGTAGACCCAATAATACCGGAGATAAACAGCGAGGAGAAGGGGCTGGCTACACTCGTCAGCACATTGGCTTATGCAGGTGTCAAGCATATCACAGCCTCAACCTACAAGGCGAAGCCTGACAGTTTCAAACGTCTCGTCCAAGCCTTTCCATCGCTTGAGAAGACTCTCAAGAGGCTGTACTGGGAGAAGGGAGAGACTATAGGTGGTGCGCGCTACCTCCCTTCAGACCTGAGGCTTGAGCTGATCAGGAGGGTCAAACGATTAGTGGAGGGACGTGGAATAACTTTTGCAGCTTGCAGGGAAGGACTCAGCTACCTTCACAGTTCAGCAACCTGTGATTCAAGCCACTTGATTCCGACTGTTGAAGAGACCCCAAAACAAGGGTTCAGCTGACACTTCCCAGCCAGACCAATCAAGCTTTAGGCGCGTCCGGGATGATCCTGGGTGAGAACCCCAGCCAATCCACTATAACAAGCCTGTAGACGGATAGTATCTCACCACCCAAGTCTCTCTCTCTTCTTGCCGGCGAAACCTGGGCAATCATGGTCCCACTCTTGAGAAGACTCACAGTGAAGGCATCTGAGAATGTGAAAGATATTCCGAGGCTTCCTCTCGCCTTGACAGACGTACCTTCCTTGCTCAACCTCTTCAAGACCTCTCCAAAGTCAATGTCAACCCTCTCTTTCGGAGTCAGGACGAAGGTGCGTCTACCGTCCCTTGCACACTCCTCCTCGAAGAGTCTCTCCGGAACCTCTTTTGGTAGACTCTGAGGTTTACTTCCGCAGACCGGACACTTCTCCTGTCTTGATAGATCGATCTTGTCAAATGAGAGATCGCCCAGATTGACCAGCAGGAGTTTGCCAGCGAGTTGGGGCGTCCTTCCTGTAAGAATTGCCACTGCCTCAGAGACTTGGACGCTCGAGATCATGCCGATCACTGCTGGGTGGACCCCTACCAACGCGCATTTTGGCAGCATTCGATCCTCAAATCCTGGAAAGAAGCATTCGAGGCACGGTGTCTTTTCTGGAACTATCGTTGTGGCGTTGGCAGTTGACTCTATTGCCCCGGCGAATGTGTAAGGTATATTTTGCTTGATGCAGGCCCGGTTGACGAGGTAACGCGTCTCCATACTGTCGAGGGCGTCAACAGCGACATCCACCCCCTCAATGATCTCTGATACATTCCTCTTCATGATCGGTTCAGCCCGAGGTTCGATCGTAACGTTTGGGTTCAGTCTTCTGAGTTTCTCTGCTGCAACCTCAGCCTTGGCACGGCCGATAGACTCGATGTCATAGAGGTACTGTCTGTGAAGGTCTGAGATCGAGACGATGTCTCGATCAACTATCCTTATGTGGCCGACGCCCATAGCGGTCAACATCAGCATTGTCGGGACTCCGAGGCCGCCGCATCCTAGGATGCAGACCTTAGAATTCTTGAGCCTAATCTGTCCAGTATATCCTATCTCTGCGAGAGCTAGCTGTCTTGAGTAGTACTCAAGCTCCTTGTCAGATAGTTCCCTCTCCACGCTACCCCCAGCCACTTGAACCAATCCTTCCTAATCTCGATCTTAATGGTTACTGTTCCATTACGTTTATGGTTATTCTCTGTCTGAGCAGCAGACTAGGGAAAGGCTCACCGTCGAAGACGAGACTTCACGTATATTGGGGCAGTCCCCAGCCATCACAGAACAGTGTTACTTCGAGATCTCCTCGAGAGTCTTACCCACGGTCTCAATTCCCAGTGCAGCTACAACCACCGCCGCAACGAAGTGAGCTGCAAAGAATCCGAGGAAGGTTTGGAAGACGCCCATGCCGGAGACAAATATCGCTGTAGCCACTGGCGCAATTATTCCTGCGACCCTACCCAATGCTCCAGCCCAACCTGAGCCCGTCCCCCTGATCCTTGTAGGATAAAGCTCAGGTGTATACGCATAGGTGACGGCCCAAGCTCCAAGATTGAAGAAGGATATGGCCCCGCCGAACAGAATTATCGGCAATTCAGCCTTGCTGGTCCCAAATAGGTAGCTGGCTATGCCTGCAAGTATCATGTAGGCCACCAGTATCGGCTTTCTTCCAACCCTGTCTATCAGGTAGGCGGCGCTCAAGTAGCCAGGGATCTGCAGTGAAGTTATCATCAAGGTGAACCATAATGCTCTCACGAGTGTGAAGCCCTGTTCGCTCAAGACCGTCGGCAGCCAGACGAAGATCCCGTGATAAGTGTATGCGATACAGAACCATAAGATCCAGAGCATAACCGTTCTGCGTCTGAGGGCCTTCGACCAGAGCTCTCCAACCGATACCTTGGCAGGCTCAGTGGTGACGAGCCCTGAAGGTTGGGGAAAAGAGTGTTTCTCAAGTATGCTCTTTGCCCGCTGAACTCTTCCTTTCACCTCTAGGTATCTTATTGACTCAGGCATGTAACGGTGGACCAGAACAATTGAGATCAGGCTGACAAATAGTATCGGAAAGATCGATCTCCAACCATATGTGGGAAGGACGAGGAAAGACGCTGCACTTATGAAGAGTGCGCCGAACGACCATGAACTCTCAAGCACAGCTACGAAGGTTCCTCTTCTCCTAGCTGGAATATATTCTGACATCCAAGTGCTGAGGACCGGCATCAGTCCGCCAGTTCCAAGTCCGCCGAGGAGGCGCAGGATCATCATCGAGTTGAAATCTGGAGCAAATGCACAGAGGCCTGTAAATAGTGAGTAAGCAACTATTGTTGCCTGCACAGTCATCTTTCTCCCTACATGGTCTGCTACGAACCCGCCTCCTGAGGCGCCGATGAACATGCCGACATAGTGGGCTGTTGCGAGCAAACCAAGAGTCGGTAAAGAGAGGCCCCAATCAGTCTTTATGGCTGGAGCAGCGAACGAGATTATCATTACCGCTATCGCATTGAAGGCCCAAGCAAGACAGCTGACACCGAGAAACCTATAATGGAAGAATGTGATCGGGGCTCTCTCCAGACTCTCGTGTAGGGACAATTGATCTTTCACACTCTCAGAATCACGCGTTCCATAAGATCCAGATAAAGGATTGGATGCTCAGCGGTTCCACAAAGGTTCTCAGGTCAGGTCCTCGAGAAGAGTCCATGAGCCGGCCCTTGCGCCGAGCTCCGCTAAGAATGGGTCATCAGCACCACTGATGATGATCACATCATTGTCTTGAGGCTCAAACTTGGTTTTCACCATTCTCAGCGAGTCATCCCACTCCTTGATAGGTGCTCCCGCCTCGGGAGGTATTACAAGCTTGCCATCCTTACAGACGATGGTTGTAGCGCTCTTGGCACCAGCTTTGATGGCTGCGTCACGCTGTTCAATACCATATCTAACCTTTGAGGCAGAATCTCTAACAAGTATCCCATAGGCGAACCTGCCCGCAACCAAGACATTTTCAGGTAGCACAGATTCCCTGACGATCTTGGACGTGATCTTCTGCGCTATTCTTCTCCCTTTGCCAGTCAGCTCACATCCGTATCTGGTTGTCTTGATAAGCGAGGCTGTCTGCAGATGGTCAAGAATCGTTCTTGTTGAGCCTTCACCCAGATGGAGGATGCTTGAAAGCCTCTTTCTGCCCACTGGGCCTGACCTATACATGACCTCAAGGGCCTTCAGGATCTCATATCTTGAGAAGGATGGTTGGGGACCCGCAGCACTGCTCTTCTCAAGTTTCTCGATCTCTATCATCTCTTTCAAGAGGCCTTTGTCCCTCCTAGATGATCTCTCCTTAAGCCTTCAAGAATACTCAAAGCCTCATCCAGACTCCTGGTTACGACAGCGCCCATATCTATCAGTTGCCTTACTATGGCTGTTCCCTCACCGTTGGTGAAGTCCCTGTCACTAATCGAGTTGCTATTGATCAGTATTGTTGGGAGGCCCGACTCCGTTGCAACTTTGGCGGCCTCCAGATTCGTTATGTTGCCCCGACCGACCAAGAAGTCTGTCACAAGGACCGCGTTAGAGTTCTTGATGAGCTGCAGGTTCTGTTCATGTGCCCTCGCTGTTATGGGTGAGAATGGTGCTTCGGGGGCGATCGAGATGCCCAGGGACTCAGCCACCTCGTAGTCTGTGTCGAGAAGATTCAGGACCCCAGCCGTGACCTGCCATCCTTCATTCATTAGCCTACGCATGGGGATGGCGCCTGATCCTCCGCCACATATCAGATGAACGGTCAGTTCCTTCCTTGATGCTTTGGGTTTCTGGCTTCCCAAGGGGACCGCATAGACTGAGTTGGTAAGGAAGTTGTGTCCGACATGGACATCAACCCCGAATATGTCTTTTATGTTCTCCCTTGTGATTATCGTTCCTGGGGATCCGACCGCTTCAACTCTTCCCTTGTTCATAAGGAGTATCCGGTCACAATATCGCGCAGCCATATTGAAATCATGATATACGGAAACTATCGTCAGATTCTCTTTCTTACTTAGATCTTTGAGTAGATCCATTATCTCGAGCTGGCTACTGACGTCAAGGTGGAGTGTGGGTTCATCCAGCAGAAGCACTCTCGGGGTCTGAGTCAAGGCTCTTGCTATGAGTACACGTTGCCTTTCTCCGCCGCTGATCTCTGTCACAGCCCTGTCGGCCAGATGGAATATTCTCGTCCTCTTCATGCTCTCTTGGGCGATCCTTAGGTCTTCAGACGACTCCATATTGAACCTGCCAAGGTAAGGGTTCCGCCCCATCAGAACAAGATCCAAGACTGTAAATCTGAACGGTATGCCGCTGTCTTGAGCCACAAAACCCATCTTTCTGGCCAGACTCTTCTGGCTCATCTTCTTTATGTCCAGGTCCTCAAGCAGTACAGCTCCAGACTTGGGCTTGAGGACCCTGCTGATGACTCCAAGCAAAGTTGATTTGCCAGCGCCGTTGGGGCCGATTATGCCTATGAACTCGCCCTGCTTCGCCTCGAAGCTGACATCTCTGAGGGCCTCCAGTGAGTTGTAGAAGAAATCCACTTCATCTATCCTGATGCAGACCAAGCCAGACTCTCCTCTATATCGCGTATCTTCCCCTGCTCTTTCTGAGAAGGTAGATGAAGAACGGACCTCCAGATAGTGCTGTTATTATGCCTACAGGCAATTCCGAGGAGACCGAGACCGCCCTCGCAATAGTGTCGCAGAAGACCAAGAATAGAGCCCCTGTCAGGAATCCGCTCGGTATCAATATTCTATGGTCTGGCCCGACAAGCATCCTTGTGAGGTGGGGTATCACGAGCCCCACGAAACCGATAAGGCCGCCAATCGACACCGCCGCGGCGGTCATCAAGGAGCCCAGAGCCAGCAGTATCTTCCTTGAGTTCTCAACGCTAACCCCCAAGTGTAGGGCTTCCACATCACCAAGAGTCATGATATTCAGATCCCTTGCGAAGAAGTATGTCAGTGCAGCACCAGCACAGACGAGTGGAAAGACGCCTAAGACATCCCGCCATTCCACATAGGAGAATCCACCCATCATCCAGTATACAAGCCTATGAAGTTCCGATCCTGAGAAGACCTCAATTAGCGAGACCAGTGATGAGAGGAAGATGCTCACCGCAATGCCGGATAATAGCAGCGTGACAACCGGGGCACGTGGCCCAACCTTAGCTATGTTATAGACGGCCAAGACGGTTAGGGTAGCTACAAGAAATGATAGAATCGATGCTGAGCTTACGCCCATAACTGAGTAGCCTATTCGCATGACTATGGCTAGGGCCGCCCCGAGTGCCGCCCCTGACGAAACCCCCAAGACATAGGGGTCTGCCATGGGATTCCTGAATACTCCTTGGAATACAACCCCAGCAAGTGCGAGTCCAGCTCCCACCAGTATAGCGGCGACAATCCTAGGTAGCCTAATACCAGTGATTATCATGAGTTCCCTCTCGTCCGGCCCAACTAGCCCAAGTGAATCCCCAACGAAGGGCGTAGACTTCAGTAAGACCTTGACCACGCTCACAAGTGATAACCTCGAAAAACCTATCGTCAAAGAGATGAACATCGCCAAGACAAGCAACGCCAGAAGGGCTGAGATAACCAGACCCCACTTTGAAGGCCGCAACAGTAAGTATTGACCCTCAGACGTATCCAAAGCAACTACCAACAATTATTCTGAATGTGCCGGCGAGACATGGATGGAGTATCCAACCGCCTTTTAAGCCCTGACCATAATATAAGCCTTGGACAACGCATGACAACCCTCATGATAATTGGAGACGGAATGTCCGACCTGCCTTTGCCAGAGCTTGGTGGCCGTACACCACTAGAAGTCGCTGACTGCAAAAACATGGCAAAGATCTGTTCCAAAGGACGCTCTGGCCGCCTAGAACCACTCGGACCAAACACCGCTGCCGAGAGCGAGGTGGCGATTATGACTATTCTCGGTTATCCACATCTCTCGACCAAGATCTCAAGAGGACCTCTGGAAGCTCTGGGAGCCGGCTTGACTCTTGAAGATAATGACCTGGCATTCAGATGCAATTTTGCATTGGTTGACGAGAATCTCCGGATCTTGAGGGAGAGAGTCAATAGTCCCGGGCCAAACAGCTCAGAGTTCGCCGAATCCCTGCAGAGTTACTGTTCACACCATTGGGGCATAGACCTTCATCTCAAACAGACCTGGAGATTCAAAGGGGTCCTTGTTCTGCGAGGAGATAATTTATCACCTCAAGTATCTACGCCGCCCCCAATGAGAGGCGAGGCAGCATCACGATCATACCCCCTTGGGGACACCCCTCATGCTAAGAGAACCTCGATGATCATAAATGCAATCATAAGAGAAAGCAACAGGATCCTCTCAAGGAGCTTCTCAGGGGCGACAGCCGCTTCCGATAGGTCGACCAACATTATGATTCCGTGGGGTGTTGGCAGAAAACCGTCTCCTGAACCGTTCCATTCCAAATATGGCCTGAGGGCTGCATGTGTAGCCGGTTCTGCTCTTGTACGTGGAATAGGCGAAACCCTTGGAATGACGGTTGCCTCAGTGCCTGGGGCGACGGGCGGAGTGGATACAGACGTAGAGGCGAAGGCCGAGGCTGCGCTCGAGCTCTGTAAAGATCACAGTTTTGTACTACTGCATGTTGGCGGCCCTGACGAAGCCAGCCATGATGGTGAAGTATCTTCAAAGGTATTGATCATAAAGAAGATCGATTCGATGCTCGGTCAGTTCCTCGAGAACGTGGACCTTGAGACGACACTTATCACCCTTCTTGCCGACCACACCTCATCAACCGCTTTGAGACGACATACCAGTCATCCAACACCGATAGTGATTGCGGGAGGTCAGACGAAACCTGACAATGTCAGAGAGTATAGTGAACGCGCTGCAGCAAAGGGTGGACTGGGACGAGTATCAGGAGCAAGACTGATGCAGACCATACTAGGCAGACAGAGTTGATTACGATGCGGAGGACATGACCCGTTGAGCTGGAAACCGGACATTGCCAGAAGAGAATCGACGACACTTGAAACAAGGCCGCATGGGGGAAATGTTTGGGACGTAGCGGAAGAATCAGCAATCAGAAGTGGCGAATTGATAGATTTCAGTTCAAGTATCTGCCCACTCGGACCTTCAAGAAATGTTCTGAACGCCATCAAGAATAGCCTTTGGAAGATTAGCTTCTATCCTCAAACGGATGCTGCGAATCTGAGAAGACTAGTAGCTAGGCAGCATGGTAGTATCTCGTTAAGAAATGTGATCGTCGGCAACGGCTCGTGCGAGTTGATCTACCTCTTCGCGGATTTCTTCGTTCGCGAGGGAACATTCGCCCTCATACCAATCCCAACCTTCAGCGAATACGAGTCGGCGATCTTGAGGGCTGGAGGAAGAGTCGAGGAGATCAAACCGAGGGACTGCTTCAAAGTAGATGTTGAGGCCATCTTGAACCACATATGCAAAGATAGCTTGGTTTTCATCTGCAACCCTAACAATCCAACAGGAAATCTTACTAAACGCGATGACCTCCTAAAGATACTTGACCTCTCAGCCTACCATGAAGCACTGGTCTTCATAGACGAGACCTTCATGGACTTCGTTGAGAACCAAGAAGAATACTCACTTGCCGGTGAAGTGGAGAATCATCGGAATCTATTCGTTCTGAGGAGTCTGACAAAGTTTCACAGTCTAGCCGGACTCAGAATAGGGTATGGCCTCGCATCAGAGAAGACCGTAGAACTGCTCCATAAGGCGAAGATCCCTTGGAACGTAAACTGCCTCGCCCAGACCGCGGCGGAACACGCAATCAAAGATCATAAACATGCTGAAAGAGTTAGGGAGCTTGTGGCAAGAGAACGTACCTTCTTGATGGGTCGACTCAAGACGAATCGTAAGTTAAGGGTCTACGATTCTGAAGCCAACTTCATACTGATTGATACTAGGGGCACGGACCTCAACGGACCACAAATTGCAGAACGCGCTTTGAAAAGAGGACTCATGATTCGAGACTGCAGCTCCTTCAAAGGCTTAGATGAATTCCACATCAGAGTAGCGATCAAGACAAGGAGGCAGAACCTGATTCTTCTGGACTTTCTTGAGAGTCTCTGAAATACCCGCAAAGTTGAGACAAATGAGCTTGATTAGCAATCTTACGGAAGACATCCCCTCACACATACTCATCCTGGGTCTTGCTCTTCTGCTTGACCTTGTAGCTGGTGAGCCTCCTGAGAGGATTCATCCAACGGTTCTGATGGGGAAAGTTGCCGAGCGATTAAGCGGGAAAGTTGGCAGCAAGTTCCATAGCCGCGTCCTCGGGTGTCTCCTTGCACTGGCAGTATTGCTCGCAACCATAGGTTCAACACTCCTCATTCTAGAGGTCGCGAGGACTCAGCTGGGTCAGCCCGTCTATGTAGTTCTGGGAGCATTGATTCTGAAGACATCCTTCGCAATCAAATCTATGGAGTTGCACGCAAGGCCGATTGGAGAAGCCCTGGAAGATGGAGATATTCATAGGGCAAGAGAGGCACTGAGCAAGATAGTCAGACGCAAAACAGAGCAGCTTGACGAAGGCCTCTGTGCTTCCGCAACAATAGAATCTATAGCGGAAGGTACTGTCGACGGGATAGTCTCACCCCTATTCTACTTCTTTCTTTTCGGTGTACCTGGCGCGATGGCCTTCCGCGCCATAAACACGCTCGACTCGACAGTCGGCTACAAAGACTCGGCTTATGTCCAGATAGGATGGTTCTCCGCCAAACTCGATACTGCTGCAAACTATTTGCCGGCGAGGCTGACCGCAACGATGATGATCTTGGCCACCGCCATTCTCGGTCGAGATTGGCGAAATCCCCTGTCAACTCTCAGGCGGGAACACGACAGAACCACGAGCCTCAACGCCGGTTGGCCGATGTCTGCAATGGCGGGGTCAATCGAAGTACAGCTACGAAAGCTTGGTTCATACCAGCTTGGAGATCAGCTGAGGATGCCGACCGCCAAGGACATTCCACCCGCCTTGAAGGTCATGAAGTTTACAACCCTTCTCTCCTTGATAGCCTTCATCATCCCGTCTTTAATGATCGCCTGTTTGTTTGCGGGTTGAGAAGGAATGTCTGACTACCCTGACATATTGAGGGCCCTCAACGCCTCTAGGACAGAAGATTTTCTGAAGAGGATAGAAGGAAAGAGGCCACTCTTCATTTGCACAATAGCCACAACAGAGACCGCCAAGATTCCGGGAATATCGGCAGCCGGTAAGAACCCTGAACTCACCGACTACACCCCATCCGCGGATGTCGAGTTTCTCCACTACGGCAGATGCAGATGTATTGATGGCTTACCGGTAACACCGGATGGGATACCGACGCCAGCACTAATCACCAGGGCCGCAATCAACCTATCTGGAATACCGATCCTAGTCGTTGACGGGGGCTCAAAGGTCAAGCCCCAAACTCCCTTTCTTGACGTGGGCGGGAAACCTGGGAGAGACATAAGAACAGGTCGAGCCGTAGAGAACGTCACCTCAGTATTTGAGCGGAGTATGGCGGCGGGTAGAGACCTATCCAAGACGGCGGACTACTTGGTTCTAGGTGAAAGTATACCCGGTGGAACGACAACTGCGCTATCGGTCATGCTCGCCATGGGCTTGAACGCAAAAGGAAAGGTTAGCAGCAGCATGCCGGACAATCCGCACCACCTCAAGCTTTCTGTTGCTCGCGAAGCGATGGGGGCAACCGGAATAGGGGAGGGAGAGCTGGAAGGTAAACCCTTGGAGGCGATAGCCGCGGTAGGGGACCCAACACAAGCATCTATCGCAGGACTGATAATGGGTGCTGCAAGAGAAGTCCCAATAATCATGGCCGGTGGAACCCAGATGGCAGCCCTCTTGGCAATAATCAATGGAATCGACCAGTCTGTCACAGATAGGCTGGCCATAGGAACTACATCATGGTTGATAAGGGACATAAGCTCCGATTTGGCGGGTCTCGTCAGCCAAGTGGGAGACGTCCCGGTCATGGCAGCCAACCTCAACTTCACCGAGTCCAGGTATCCGGGCTTACGAGCCTATGAGTCAGGTGCGGTTAAGGAGGGGGTGGGAGCAGGCGGAGTATCGATATCTTCAATGGCCATGACATTCGGCCGGATCACAAGAACATCACTTCAAGAGGAGATAGAGAGAGAATACGGAGGTATCGTGAGTAAGAGATGAGGTTGAATCTTCCGTTTGGAGGCCAATCTGTCAAAGCAACGAGTGAACGCCTGGTCGTTTTGTCGTACAGCGCTCTTCAAGTCCTTAGCTCAGCAGTCCTCAATGGAGGTCTACGGAAAGCCAACTCGATCTTGATTCAACGTGTCCCAAGCAATTTCAGGTGTGCGGACCCACAGGCATACCTGTCAAAGATTGCTGCGAAGCACCGTCTTGACCTCGGCACGACGGTCGGCTTCATGACAGCTGCCAACCCCAGGAAATTCGGGTTCTCAACCTTTGAACACGGTAGGATAAGGGTTTCAGCAATAGTCACCGCAGGCACCTCAAATGCAGCCCGGGCAGGTGAACATGTCAAGCTGTCGAAGAGCGGAACTGGCACGGTCAACATCATAGTTCTGACAGACGCAAGGATGACGGAGAGATGCCTTGCAAACGCCCTCCAGACCGCGACCGAAGCAAAGACACTCTCCTTCAGGGAACTTGACATCAGAAGCGCCAACTCAAGAGAGGAAGCAACCGGCACCTCAACCGACGCCATCCTGATTGGAACAACAAACGAGAGCGAAACCTGCGAGTATGCAGGTGTGGCCTCAGATTTAGGGAGATCGATAGCCAAAACCGTACACGACTCGGTGAGAGAGGCAATCATAAGACACGATAGACTCCTCCCCAACCGACATCTGCTAGATAGACTTCGAGAACGCGGCATCAAACTCAAAGATTTGGAGGACGCGTTCTTGCAGAACTACCTACACCATGAATCATTTGGAACCAGAGATCGGGCCATGAAGATCTTCAGAAGATCTCTTGAGGAAGCCTCCTCAGACCATAATGTGGCAGCCCTAGTACTAGCTGCATTGCGGCTGGAGGATGACGGCCGTCTAGGGTTGATCCCAGGCCTCTCAGAAGGAGAATTCGCGAAAGACCCCGTGAGTCTTCTGGCAGACGAGATCATGGGAATGGCGATAAGCAACTACATTGCTGGGTCCAAAGGTCTCTTTGAATATGTGAGATTCGACCGGACGAAGCCCGGTGTGATCCGCAAACTCGGACCCTTCGCCGACGACGCTATCGGAGCCCTTGTCGCCGGCGCCTCGTCAAATGTCTACTCTAGACTACTGAGGAAAGAGTGACCCTGATGCCATTGTCAAGAGGCCTCAAGAGTGTCATATCGTTCCTCACGATCATCCCCGTTCGGGCGGGAGCCGAACCGCTCCGGGACGCGGCGCTTAACATGTATCTCTTCCCACTAGTCGGTGCGGGTCTAGGCTTCTTTGTGGGCCTAATGGGAAGCTTCCTGACGACATTTCTTCCAGCAAGCCTAACCACAACTGTCCTGACGGTCACTATCCTCTATCTCGCCACAGGCCTCCATCACTTCGACGGACTCCTAGACTTCGGCGACGGCCTGATGTTGAGAGGCCAGCCAGAGGAGAAGATAGCGGCAATGCGAGACAAGCCCACTGGCGCCGGTGGTCTAGGTTTGGGACTCCTCAATACTCTACTTCTGATCTCATGTTTGTGGGCTATCCCTGCAGAGAAGTTAATCCCTGTTATGATTGTCTCAGAGGCCTCAGCCAAACTCACCATGGTACTTGGGGCTGTCCTCGGCAAGCCTTCATCTAGTGGGGTCGGTGCCGTATTCATTCAGACTCTGACTGGTAAGCGAGGCATAACCACGTTCGCAATAGCCACAATCTTCGCGATCACTATTGCAGCACTTGCCCTTGGGATGAGGGGGTTTCTAGGCTTGGCCTCAGCCCTTGCAGTTGGCGGGATAATCGTCCAACTGTCACACAGGAATTTCGGATGCGTCACCGGGGACGTCTTGGGATCCATGAACGAGTTAGCAAGGTCATTATCATTGGTAGTATTGGTGGCGATTCCTTGAGTGTAGTAGGCTTAGTCATGGCTGGAGGGAGGGGGACAAGAATAGCCTCCCGAGTTGAAAAACCCCTGATGAGTCTCGGTGGGAAGACCATGCTTGAGCTGGTCGTTGAGGCACTCAAAGGAGCGTCAAGAGTTGAGGAGATTGCTGTCACAACAAGTCTGTACACTCCCAAGACCAAAGAGATGGCTAAGAAACTTGGGTTGAAAACTATTGAGACGCAGGGCGAAGACTATGTTGCAGACGCCCAACAGGCTATCAGGACACTGGTTCCCAAAACGGTTCTCGTCATCTCGGCAGACCTACCTCTAGTATCGAGTCGCCTGATAGATGATGTGATTGAGCAGTACATCAGGTGCGGCAGACCCTCACTGAAGGTGGTCACCTCGATCAAGCCCAACAGGCACAAGGACGAAGAAGGACCGACCCGTGAAGGCGAATCTGCGAGGCCAGTTGGGATCAACGTCATAGACAGCCGACATATCAACCAGCCACAGATAGATGAGGCGACATTTCTCGTCAACTCAAAGGAAGTTGCCGCAAACGTGAATACCCCGGAGGACCTGAAAGAACTTCTCCAACAAGAAAGGAGCCAAAGCAACACAGCAGTCTGTTCTGAGAGTAGCGCCTAATACGCAGGTAGGTCTCCGTGTATCAATCAGAAGTGCGCCAAGCCACCAGAGGCGCCTTCGAAAACCTCTAAAACAAAGGCTTGCTTACAGTGGGGTCAAGATGGTCACGTTGGACTCGCCGAATAATGATGAAACATCTGAAGCTGGGAATACGTGGAGAGCAAAGTCGGCTCTTGCCTGTTACATTTCAGTTGTCGCCGGAGTCTTGATAGTCGCCCTAGCTACGGCATTGGTCTTGGGCTCCTCAGGAGTCAATCTCAGAGACCCGCCCTACCCCCTATCGCTAGTATCGATTCCAGTGAACGAGATAGCAATACTGCTGTTGACCCTAGCCTTCGCAAGAAGGAGCAGGGCAAGCCTCGGGCAACTTGGATTCAAAAAGATCTCAATCGGCATGTTGCTCAAGACGTTCCTTCTCGCAATAGCGATGCTTGCGCTGACGGCGACCATTGCCCTTGCACAGAATGCAGTCTTGGGTCCTGACCCTACAGAGGAGGCCTTTGCTAGGCTCATTGCGCCGAGGACCGGCGTGCAACTTATCATCTTGGTAATATTCTCGATGGCACTGGTTGGACCTGTAGAGGAGGTATTCGCCAGAGGCTATATTCAGCAGGGTCTGGAGGAGTCATTCGGCAAGGTGAGGGGATGGTTACTAGCGTCCTTCCTGTTCGGAATGTTGCACGCGTTGAATGTACTGAGGGCAATAGCTCCGACCTTTGTAGCAGGGTTGGTCTTGGGCCTCATCTGGCAGAGAACTGGTAGGAACACGACTGCGGTGGCTATAGTGCACGGAGTCTACGATTCTATCGCCATGGCTCTAACGTTTCTGGCTGGATTCTAGGTAGACTTCGATACTTGGCAAAGTCGCGCTAGATATCAATACACGGTTCTTCCACCGAACCTAACGGCCTGCAATCCCTCTCGGCAATGCTTCACCCGCCTCCACATGTTCAGGCGCAACTCGGTGGCACCCTGATCTCCGTTGCCAGTGATCCGGTCCAAAGGCATTATTCGTGGCGAGTACCCAAAACAGTTTTAAATCTATCGAACACAATCATCTTCTGGGTAGTTTAGTCTTGCCAAAGAAAAAGATGAAGAAGACCAAGCCTAAGAAGGCCAAGCCTAAGAAGAAGAGAGCCAAACCCAAACCTAAGCCACCTGTAGTTACTCCACCCCCGACTGAGGCACCACCTCCTGAGGAAGCACCGCCACCTACGGAAGCTCCAAGCTTTCTCTAGCTCGCATCACAGTTTTTGAACCTGGAACCTCGATAGGTCCAGGCAACATCACCTTATTTTTTCGCGCAACCCCAGTGCACAGTCTGGCCGTGCCCAGTTCTCACAGGCGAATCTATCAGAGATTACACCCGTCAAGACGCCCGTTACCGACGACAACGCGTGGAGCCCGCTGGTATGTCATACGGGCATCAGATCTGTCAATAGGTTTTAAGCCCCAGTCGCCCAACTACAAAGGGGGAAGAACGTCGGTGACCTCTCAAATCCGGAAGATCCGCAAGCGAGATGGTCGAATTGTCGATTTTGAGCCGACAAAGATCGAGGCTGCGATAAAGAAGGCCATGGTCGCGGTCTCGGCTCCGGACGGTGACGTGGCCGGTAAGGCTACACGAGTCGTCGTGGAGGAGATTGAGAAGAGATTTCGGGGAACCGTTCCTGGGGTTGAGGATGTTCAGGACATAGTTGAGCGAGCCCTGATGCAGGAAGGCCTTCCAGAAGTCGCAAAGGCCTACATTCTCTATAGGAAAAGACGTGCCGAGATTCGAGAGGCAAAGAGATTCTTCGGTGTCGAGGACGAACTGAAACTCACAGTGAACGCTGTCAGCGTCCTGGAGCGAAGATATCTGCAAAAAGATGTGGATGGGAAAGTAATTGAGACACCAAGCCAGATGTTCCGTAGGGTGGCCAAGGCCATTGCCTCAGCGGATGCCAAGTATGAAAACTTGGATAGAGTGATCGACGCGGAGCAAGAGTTCTATCGAATGATGTCGAGGCTTGAGTTCCTTCCAAACTCACCGACACTTATGAACGCAGGCACGAAGCTCGGCCAGCTCTCAGCATGCTACGTCTTGCCCGTCAATGACTCGATTAGTGAGATATTCAACACTGTCAGGGACATGGCGATCATTCATCAGTCTGGAGGAGGCACAGGCTTCTCTTTCTCCAAGCTCAGACCAAAAGGGGACTTTGTCGGTTCAACCGGGGGGATAGCCTCAGGGCCCATCTCTTTCATGCGGGTCTTTGATACGGCTACAGACGTAATCAAACAAGGTGGGAGGAGGAGAGGCGCGAACATGGCTATTCTCAGAGTAGACCATCCAGACATAATTGAGTTCATAACTGCCAAGGAGAAAGAGGATTTTCTCACAAACTTCAATCTCTCGGTCGCGGTAACCGATGCATTCATGCAGGCCGCGGAGAGAGGCCAAGACTTCGAGCTGATCAATCCACGTACAGGCAGTCCTGTTAGAAAGATGAACGCCAGAAACCTTTGGACCCTTATCATAACGTCAGCTTGGAAGACAGGAGATCCAGGGCTGGTATTCATTGACGAGATCAACAGACATAACCCAACCCCGCAAGTTGGATCAGTAGAGAGCACCAACCCTTGTGGGGAGCAGCCTCTCCTGCCCAATGAGTCGTGCAACCTCGGCTCAATCAATCTGGCGAAATTCGTCAATGATGGAGATGTGGATTGGGACAGACTTAGGGAGGCTGTCAAAGAGTCCGTTCATTTCCTAGATAGTGTGATAGATGTCAACAAGTATCCGACCATGGAGGTTGAGAAGGTCACTAAGGCCAACCGGAAGATCGGGCTGGGGGTCATGGGCTTTGCAGACGCCCTGATAGAGCTGAAGGTCCCATACGACTCAGATGAGGCTCTCAGATTTGGCGAGCAGATTATGAAATTCATCAACGATGAGGGGCATAGGGTCTCTGCTGAGATAGGTGAGGCCAGAGGCTCCTTCCCAAACTTTGAGGGCAGCATCTGGAAGAAGCGCGGATACGGAACTATGAGAAACGCCACGGTCACTACCGTTGCTCCAACAGGCACCATAGGCATAATAGCGGGCGCCAGCAGCGGAATAGAGCCCCTATTCGCAGTGGCGTTCATTCGAAATGTGATGGAGGGAGCACAACTCACAGAGGTCAACTCAGAGTTTGAGAGGTTGGCGAAGGAGGAGGGATTCTACAGTCGCGAATTGATCATGAAGATCGCTCGAACAGGTTCACTTCGCGGGATAGACGAGGTCCCGGAAGAAATGAAGAGACTCTTAGTTACGGCTTTCGACATCTCTCCGGAGTGGCATGTGAGGATGCAGGCGGCCTTCCAGAAACATGTTGATAATGCGGTCTCGAAGACGATAAACTTCCCTAATGACGCCACTCCCGATGATGTTGAGAAGGCTTACTGGCTGGCTTACAAGCTGAAGTGTAAAGGGATCACTGTGTACCGTTATGGAAGCAAGCGCAGGCAGGTCCTCTACATAGGTTCTGTGACGGGTAGGGAGACTGGCGGGCTCTTGGACTACGTCAGCGCTGAGGCGGAGTATGGCGGGGGATGTCCCACCCCAATCTGTTCGACCGGGTGAAGATTGAGGCTTCTGGTTGGTGCGAACGCAATCTCACTTGCTCTGTTTTTGAGATGCTAAGTCGGCTATCTCCTTGGAGATCTGGTCCATGGTCTTCCCTTCTGTCTGGATCCCTAATTTCTTGGCTGTCTCTAGCAACATATCTGCTGATCTAGATGATTGTGTGGATGTGACTTGAGTCGGTGTGCTGACGGCGGGGCCGCCTCCGCCCTCCGTAGCCGTTCTGTACTGTCTGATAGCGTCGCCTAGTGACTTGGCGAGTTCTGGAAGCTTTTTGGGTCCAAACAGGATGAGAACGATCGCTAATATGAGCGCTATCTCCCAAGGTCCTATGAATGGCACTTTGTACACCTCTTCTTGTCTTATGCAGATGAAGGCGCCTTATTAATGCTACTCAAATTGGTAGTACTATTAAGTGAAAAGGAAGTCGGCTCTGTGAGTAGCCTCCTTAGAAGACGTCTTGGTGGCCTAGAACCTCATCAGCTTGAGAGGAGGGCCTTGCTCGTCTCGATAAGCCTCCTATTCTCCTCCCGCGTTCCCACAGCGACTCTAATGTGTTCGCCAGACTAGAGGCCCAAGAGGTTCTTCATGTTTCTGACGATGATCCCCGACTCGCCGGATCCTGAGTAAACTCATAAGCATCGTGGCCTCCGGGCAACCTAGCCGTCAGGAAGTGTCATCCGAAGGAAAAAGCTTCAGATCAGTTTTCCACAATTCTATTGCTGAGTGGTTTCTCTCAGACACCACTTCCCGGGAGATCTTTCTGAACTAATCCAAGACTACCCAATACCTTAGCAGTCTACGACATTGCAGAACAGACCGACACCATAATCATACCCAAATTCGAAAGTATGGACAGTCTGAACGACTTCACAAAGAGACTGCTGACCCTTCTCTACGTCGAGAGAGCAAATACACACATCGTCCTAACAAGCATTAGGGAAGACTTCAGACTGGCGCCATAGGTGGGGTGAGAGCGGAGTCCTAAACTCCTGCTTCGGCAGTCTAAACTGCGCAGCGGAGAATATATTCACCCTGCACAGTCACGGGCGTCGAGCTAGTCACCCTTATATATTATGAGAGAAACTTTTCAGGACCCACAGGGTCACCGCGGAAGATGGGGTCAACTGTTTGAGTGAGACTGAGGATATCAGAATGCCATGGTGCAACTGGTGCGGCAGAATAGTTCTTCCAGGAGAGGCCACTGTGAAGTTCTCGTGCCCCAACTGCGGTGACGTCGTCATTTGGCGCTGTGAAAAATGCAGGCTCTTTGGTAGAGACTACAAGTGTCCAAAGTGCGGAAACGTAGGGCCCTGAGGAGAACATCAATGGCGAAGATCTTAGCCCAGATCAAAGTATTCCCCTCAAATCCATCTAGTGATCTATCGCAGTTGAAGACTGAAATAGAGAAGAGTCTACCGAAAGATGTCTCGGTCTTGGGGTTCAAGGAGGAACCGATAGCCTTCGGACTTGTGGCTTTGGTTGCGAACCTGCTCATGCCAGAAGAACTTAGCGGCAAGATGGACGAGGTGGAGGAGAGCCTGAAGTCAACCAAAGGTGTAAGCGAGATACAGGTGGTCACCGTAACCCGGACCTGAGTCTACGGGGCTTCGCTAACCTAACTGTTACTTAAAGTAACATTTATAAGGCTAAACATTCGTTACTACAAGTAACAAGGAATCCGCAAATGTACATGGAGCTTGAACCCACAGCCAAGCAGAAGAGGGCTGGACCCGAACATATCAGCAGCTACGAGGCCTTCAAGGAATGGGTCGGCGCCTCAATGCAAGAGTCAGAGCTACATAGGTTCCAGAAATACCATGGAGCCAAGGAATTGATGGAGGCCGGCCTCCAAGAAGTGTATGTTAATGCGGCGGTCAGGTTCCTCCCAGACGGCCTGAGGAGATTCATAGACGCCTGCGGCTTTTCCGAGGACAGATTCATAACGGTTCTCTGCGAAGCCGGAGCAAGTGAAGACATATCGCTTGAACTCTTGGGACTTCTCGGCCAATCTTCGAATGTGGAAGCCATATGGATATACCCTCTATTCGACAGCGACCGAGTAGCCTACAGAAGAGCAACGAAGCCTCAGTCTAGAAAGAAGGTAAAGATAGAGAGGGGTACGCTTGAGCATCTCGAAGACTTCTTCGAGGGCGCCCTGGAAGCCCTCGAGCTGTTTGAGAGCGAGGCCAGGATGAGGATGCTCTTCGCAATGTGGGAGAGCCCCAGAGATAAGAGATTCTTCAGAGAGCTGGTCAACCCGAAGCTTCTCTACGAGAACCTTGAGATCCTTCAGAGGACGCGTCTGATAAGGGAAGTCTCGAAGGGTGTCTACGGCCTGAGCGGACACGGAGAAAGCCTTATGCAAGAATACCTATTCTTCCTCGACAAGATGAGAAGGGCTATGAGGGATCTCCAAGGGACATAGAATGATCAAGAATCTAACCGTTAAGGCCGGGTTGAGACTGAGGAATCGACTCAGACTTATATTGAGTCAAGCCCAAGATATCTTGCGGGCGACTGGCTAGGGAACGATGATCTGAGAAAGGAGGATAGATAGTTGGTAAAAGAGGAAGTTCAGTTGAGAGTAGCCGATGCGAGACAGAGAGACATCGGCCACGGAAAGGTTAGAGTAGACAATGAAACGATGCGTAGACTGTTGGTCTCAGCAGGAGACTTCGTTGAGATACGTGGAAAGAAGACTACGATGGCGGTTGCGTGGCCTGCCTACACTGAAGACCAAGGTCAGGACATAATCCGGATGGACGGATTGCTCAGACGCAACGCTGGAGTAGCTCTCAACGAGTACGTAACAGTGAGGAAAGGAGAGGTCAAGGAGGCCCAGAGCATAGTATTCGCCCCTACAGACGTCCGACTGAATGTGGACGAGGAGTTTGTAAACTTCGTAAAGAGAAGATTCATGGATATGCCCTTTGTCGAAGGAGACACGGTGATGCTCTCCATATTCGGCAGCGCGGTCCCCCTAGTCGCGACGAGAACCAAACCGAAAGGGCCTGTCTGCGTGACTGAGAACACTCTCGTCCAAGTTCTCAGTGAACCAGCCCCTGAGAGGAAGGGTATACCAATCGTAACCTACGAAGACATTGGAGGCCTCCACGAACAGATACAGAGGATACGTGAGATGGTGGAGCTGCCGCTCAGACACCCTGAGCTCTTCCAGAGACTCGGCATAGACCCTCCAAGAGGAATATTCATGTACGGGCCGCCTGGATGCGGCAAGACCCTGCTGGCCAAGGCGGTTGCGAATGAGTCGGACGCAAACTTCTACGTCATATCAGGTCCAGAGATAATGTCCAAGTTCTATGGCGAGTCCGAAGCTAGGTTGCGGGAGATCTTCCAGAAAGCCCAGGAGACCGCGCCTAGCATAATCTTCATCGACGAGATGGATGCGATAGCGCCCAAGAGGGAAGAAGTGACCGGTGAGGTTGAGAGGAGAGTAGTCGCCCAATTACTTTCGCTTATGGACGGGATGGGTTCCAGAGAGAACATAATAGTCATAGGCGCAACGAACAGGCCGAACGCAATAGACCCAGCGCTGCGCAGACCAGGCAGGTTCGATAGGGAGATAGAGATCGGAGTCCCTGACAAGCAGGGAAGATTCGAGATGCTCCAGATCCACACAAGAAACATGCCGGCCACGAAAGATGTTGATTTCAAGAAGCTTGCGGAGATAACACACGGATATACTGGGGCAGACATAGCCGCGTTATGCAGAGAAGCGGCGATGAAGACCCTCCGCAGATACCTCCCAGAGATAAACCTTGAGGAGGAACGGATACCCTCAAGCATCCTCGACAAGATGGAGGTGAAGATGGAGGACTTCATGCTGGCCTATCGCGAAGTCACTCCGACAGCCATGCGTGAAGTCTACATCGAGGTTCCAACGGTCCACTGGACAGACATAGGCGGCCTCGATCAGGTCAAGAATGAGCTTATGGAGGCTGTTGAGTGGCCGATCAAGAATCCTGGAATGTTTCAGAGAATGGGGATCAAACCGCCCAAAGGGATACTCCTGTACGGGCCGCCTGGATGCGGCAAGACCCTGCTTGCGAGGGCTGTTGCGACAGAGAGTGAAGCCAACTTCATATCTATAAAGGGACCCGAAGTCTTCTCGAAGTGGGTTGGGGAGAGCGAGAAGGCAATAAGGGAGGTCTTCAGGAAGGGACGTTCAGCAGCGCCGGCGATAATATTCTTTGACGAACTTGACGCAATAGTCCCAAGGAGAGGCATGGGCTACGCAGACTCAGGAGCATCGGAACGGGTCATAAGCCAACTTTTAACAGAACTCGATGGAATAGAGTCATTGGAGAACGTTGTCGTCGTAGGAGCGACGAACAGGCCTGACTTAATAGACCCAGCCGTCCTCAGACCAGGCAGATTCGACAGGCTCATCTTCGTCCCGGCCCCGGACCAGAGGATTGTAAAACAGATCTTCAAGATCCACACAGCCAAGATGCCTCTCTCACCAGACGTCGACCTGGACCAGGTGGTCAGGCTCACCGCGGGCTACTCCGGCGCCGATATCGAGGCCGTCTGTCGTGAAGCCGCCATGAACGCGCTCAGAAGAGACGTAGAATCAAGAGACGTCACCATGATAGACTTCAAGGACGCCATGTCGAAGATCAAGCCCAGCATAACTCAAGACATGAATACGTGGTATCAGAGCTTCACAAAGAGGTTTGCGGGCGAGAGGGCAGCAATCCCCGTGACCTAGGGGCGAAATCATCATGGAGAAGGTTTGGGGTCCACACCCAATCTACACAGTCATCATCGAGATACTTCAGAAGAAGGGAGCTATGACCGATACCGACCTACTCAAGGAACTGAAGGATTCGTATGGAGACGTCAGCTTCAGAGAGGTTAACAGAGTCCTGATGAAGCTTGAGCTCTCAGGCATAGTCAGGGTCACAAGACTCCTCAAGAAGAAGAGGAGGGTTGAGCTGGTAGCCAGCTCCTAAGAGTTCTAGTCAGCCCCGAGAACTTGATTTGGAACTCTTCCTCTTCTTCAAGACATCCTTTCCATACCTAACGAGCGCAGTCTCGAAATCTATGAAGCCCCTCCCTTCAACTCGGTTTCTGGACCAGAGGGTCTTGAGTTCTTCAAGAACCTCTATTCTATCAGACTCTTCAGTGACCTTTCCTTTAGTGAAGCCAAGTCTTCTCGCGGCTTCCATTGCCAGGTCTTGAGGTTGGGGGTCGGCCTTATCCCAGATTCCCCTCAATTCCCTGAGAAAGATACTCACAGTTACGTCCCCTATACCCTTGCCGAGTTCCTTGATCTTCAGCTCAAGGTCTCTTGGACCGGTCGCCTCACCATGTAGCAGGTTCAGGTCTCCACCATACATGTTCTTGAGGTTATGCATCACCTCAAGCAGTTTGGTAGCTGTCTTGAAGTCGTAGCGGGCGTAGCCTCCTGAATCGAGCACCTCAACCAGTCTATCCCAGCCCGCCCTCAAGACACTTTCAGGAGTCTTAAGGTTGTTCTCTATGAATTTGAGGTAGGTTTTGGAGGCAGTCTTTTCCGATATCCTTGCCCCGAAGAGAATCGAGGCAAGAAACCATTTGAATACCTCATCTGTCTTTGAGCCCTCTAGGGTTATGCCTAGTTCTGTTGAATATCTCTTCCCGAACCCATCCACTAGTTCTTCTATTGTTTCGCGAATGGGTCTTCGCCTGTACTTTGCGGAGCCCTTCATTTCTCCCAGACTCTAGATCTTCGACAGTCAAATATTTTAGGTAACACCAAGCAGGCTATATGTGGTGCGGGCCCGTGGTCTAGCGGTTAGGACGCCACCCTCACAAATCTAAGGCTGGATTTGAGTAAGTGAACCCTTAATCTCTGTCAGAGACGTACGGGAATCTTGAGAACGGTGGAAATCCCCGGTTCAAATCCGGGCGGGCCCACCAATTTGATTATGTGGGTGCCGTGCTAGCTCAATTTTTGATCCAAAAAACTGGAGGAACTGCCGATTTGATACTAAACACTTCTTCATGAATCTAGTCCGACGCTGATGAATATTGTTTAGCCCTTGTTATTGAGTGACAGTATCCTGTCGGCCACACCTTCCCGCAACACACACAGGTGGTGCGGGGCAGTATAATCTAAACTGGTTAAGCCTTCTATGTAGGCCTTATTCGTCTGGTGCGAAAGGCATTTCTGAAGGAGAAAAGTATGTGTATCTCTATTCAATAAGGAAGTTTGCTCTTTTGACGGATACATTGACCGGCCGTGAACTCGTGGAGAAGGCGTTCGTTTACCTAACTACTTTAACCAAAGAGTGTCGAAAGGCGCTGACCGCTCAGTTTGAGCATGAACACAAAGGGATATCTTTCGATTCGATTGAGACGATTATGAGGCGGGATATTGAGTCTTGGTTTGCCAGGAGGGACAAGAGCATAGCGATAAGCCATGAAGAAAGCCTCAACGGGAGACCAGGGGAGATACTCATGATTTATTCAGGAGTGACTAAGGGTGCCCACTTCAAGATCCATGTTGAAAGTCGCTTTACATTGGCCGGCTCTTCAAGCAACGCGCCCTCTTATCTGAAAAACCTGAATCTCTACGTTGACAAAAGAGACTTTATGAAATAACATAACTCTCAACCTTTTCTAAACAGTTCGATTGTAGGATCAAGATCCCATTCATGATGGAAAGACCACACCACAGATCTGTCTGTCCTTCAATTCTCACTCGATTGAAGGGTTCCTCAGTAACGCAGGCTACCAAAGGATACAGGCCAAGAGATAAACTTCTGTTTACGCCATCAGGACTAGCATCCAAATATCTAAAAAAACTATTGGCCACATCCAATTCTGGAGTGGCGTTCGTCGCCATAAAACGTTATGATCAAGTGTGCACTGCTCATTTTGATTGGTTCTCGATTACCTTGAGTTTGCCAGTTCTGCCAACACTCACCTGCAGTTCTCCTCTAAACGTTCTTACCCGCCCATTCTCAATTTGAATTGTGTCACCAATTGAGACCATGTTTATTTGGGCGTTCCAGAGCGGCAACTTGATAGAACCAGTACCATCAGAGATTGTTGAGGTTGATAGGCCGAGAGGATTATTGCCGAACCTCGAGAAGACCGTCCTCGCAATTGGTTTCTCAACGATCCTTGCTTTCAGATTGACCCATTTGACCCTCAAATCTACATCTTTGATTTGCATGTCAACAGGTCCCAACTTCTCGATCTTCCTAACTGAAGTGGATTTGTTCCATGGCGGACTTTCAAAGTCTACTTCTGGCAGGTGCTTCAACGTTGCCTCGGTAAGGCGTAGTTGTGTGATTACCTTTTGATCTTGTGTTACGAGAAAAAAACCTTCATCCTTTGTCTTTTGGCGGCATTGGATCGATATGCCATTGTACGACGATTTCTCATGTGTCCATGCATCTAAGAAACATGCAAGAAATTTTTGTGTTTCAAGCCCATATTTCTTCGAAACCCAGATCAGATACCAGAGACGCGTTATTTCGGGCATAGATTGCCGTTGGCCGCGGGGTCTCCCCCGCCCATTGTGCAACAGCTCTCTTCGTAGAACTCGTAAGCCTATCAACAAGATCATCTCATACTGGGTTGCCTTGCTCTTTAACTTTTGATCATTCAGCTGCGTGGGGTCCTGGAGGATAACTTCACTAGGAAATACCTGTCATTCTTGGTGTCATGACTCTCAATGAGACAATTTGGGACGTAAGAATCTCGAGATTCCAAAGATGTGAGAAAGAATGCTTTGTGTGTATCACGAGTGCACACACTATGCATCTCTCATTTGCGTATTGCGAGAGACAGATATGCTGGTTTTACTATTCGGGCTCGGTGAAGCAGACTAGGCCTCCGAGTTGGCCAAGACGAATACCCGCCTTCGCTTCTGCGTTGACTATCCTTGTTTTGATACGCTTATTCTTTGAAATCTGTAAAAGCCTGTGAACCCTATTCTTCTCTCTGGTATCAGCCAGATATCTATCCGTCAGCACAATATATTCGGGCTTCAGGTTACCGCACTCCCATTGACTGTTGACTAGTTCCTCTATTTCTTCGAGTGAATATAGGACAGCTGTACCGCCATCAATCTCATTAAGACGCTTTTCTAGAGTATCCATGATACGATTGGCATCTCCTGATGTAATCTCGCATAGTACCTTTCGGAACCCCTCGGTCTTCACCAAATCAGACACTTCGTGAAGTTGGCCTGCAGAGCCGACCAGTTCACCGAAGGTAGCAGCGTTGGAGCCATTTTCTTGAAAAAGCCACGGGTGATGTTTTCGAATGTGGCCGAGAAAGCCGCCTGCATAATTGGTCTTCATAGGAGCCGTAAGCACTATGCTACTTACGCCCTCCTTTAGCAGAGGCCTCAATGCATCTACGACACATTCGTGAAAATTATAGAGGCTCTTGTTGTCTTTGCCGTTGAGTTTCGCCGCGGCATAGGGTTTCACTACTTTGCTGAATATCTGCCACAGAACCGCGCCTTTCTCTTCGAAACCCACCAGGACCGCTACGGGGTATCCGCGTCTGCAGCGACGTTTACTCTTCCAATTTGCCACAGTATCTTACACTCCTTCACGTTTCAACAGTAAGGACGTCATCTTAGTGTGAAAGGCAATCATCGAGAAAGGACAGGTAAAAGTCTTCTTCACGGCCACAGTCAACATCGTCTCCTGTAAGGTACAGAGCTCTCAGGGACAAGGTTGAACACTCATCAAATCAAGTTTCCCTAGGGCCCTTGTGAATCTTCTTCCTTCTTCTATTCACATCAGACATGCATGTGCTGCTTCAGGATGACCTAAATACGACGGTTCTGTATGGTAATCGTCCAGAAGAGTCTAAGACGCATCATGAAAGACAATTCAGAGAAGAAGACCCCTTCTAGACTCGATATCGACAGACCGCAGGACTTCAAGTTCCATATCGCCTATGATGTCTATTCCAGAGCTTGGGAGGATAATACCTCTGAATCCGTTAGAATCAAACTCAACGAGCTTATATCTTCTCTCTCGAATGATGAGAACGGTTATTCGAGGTTCTACGCCCAGATACAGCAATACCGAAGAGACTTCACATATTTCAGTCCTGGCAGGACAAGGATCGAGACCCAGAGAAAGAGGGCTTGGCAAAAGAATGAGACTAGGGATAGGAGAAATCGTCGCTACAGATAAGAGGACTCTAGCAAGTAAGGCATTTGAGGGCTGTGTGGGATCTGAAAGCGCTTCTTGTGGAGTGCATTACTTCCAGCAATAAACCTCGAATGAATGAAGTTAATGACATCGCTAAGACTGCTGGCTACAATGTGGTCGGCCAAGTTACACAACATCGTGACTCAGCCGATCCAGCCTATTGCATAGGCGAAGGAAAACTCGACGAGATCAGAAGATCCATTGAAAAGGATTCAATCGAAGTGGTGATCTTTACTCGACAGCTTTCTGCTGGCCAAATATTCCGAATTAAGAAGAAACTCGGTGATAGAATTCGCGTTCTCGACAGGAATTTGCTTATTTTAGAGATCTTCGAAAAACGCAGCGCGACAAAGGAGGCTTTGCTCCAAGTGGCATTAGCTGGATTGCGTTACACGTTTTCTTGGGGCAGAGAATCAGTTCGAATGCGTGGCATTGCTAGTGAACAGATGGGTCGAGGCGGCCCTGATCCTGGGCTGAAGGAGTAGGATGCCCCGCCTGGGAGGCCGGTCAAGCTTAGAGCTACTGGCTGAACTGTGCCAGAGACCCGATCAACGTTCACTGTGAATGTGCCCGACTGTCCCGCCTTTGCGGTCTGTGCTGTGGGCTCAGCCCTCAAGGTGAAATCGAAGGGCTGCTCGCCAGTCCAGAACCACCAAGTCCACCCTCTCCAATGCCAAGGCCACCGCCACCCTCCCCACCAGTCCCAGGGCCATCGCCAGCGCCACCAATCGTATGGTGGTGGAGGCGTAGGGCAACTCAGAGTCTCTGTTACCCAGTTACCCCCAACACACACTCTCCTCCTCTTACACGTGACGCCTTCAGGACAATACTCCAGAATCTCCATAGAACCTTCACGACACTTTGAAGGAGGAGGCGGTGTCCAGTCAGGGTCACACCGTTTTACCCCGGTATCCACGATGACTACAGTCAAGATCGCGTATACATCATATTCGTATGGATTAACACCAGTTGGGTAAGCATATACTCTTACTCTATACTCTCCCGCCGGTTTCTCCCATGGTGAAACAACGCCTATCGTCACGACTGCTTCATAGTCTGGCAATTCGCTCGGTAGCTTTGGGTTTCCGTCATAAAGGACATGAGATATAAGGGTGCCAGGTCCCGTCCAATCACCCTCGCTTCTATCATCGAGAAGTATTGTGATCGGCTTATCTTTGTAGTCCGCGGCAACATTAGCGATGAAAGAAGCTGAACAATGGGGAGGTCTGATGTACACTGTATCCGGGGAGACAGAAATACGCCATGGTGGCGGTACACTTGCATGGACTGATCCTGAAGGGATAAGTATGTTGGTCGGTCCGAGAAAAACAAGACATACAAGCATCATAAGGAGAACATGTTTCAGTTTCTTATCCAATTGCTTCCTTCCGCGCTTTTATGCGTATCAATCTGTTTCGGCTTCAGAAGTTTAAAAAAACTAACTACGTGGAGAGCGTTCACCTTCTTAGGCATAAGCTCGCCTGCACTGAGAGGATAAGTGGCATAAGCACTACAGAGTAAGAACTCCTCAGTTACCTCTTCAGTTCTTGCCTCTTCTCCTTGTAGCTGGAAGCACAAGCGCAATCACCAGGAATCAGACTCCTGTTACTACTGTGAGTCAGAGGGCTGTTCTCCCCCAAGACTCTGGCAAGGCTTAAATAAACAGGGAAAAGGTTAGCGTCCATTCTGTGGGGAAGAACCTCTTTGAGACCTATCTGGAAACTCAACAATCTTCAGGTGGCGTTGTCCGGCGTCCTTTCAGCCTTCGCAATCGCGATTCCCTTCGTCTTCAGGGGAACGCCGCTCCAGATCTATATTCCCGCGATCCAGTACTCCGGAACCGCCGCGTCCCACGTTCCATCGATGCTCTCAATCATGGTCGGCCCCTCAGCAGCGGCTCTCGTCGGCCTCGTCTCAACAATTGGGTTCCTCGCAACACTCGGCCCAGTCGTCGCAGCAAGAGCGTTCACACACGTAATCTTCGGAGTCGCTGCGTCAATATACGTCTTCAGGGGTGGAAGCTACACGAAAGCTCTGCTCCTAGTAGCGCTCCCAATCCACGCGGTCGGTGAGGGGTTGGTCGTCTACACACTAGGACCCGTCTTCGGCGTCGTGAAGGTGGCGGCCGAGGCGGCTAGTCTCCTAGTCTCTCTCGGAACAGTTGCGCACCATGTGATCGACTCCGCCATCTCCCTAGCCGCCTACCGAGTAATCAGACCGATGCTGCTTCCACTACTCCCAAAGCAAGATACCTAGTATGACACCGAACCTCACACCCCGAGTTCCCCAACAACCACTCCTGCTCAGCAAGATGTAAGTAGCCGAAGAACCAAAACCATCCAGAACAGCCCATGTGCGAGTTCAAAGTATTCCTCGACCGAGAGAAGGTCTTCGAGGGAGCGGTCTACGCAAAGGCGACCGGAACCCAAGTCTCCCTGAAAGACATCCTGGGAACCTCAAAACAGGTCGAGAACGCTAGGATAGTAGAGGTAGACGTCACGTCCGAGAGACTCATCCTGACCAGCGTAGAAACCCCCTGAACACCCAACCCCGCAAGGAAACAGACAGATAACTCAGCTACGACCCCCCTAGGGGGTGGGGGGGGTGGGTCCCCCTCTCAAGACAGAAAAAGGAAAAAGCCGGAGAGATAGGTGAATCTATCCACCAACCTCACGACTCACGGTGGACCCTACCGCCAGCACCTGTGCAGACCAGCCGTGTCCCTCGTTGTCTCCGCAGCAGGGTTATCGCCACGGCTACTGCTGAGAGCGAGACCAAGACTCCTGAAGCCGGAAACTCCGGGATAGGTATGCCCGACTCCTCAAGATAGAAGTCCTGGCCCGAGGTCTCCCCACCCCATGTTGCAGCCGCGGTTCTCGACTGGCTTCTGTACCCAGCCTCATTCCCAGGCGGAGCCAAGCTCACGGTGACTATGTAGGTTCCAGGCATGACCCACTCCTCATACTGACCGTCGACAGGCGTGTCAGCTTTGAAGAAAACCTCAGCACCCTCCATAGTATCTGTCAACCAAGACCCAGCCCTGAAGTCGCCCATGAAGTTCCTCGTATAGACCGAGCCCGAGATTCTTCCCAAAAGGTCCATCTCAAAGACAACCGTTGTCCGCCCCTTACACGCGACCGTCACGGTCACCGTCTGAAGCTGGACGTATCTGCCCGGGTAGTCCGGATACCAAGCCTCCGCGACTATCGTGTAGGTGCCCGGCGGTATCCCATAATCCCTATAGTCGCCTGAGTATCTGTCCTTAGGCAAGCCTGGGTACTTGGCGAAGGGTGAGTAGTAGCCGAACCTCTTCCTGTATAGGGTGGGCCAAGTGTTTGGAGCCCCATATCTGTAGAATAGTCCGCCTCCTGCAAGTGCGTATGCCGATGTCGTACCAGGTCCGTTCGTGACCAACCGGTTCTCCGGCGAAGTGAACTCACCGAAGCCGAAGAGCTGGAAGACCCAGGACTGCACACCATCAGGCTGTGCAGGGTTGAGGTCTCCAGGCCAAGGATGCTGACTCACAATAGAGTCGGTGTTGACAGGTACACCCGTCATATTAGCTGCCATGAGTGTACCATTCGCATCGTATGCATGTATCCTGAACTGGTAGCTGTAGACATCGTCCGGCAGTGGGTGGGGAATGAGTTCGGTCTTGAAGTCCAAGACCACATCGATCTCGGCGCCGGTCAACAGATAAAGCGGGATGTCCCCAGCGGAGCTTCCCTTCTGCGCCCACACCTCAGGAATCTGCGTCTGAACATATCCGAGAGTATAGGCCTGGAGCCTGTAAACATCTGTTGGCAGCCCGGTAGGCCTATTCTCACCCCTCAAATAGTCAGCGACACCTGGCTTTTGACCCACCAGAGAGTAAGTGCCCGAGAATGCTACTCTGTCTGTTCCAGCCTGCTGGTTCGCCTGGTCGTAGTATCCTCCTGCAGCCCACTCACCGTTCGAGTTGAAGAGATAGACCCTCAAAGGTGAGGGTGGATGCAGCCAATCCACAGGTTGTGAAGGATCCTGACAGTCCCTAGAATAGACCGTTGTGGTTACGTTTGCACCCTTGACCAGATGGAAGCTGAGTGAGCCACTGGTGCAGTACTGAACTGTATGGGACGGAAACTCCTGCTGAACATAGCCCGTGTAGTAGGCTCTTATCTCATACGTTCCCTCTGGCATACCGTGTGGAGGCTCTTTCCGCTTCATCGGCTCAGGGCCGTATCCAAGAAGCTGAAGACTGAGCGCCTGACTCTTTTGCGCCGACCCGACATTAGTAAAGTTCCACGCTTGAACCTTGCCATAATCATCCACAGCCTCCACTATGAAGACTGAGTTCAGGTTCGGCGCTACATCATCCGACGGAAGTTCCTGGTTGTGAAAGTGAACTGTCGCGTTGATAGTGCCGCTCTTCCACAGATCCATCTCTTGATAGACCAAGCCTCCAGGAAACTCTGCTTCTGGAAAACTCACCTGCAAAGGTCCCAGAGCCTGCCAGTAGCCGAAGACCCAAGCCTTGACGAAATACTGTCCCGGGACCAGTCCGCATGTGAAGTGAGCGTTGACATCCGGCACATGCCCATCCCATTGAGTCTCGACTCCAGAATAGCAGCTGGGGTTTCCAAGGAATGCAGTAAAGGTTCTCGGACTCGCAGATATGTCAAAGAAATCGTCTACCCAAGCAAGCCTTGTACCGTCGGCATCAGTAACCTCTACGAAATAATATGCGTAAGGCCATCCCGTCAGTGGCTGTGGGTTTGGCGGGTAGAGTGTCGCCAGCAACTTCCCAACCTCCCCGAGACCATCAGGGCCTGGGGTTGATCGTTTTCCAATGGTAGTATAGTCAGGCCAGTCAACAGGGCCTGTTGGACACTTCGAGTAGACGGTCAAGTTGAGATTCGAGGTTGGATGGAGATATATGTCGATGCCATGTACTGATTGGCCTCTCTTTATCGTGACTTGGGTAGCTAGGGTTCTCGGTACAAATCCTGCGGCGCATGCCGTTATTGTGTAGATTCCTGGTGCGAGCCCCTCAATCTCATAGTAGCCTTCAGCGGTCGCGTTGAAGTAGCCGACTCCGCAGACCTCTCTTCCGGTAGGCTCATTGGTTGTTGGGTCGAGCGCCGTTCCGTTAGCCCAGACCTTTCCTGGCGCGTGTACTCCTGAACCGTAATAGTATCCGTAGTAGTATGAGGAGTGGCCTGCGTAACGTACTCTGCCCGTTATGTATCCTGGGTCAACCTCTCCCTTGACCACGAGTTGCGGATAGTTCTCAGGCGGAAATGATTCATACTGCTCATACAGGTCGAAGAGGAGGGTCTTTGTGTAGAAGACCTTGAAGAAGTACTTTCCAGCGCATGATGGAGCCTTCATGTCGTACGCTATAACCTCGTACATGCCCCAGCGCCAGTCCGGCTTCTCGTAGGGTTGCCTGTTCTGGAACGGATCTTCACCAGCCGAATAGAGGTAGTTAGACGACTTCCCTGTGGCCGGGTCAGTCACGTTTGGCGCCGATATCGCAATGTACCACCAGTTTGGTGCGAGAGGATGGTACTGGTCGAATCTTCCAGTCTTGATGAAGTGGTAATCAATGGTTATACTTGTCACGACACGCCACTTGGAAGTTGTGTCAGCTACAGGTGTGAACTCTGGAGGTATGGCTATGTAGAGCCATCTTGCTCTACCATTATGCTTCTCCCAGCTGATATCCAGACCAGGCTGGGCAGTGTTTGAAAGGTTCGCAGGGTTGGATATGTTGATGTAAAAGTACAGGTTGCCAGTCGTGTCAACTATTACTGCCCCATCGGGCGAGTAGTAGTTCTGCTGTACTGATAATGGACTGTAGAAAAGTCCCGGACTGACACATGCAAGGTGGAAGTTGGTGTAGCCATTTGCCTCGGCATACGCTTGGGTGACATGGTTATCAGGCATGGTGTTCGTTGGGTTGCCCATCGGCGCTTCAGGGCCGTCAGTGCCTTGACGCCCCAACGTGTAGTTTGCCGAGACCTGCTGTACCCCAGCAAAGGTTGATAGAAGCAGCGTCACGAAAAGCAGTCCCGTCACAAACTTAGGTTTCATCTGAAGCTCTTCAGCCATATTCAATCCATCCGTTATGTACCGTGAAATATATCGAGCGGGACTCTATAGGATCTATTTATTGATTGTGGCCGTGACACAACTCATACCAGCCCACCAAAATATCTCTCAAACCAAGACTTCAAGCACAAGGCCAAGTCTTTATCGATCGCAGTCTCAGTTTGACGAAGACCTTTGTTCCTTCCCGGTAGCCTTCACTCTTACAGGTTTCCACAGGAGCTTCGACCACGTAATGATGGCCTTCCATATTGACCGAGATCTGTGTCAGTGTATTTGAAGGCCGGATTCTTACTATTTCTCCCTCGAATACATTGACGTGTGGGCCAGGTATCGGGTATCTTGATATGAAGATCTCTGACGGCAGTATGGAGAGCTTCTTGATCGGTCTTCCTTCATACGGGGTTATTATGGACAATCCGTGTGTCCTGACTACCGCCAAGTCGTTGCCTATGGGAGAAAAGGATTCACATTCAAGTATGTTCGGCGCTCCCAAGAACTCGTGGACATAACCGTTTTCAGGCGAGAAGAAGATCTCTTGAGGAGGCCCTACCTGCTGAATCCTTCCATCATTCATTATTCCGACTCTATCTGCAAGCTCCTCAGCCTCCGAAAGGTTGTGTGTAACGAAGATGCTTGTGACTCCCAATTGCCTTTGAATTCTCTTGAGTTCCAGCCTCAGATGTTTGCCCGTCCGAGGATCGAGATTGTTGAAAGGTTCATCCAGAAGCAGTATCTCCGGTTCGACTGCCAAGGCCCGCGCTAGAGCAACCCGCTGTTTCTCACCACCACTTAACATAGATGGGTAACGTTCCTTGATGGCTTCTATTCCAAAAAGCTCAAGTTTCTCCTGAACGATCCGGCCAATTTCATTTCTAGGAAACTTCATAGCCTCAAGACCGAAAGCTATATTCCTGTACGCTTTTAGATGGGGAAACAACTGGTGATCTTGAAAGACTACACCCACCGGTCTCCTTTCTGGTGGAGTTTCATTGACTAACCTGCCATTAATGTAAACATCTCCTGAGTCTTGCTTTGTTAGTCCCGCTACTATGTTGAGCGTGGTGGTCTTCCCGCAACCAGTGGCCCCCAGTACCACCATCAACTCTTTTTCTCTTACGTCGAAGTTCAAATTGTCTAGGACTTTAACATCCCCAAACGATTTGCTTATACTATTCAAAGCTATTTTTGGCATCTTTACTCTCCATGCCCGCTCTGCTGAAACCTCGGTCGTAAGTGTATGCACTTACTGTCGCTTCGACAGTAAATACGTATGGCAAGTGTTAAATAGCCAATCGTTATTTAAGATTTTCCTCATCGCCATGGAGGTGTTGCCCAACGAATAAGATTAGAATCCTCGGCCTCTTCCTATTGGTTACGGCAGTAGCTATAGGAGTTGGGGGTTATGCCTTTTTTCTAAACACACATCGACTAAGCACAGGAGAACAAAGTATTGCAGTTTTTTGCGGCGCGGCAAGTAAGCCGGTGATGGAAGAAGCCGCTGAGCAGTTTGAAAGAGCCTACGAAATCAATGTAGAATTGCATTTTGGCGGTTCTGGCACAATGCTGTCACAGATGAAGATAGCTAAGACTGGTGACCTCTACATACCTGGGTCACACGATTACATGTTAAGAGCAATTAAGGATGATGTAGTAGATGACAGAACCACAGAGATACTCGCCTACTTAGTTCCAGCCATCATAGTGCAGGAAGGTAACCCCAAGAACATACAGCGTCTTGAGGACCTAGCCAAACCAAGTGTGAGAGTTGGTATCGGAGACCCTGATTCTGTCTGTGTCGGTGAATACGCTGTTGAAATCCTGAAGCATAGCAACCTATACGAGGATGTGAAAGGAAACATAGTAGTCTATGCTGAAAGTTGCGAAAAAACAGCAGCTTTGGTAACAACAGGGCAGGTAGACGCAATAATCGGTTGGAGTGTGTTTGAAAGATGGAACCCCGACAAAGTAGATCTGGTTCTTATAGAGCCAGACAGAATACCCAAGATCGCCTGCATACCAGGTGCCATATCAGCATATTCAAAGAACAAAGTGAATGCACAGAAGTTCTTAAGCTTCCTTAGTTCAGAGGGGGGACAGGAGATCTTCAGGAAATACGGTTATCTGTCAACAATCGAAGAAGCCAAAGCATATGCCCCTGTAGCCTCCATACCACAGCTAGCAGAATACAAGTAGTCATCTCTTGTGCACTGAAATGACATCTTTTTCTGACAGGCTTTTCGTTTCGGCGATTGTGCTATCAACAGCGTTCTTCATCCTCTTCTTCTTAGGAATTCTAGTCTCTATGGCATGGTATACCGACCTGAAGACTTTGACTTCAACCATCTTGTCAGAAGAGATAGTCTTTTCAATTAAACTGAGCCTTGTGACGGCGACTATCGCAGTACTTCTTTCTAGTTTCATATCGATCCCAGCAGCCTACATGATGTCAAGAATGAATTTTCCTTGCAAGAATATTGTAGACACATTGCTCGACATTCCGATAGTTATGCCTCCAATATCTCTGGGAGCCGCTCTACTCATGTTCTTTAGTACGTCAGCAGGTAGGGCTATTCAGGACACAACCCTTGAATTCGTATTTCAACAACCGGGCATAGTCTTGGCCCAGTTCACAGTGATAAGCGCAATATATATTCGACTTATGAAGTCAACTTTTGATAACATAGACCCAATGTACGAGAAAGTAGCAAGGACTTTGCGGTGTGATAGGCTCCAAGCATTCTTTAAGGTGACTCTTCCGTTAGCAAGAAATGGTTTGTTCGCCGCCATAATTCTGTCTTGGGCCAGAGCAGTAGGAGAATTCGGGGCTACGGTGACTCTTGCTGGAGCAACTAGAATGAAAACCGAAACGTTACCTATTGCCATATATCTAAATCTTGCAACTGCCGACATCGAAAAGACAGTCGCTATAGTATTCATACTAACGATAATCTCAGTCGTGGTCCTCTTTGCCATCAGAAAATTCGCTGGGAAAGGTCCATTGTTATCAATCGCGTAAGCTAAAGGGTATATCTGCACGCATTAGTAGAAGGGGACGGGGCGAGGGAAGGCCATCCGAACATAATCATCGGATCACCTGGAGAAAGGGTCTCCCGCAACGTTCTTTACCTTCTCAAAGACTCCGACGCTCAATTTAGATTGTCAGTTCACTTCAAAGTCCCACACTAGAAGTTATGACTCGTAAGAAGATTAGCCCATTTCCGCAACATTAGTGTATCGAAGTGTCAATTCCATGTAGTGCCACTATGATAGTTCACAATCTCCCCAAGCATAGATTGTTTCCAGAAGACGTTTGAAGGCCAAGCCATCTTCCCTCATCGTGATGTTGTTGAAGAATACGTAGACCTCTTTTTTCCTGCCTGCCAGTCCCAAGATCCTGGATCTTAGGTTTTCTAGGTCCTGCTCAGTAAACTTGTATGAGTAGTTTATCTCTTTTCCGAGGCCGTGAAGCCGCACATATGCTATGGGATGATTTGATAGAGGCTCTCTCTTGAAGATATCAACAACATGAACTAAACTCAAGGAGTCTGCGAGTTCTCTCACCTTCTTGGGATTTCTGAACCAGCTTTCGTGTCTAGGTTCCCAAGCTATATCGATCCCTTTACGTTCGATCTTGGAGAAGAAAATCCTCATGCTATTGATGTTCTCGTCGGTTGCGATGAATGATGGGGGACACTGAACTACACAGATCTTTGACTTTAGCTTCTCCATAGCCACCCTTGTTCTTTTCCACGCCTCAAAATTCTCATTGGTCGGTCTTAGTAAGCCGATCTGGTCTGAAAGCTTCTCAGGCGATGTTACTCCGGCCCTCCTCCATGTTGGGCTTGTTCTAGGATGCGTTATGGCTTGATAGGCCTTCACTGTAAACTCGAAATCTCTCGGCGCAGTCGACCTCCACCTGAGTAAGGTCCTCTCCTCCGGTAACCTGTAGAAGGTCTGCTGCACTTCAACAACCTTGAACTTTCTAAAGTAGCCCGCCATAGAACCTGCAAATCCACAGCAGCCAATCCTTACTCTCGCCCTCATTTTCTATCCCTACATATAGGATCCAGTTGACTTCCCAAATCTTGAGTCGGAAGTTTTCTGGGCCAGTTGATTCATCTCAAACATTCTTTGAAACCTATTCTCTAACATATGTTGACTCAGTATATGTAGGCACAGACTCTTACAAATCGACTTCATGAAGACACCCGAACATGAAGAAAACAATAAGAGCAGCATCTGTAGCCTTCACCTGAAAAGAAACTGTTTGAAGTGACTATAGTTGCGTTCCCGCACGCCAGGTCAGAGACCATCAACCACTTTGGGCATATGCGTTGGGGCACACTTCGTCAACGATAGTCTAGACATGGTTCTCCCATTGATCATGCCTCTCCTAGTGGTAAGATACACCCTCAACCTTTTTGAGGTTGGTACAATAATGACATGCTACTCGGCAACTACAGTAGTTTTCCAGCCACTTCTAGGCTATGTCTCCGACATCACTGGGTACAAGAGGATCTACCTTGCTTCTGGCCTAGTCTTGATGGGCGCAAGCTTCTACTCAATACAGTTCGCTCCCTCACTGCTTTGGATACTTCTCCTTTCTTTCCTTGCAGGCTTCGGCTACAGCGTCTACCATCCAGCCGCGATATCCTTCGTCACCGCTGCGTACATTGAGAGAAGAGGGTTCGGCGTAGGATTTCATGGCCTGGGTGGAAGTGTAGGCCGCGGAGTCTACCCAGCGCTTCTGGGCGCTCTTCTGGCCGCTTATGGTCTCAGGTCAGCCCTCCTATTCTCAGTCGTTATGAGCCTTCTGGCTGGCGCTCTAGTTCTTTACTTACCCGCAGGTGCTAGAGGCCGGAGGGGCAGCGGATTCAGATTAAGTGCCGCTTCAATTATCTTTGTCGCCGCAGCAGTTCAATTCTTGAGGACAGTCTTCTATGCTGGAACAGTAAATTTCATACCGACATTCCTGGTTAGAGAGTTGCACTTGGATATTGCGGCAGCAGGCGTCTCGACATCGATAATGCTAATCTTCGGAATACTCAGCCAACCCCTAGGCGGATACCTCTCAGACAAGATGGGCCGCCGACTCGTTCTCGGCCTGAGCTCCCTCTTCATGGGGCTCTTCTTCATGTTCTTTCTTTGGATTCCCTATCCTGTATCTTTGATATTGCTCTCACTGGTTGGTTTCTGGATATTTCTTGGCTTCCCGATACCCTACGCTATAGTAGGCGACCATGTTCCCAAGGAATCTATGAGCACTTCATTAGGCATCATCTCCGGCCTAGGAAGTGCAGGCGGGATCGTCGCTCCATTGCTCGTTGGAAAGCTTGGAGACCAGTTTGGACTGGGAAATGCGATGCTCTCAGCCTCAATCTTCGCGTTGGCCGCTGCAGCGATCTGTCTCATCCTACCGAAGGGTTCCAAGAAACAGGAAAAGCTACCTGATTGAAGAATCAGAAGATTGTAAAGGCTCATAGCGCTAGGCGACCACACGCTCGCTGACATAAGACCTGATTCTGGCTGGCGCTGAAGAACTTCGTCTCAGCCAAAGATGTAGTGCCAATCTTGTTGACTAGCCGAGTTCAAGTTCTGGAGTTGATTGCTCATCAAGATCTGGAAAGGCTTCCTTAGTTCTTGCCTCAACAACCACACGTGCTTCCTCAAGTATTACCTTAGCTTCTTCTGTGAGACTTGACACTTCAAAAGGTTTAGACTCGACTCTCCCTGCCACCAGAACCATATCCTCAAGTTCAGACGCAATTTCTCCGAGTTGATAAGATATTGATGGCAAGAAAAAAGACAGTCTGTTCTTTATCTCTTTAACCAAGTTCACTGGGATAACGATGGAGGCAGCTAGGTCTGATAGTATCTCTACGGTCTCAAGCCTAAGAACCACCTGCTCGAGGGTTACCTTGCAGTAGAAGACGACTTTGAAAATCTTCCTTATCTGGTGACATTCGTTGGCGTAGATCGAGGCTCTACCTTCATCTTTCGCCATTTTCGCCTCGACGCATTTGCCCAAGAACTCTTTATCGCGCCGCTTAAGCTTTAGAATAACTATCTCTAACTTGTCTTTTTGAACCTTGAGACGATAAATACAAAAGATGACCCTCTCTCTGAGAGATCTAGGTTTTAGCACCTTTTCTTTCAAGCGAGTCAGGATGGGTTTCTTCTCTTCCCCGTCCCATTCCCTTAGGATGTCTTCGAGCAAGTACTCTCACGCAATGGAGAGAAGATTGAACTATAAGTCTCATCGGTAAAAGAAATTGTTGTAAAAACTTCAGATAATCATAGAAAAAAATGGTTAGGCAGGGACCTTAGGTATTGCCCTAAGCCCAGCCTCGAGCATCTCTTTCGTAGCCGCAAAGTCCTTGAGGGTCTTTGCGTGATATTCCTCATACACTTTCAGGTCAAGTAGGCCGTGGCCGCTGTAGTTGAAGAGTATCGTTTTTTCTTCCCCTGTTTTCTTGCATTCAAGTGCAAGATCCACAACAGTCTTGATTGCGTGAGCTGTCTCCGGCGCCGTGATGAATCCCTCAGTATTTGCGAAGAGTTCCGCGGCCTCCATAGCCTCATTTTGACCGTAGGCCCGGCTCTCCATCAAACCTTTGTTTATCAGATAGGACATGCTTGGTGCTTTTCCGTGATATCTTAGGCCTGCTGCATGTATTGGTGGGCATTGAAAAGTGTGACCGACGGTATACATCTTTGCAAGGAATGTAATCTCGGATGTGTCGCCATAATCGTATTGATAGACTCCCTTAGTTGTCGAAGGCACAGCCAAGGGTTCGGCTGCAATGAATCTCGTTTCCCTCTTTCCTTTCAGCTTGTCATGCATGAAGGGGTAACTGATCCCTCCGTAGTTGCTTCCGCCGCCGATGCAGCCTACGACAAAATCTGGATAGGCGTCCAGAAGCTCCATCTGCCTCTTAGCTTCCAGCCCAACTATGCTCTGGTGTAAGAGGACGAAATCGAGAACGCTTCCCAAGGAGTATTTCGACTTCTCATCAGAGCGCGCGTCCTCGACAGCTTCACTGATAGCTATTCCAAGGCTTCCGGGATGGTTTCGATCGTCCTTCAGCAGTTTCTTTCCAGCTTCTGTGTTGTCGCTTGGGGAAGGAAATACCTCTGCTCCATAGGCCTCCATGACTATTCTGCGGCCCGGCTTTGTCAGGTAGCTGCTCCTGGTCATGTATACTGTCAGGTCCAAGTCATAGAGGGCGCAGGCTAGAGCTAGTGCCGAACCCCACTGTCCGGCTCCGGTCTCGGTTGTCAGCCTCTCAACCCCTTCTTTCATGCTGTAGTAAGCTTGGGGTATGGCGGTGTTCGGTTTGTGGCTTCCCACAGGATTGACATCCTCTCTCTTGAAGTAGATCTTGGCTGGAGTTCCAAGATTCTTTTCCAGCCTCGTAGCCCTTTGGAGAGGTGTGGGCCTTCCAACTCTCATGTAGGTTTCAAGGATCTCTTCTGGAATGTCTATCTCGGTCTCGGTTGAGACCGCCTGCATGATGCACTCCTTGGCGAATAGTCTCAGCAAGGGTTCCGGTGAGAGAGGTTTGAGAGTTTCCGCATCGAGTGGTGGTGGGTAGCCTGGTGGTAGGTGCGGGAGGATGTTGTACCATTTCTTGGGCATCTCCTCAACGGGCAGGTTTACCTTGAATGGTTTCGTCATCATTATGGTCACCAACTTACTTTTTTGTCCCCTATAGGCCTCATACGAAATATTTTAATCTTACGTGTACAGATTAGTACATGACCATAAATGTGGAACAACATAGCAAAACATCTGGAAGGTCACCAAGAGAGGATTGCGGTAGCCAGACTCCTGGTCGAGACAGGACTGTCCATAAGAGACGGCAAGATCTACTGTAACCAGATCGAGATTCCAACAGTGAGGGTGGCACAGGCGGCCGGCGTGGACAGAAGAACAGTCACCAAGACCATCCAGACAATATCCTCTAGCCCTGAGTTGAGAGAGATCTTCATGCATATGAGGTCGGCCGGCCTCTCACTCAGGGAGATCGCAAAACACTTGGGTTTTGGGGTACTAGAGATAAAACCCCACGACCCACATGTAGTGGGCATCTTGGCCAAGGCGTCGACATTGATCGCTGAAGAGAACATCAGCATCAGACAAGCAATAGTTGATGACCCTGAACTCTCTCCTGAACCAAAGTTGACACTTATAGCAGACAGGGAATTGCCAGGAGACCTGATACCGAAGTTGCTCAAGGTTCCCGGAATTGCCAAGGTCTCAATATACTGAGACGATTCATCATTGGTGTTGCTATTTGTACAGGATCAAACTCTATTCTGACCCTGCCGGTGTCTACGCATCAGAAATCAAGAGGTTACTTTCTCTTCTCGAGAAGATAAGGAATAGGTGGATGATCGAATATGAAATCTTCGAGGCTAAGAGCCTCAACTCGGAGGAGGTTGAGAAGCTGCAGTCATCGATCAGGTCTATTCCACCACAGGTGAGAGGCAGAATAGTCAGCTCGGGAAATCATCCCCTCCCCCTCTCCGGGCGTAAGAGGCTCAACCTCAAGAATACCCCAGTAATCCTGCTGGAGAAGAACAACGTACCTATAGATGTCTACCCGCATTTGCTCGGCACAAAGTACAGCAGCACAGAGGACTCACTTTCCAGAATCCTAAGATTTGGTCCAGATGAGCACCTTGAGGCAAGAGGGATACTCGAAGATCCTCTGATCAAGATTATCTCAGATTACCCTGAATCATTGGGAAAGGGAACGGTTCTACTCCAGACAAACGCTGAGACCGAGGCGGGGGTCATCGATACCTTACTGAGAGACGGCTCAGGAGACACCATGGTTGTGGAGGTCGAGACTAGGGCAAGGGACTCCTCTGTCGCGCAGGTCTGTAGGCTCGCGGCCGGCTATGCAAGGTCAAAAGGCGTTTCCTTAGAGAAGATTCGCAAGGTAGTCGTCTGCCTCGACTACGAGGGCAATCTTGTCAGAACATGTGAAGGCTCAAATGTGGAACTCTATAAGATGGAGTTCAGAAGAGTCAACGGATAATCCTTGAAGGTTGGGCCCTGAAGTCTAGTATTTGAAAGTTGCCCAATACTTATCAGTCTTGGGAGACGCCCAACCGTGCCCACCCGGTTACCTCTTACTATTAGGGCGCCCCTGACTCCTTGAATTGAATTAGCAACCCTCAAGCCTCTACGAATCGATTTATTCGGGTCTTTGGCTGAGACAGCGTTGCATACCGCCGTTGCAGCCGCATCGGCCAAAGCCGCGTCTTCAGCGATTATTGTGGCTGAATCGGCGCAGCCAAAGCTTAGAGCGTGGCCTACAGTACCTGAGCTTGTGGCCAGACCTAGCGGGAGATCCTCTTGGATGATTCTGAATCCTAACCTTCCAGAGAGGGAAGAGTCTCCTGAGTATACTGCGACATCAAGCTTTACATCACTCCTCACTGAGACCTCACCGCCGTTCTCGACAACCGCGACTCTGGCCCCCTTCTTCATCATCTCCTCTGCAGCGAGATCTGCAAGGGCTCCAGCAACCGCGGCCATAGGACCCACCTTCGCTGCCTCGGCCGCCCCAGACATTCTCATGACAACCTCAGGTGCAGGCTGTTCTATTGTGATCGGTTCTAGAGCATGGAGAAACTCAGGACGTTCTTCCACATACTTCTGGAGTTTCTTCCTGTTCCCAAGGATTGATTGGAAGGCTACCTCAGCCGCTTCATAGAGATCGGTCTTTACAAGTATCGAGGACTCACCGATGACCCTTCGGAGCCTAAGAATTTTCGAGATCTCAAACCCTCCTACTGGAGCATCTCTATGGCTCTTGTGGGGCAAGAGTCCACACAGGCTCCACAGTTTACACACTTCTCCTGATCGAGGATGACTGTTAGGTCTTCTTTTGCAGATATGGCTGAAACTGGACATATCGTTATGCAGTGCCCGCAATCGATGCATCTCTCACGTACAATCTCAATAAATCCTCCGACTTGGACGTCAACACCCATCTGCTTGAAGGCTGCGACGGCGCTCTCAGCCTTTTCATCAGGTATCTCTACGAGGACCTCTCCTCCTCTTTCATCCACTTCTGCCCGCAGAATGTTTATCGGGGCTCTGGTCTTCAAGATCACAGATGATATGATCGGTTTTGCGGTTCTCTCCTTATTGAATCCCAGACGAACCTTCATTCTTACTGGTACTCCCCGTACAATCTGCTTATCCGCTCGCTTGTCACTATGCCGAGAATGTTTCTTTGAGCGTCGATCACCGGCAAAGCTGATATGTTGTGTTTCTTCATCTTCCTGGCGCACGACTCGACTGGCTCCTCAGGCGACGCTGTCACAACCTGATGGGTCATTATGTTTGAGAGCATGGACTCTTTCATAGCTACGGCTCGGGTGATGTCAAATGAGGTGACTATGCCGCTTAAGGTTCCGCTTGGCGATACCACAACGACATGGTTAACGTTCTCTTCAACTATTCTTCTGGCGACTGTTCCTATTTCTTCTTCAGGTTTGCAGGTTATGGCGGGTACCATTATGTTCTGAGCGAAGAGTGTCTCTCTGATTATTTTCATCGGTTTTAGAGACCCTTCAACCGGTAGCCTTTCTTGGGGTGAGGTGAGGAGAAACTTTCCCTCCTCAATCCAACGTTTGAGTGTTGAAGCAACTTCTCTCGCAATCTTGAGGCTTGACAGAGACTTGACAGGGATTGTTCCATCTTTGAGCGTCAGTTTTCCCGACTTGAGTTCTGCGTAGTCTGTTTCTTTGATTATTGGTCTGCTCCGACGTGGAACTCCGTAGTCAAGGAGATTTGTCTTGATCTCCTCGTCGCTTATGCCAGTCTTCTTTGCCAGTCCCTCGTTTAGTATTGGAATGGGTACTCCAAGTCCAACGTAGAGGGTTGTTCCATAATTCGTGAAGGTGCCTCCTCTGAGGAACTTCTGGTTCATCTTCTTGAGGTCGCCTTGAACCATCAGCGTCCCGAACCTGTTGGTCGGGTCGTGCTGGGTACCTGGGCCTGTGACGTATCCTACTCCGCCTCCGAGAAAGATCTTGGTACCTATCCCTATGGTTTCGTAGTCAGGGTCGTTTGTTAGGGGGTTGAGTTCTCCTGAACCTGAGAATGTTGCGTTCCCATAGTTCGGGAGGAGCTTGCCCATGTAGGTGTATACCAACTCGTCCCTTCCGTTTGTGGCCGCGTTGTATCTCTGATAGGCGTTTCTTGGATTGCAGAGTATTGCTTGGTTGAGGTCATCTATGGCTATTGTTGTCCTGACTGACTTTCTCGGATAGCAGTCAGTTCCGTATCCTGAGGCTATGAGTTCTACCTCTCTCCTAGCAACAAGATCCTCAATGACGTGGCCCCCGCCGTACTCGAATCTCTTCTCTGGATGCATCTTTGTTGCACCGAGATATGCATCCACGGCAGCGCTCCCGTGATATGCTTCGACACCGTTCAGCGTTACTTTCTCCATCTTGATAGGTGGATCCGAGTGGCCGAAATTGAGGAAGACCCCTGAGCTACACATCGCACCGAATGTCCCAGTTGTGACTACATCGACGTCTCTGGCCGCAACCTCAACTCCACGGCTCTTCACTATCTCAGTCATCTCTTCAGCCGTGACGACCGTAGCTTCGCCTTTCTTGATCTTCTCGTTGATCTGCTCGATTGTTCGATGAGTTCTCAAGCGACTCAGCCCGATTTGACCCTGAGGCTACTGCCGCGTCTTATTAATACTTTGATGGGGAAAATATTCCAATGGGAATTTCGGCGATAGACCTCTCAAGAAGTGTAAGTGCGAGAAAGACCGTTTCAGCACCAGAAGAACCGCAGCGATATGTCAACTCTTTGTCTTAAGCGACTTTGTGAGTGAGGGCAACCTCATCGACTCAAGGCACAAGATTCCTATTCGCTGAGTTACAACTGTCTCCCTCAGTTCAATGGCCTCATTGAATGTAAGACCGCTTCTCTCCTCAGGGTAGCAGAACAGGCTGGTCTTGTAGGCTGGGTCCAAGCCCACATCACTGATCGTTACAAGTATGCCTCTGTAGATGGTTGTCCGATCAAGCGTAATGGCTTTGAGAAAACGGGTGATGGCCTTGTCGGTATAGTCCATCTGCACAAACCTCTGCCACCCGACTACTACTGAGGCCCCCTTGACGATGAATGCGTCCGCTAGGTCAGCGCTGTAGAGGCCTGAGCAACCTGCAAGAACTATCACTGTGCTTGGAAACTTGCCTGACATCGACTGGACAAAGCTTGGGCCTATGGCAAAGTAGATTTTGGATCCGTTAATCTCTCTTGCTGGAACAACCAAGTCTGAAAGTTGCTCTACCACGTATTTGTGCTCGTCATAGGGCTCCCCTGTGAATAGGTATACTGGAGGCCCAGTCACAGGTCTGCTTTTTGGGAGGAGATATTCAACCGGTGTAGATTGGTGGACCCTGAAGACTATCAGTTTGTACCCCATCGACGGTAGATGTCTGTACAGGTCAATGTTGACTTCAGGGCCGCTGTAAACGTCTGAGATGAACCCAACGTCCTTGAAGGTCCTAGTGAACTCCTCTACGAAAGACGGATTTGGAAAGGCTATTGAGAGCTGATCTATCAGAGCAACCTTTCTTGAAGATGTTGACTCTTTGGATCCAGGACGAATGAACATATCTTGAACCGCAAAGATGATGAGGCCTACCATTAGAGCTAAGAACACGAACTCTATGGCTCTCCTGCCAATCCGCCTTCTTGTACGCATCTTCGAATGGGCCATAATCTACACGGACAATTCTTGTAGCTAGCTTTCCCTTTTTCAAAAACTTTTCCTTCCGACATGAGCGAGCGGGGTCTATTACCCTTGAGTAGATTTCAAGGAACTCTTGAATCAGCTCCTCCCTGAATAAATCATTAGAAGCAGAATCTTGAGATGTCACGTAGCAAGTTGCACAAAAACTTCTTCCGACGACGTACCGGCGGAGTATCCTTAAATTCATGTTGACCAAAAGTATGTCTAACAGAACAGGTGAGACCGATTGCAGTCGAATGTCGTCCTCATCGGAAGGAAACCCGTGATGACCTACGTCCTCTCAGTCATCAGCCTGATCAGCAGTGGCAATACAGAGGTGACACTGAAAGCTAGAGGCCGAGCAATAACTTCAGCCGTTGATGTATCCCAGATAGCAAAGAGAAAGTTCCTAGACAACCTCAAGATTGATTATGTCAAGATAGGTACAGAAGACGTCCAGACCGCGGAAGGTGGAAAAAGGTCAGTCTCATCTATTGAAATTGTTCTCAGGAGCGAAGGAAAACCAAAATTGGAGAGGCCGCCGGAAGTAGCTAAGACACCTGAAGCTCAACCCGCCGCCTGAGTCATTTCTACTCAAAGTCGAATGGGATAAGCCTAGATTCTGGACAAGTTATCATTCACAGCAAATTCTATTGTTCATTCTTCCCTATTGACCTACACTAATTCTCGAGTATCAATCTGAAAATATCTTATTAGGGTCCTAGTCTTTAACGTGGGTAATATCGCCGCTAAGTGATTTACCTATGGTATTCAAACCTGAGGGCGTAATGCCGGCTCTCGTCACTCCCTTTACAGACGATGGAGACGAAGTGGACGAGGGCAGATTGAGGGGGCTCGTCGATTATGTTGTGGAGCTGGGCGTGTCAGCTCTAGTCCCATGCGGCACAACAGGTGAATTCCAGAACCTATCGTTAGACGAGAGAAAGAAGGTTATTGAGGTCGTAATAGATCAGGTCAATGGAAGAGTTCCCGTCGTAGCCGCAACAGGTCACAGCAGCACCAAACTCGCGATAGAGTTGACACGACACGCAAAGGATGTTGGTGCCGAGGCAGCCCTAGTAGTTACACCATACTACCATAAGCCTATGGATAGGGGGATCTACGAACACTACAGATGTTTGGCTGAGAAAGTGGATCTCCCAATAATCCTGTACAATATCCCCCAAGCCACCGGTGTGAACCTGACATGGCAGATGGTTGAGGACCTTGTTGAGATACCTAACATAGTGGGCCTCAAGGACAGCAGCGGAGAACTCAGGTATATGCTCAGTGTTCTTGAGAAGACGGGATCAAGGCTCTCAGTGCTATGCGGCCACGATGAAGTCGTCCTCCCAGCACTTGCAGCCGGCGCCTCAGGCATGATCCTTGCGAGTGCAAATTTCATACCAGACATCTGGGTCGAGCTCTACGAGGCAGTAAAGAGGTTTGATCTTAAGACGGCACGAGAGTTTCAACTCAAGATCCAGAAGATAAGTAGAATCACCGCAAGGAGCGGTCCTGTAGGCACGAAGGCCGCCCTCAACATGTTAGGGGTCAAGGTTGGACCGGTGAGGTTGCCGCTCTCTGTTGGAGGAGAATTGACCTATGAGGATATGGAGGAACTCAGGTTGGACTTGGAGAAAATTGGTAAGTTAGAGCACAAAGTCGCACCGATAGAGGTCGAGACCGGAAAGCCTGTTTCTGAAAGATTCACCTCGCTTGGCGTAACGGCTGAGATGATCAAGAACGCCAAGCTGAAGATTGGTGAAGCTCTGGCAGGCTCGGGCCCTGAAGTTGCACATGTGGAGGTTATGCTGGGAAGCAAGGAAGGCCCCCTAGGCGAAACCTTCACTAAGGCGAAGGCCACACCCTCCGCTGGTCATGAACCCCTCTTAGCGATCCTTGAGCCAAATCTAGCTGTCAAGCCGACAACAATGATCATTCCAACCGTCACCATCAAGAGTATGCGGCAGGCCAGCATGGTCTACGGTCCCGCCCAGACGGCTGTTGCCAAAGCGGTTCTGGACAATGTCGGTGACGGAACACTTCCCAAGGGAGTCGTTGATGAACTGATAATAATAGCAAATGTCTTCGTCCATCCTTCGGCGGTCGACAGAAAAAGGGTGTACATAAACAATTACAAGGCGATGAGACACGCCGTCAGAAAGGCGGTTGAAGGTAGGCCAACAATAGAGGAGCTTCTGGAGAACAGGGAGAGGGCGAAACACCCGTTCAAATACTCACCATAAAGAACCTGTCAAGCTGCAGACTTGCTGGGAACTCAAGGCACCGAGACAATCGTTGTCTTGACCGGCCCTTAAGACTGGACATCTAGGCTGACCTTCAAGGTCCCATCGTACTATCTTATTTCTTCACGAAGGGTCACGATTATGCTGTCGACCGTCTCCTTAGCCTTCTCAACCCTCTTCCTCAGGTCCCTCGTCAGGGATTCATAGACTTCCTTGGTTATGCGGCCAGCTCTGTACTGGCTTATGATCTGAGCCTCACTAGCCCTTAATGCGTCAACCTCCCCCTCAGCCATCTCAAGCCGCCTTGCCATATGATCATATCTGGAATCGACTGCCTTCAACTCGTTCCTCAATGTAGTCAGAGACCTGTTCAACTCGCTGAGCCTCGCCTCGATCGACCTCCTCCTTCCACGGTAGTCGCGCTTTGTAATAGCGCCTCTGACGAGCTCCTCACTCCTTTCCTCAAGCTCAAGCCTCAAAGCCCTCTTCTCGTCATGAAGTTCAATGAATCTCCTAATCTTGTCAACCGCAGTCACTACAGCAACTTTCGGTGGCCTCCTGAGAAGGATGGCTACAGCAAAGGCGCCAATGATGGCCTCCAGAGACAAGACCCACTGAAGAGGATGGATAGACGATGAGAAGATTTGGTATCGATAGTCGATACTTGCAACTTTAGTCTGGTCCGGGGGTACCCGACCGAAATCATAGGCCAGAAGATGCCCGCCGTCTGGAAGTGGATAAGTTGAGTTTGGCTGCGTTGAGATTGCATCGATCTCGGTTCCTCTCGGAAGGGAGATGTTTGTGAGGTATTGCTCTGCAACCCAGCCATCTGTTGCGGCCAGCTCAACCGTGAATCTGTACCTTCCTGACCACTCGACTCTCTTCAATGAGTCTTGCAAGGGCAGGTCGTACTCTAATGTGAAGGTGAATGCAGCATCTCTCTTCAGTTGGCCAAATCGCGGAGAGACCCGTAAAGAGTCTTCTTGGACCTGAAGCCGTTCCAGAATCGGTCCCGCCGTGTCATAGAGCATCATGGGGCTCATGTTTCTGGGGCGGGAAAGGGTTAAAGCATTCAGTTCCCCTCCAAGATTCGTTATTCTATAGGTGTCTTTTGAGGTCACTCGGCCACCCGAATCTACGGTGATCTCCCGCCTGACCGACCTGAATGAGACAAGTTCCTGGGCTTCATTGGAATAGCTGACCGAGAGTTCTCTAGTTGAGAAAGGTTCCAGCGACTTCTCACTTCCAATCAAAGCTGGCTTCTGCTCAATCTCGGTTGGTGTGAAAGTGTTGTTAGGCCACTGCCGGGGGGTTGAACCTTTCGGCAGGATTATCGTAGAATTGCAGACTTCAACCCTAACTGGGAGGGTTGGGTAAGCCGGAAATGAGAAGAGATACTCTTTACCGTCAAATGAGACGACTCCGGAGAAGGTAAAACTTGCTCTTATCTCATAAGTGCCTCCAGAGGAAATCGGTTTGTCGAAACGCAACCTAACCCAATGGGTCGGAGACGACTCATTGACTTCCCTCTCTACATTCAGGACTTCGCCCATAGGACCCCCAGCTTCAAAGGACTCAAGCCTCTCAGAATAGCGCTTTGGAAAGCCTAGATCAAATGTGTCCAAAGGGTTGGTTCCATTATTGGCCACCATCAAGTTATCTGTGACCGTAATGATTCCGAAGTTGCTTACTACTATTGTTCTCTTGGATCTTGCAACGTAAGCTTCTGCGGAGCCGCTTGTAAACGCTATCAATGATGATGTTGCTAACAAGACTATTATGATAAGAGCGGGAAGTCGAGGCAAGGTACAATCACTTTCGATCTAATCTTGGGACTATTTAACAGGCTTTAACAGGCTTAGACCGAACATCTTGTTAATATATCTTGTCAGATTCGGGAACACCCAGTTTGATTGGACCGAGGTGGTGGCTGGTACGCGTGTGTTTCCGGCACGATTCTAGATGTTATTTGGCAAGCGGAGATACGTAGATTGGTTATGCATAATACCTGGGAACTATCGTTGAGCTTTGATTTCTAAGCCCCTGACCTGCCTTTCCCCTCAAGTATTCTTCTACTTATCTCCTCGCCCTGGACTAGCCTCACTTCGCGGCTCAAACCCCAGTGGTTTGGTCCCTCGATAACATCTTTCCCTGCGCAATACCAAGTTAGGACGGCTGGTCTTCCCTTAGCTATTTCGTCTATGTGCTCCTTTAGGTCGAATTTAGCCTTGTTTCCGCAGACAGGGCACTTCCATTCAAGGTGGCCTGTCTCTTCTACAAGTACTATTGGCTCCTCAGTTCCCACAAGCCAGCGTTTCAGCTTCTTTACCAGGGCGGTCCTCCTCTTTGCCTCCTTAGCTTCAAGCTCGGCCCTTCGACGCCTCTCCTCCTCAAGCCTTCTTTCGAGTTCTTGCTTGGCACCCTCTCTCAGGTCTTTGCTGTATTCCTCAATAGATCCTCTGGGCCGCTCATTTAGAAAGTTCCAGATAACCAGAATCTTACGTTCCAGAGCCCCAGGATAGCTTGCTGACTCGGGATATTCCGCAGCGAGTCTTCTGAGGTGATGTTCACTGAGCTCTCTGAAGTCTACCATAGTTAACCATCAGGAACTAGTTGTAGTAGGATGCCCTTAGCGGTTTCTGTTCAGGCGAAGATTACCCGTCTACCAAGAACCTGTCTATCCCACCTTGGCTTCGGCACAATGGACGCTCGGTCGCTTACGGCTTTAGAAAACTTGAAAAATGGGTTCGAAAAGACAATATACTGGTGATCGGGTTGTCTTGGTATCCAATATGGGGATATTGGCCTTACACCTGGACTCTGCCTTACGTACCTTACTATCCCTTCTGGCCTCAACCATACTACATAACACCGGCTCCATACTATTGGCCTATTCCTTTCTACTGGTGGCCGTACTAGTCAAGAACCAGCTCATTCACTGAATCCGATGAATTCAATAAACGGAGGTAATGCTAGATGGTTTTGTTCATGACGAGGGATCCCCGAACGATAGAACCGGGAGGAAAGAGTGTCTTCAAGATCGATATGGATGAGGGTGGAAGGGCCTTATCAGACATAGAGATCTCCTTCGAGGTCGAGCCGAAAGACGCAGGCTCAATGGAACCTGAGAAGGTCAAGACCGACACGCAAGGGTCTGCAACAGCAACTCTCAGAGCATCACCCAAGATCGATAAAGCCATCGACGTTCTCGTCAGAGCCAAATGGAAGCTTGGAGGTCAGGATAAGAGCAGCGCCATGCTCGTAGAAGTCAGACCGAAACCTTCCAAAGGAAAGAAGAAGTGAGTTCAACCCTCAGGGAACCCACCTGTAACTCTTGAAAGCGCCAAACATAGCATATCCCCTTTCCAGATACTCTATCTCCCAAAGTGTGAGCAGCAGGTGTTACATTCTTATATATTTGCGAAGTTGAAAATCTTCGGCAGGTGAATTTGATGCCAACAAGAATCAAAATCCATACGTCAAGCACAGGCTACGTTGAGGCCGAGGTAAATGAGCAGAAGAATCCGAAGACAGCGAAGGCCATAATCGACAATCTACCTTTTGAGTCGAGAGCGAACACTTGGGGTGAAGAGGTTTACTTCAGCATTCCCGTAGATGTCGATGAGGAGAACTCCCAACGTGAGGTTGAGGTTGGAGACTGTGGCTACTGGCCGGCTGGTAACTGCTTCTGCATATTCTTTGGAAGAACGCCAGCAAGTAGCGGCAACAAACCTGTGGCCGCGAGTCCCGTCAATGTCTTCGGAAGGATCATTGGCGACGCGAAAGTCTTCGGAAAAGTCAGGAATGGAGAAACGATCAGAGTAGAGAAAGCCTAACGGTGACCACGCCTCTCGGACACTCTCAACTCGAACCCACGCAGCTCAGGAGACTAGTGGCTAGGTAAGCCCCTCTCACGGAGCTTCTCCAAGAGTGGGCTCCAGCCTCTGGGAACTTTCTTCACTCGGCGTGCAGGGACCCCAAGAAATACTGTCCCCGCCGGAACATCCTTTGTCACAATGGCTTGGGCACCTACCACAGATCCTTTCCCAATGACTACTCCAGCCATGAGAGTGGAGTTGGCGCCGATGCTAGCTCCCCTCCGGACAGTTGGACCTTCAAGTTCCGCCTCTTTTTGCATCACATATTTGTCATTTGTAAAGACGCAGTAAGGTCCTAGGAAGACGAAGTCTTCAATCCTAGACTTCCTACAGATGTAGACGCCCGTCTGGATAGAGACTCTCTTTCCAACGGTAGTCTCACCATCGATTACTACATTTGTTCCAACTAGAGAGTTATCCCCGACAGTCACATTTTCTCGGAGTACCACGTTGTGACCTAGCTCCACGTCGTCACCAACAGTCACGTCAGTGTATATTACCGATCCTGACCTCACGATACATCTCTCGCCAATAACTGAGTAGCCCGAACTGCCTTCTTCCACTACTTCACCCTTGATCATTTCCTTGAGATCTTGCCTTTTCGGATGACCGATGATGCACCCTGCTCCAACATAGGTTGACTCCCCAATTGTGACGCCTCCATAGATTGACACATTTGAGTCCAGCCGCACAGAATCCTCAAGCTTTACTGCACCAAGTATCCTGACTCCAGGCCCGATGAAGCATCCTGTTCCAATATTCGCTGCCTCGCTAACCCTTGCGGAGGGGTCTATCCTCGCCTTGACCGTCAACAATAAGTCAACTCCTTAGAGCTGTAGATCCACTCTTGACCTTAAGATCTTTAAGGTTTGCAAGATGTTTGGAGATCTGACCACTTTAGGCTTATTAGGCTGGCGCCCAAGACCGCTCAGCATCCTTCCCTGAGTCATGAAATTCTCGCTTCTATTTTGTTCTTTAAGTACTAGACTATTGAAGTCCAAAACTTAATACCTTGAACTCGCAAAATTTGGTAGTTCGTCTCCCGCCTACAAGGTGGGGATCAGCATCAATTGACAAAGGGTTATTGTTGAGGTTCTTAAATGAAGGTCAAAGCAAGATACTTCGCAACAATAAGAGAGATTGTGGGAAAGCGTGAAGAGGTCTTTGAGGTACCCGAAGACACTACAGTTCATGATTTTCTTGATATGTTGTCGGAGAAGTATGGGAAGGCCTTCAGAGACTACGTCTTAGATGAGGGTCGTGAAGAGCTTTCACCGAATCTCAACTTCCTCGTAGATGGAAAGAATATCGCTATGATGAATGGAATAAAGACGACTATGTATGACGGATGCGTCTTCGCCATAATCCCTCCAGTCGGAGGAGGGATGGGGGCAAGAAGATGAGCTCGCCATGTTGTTATGGTAGTCAGTCACTGGAGAGTTAGTTTGAGGCAGGGTTCACGAGTTAGCTTCGAAGTAGCCGATAGATCATCCAAGAGAGACTTAGATGAAAGGTACAGGACAGTATATGTTGAAAGCTACGGATGCGCCTCGAACAAGGGCGACATCGAGATAATGCTTGCCATCCTGAACAAATCTGGATACCACGAAGTTGGCGAACCAGCGAAAGCCGAAGTATTGCTCATAAACACATGCGCGGTCAAGAAGACTACTGAGGACAGGATGCTTGAGAGGCTGAGGCGGTTAGGAAGCTACGGCAAACCGATTGTGGTATCTGGGTGCTTGCCCAAGATAGACCTCCCCAGCATCAACAGAGTACTACCAGACTATGCTGCGCTTCTTGATCCGGCGTCAATCTGTAGGATTGCTGAAGTCACTGAGGCAAGCTTGAGTGGTCGCCGTGGGGAGATCACGTTTTCAGACCACACACTAGACAAGTCACTCCTTCCCAAGAAGAGGCTGAATAGGTTCATAGAGGTCGTGCCAATCTCAGAGGGGTGCTCAGGAGCCTGCGCCTACTGCTGCACAAGATTTGCTAGGGGGCAACTATTCTCGTACTCACCTGTGGGGATACTTGAGCGTGTGAAGAGGGCCGTATCCGAGGGCGTGGTTGAGATCCAAATAACGGGACAAGACACGGCGAGCTATGATGCTGTAGGATCTGGTCTAGGAGACCTCCTCCGAGAAATTGTCAAGATTGAAGGAGATTTCAGAGTTCGTGTAGGGATGATGAATCCGAGCCAGGTTACCAAGATATCGGACGAGGTTATCGGAGCGTATGGAAGCCCAAAGATCTATAAGTTTCTGCATCTTCCAGTGCAGTCGGGTTCAGATAAGCTCTTGGCCTTGATGAACCGCAGATACAAGGTAGCAGACTTCATATCGGTCATCAAGATGTTCCGGTCAAGGTTCCCTGCAACCACAATAGCTACGGATGTGATAGTTGGGTTTCCAAGCGAGAGTGAGGAAGACTTCGAGGAGACCCAGAACCTGATAAAGACTATCAGGCCTGATGTGGTCAACATTTCAAAGTATGCTCCGAGACCTGGAACATCAGCCTCAAAGATGAAGCAGCTTGACAGCAACATCATCGCAGACAGGTCCCGTAGACTCGCCAGAACCGCGTTCCAGATTGTTCTTAAACACAACATGAGAATGATGGGTACGTGTGAAGAGACCTACGCGATTGAAGAAAACAGATATGGTAGAGTCTTTGGTAGGACACATAATTACAAGAAGATACTTGTTGGGGAGAGGGAAACTCTCGGAAAGAAACTCAAGGTCAGGATAACGGCTGCAAACTCAAGATATCTCTATTGTGAAGTGTTGGAGACCGATCCGTTTATGGAACCTCTTCATCAGCTGCTGTCTATAACCTGCGGCTGATACTGACCCCAGCCCGCTTCACCACATTTAGATTTCCTGAAGAACCTCCCCCCGCATGAACCTTCCCTCTCCTTATGGCTTCCCAAATGTCATTTATCGAACTTGACCTTGAGTCAACGCAGGTATATGCGTCTCCAATAGTCTCCGGTGTGTGTGAGTCGCTACCCCCAAAGGTGGGGAGGCCTAGTCTTCTGGCAGCCTTCTCCGCAAGATGTTTAGAAAGTCGGAAGGGGTAAGCTTTTGAGTTGACCGTCTCGATCCCGTCAAGCCTCTCAGTAACTTGACTCGGCCTTATTCCGCCACGAATCATATCGAATGGGTGGGCGAGTATAGCCAATCCACCTTTGTCGTGGATTATCCTCACCGTTTCATCAACAGATGACCCTGGGGCGATATTGCCTACGTCGCCGAGACCCAGAAGATGTCCATTTCTAGTACTTACCTCGATTCCTGAAATCACAATTATTCCTTCGATTTGTTGATCAAAGAATCTGTCGTGGTCTGTTACCGCCACACCGTCGAGTCCCTTCAGCCTCAATATTCTTGGAATCTCTTCAATATCGATGGAGGCATCTGGCGAAAGCCTCGTATGGATGTGCATATCTATCCTTAACATCTCTTCTTCCTAGGTTTGGGGAGGCGCCGCCCACAACCGCTCTATCTCTTCGGCGTCAACCTTCTGGAAGAGCGGTTGGGGTTCACCTATCTGATGGTTTGCCTTGAGAATATGTTTTCCCGAGTTCACCCAATTCTGTTCGTCGACCCTACCTTCAGCAGCGAGCTGTCTCCATATCGTTTCAGAAGTCTTGGGCATGAATGGATAAAGAAGAATCGCAAGGGAAGCGACCAGTTGGCTGCAGAGATTGATGACGTTGGCAGCCCCTTGTCGGTTCCTCTTGATTGAGTGCCAAGGCTCCTCCTCACTGAGGTACTCGTTCCCAGCCCTAGCCAACTCAATCACCTCAGCCAGGGCATCCTTCAGCCTAAACTGATCCAGCAGCCCACCTACAGTAGTGGGGGCTTTACATGCTGTCTCGATCATATTCTTATCAGCTTCTGAGAAATCTTTCACCTCTGGAATGCGGCTGCAGAAATTAGTCTTGACAAACGTTAGGGTTCTGTGAATGAAGTTGCCCAGGATGTCATTGAGTTCTGTGTTGATGTGCCTATCAAACTCTTTCCATGTGAAGTTGGCGTCTCTGGCCTCAGGTCTTATGGCGACCAAAACATACCTCCAATATTCTGGATCAGCTATTTTGAGAGCCTCATCCATCCAAACCCCGATCCTGCGACTCTTGGAGAATTTTCCATGACCTTCGTATAGGATGAATTCTGTGGAGGAGACTTGCCAAGGCAAGACATAGCTTTCATGACTTGCCATCAAGAGGGCGGGAAGGACGATTGTGTGGAATGGTATATTGTCCTTCCCAATGAAGTGAACATTCCTAGTATCCTTATTCAACCAGTATCTTTTCCAGAGATCTAGGTCACCCCTCTTCTCACCCAACTCAACAGAGGCTGAGATATACCCTAGGACAGCCTCCATCCAGACATAGATTGTCTTCCCCTCTGACCCCGGAAATGGAGAGGGGACCCCCCACCTATTGTCGCGTGTGAGAGCCCTAGGCTTCAGGCCCTCCTCAAGCCACCTCAACGAGAAGTTCCTAGCATTGTTTGGAAGTTGCCTATTTTCGCTCAGATATCTCTTGATGTCTGTTTCGAATCTGGGCAGGTCGAAGAACCAGTGTACGGACGACCTTATTGTTGGTGGTGAACCGCAGAATACGCATCTAGGGTCAATAAGCTCGGTAGGGTCGAGAACTCTCCCACAATTCTCGCACTGGTCTCCCCTAGCACCCTCGAAGCTGCAGTACGGGCATTTGCCCTCAACGAACCTGTCTGGAAGAAACCTTCCACACTTATCGCAGTGAGGAAGTTCGACTTGCTGTTTGAAGACGTAACCTTTCTCGTATAGTCTCAGATAGAATGACTGTGTGAACTTGATATGGGTTAGGGATTCTGTTCTGGTGTAGTTGTCGAAGGATACAGAGTATTTCTTCAGTAAGTCCAGAATCAAGTTGTGATAGTGGTCAGTAAGCTTCCTAGGCTCTATGCCCTGCTTGAGGGCCTCCACCTCTATAGGCGTCCCGTGCTCGTCTGAACCAGTAACCGCTATGACATCCTCGCCTTTCAGACGTAGGTACCTGGTGAAGATATCCGCCGAGAGTAGATGAATGAAAGTTCCCAGATGAGGAACACTGTTAACATACGGCCATGCCGCGTTTACAATCCATTTTCCCAAGACAACACCACCAGTCCAATCCCAACATATGTGGAAGAAGAGCAGGTCTGCTGATTAAAAGATTCCCGAATGAAATAGAATTTGCAGCGACAGTTGAAACCTAGACTCTCAAGATTCCAACTTAAATAGACCGTCAGGATTATCTGCTATAAAGGCCGGTGTAGGTCAGACAGATGGCTGAGAAATACCTAAAGTCTCTTGACAGAGCACTAGAGAAGATTCCGAAGAAGGCAGTAAGCGGAGAACGATTTGAGGAGCCTAGGCCTGATATCACGGTCTTCGGAACAAGGACTGTGATACATAATTTCGCTGACTTGGCAAAGAGACTGAACAGGAACCCCCATCACATCCTCAAGTTCCTCTCCAAAGAGATGGCTACTGCGGGAACTTACGACGGCCAGAGAGTCTTCTTTCAAGGAAAGTTTCAGGAGGACTCAATAGTCAAGCTGTTACACATCTACGTTGCAAGGTATGTTCTTTGCTCAATCTGTAAGCGGCCGGATACGAAAATAGAAAAGTCTGGCCGATTCATAACGTTGACGTGCGAGGCATGCGGCGCAAAATCACCAGTGAGACCAATATAGGAAACTCCGTCTCGGGAAAAGTCTACCTCAACATACACGTTAGGGGCAAGTATACACTAGTCACAGTCTGCGACCAGGATTTGATAGGTAAGACCCTGAGAGAGGGCAGGTTGAAGCTTGAGGTCACAAGCAGATTCTATGGTGGGCAACTCGCAACCGTGGAGGAAGCTGCCGAAGCCCTCTCGAAAGCGGATACTGGAAACCTCGTCGGAGAGAACGCTGTGAGAGTAGCTGTTGAAAACAACCTCGTCGACCCCGCAGCGGTGATCCACATAGCGGGAGTTCCGCACGTCCAAATAGTCAGACTATAGGGTAGCGTTGATTGCAACATCGATCCTATCCGACTGCTGTGAAGTGCTCTTGTCCTGCGGATTTCTTTCGGCACACCCTGAGGCGCAACAGGTTGCTTGCGTGGACCCTTGAAGTATGTTCGACGGAACAACGAGTGGAAGGTATGGCGTGATGACTACTCCGACAAGAATTATGGCTGAGACTATGGGAAATAGGTCGCTAAGTCTTGAGGTTTGAGAAGTCTGAGTGGCCATGATCGACTACATCTCTGGAGCAAATATGTAACTATTGCTACATTCATAAAGCTTTTATCAATTAGAAAAACATGAGATAAGTTGCTCTGTCTATTTTTGAAAGAAAGTTCCCCCAGATACTAAACCCGTGGTTTCCAGTTTAGAATCTGGGCTTGCTCTATCAATAGCTTCTCTCCTTCTGTGAGAGATTTCATCTCTGCCGGCGGGTAGTCTGGGCAGCCACTCGTCAAATCGGTCACGATTCATATTCAGAAGTTGATAATTCCTAACATATCCGCTATTACGCCTCCCGCTCGGTGGGACGTAGAAGAGCCCTATTGTCGGAGGCGCGCATATGGTACTCGTAGGAATCTCTAATCCAAGATCATCTAGGATATCGATGCATAAAGGGGGCAGAATCCCTCCACATGGTTTATGTCTATCTGGCGCTCCCCATTCCACCAGCAAGGTGTCGAATCCTAATTGTGAGCACTTTAACGCTGATACTGCTCCTGCCGGGCCTCCCCCTACGACTACAACATCGAAGTACTGCATTTCTTAACTCCGTCATGAACGATCCTTTCTCTATTCATCCAGTTGAGAAGTTTGGATAGAAGTTCTATCTTGAGTTGCGTCTGCCCCTCAAAGTTGCCTCTATACGCATCTTCCATCTAGCGCGCGCTCAGCCTTACTCATGTACGTAGCCGATGTGCTGAATCAGTCTCTCCCGTTCAGACATGAGCTTCATTACGTAGTCTGGAATTTTCAGAGAGAAGATGGTGGAATAAGAAGCCACTACCTTGGAAACTTGACCTCTGACAGGGGGGCCAACAGTGAGACAGCGCGCTTAATCCTGATCGCATACAACTATCAGGCTGAGAAGCAGAAGGCGTCTGTTGAAGCGGAAGCCAGAGTCCAATCAGAGAGAGAATATACACTCAGAGTGAGCCTTCTCGCGACAATAGTCACAGCGTCGGTCCTAGCCTTGACAGCCTCAGCGATCAAAAAGAAAGGGGAAACCTCAAGACTTCAAACGTGATGTAGGCGACTAGACTTCGGTCACAGAACTTCCAGGCTCGCATTTTGAATTCATGTTTTGTTCTTGAGCCAAACCTTTATTTGTGCTGCTTAAGTCAAGGTAACCAGCCTAAACTTTCTATTTAGATGAGATGGAAGACGGAGCCTAAGATCCATAATGGGAAAGAAGAAAGTAATAAGTGAAGAAGAACTGAAGGAACTAGTCTATCCTGGTCCAAGACAAGTTATCGGATTCGTCTCACAACTGCTGGGCTACGATAGGGTAAGAGTCAAGTGTGCCGACGGTCTTGAGAGGCTCTGCAGAATTAGGGGGAAGATGAAGAGGAGGGTTTGGGTAAGGATGGGCGACGCCGTCCTAGTTGAACCCTGGGACTTCCAGTACAATGAGCGGGGAGATATTCTCTGGCGCTACACCAAAAGTCAAGTCGGCACACTCAGGGAACGCGGCTACCTTCCTGCGCGATAGGGAAAGAGTTTGAGGGAAGTTTTAGAGGATAAAGTACGAGAGAGACTGAGGCTCAGAGAGAGAAGACAGGACTTTGAGAGGCGGATGCGTAAGAAGAGAAGCGAAGAGATGGATGTCCTCGAGGAAGTATTCGACAGACCTACTCTAATGACGATCTATAGCCTCCTCAACAGAGGCTACCTGCAAGACATATTTGGAGTCGTGAAATCAGGGAAAGAGTCCAGAATCTACTGGGGAAAAAGTCCAAGAGGCTACAACCTAGCCATCAAGATCTACCTTACAACCTCCGCTGAATTTCGGAGGGGGATGCAGAAGTATGTTGAGGGAGACCCGAGATTCAAACGTGTAGACAGAAGCACGAGATCCCTCATCTATCTTTGGGCCTTCAAAGAGTATGATAATCTTGGGCTGGCTAGGGAGGCCGGTGTCAGAGTTCCTAGAAGGGTGGCCGTGGAGAAAAACGTCTTGCTAATGGAGTTTATTGGGAAGGATGGGGTGCCAGCTCCTCTTCTGAAGGAGGCCCCTCTCACGAACCCTGACAAAACATTCCAGGAGATACTTGGTGGCATAACAAGACTCTACCAGAAGGCCAGACTTGTCCATGGTGACCTTAGCGAATACAACGTAATGATATGGAGAGATCACCCAGTCATATTTGACTTCGCTCAAGCAGTCAGACTTGACCATCCCATGGCCGACACTTTTTTGAGGCGGGATCTTTCGAACATACGCAGGTACTTCTCAAGGATGGTTGCGGGTGTCCTAGATCTAGACGACCTCTACAGAAAGGTGGTTGCTCAGGTTGCAGAACAAGCTTAACGTCACTATTCCGCAAGATAGGGTTGGGGTTCTCGTAGGCGAGGAAGGTAAGGTCAAAAGGAGTATCGAGAAGACCTTCAAAGTAACCTTGTACATTGACAGTGAGAGTGGAATCGTTGAGATAGCCTCGTCACCTCAAGCAGGTGACGCCGCATCTTTACTGAAGGCTCGTGATGTCGTAACCGCGATAGGAAGAGGTTTCTCTCCCCACAGGGCATTTACACTCAGAGATGAAGACATAATCCTTGACGTTATAGACCTCAGAGAGATCTTTGGCAAGAGTGAAAGTGACATAGTGAGAATCAAGGGGAGAATAATTGGTCGAGAAGGTAAAACCAGAAACATGCTGGAAGAACTTACAAAGACCAATATCTCGATCTACGGATACACGATATCGATAACAGGGGACTACGAGTCTGTCTCAACAGCTAGAGAAGCAGTAATGATGTTGATAGAGGGTAAACAACACTCGACAGTCTACAAGTTCCTAAGACAACGGAGACGCAAAGAGAAAATTAGGAAGATAACCGAACTTTGGGAGCCACCACAAAGGCGAGTATGAAAATACTGCCTCAAATCATCCTGCAGTTGAATTACGGATTTAACATTCGGTGAAACTTCTTGACCAAGATATTTCAGACGGAGTATGGTACGATATCACTTTAGGTGAGGTGAATGGCGACGGCTGAGGAGTTCAGAGAAATAAGTCCATCCGACTTCTTCTACAGGAACAGAGATATCGCAGGTTTCACGAACCCGTCTAGGGCGATATACTCCACAATAAGAGAGCTGGTAGAGAACTCCCTAGATGCATGTGAGGTCCACGGAATACTCCCAGAAATCTACGTGAGAATATCGCCTGAGACGGAGTCGACCTCAGACCCGACCGTCTACAGGATCAGGGTTGAGGATAATGGTTCAGGACTTCCAGCCGAAGTTATTCCCTCAGCATTCGGCCAAGTGCTCTTCGGGTCAAAATACAAGCTCAGGCAGACCCGTGGAACCTTTGGTCTGGGTGGAAAGATGGCTGTGCTCTATGGACAGATAACTACCCATGGACGGACAAGGGTGATATCGAGTGTTGGCACCTCAAAGATGTATGAGTACTTGCTGATGATGGATATTCAGAAGAATAGGCCGATAGTTGTCAAACATAAGGCTCACCGCAACAAGTCTAGGTGGCACGGAACAATTGTGGAGTTCAGCACCGAAGCCGACTACTCAAGGGCAATGGCCAAGATCCTTGAATACTTCAAGCAAACAGCAATAGTCGTCCCATACGCCAACCTAACCTTCGTAGACCCAAGAGGCAGACTCTACAAGTTCGATAGGGCAACAACCCTGATGCCCAAAGCGCCCACCGAAACAGCGCCTCACCCCCACGGGATCGACATTGAGACGCTCAAACGAATGATTGAGGCGACAAATTCCAGGACCACGAGGGACTTCATGAAGCGCCACTTCCAGAGGGTCGGCGAGACTATTGCGAAGAGATTCCTTGAGTTTGCAGACATAGGACCAAAGAAGAACCCGAAGAGGCTGACTCAAGACGAGATTGTGAAGTTGGTCAATGCAATCAAGAATTATGATGGATTTCTCTCGCCTGACGCCAATTGCCTCTCACCTTTGGGGAAGGAACTTCTAAAAACCGGCATCAAGAAGGAACTCAATCCTGAGTTTGTGGCTGTATACCAGAGGAAGCCAGCCGCCTACTCAGGCTTCCCCTTCATAGTTGAGGTAGGCGTCGCATATGGGGGTGACATACCCAAGACAGACGGGATCCTTCTATATCGCTTCGCAAACAGGATACCCCTCCTCTTCGATGAGGCAAGCGACGTCTCCTACAATGTTGTGAATGAAATAATGAATTGGAGGCACTACAAGGTTCTCCCAGACACCCCACTCGGGGTCTTCGTCCACATCTGCAGCCTCAAGATCCCGTACAAGACTGTTGGTAAAGAGTTCATAGCTGACAGACCTGAGGTTGAGCATGAGGTCCTGAACGCTATGAGGGAGGTGGCAAGACATCTAGCCCTCTTTTTATCAAGGAAACACCATATGGAGAGGGAGAGGAAGCGGCTAGATGTCTTCTCAAGATACCTCCCGAAGATAGCTTCCTTCTCAGCCAGACTGGCAAAGAAAGGGAAGGTTCCGGACGTTAAGAGACTTCTAGGAAGTGTTGCAAAATATGTCGAAGAAGGAGAAGCGGAAGGGAGCAGTTAAGGAAAGAAAGGAGAGGGTCATCAGGGCCCTCCAAGAGTTCGGAGGCAAGATCTATGGGCAGATAGTCTCTGGAGAATTCCCATGGACGAAGATGCCCAGCAGATCCATCAAGAACATCTTCTACGACCAGAAGCTCAGGCAGTACGTCCTGGGAAACAGGAGTGTGAAAAGAAGCGCAAGAAACATCAGGCACATAAAGCCCCTGACACAGCTCATCTGGACAGGAATGTTCGTCGACGAATTGACCAGGCAGAGCAAGACAAGCACCTTAAGAGACGTCTTCTACTCTGCCCAAGCCTACGAGATGAGCTTCACAGACCAGCAGGAGAGCGACAACCTCATCACAGATCTCGAAACCGTGGTAGGCTACTCAAGAGAGGACTTCAACGTCTTCCCTGAAGAGCGAAGCGCAATCTTCGGCGACCTCACAATAGAGTACACACTCCCAGGCTACGAAGGGCAGAGACTAAACCTGACATCCCACCCTGACGGTGTGATGATAGGTCCCGCACTCACCAGCTCAGAGTTCATCGACTGCAAAGCTGACAAGGTGATAGCGATAGAGAAGGGCGGGCTCTTCACAAGATTCATTGAGGAGAGGGTTCACACAAAACACAAGGCCGTCCTGATACATACGGCAGGCCAAGCACCCAGGGCCACAAGGAGTTTTCTGAGGAGACTCAACCAGGAGCTTGACCTACCTGTCTACATCTTCACAGACGGTGATCCCTGGGGAATGCATATTGCGATGGTTATAATATCAGGCTCAGCAAACGCAGCGCACCTGCGAGACCTGAACACACCTGACGCGAAGTGGTTCGGCGTATGGGCAACAGATATAGTAGAATATAAGCTTCCAAGCGACAGGTTGACTGAACTCGACGTAAAGAGGCTTTACGAACTGAAGAAAGACCCTAGATACGAAGGCAAACTCTGGAATAGAGAGATTGAGACCTTCATGAAGATCAAGAAGAAGGCTGAACAGGAGGCCTTCAGCAGGTACGGCCTCACGTACATAGTCGATGAGTACCTACCCGCCAAACTTGAGATGGCTGAAGCCGACTAAATCATGAAAGACATTCGATGGAAGTTTAAGGCTACGCTCAAGGCTTGGGTGAAGAACCAGAATTAGCCTCCTCGAATGAGTACCTGAAATTCCAGTGTGGTGCATATATGCCTTCCAGTATCGCGGCCGTGTCTTCAGCAAAGACTATCTCCTCATTTGTGGGGATGACGTAAACCTTCACTCTCGAAGAGGTGCTGCTTATCTCACACTCTGAATCCCCTCTCGCATTGTTGTTCCTTTCTCTATCAACCACTATACCCATCTGTTCGAGCCCTGAACAGATGGCTTCCCTATGTCTTGGAGACCTCTCACCAATACCCGCTGTAAATACGAGTGCATCCAGTCGACCGAGAGCCGCGGCGTAGGCTCCTATGTATTTCTTCAGCCTGTAACATTCTATTTCGAAAGCAAGTTTACAGTCCCTGTCGCCTGAGTCAGCAGCCATGAGTATATCTCTCCTATCCGCATATCTTTCTGTGATTCCTAGGAGCCCACTCCTTCGGTTGAGTGCATCCTCCATCTGCTCCGGTGTTAAGCCCAGTTTCCGCACCAGATACAGTGGGATGGCTGGGTCAAGGTCGCCGCAACGGGTTCCCATCACAGCACCCTCAAGAGGAGTCAAACCCATACTGTGATCGTGCGCCAAACCTTCCTTAACAGCGGTGACGCTGACGCCGTTCCCAATGTGTAGGCTGATCATGTTGACTTGGCTCGGACTCTTTCCCAGAAGCACCGCGGCCCTCCTGCTCACATAGAGGTGTGAGGTCCCGTGGAACCCGTACCGGCGAATCCCAAACTTCTCCCTCCATTCCTTCGGGATTGCATATGTGTGAGCGTGTGGTGGAATCGTTGAGAGAAAGGTTGTATCGAATATGGCGATATGGGGGATGTTAGGCAGAAGCTTCGTCGCAGCTTCTATTCCAAGTAGGTTCGAGGGATTATGCAGCGGAGCAAGTTCACTCCACTTGGCAATCTCATCCCCAACATTATTGTCTATGATCATCGATCTCGTCAGCTTGTTACCTCCATGTACAACCCTGTGACCTACGGCGTCGATTTGTGAGGGGCTGCCCATGGAATGTGACTTCGCCAGGGTTTTGAGAGCCAAGTCAATGGCGGCCTTGTGATCTGGGACTGAAGTAGCCGACTTTAGTCTGGGCACTCCCACAGCCTCATATTCAATGAAGGAGCCTTCAAGTCCAACACGTTCAACAGTACCGTCGGAGAGCTTTTGAGGCTTCTTTGTATCCCAGAGTGAGTACTTGACCGAAGAGCTACCACAGTTGAGTGTTAAGACCTTCAATTTGAACCGGATAAGACTCTTCCAGCATCACCTAGTCAAAGTTTGTGGACTACCGCACCAGATCGGTCAGGGCCAAAGTCTGCTAAGAAAAGCTTTCAGACTCAGCATCTATGTTGCATGAATACTATTGGGGCTCGAAAAGAAACCATGTTAGGCAGCCAGAATGGCTTCAACAAAAGCTTGGTCCCTCACTCATTCAGTATGGCGACCGCTCTAATTGGTGAACCTGTTCCTTCCCTTATCTTCAGAGGCAAGCCTATGTAGATGAAACGTTTCCCAGCAACCTTGTCAAGGTTTGCAAGGTTCTCAGTGTTCAAGATATGTTTCTCCATGCAGACTGTGTGGCCTGGATAGTATCGTGTCTTCATAGCTTGGCTACTGTCTATGCTCGGTGCGTCTGCACCAATATTTACAATACCTTGTTCCCCAAGCCACTTGGCGGCATCCAGGTCTAGGCCTGTGTAATTGTAGAGCCAGTCTTCTGTTCCATACTTCCTGTTATAATGGCCGGTGTATAGTAGTACAGTGTCGCCTCTCTCTATGGCAAGATTGTGTTTGGCGAGGGCGTCCTTGATGTCCTTCAGCGTGACGAACTTGTCTGGAGGAACGTGAGAGACGTCTAGACAAACAGCCTCAGTATAGAACATTTCCAGTGGCAATTGATCTATTGTCTTTCCATCAGGCCTTATGTGAAAGACTGAGTCGACATGGGTTGGGCCATGGTCGCTGAGGAGCATCCCCATGGTTGAGTATGAATGAAACGGATATTCCTTTGGAAAGGTTGACTTTGTCTCCTCATGTGTAGCATGGTACCAGAGAACGGTCTTCAGATGACCTGGGTAGACAGGCATACCTTGATAGATCTCTTGGGAGAGGTCTATTATCTTCACCAAAACGGACGCCTAGGCCCGTGATTCCAGAACAGGGCTATTAAGACTTGCGACTTGGTGTGCCCCCCGGGGCATTGAGGTCGTAGATTGCTTGCAAAGAGAATTCTAGAATTGCGTTTGGTTAATAGATTCGAAAGCCACTCTGATTTCAAAGCGAGAAGCTACCGTTGGGAATGAGACAGAAAACGTTTTTATCGGTTGAGTATTCTAGCATGGAAGGCAAGGTCTGACATGATGAAAACCAAACTGGACACTTTCTTCAATCCAAAGAGCGTTGCAGTAGTTGGAGCCTCAACCACACCTGGCAAACTGGGTTACGTGGCCGTTGAGAACCTGCTCAACATGAGATATCCAGGCAAGATCTATCCAGTCAATCCCAAGGCCAGCGAGATTCAGGGTCTAAAGGCCTATCCTAATGTCAAAGACATCCCAGGACCGGTAGATGTAGGTCTTGTGCTTGTCCCGGCTGAGGCGGTTGTCGGGGTGGTAAGAGACCTCGCTGACAAAGGAGTCAAGCACGCCGTAATAATCGCGGGGGGATTCAGCGAAGTTGACGAAAAGGGCGCAAAGATGCAGCAGGAGCTTGTTGAGGTCAGCAGAAAGTCAGGGATGAGGCTGATCGGTCCAAACACAACCGGAATCGTCAGTATCCCAGGCCGCTTCTCAACAACCTTCTTCAGGGTACAGATTAGACCAGGCCCAGCAGCCTATATTGCCCAGACCGGAAACTTTGCATCTATAACTTTCAGATGGATAATGACGAAGGAACATTTCGGACTGAGCAGAATCATAGGCTTAGGCAACAAGTGTGATGTGGACGACGCCGACGCCTTGGAGTACCTGGAGAACGATCCGGAGACGAAGGTGATAGCTATGTATATTGAGGGGTTGAGAGATGGCAGACATTTCGTGGAAGTGGCTAGCAGAGTCACCAAGAAGAAACCCATCCTGGCTTTGAAGTCTGGGAGAACGCCTGCCGGCTCGAAGGCTGCACACTCACATACAGCATCCCTCGCAAGCGACGACGCTATCATCGACGCCGCATTCAGACAGTCCGGCGTCATACGTGTGAATAACTACATGGACCTCGTGAACTACACGAAGGCCTTCGTCTATCAGCAACCCCCAAGAGGCAATCGTGTAGGAATGGTCACACCCTCAGGAGGTTTAGGGGTCATCGGTGCCGATGCATGCCAGATGCTGGGACTGGAAATCGCAACGTTCGCAGAGGAGACACTAGACAAGTTCAGAAGTGCAAGTCCCTCGTTCATCAAGGTTGGAAATCCCTACGACATCTGGCCTTCAGTCACGCAAGTCGGAACCGACGAAGCCTACAGAATAGCTGTAGAATCTATGTTTGAAGACAAGAATGTGGATGCGATCATCGTCGGCTTCCAGATCACAGAAGGATTCGAGCTGAAGGATCTAGGCTTCATTTCTGCAGCTTCAAGAAGGCATCCTGAGAAACCCGTCATAGCCTATGCAACGAGCGACTGGCGGATGGTTGAGCAGATGCGGGAGACTCTTGAGAAACAGAGCGTTCCTGTTTACTACTCACCGGAGGAGGCTGCTCAGGTGCTGGCTGCCATGTACAAGTATTCACTGGTAAGGGCTTCTTGAGACAGTACCGTAGGCCTGTTTGCAGCAAGTACTTGAGATCCTCAGGGTGCTTCGGAGCTGCCAGCGAACAGTAGATGGCTACCCAAAAGAATGCGATACATATTTTGTTGGATTGCTTTCCCCTAAGATCATGGTCTATTTGCCCAAGACGATGCCTTTAGGATCTATTCTTCTGAGGATCTTCAATTCCCTGTCAGTGGGAACCTCACTCACTCTTACTCTTTCAGGCATGATTAGTTCGAAACCGCAGTTGTTCCTAATCTCTTCAACATCGACGCCCGGATGTACGGAGATCAGGGCCATTCGCTTGGTTTCACTGTCGAACCCATAGACTCCAAGCTGAGTTATCACCCTGTATGGTCCTGTATCTTCCGGTAGCCCCAATTTCTCTCTCTCACCCGGTCCTGTCAAATATCCTGGGGTCGTCATGAAGTCTAGCTTCTTAACAAACCGTTTCTCGTCCTGCTTCATTATGATTATCGTTTTGTGACAAAGGGAACCAACATCGTTTGCTCCGCCACTGCCTGGCAGTCGCACCTTCGGTTTCTCATAGTCACCAATCACTGTAGTATTGATATTACCGAACATGTCTATCTGAGCCGCTCCCAGAAATCCATAGTCTACGAATCCTGCTTGAGTAGCCGACATTACATCGTGCATGCTTGAGGCCGCTACTCCACGATAGAATGTTCTGGATTCTCCGACGGATATCGGTATGATGGGGGTTTGAGGCCCGATTCCTCCGGCTTCATACATTATGAGTAGATTTGGGGCGTGAGTCTTCTGGGCCAGTATGGTCGCTATTACAGGAAGCCCTGTGCCTACGAATACCGATCTTCCGTCCTCCAACATTCTCGCTGCTATCGAAGCCATAAGTTCAACCTGGGCGTAACCTTTCTTTCTCTTAGCCATCATTCTCACCCCTAGTCTCGACCAACCTTCTCCTCGATCCTCTCCAAGCGCTTCATCTTCCTCCGTCCACCCACAAGCTTCAAGTATTGGTCAAACGAGTCTACAGAATGAACGTACTTCTCAAGATACTCTCTTACTCCATCATCACTCTTGGAGAGCTCGAGCCATTCAGAGATGTGTTCCTCGTCGAAGAAGTATTTGAGGGGCATCTGGCATGGGTGGGCGCCGTAGGGAACTATTACAACAGCATCTACGAGATAGAACGGCACCGTGGTTCTCCAAGGTTCAAGCCTGATCTTTCTGTTAGGGATTATCTTCTCGGTCGTCACAATCAGTCTGCGGGAACAACGTGAAATCTCGAAGTCTTCAATGAGGTTGCCGTCTATCTGTGCGTTGCCATACTTGTCACAGCGGTGGACATGAACGAGTCCCACATCCGGGTTGCATGAAGGGATCAGGGTTAATGGTTTCTTTGTAAATGGGCATCTAACCGTTTTTGCCGAACTTCTCTTGAAGGTGTCTGTTCCAGACAAGGTTCTTGAAGGTATGAATGGGATACCCATCATGCCGGCCAAGAAACGCCATTGGTATCCCGCGTTACTTATCTCAGAAACAACTTTGCATCTCCCCGTCTCTACGGCTCTTCTGGAGGCGTTGGAGAGACCTCTCAGCTCATGCCCGAAAGAGTATGCTACCTCGACTTTGTCTACGCATCCTGAGGCTACTAAGAGATCTATATCGTGGACTGCAGTCTTGCCGGCCATGGTCAAACCGCTTTTTCCCTGCCTGATCAGTTCGTAGACGATAGACATTGAGACGCGAACATGCCCAAATCCGCCAAAAGCTACAAAGTCTCCAGAATTAACAAACCTTGAAACCGCTTCCTTGGCGCTCATCCTCTTGTCTTCGAGCTTTCTTGACTTGTTCTCCAAGACCCATCTCCGATTCTCATCAGGATCTCTGAAACCAACAAGTCTCCCTTGTCCTTCTTCAATGACCTCCAAATGTTTCTCACCTGGGTTTGCGAGATTTCCTACTTCTCACATATTTAAAACGCATGCGACCATTGAAGAATTTAATCTTTAGCGAAGTTCCCTGCAACACACGTCCTTGACCGTTTGTCTCAGTACGTTGTGCAGAATCATGGTGAAATCCATGAGAGGCTGCAACCGTTCACAATGACGATATCATGCTCCTCATGAGTCTCTTGACTGCAACATCTCATCTTTCAGGCTGTTTAGAGAGTCTCCAACTTCATTAATGAAGTCTTAATCTGTAATAGGGGTGTACACAGGCAGTTGGGAATAGGATCCGCTTCACGAAATCCCCCCGGCCAGGAGATGAAGGGCTGAGTTACCGCAAGTTATGATTGTCGATTCAAGGGAGGCGTGTTTTGCGAAGTTGGCTTAGAATTCGAGGGATATTCCTAGAGGGTTATGACTTGTAGCAAGACCTTCTGAAGAGTCGAACGGCGGCTACTGAAACAGAGACTCCAAGCTCATGTCTCAGGCGGCTTTTACTGGAAAGACTATTACGTTTCCTTCCTTGTCTTTTACCGCCCTGATCTTCAGTTTCCTCGGAGGCTTCTGTAAGCTCCTTTTCCAGATCGCCTCATTGATGCCGCCGCTAATCTTGAAATCCTCAACTTTCATGTTTCTCTTTACAAAGTCCTTCAGGATCTTCACTGTTTTCTTAGCCCTCTTCTTTCTGGGTGTGGCCCAAGCGTCTCTGAGGTTGACTGTGAAGAATTTCTCCTCGACAATCTCTATCTCTTCCTCAGCCTCTTCAGCCTCGACTGGTTCCTCAACTTCTTCAGCTGCCTCTGGAGGTTCAACCTCCGCCTTCTCTTCAGGAAGTTCTGATTCAGGTTTGGTTGTCTCTTCTGACATCTTGGTTCATTCCTAGAGTTTCAGCTTGGTCCTTCGCCAGTGCCTTCTCTTGGGAGTCGACCTCACCCTCCCCATAGTCTTGGCAACCACCCATGTGGGGACTGGCCTACTCATCTTGTGGGCTCTGCCAAGCCTCTTCTTCTTCGCAGTCGGCTTGTTCCTGGCCATTCTTAGATCCTCCTTATCTTAATGTCTCTCTTCTGGCTTTGGAGGCGCCTTAGGGTTTCTTTCAATTGGTCATCACTGAGTGGAACTCTGAGTCTTCCGGATTGCGCGAGCTGGATCAGTTGGAGTTCAAGTTGCTCCGCGAACTCTGGCCTGACCATCTTTATGTTTGTCAGCCTCTGCCTTGCCTCGGGTGTCAGGATCACCCTCAACAGACTCTGCTTCTGGGCATCGAGCTCCTTCTGAACCCTCTCGGCCCTCTGCTCTTCAGCCATCGCGCGTTGAAGCTCAGAGACTTTCCTCCTACGGATCATTTCAAGTTCTTCGTCGCCCAACTCTTCAGTACTCATTTCTTCCCCCCTTCACCCACACCCTTGAGTTCCTTGAGTATTTCTGTCGAGACCTTGTTAAGTAGGCTCACACCTTCACTTGTAAGCTTCCGCCCTTTCTTCTCAACCTTTGAGACGAACTTTGCTTTCTCCAGCTGTTGGAGTGGTTCCCTGATTGAGGAGCCTCCGCCAGGTCTTGCGTGCTCGCGGCTGGTCCCACGCCTCTTCCTCCCACCGTAAGCACCCGTCAACCTAGAGACTCCAACCGGCCCGTGGGTGTACAGTTTGAGTAGGATCGAGGCACACCTTGTATACCACCAGTCTGGATCCTGAGGAGGGAACTCCGTATGTGAACCGGTCTTGGCAGTGAGGGACCATGTTGGGGGGGTAACCTCTCCAACATTCTCCCTGAGGTATGACGCCAGCTTCTTGATCAATAGGTCTGCTGGGACTTCATATGGTGTAGGCAAGTATTCAGGGCGCTCCTGCTAGATCTATGCGTGAATTTACAGGCCTAACCACTAGGTCCAATTGCATAATATAAGTCTTCATTAGGACTTACGGATTTATAGAACTGCCCATTATCATTCCCTCACCAGTTTGCTCCGAGGAATATGCTGGGGGTTACGAGTATCAGCGGAAGTCGACGAGTCAAGTCCGGTCTGATCGATGAGATGTCCTTGGGCCTCTTTCTGGACTATTATGAATTGACTATGGCTAAGGCCGACCTCGACCACGGGAATCTTGGGACGATCACGGAGAACTACTATATCAGGAGAATACCTCAAGGCCAATATCTTGTTTCAGCTGGACTGGAACAGGTCATCCACTTCATCAAGAACTTCAGGGTCACCGCGGAAGATGTTGAGTGGCTGAGGGCCACCAGCGGGAGAGACTTCGACGACAGGTTTCTTGAGTATCTCTTGAACTTCAACTTCAAGGGAGACGTATATGCAGTTCCAGAGGGCACGGTAGTCTTTCCAAACGAGCCGATAATCAACATCTCGGGTCCTTCCCCTGATGTCCAACTCTTCGAGACCTACATCCTGAATGTGATGAACTTTGAGACGCTGGTGGCCACAAAAGCATCCAGGATGGTCGGAGCTGCTCAAGGAAGGGATGTTGTAGACTTCGGGGCGAGGAGGGGCCATGGGAGGGACGCGGCGATTCTTGGCGCCAGGGCTTCCTTCATCGGAGGGGCCACGGGAACGTCTCTTGTTGCGGCTGGCAGAATATGGGGGATACCTTACGTAGGCACGATGGCGCACAAATTCATTCAGGACAGGAAGACTGAACTTGAGGCCTTTCGGGAGTATGCTGAATCCTTCCCCCACAACGCGATACTGCTCATAGACACTTATGATACTTTGGAGGGGGCTAGAAACGCATGCATAGTCGGCAGGGAACTCAGAGAGAGGGGTTTTGAGTTGAAGGGGGTCAGGCTTGACAGCGGCGACCTTCTTGAATTGAGCAGGAAGGTTAGGGCCATTCTAGATGAAGGGGGGCTAACTACTACCAAGATCTTTGCAAGCAGCGACTTGGATGAGTACGTGATAGATGGGCTAGTCAGGGTCGGGGCTCCAATAGACGGTTTTGGGGTGGGTACAAGGTTGATCACAGGTGCAAACTATAACCCTCTGACAGGGAAAGGCGGGGTCTCAGCCCTAAATGGGATTTACAAGCTCTCTGAGAGGGTTGAGGGGAACGTGGCGGTTCCCAAGATGAAGACGACAGACGATTTTGAGAAGTCGACCCTGCCGGGGAGAAAACAGGTCTACAGACACTTACATTCCGGAGAGTTTGTTGAGGACATGGTGACCCTGTGGGGTGAGAGGCCAGATTCAGGGTCTGGCTGGCATCAACTCTTGATACCCATCATGGTGAAGGGGGAACTGGTCTACGACTTCCCACAGGTCAAGGAGATAAGGGAGTATGCGGCTGAACAGTTGAGAATACTTCCTGAGAAATACAAGAAACTCGACCAGGCTGAGGAGTACCCCGTCAGGATAAGTTTCCGGATAAAGGATTTGAGGGAGAGGCTATGGTCACAGTACACAGGAAAGAAGGCGTAAGTCCCTAAGGAAGAGTTCTTGACTGACAGGTTTATCGAAGCCGTATCTCAGCCTTTTCCCAATCTCTTCGCTCTCTTGGCCTTGTAGAGGGTGAATGTTCTTCCTCTGACATCTATTAAGGAGGCCTCTGCGGCTGAGGCGACCGACTTTGAGATCTCCATCACGTCTTGAGTCCCCGAGACACTCTTCTGAACCTTCACCTTGACCAGCCTATCCGCTTCGAGTTGTCTGTTCAGTTGATCGATGAAGGCGCCTGTCACTCCGCTCTTGCCTATCCAGATCTTCGGTTTGGTTACAGAGGACCGCCTGCTGAGCCTGTGAAGCCTCTTCTTCTCTGAAGCTTCTCTCTGCTCATTGGATAACGTTTGATCGTTCCGCACCTCAGACAAGTCACCACCACCCTTCCATCTCCATCTGATCGGACCCTAAATTTTGAGTTTACCCCTGCAATGAGGAATGACCCGCACCGCCTGCAGAAACGCATCTTCAGGCGGGCTGGCATCCTGACTTGGCATTTCATCCCAATCTTCCTTGCAAGCTCTACGTAACGGTCGGAGAGGAGAGGGCTCTCTTGGAAGTGTTCTTCAGCCAGATCAAAGAGTTTCTCAATCCTCTCTCTGGCAATCTCCTTATATTGAGTGTTTCGATGCCTCATAGGGTTCTACTTTATATTATCATCGCTGAATGGTTAAGTTTTTGAGTGGCCCTTCTTGCTGACGGTGATTCTTGCCGAGTCCTCGCTGGAGCTAGTCCCGAAGGAGATAGTTGGCCACCCCTCAATTAGGCTAGACGCGAGAAGGCGACGTAAGAGGCCCGAGCAACTCCTCCTCGACAGGTCATACCATCATAGAGCCATGGTTGGGCTTCCAGACTCCGAGAGGAGAGGTAGGCCAGACATCATACATATTACGTTGCTGACTTCTCTCGGTTCCCCCCTCAACCTTACTGGACATCTGATGTTATACGTCCACACAGTGGGTGATCATGTTGTCAGCGTCTCACCAAGACTGAGAATACCGAGAAATAGCGAGAGGTTCAAGGGGTTGATGGAGCAGCTCTTTGAGTCTCAGCGTGTTCCACCGACAGGCGAACCCCTCTTGGAGATTCGAAAGATGGACCTGTGTGGATTGCTGGAGACGATAGACCCGACGTACACAGTTGGGTTTACAGTCCAGGGGGAAGATAGAAGACTCCAAGATCTAGCGATGTCTCTAGCAAGGGAAAAGAGGCCGGTCGCCATGATTGGAGGGTTCCCCAGAGGACGCTTCTCTAAGGAGACGATAAGCTTGACAGATGAAGTTGCCAGAATCTATCCCGTTGGGCTTGAGACTTGGACTGTAGCCGCGTGGCTAATCTTTGCTTATGAACAGGCCTTGGGTCTAAACCAGGGTCTTGCCAAGACTCCATAACGCAATGATGCATCTACCGCTGCGAAGTCACTACCTCTATATGTGAGGTGTTGAGACATTGTTGTCAGCCTGACTCGCCCGGTGGCCCCCCTTGTCTAACAATGACCTTGAACTCTGGAAGCGACGCAGACTACTGGAGATGCAGAAGCGACTATTGGCTAAGAAGACTGAGGAAGAGAAGGAAAGGGTCGATGAAGAGGTACCCCAGAAGGAGAAGGTTGAGGCTAGGGAGGTCCTCAAGAGAATATTTGTTGGGAGGGCCATGGAGGTGTGGGACCTAGCCTGCAGGCAGTATCCAGACATAATGAAGAGGCTTGAGGCGGGCCTCACACGTATGGTACTCAGTGGGGAGATCACTGAACCGCTGGATGAGGGACAGCTCCTCTATGTCTTGAGGACGATGGGTCTCAACATAAGGTTTGACGTAAAGATCCGGATCTTGGAAGATGGCAGATTCAAGACTATATCTGAGAAACTTAAGGAAGAGTGACTTAACGGAGCCAAGCTGCATACAACCTGGAAACACTCCGAGAATCGAGTTTTCCAGTAACGGGAGATAATTGAGAAGACTCATGGATCCGTTGTCGCATTACATGTTCGCTTGGTTGATCGGGAGAAGGCTTCGGCTTGAGGCTGGATACTTGAAGGTCTTCTTGATTCTTGCTTTGATTCCTGATTTTGATGTGGCCTCCGTAGTCTTTGGGTATCAGGCAGCAAGAGAATTTCATGGAACCTTGACGCACACGTTCTTCATAGCTTTCCTCCTCGCGACGGTGGCTACGGCAGGTCTCGCTAGGATTTTCAGAACAGGTTTTCTCCAGACATTCAAATATGGCGTGTTGGGGGTTGCTACACACTTCCTTTTAGACTTCTTCAATCTCAGTACCTATTCGAACAAGGGCCAAGGACGTTTTCTCTGGCCAATCTATCAAGACACCCTCTATCTGGGGATGATTCTAGGCATCCCGCTAGAATACTCTACCGCGATCTGCTTTGCCATCTTCATATCCATGGTCTTCGCTGTTTGCTATTACTGGAGGAAGGGTGAGCCCCCATGGAACGTCTGGTTCCCAAAATGATCTCGCCTATGCCAAGGTCCCCCTTAAGGTTTTTAGCATCCTTGAGAGACTACTGTCTACATGAACCTGAGATCTATAACCTCGGGCTTCAACATTGCGCGAGAGAACAACGACGCAGCGGTCAAGAGAGCCTCTGAACTGATCTCGGAAGCGAGGAAGGCTTTCGAAGACAGGTATCCCAATATTAGAACTACCAGATTCTGTTCTCAGCCCCTGATCGAGGTCGACGGCCTCCAACCTGAAGGTGTAGCCCACTTAGTTAAAGAGATAGACCGACTCTGCAAGAGGTGGGGAATAGGCTGGTTCTGCACACCCATTGGGGAGTGCTATGAGGGTGAACATTTCGAGTTTGTCAAGAAAGTCCCAGAGGTAATGCGTGGTTCGAATATCTCGTTCTCAAACGTCATAGTCACCCAGGGCAGAAGGGTTAGTCTTGAAGCTGTAAATGAGTGCGCAAGACAGGTCAAGAAGATCTCTAGGACAAGCAGGAATGGCTTCGACAACTTCAGATTCTGTGTGAGTGCGAACGCGAAGCCTAACGGGTCATTCTTCCCATACTCATGGCACAGGGGCGAAGACGGATTCTCAATAGGACTTGAGACGGTTGACCTGATACTCAAGAACGTGAGCAGGGAATGTGACCTTTCAGAGACCAGACGAGGAATCATCGAGGCTCTCTCAAGAGAATTTGAGGAGATAGATAGGGTCGCTAAGGATATTGAGGACAAGACTGGGCTGAAGTACCATGGTCTGGATTTATCGTTGGCTCCATACCCAACCAGTAACCAGTCTATCGCAAGGGCGGTTCAGAGGCTCGGTGTCGAGAGGTTCGGAGCAAACGGAACACTCTTCCTAACCGCGTACTTGACCAACATTCTGAAGCACTTGGAAGAGATGCTTCCTATTCGCACGGTAGGCTTCAAGGGCGTCATGTACCCAGTATTGGAGGATAGGTTCCTGGCCGAGAGCAACGACAGGGGGATGCTTAGCATGGAGAGCCTGCTGCTGTACTCTGCGGTATGCGGCTGTGGCCCTGACATGATACCTCTTCCAGGAGATGTCTCTGAGAAAGAGATCGCCTCTATCATACTCGATATGTCTTCTCTAGCCTTGCTCTTGGACAAACCTCTGATGTCAAGGCTCGTCTTAATCCCAAACAAGAAAGGGGGCAGGAGAACAGATTTCAATTATCACTTCTTGAGCAACACCAAAGTCATGGATTCAAGAAACCTCTCTCTAACAGGAAGACTACTTCGAAAAAACATCAACCTTGAATTCCTCTGATTATGCCAACCATACTATTCAAGTCTTCATGAGGGAGTCAGTCCACGATGTTCTCTCACCTAGTCGGCTCATTCTGTATCTTGTCTGCAGAGAGTAACTTTTGAAGGCTCCAGAATGATTAGTCCCCTCATTCATGAAGTAGAGGTTCTACATCAGCAGGTGATGCAAGAAGGTTTTGACAACTCCAGGCGCAGAGAGTTTTGGCATCTCGTACATCGGGCTAAGATCCAATATGATAAAATTCCCTCTCCGTTGGCTGAGATGCTTGGTGACCTCCGTCACCTGATGATTGAGAATCGCAGATGGAATCTTACCAGAGCCGTTCTTGTCTGGTTCGTTATTCCTTTCTTCTTGGCGCTTCTCGGGGTTTCTTGGTGGTTCCTCAACGATAGATTCGGCGGAATCTATTCAGTTGGTGAAACAGTCTCTTGGGATTACCTTGTTGCAGGAGGCGGGATGGGGAGGCTACTCGTTTGGGGCGTAGGATGGGGGGTACTCACGGACCGATCTCATACGTTGACTCATGTTCTTGTGGGCCGACTTCTCGGCATCAGGTTTCGGTCGATGTTTTCTTCCGGTTGGCTTCCTCAAACCTTTCCCGTCATTCTCGAAATGGATTATGCAACATACTTAGGAGCAGGTTCAGCTCGTCGACAAATCATGCATATCTCAGGGACGGTGGTGCCGTTTATCGTAGTCCTAGTTTGGTTTGTCGCAACTGATGCCTGGTTCAGCATGGTACTTCCTCCGCTCATTCTGGCTTTCTTCCTGATCGTGGTTAGGAAAGGTTACGCAAATGACATCAAATACTTCATACGGGAGCGCTTGTATTCAACAAGACATCGACAACTCATGCGCGCACCATGACGGAGTGGATGTTCCATAACAGCTAATTCATGTGCGTCTATCTTCTTGTGGTGAAGAGCCACTCCATCAGTCCAGTCCCTCTCTTACCCAGTTCCTTGCATTCGTGAACAGCCAGCGCGCGCTCACATCATGTTTCGCGGTACTCCGAAGAAGCGGCCCACCCTCACCCTGAGGGACAGGGATCTGTTGAGACTGGCTGGGACAGGTCTTGAGATTGAGCGGGTCTTGGGCGGCCCACAGGACATCGAGTGGTGCATGCAAGGTGATAGACTTGCCATTCTCCAGGCTTGACCAATAACAACATTAGGAGCAAACGCGGGCTAACGAAGGAGACTGAAAAGTAAGCTGATATTCGAGGCAGAGATCGAATAGATGACTAGTGCTTCTGCTCTTCCGATAAAGACTCGCAGCAAGTCGAAGCGCGTGAGCATCTGTTCGTTGCTGCTTATTGAGCGATTTCCAGACTGGTAGGCATAATCAGTTCAACCTACATCGCATCAGTCCTGCTATTTTCATGACCCGGCCTCAGCTCCTGTCCCTTGGGCTTCGACTGGTGAGGCGTCGCAGACATCATAATGTGTAGAAGCCTTGGAGGTCAGGTGGGCCTCGATTCTGTCCGAGGAAAGAAGTGCCTTTGGAACAGGGTATCAAGAGGTATCGTGATCACCTGCAGAAGACTCACTTCGAGAGAACGGTTAACAAGGCCTACGCTATGACAAGATAGGCCCAAATAGATGGCTAAAGATAACTGAGAAATATGTCATACGCGCGCGCTTCTTTTTTCCTCTCGAACCTGTCTCTCGCGCTGATAGGCGTCTAGGTTTTCTACTCCTAACCCTGTAATGAGAATTGTAGAGAGACTCAAAGTTTGGTGCGGCCGCCGGGATTTGAATTCCCGGGTCGCTTAGGAGCGACCTCCCGGGTCACCGGCGGTCTGCGTACTGTTGGCAGGCCGATGTCTTAGACCAAGCTGGACTACGGCCGCTCAAGATGGTCCTTTCACATGTGCACATAAAGATGTGGTGAAGAGTATATTAGCGTGAGGGGGATATCAATTGAATGCTTGGAACCGTACGCTTCTGGTCCCGCAACTTGAGTATAAAATCAATGTATGGCAGGGTTACTGTTATAGGCCCCGTCGCGAACACTGGTTCGCCTTCACTCATAGATTGACCATGCGTCGCTTGGTTCAGTCTTTGAACTTCTTCTCTCCAGCCCTGACTTCCACTTCAAGCCAGTTCTCCCTTGGGGGGAATGGGCAGCTGTAGTCTTCACTATACGCGCAGTAGGGATTGTAGGCCCTGTTGAAGTCTACGAGCCAGAGGCCGTCTTCTGTCTCCTCTATCTCTAGATATCTTGCGGCCCCATAGGACTCTTTGCCTGATGTGGCGTCCCTGAACGGGATGAATAGTGACTCCCTCTCACCCTCATGGTGGTGTTCATGCGTAGCCTTGTATGTCTGGAGGGTCTGTGTCTCGCCTTCTATGTTGAACCGGATGTAGCCGACTTTTAAGTATTCTCGCTCTTCACCCGTGCTGGTCATCATACTGACTGTTGCGGGATTGGGGTATCTGTTGAGTCTGCAGACAAATCTGTAGTCTGGGTTGACTTGAAAGTAGTTGAGGCCTTTGAAATCCTTCCTCACATTCTCTGGAATAGGCGACTGTGGATGAAGTTTGAAGAGACGATCTTTCTCTTTGCGTTGTTGAAGGAACATCTCAACCTCTTGTTCACTCATCTTCCCCACAGGCTCGCAGCCCTATCCACCTTGGAGCGAAGCTCCACAGCTATCACAGAAATTTGTTTCAGTCTCGTTTTCGGCGCCGCAGTTGGGGCAGCTGGTTTCTGAACCCATATCTCATCAACCGATTCATTTTTGAACTTTGCACGGTTAAGTCTTACTCAGCAAAATTGAATTCTGGAGACAGGTTCTGCAGTGAATCTCGACAAGACATGCAGTTGAGTTTCCTGTTGGAAGTGTTTCGGGAGATGGTGCCGAGGGCCGGAATTTCACAGACGAGTAGTCTGCTTTGAACCAGCGACAGCCCGGTCTTCAGCTTCACCCGCATCTTGCGTCGGGTGCTCTCCCTAGTCTCCATAAGGATGGATCAGGCTGAGCTACCTCGGCACACCTGTACAGCAATACAAGGATTGACTTAAGATTTTCCCAGTAGCTCGGCAGCTTGAAAACAGGTTCTGAATATGAGTGAGCGGCTAGAGTCCTGGCTGCAAATGTACTTGAATCGCTAAGAAGTGGGCGATTATTGTGTCGAAGTGATAAATGTGGATGTAATTCTCAGTTTGTCTTCTCTGGGATTCGGTATTTCTTCACTGCCTCATCGTAGAGATTTCTACCGTGGGTGTCTATAGCCACCATGCAAGGGAAATTCTCCACATACAACTCTCTAATGGCTTCTGGCCCTAGGTCCTCATATGCGATCACCCTTGAACTCTTGATGGACTTGGCAAGGAGAACCCCTGCTCCACCAGTAGCAGCAAAATAGACCGATTTGTTTTTCACGATGGCATCTATGACCTCTCTGCTGCGTTGACCTTTGCCGATCATTCCCTTGATTCCCGCGTCCAATAGTATGGGCGTATAAGGGTCCATGCGCCCGCTGGTGGTAGGTCCAGCAGATCCAATAGCCATTCCAAGCTTCTCTGGTGTGGGTCCAACGTAGTAGATCACTTGGCCCCTAGCGTCAAAGGGCAAGTTCTTGCCTTCCTTGATTAGTTGGACCAGTATTTTATGCGCAGCATCTCTTGCTGTGTAGATCTTGCCGTTAAGAAGGACTTTGTCACCGGCTTCTAGTTTTTCTAAATAATGATCCCTCAGGGGCGTATGAAGAATAACCTGTTTAGTCAGATCGTTTCCCCTCTCAAATGATTGCTGTCTTGTGCCTTTGTGCATGGCATTGAAGGTTGACTGCGACAGGCATACTGGCGATGTGGCATGGCATCGTCAGGATATGAACCGCCAAAGCTGTTGTCCTGCCACCTAGGCCCATAGGGCCTATCCCGAGTTTGTTAATCCTAACTAAGAGTTCTTCTTCAACAACATTCCATCTTGGATTAGGGTTCTTCACGTTGAGCGGTCTTAGAAGAGCCTTCTTTGACAGGTATGCACATTGCTCAAAATTGCCTCCGATGCCTACACCGACCACGATGGGAGGGCATGACATTCCGCCAGACCTCTTAACACGATCTACGACAAAATCTTTAACACTCTCAATGCCATCAGCGGGTTTCATCATCCTGACTTCACTCATGTTCTCTGAACCAGCACCCTTTGGCACCACCGTTACCTTGACAAAATCCCCTGGGACGATATCTGTATGGATGATGGCGGGCGTATTATCATCCGTATTCTTTCGGTCAAAGACCGGGTCATAAACCATTGATTTTCTTAAGTAACCGTCGCGGTAGCCCTGCCTGACACCTTCATTGACTGCCTCGACAAAGTCCCCTCCGACAATATGTACGTCCTGTCCCAACTCAACAAGAACAACAGCTACCCCTGTGTCTTGGCACATAGGCATTTGCTCTTCAGCAGCCAATCGAGCATTTACAAGGATCTGCTCCAAAATCTCCTTGCCGATTGGAGAATCTTCTTTTCTAGCAAATTCTTCAATCTTTTCTGCGACGTCTTTGTTAAGATAGTTATTGGCATCTATGCACAGCCTCCTAACCAAGGACACAATTTGGGAAACGTTGACTTCCCTCACGATGAATACCACTCTTCTAGGCTCATTGGCTCTTCTCGATGCGCGCTAACTCAATCCAGATGATAAAGCTATCTGGCAATATACAATTTGGGACCTAGAGGGATTCGATTCCCCTAAGTATGATCAAGTTGGAAGAACAAGGGAGGGCCTATTCCAACTCAAAAAACCTATTTAGCCCCTCCATCATCTCTTTGCCTCTTGTTGGGCCGGTAGTTCAGTTTGGTATGCTGAAAAGGCCAACGAACGCCCGCTTGGCATAGCAACTGATCCGAAATGCGGGAGGTCGCGGGTTCAAATCCCGCCCGGTCCACCA
>CAYZRW010000005.1:0-100279 GCA_964480955.1 uncultured Candidatus Bathyarchaeia archaeon | reverse complement strand
CAGGGTTTTTCCGCAGTCTTGAGCTTCTCTGCAGATATTTCTCAGCTATCATCGCTGCGGTCGGGTCGATCCTTCTGAATCGAGAGTAATCACGGGACATCAAGCTATTCATGGTTTGGCTGGTCTTTCTCGTTGTCAAGGAGCTGGGGGGACGTTGGCCCAAGAATATAAGCGAGCCCGTGGCAATTCTTAGACTGGTCGGTCAGGCTTGGGAGAAGATGAGAAAAAGAGTATGATTGAGACGATTGAGAATATATTGAAGGAGCTGGAGAAGCTCAAGACTGATGTCGCGAGACTTGAGGAGATGATTAAGGAAGGCGATTGAGGCGGTTTGGCTTTTCTCCTCTACCTAATCACTTTTGACTGGATTGTGCCCTGCGTCAATTTCCCCAGTCTCTCTATGAATGGACCGTATAGCCCTGCCGGCATCTCCAGCGTCCCCACCCAGGAGCCGTCTGACTGCCACTCCTCCCGACTTATCACGCCGAAACCCTTCAAGGCGCCGTAGGCTCTTGCAGCGTATTCTGAGGGTATCTTGACCGCTACCCGCATCTGCTCCATCTTGATCGGGATTAGCGGCCTCAATAGCTCAATAATGTCCTTCGACTGTTCCTCAGCACTCTTGAAGGGGTCTATGGAGATCCTGATCTGGGAGAGAGCCTGCTCGATCCTTAAAGGCGGATGGGGCGTGCCTGTGCGTGGGTCTATGCAGTTCTTGGAGATGAACGTGACTATGTGCTTCTTCTTCTCCTCAACCAGTTGCCTTCTCTGTTCAGTAGTTAACTGGAGCTCCCCGCGCCTCATTATCTCTTCGGCAACTTTGACTGGTTCTATTGTGCCGAAGGTTTTCTGAAGCTTCTCAGTTGAGGCTCTAGTTCCCTTACTCGCGTCTGAGTATATCTCCTCTATCGCAAGTATCTGACTTATCGGTATAGCCTTGCCCATTTTATAGTCGAGGGCGAGGTTTGGCTTGACGAGTATCTCGAACCTTTCGCCCCCAGCAGCTATGCGCGCCGTCGTATATTTGCCGCTCATTTCTGAGAGGCCTTTCTGGCGGGCTCAAGCTTCTTCAGATATTTCTCGATCTCGTCGTTGGAGAGCTTCATGAACTTCTTCGTGTCTGCCGGTATAGTGGCCATCCTGATCTTTTGCGGGGCCACCTTCCCTTCTAGGACCTTGCTCATACATTTTAGCGCTAGCATGATCGAATCCTCAAGAGCCAGGTCGTCACTATACTCTGATTCAAGAACCTCGTTGGCGGTATCGCCTCCTGCACCTATCGACCAGGCCTTGTAGGCCAAGTAGGCTCCACTTGGGTCTGTCCAGAAGACTCTGCTACCCTTCCTATCGACTCCGCCAAATATCATTGATATGCCGAAAGGTCGAACACCGCCATGCTGAGTATAGAGCTGTTCTATCTCACCAATTCTTCTAGTCAACATCTCGACGTCTATAGGCTCATCATACATGAGCCTGTTGCTCTGTGCATATATCCTGGCTTGGTCTACGAGAATATGTGCGTCGCAGCTGAGGCCCGCAACTGCTACACCGATATGTTCGTCGATCTGGAAGATCTTCCACATGAACGAGGGATCTTGCAGTCTGGAGGCGGCCCTCTCCTCAGCCGCCAAGACCACACCTTCCTTGCAGGCAATTCCGAGGACCGTTGCCCCTCTCTTCACAGTCTCTGAGGCATACTCAACCTGAAAAAGCCTACCGTCCGGTGAGAAGACCGTGATCGCGCGGTCATAGGCTCCTGGAGCTGCAAACATAGACAAGTTCTACACCTGGGCTAGAAACCTTTCTACCGGAATATGATCAACTTGAGTAAAAACCTTTTGTAATATGATTTGGACGTCGAGTCCTCCCTGATCCGACAGAATACCTCAGCAATTTTCGATCGGCCAGAAGAGGGTTGACCAAGACCCCCGTACCAATACGAGGGGATAGTGGACACGCACAATGGCTCGTCAACCGCATCTGCCTTATATGTGAGGTGGGTATAGAATTTGGCTGGATACAGGAATGTTGACTATTGATCAGAGGATCTGGCTGGCCCCGGTCATTAGGAGACTCCCAAACGAGATCGATGTCAACAGTGGACGAGTCAACCTACGATCCTCTGTTTCCTCATCCTGTCATTGAGAGTGAATGCCTCATGGAGTGAGGATGCAACATGAGAGCCCCACCAACCTTCGGAGGAATCGCATTAGTGGTCATAGGCTTGTTGATGATAAACTTCGGGGCGTACACATATACAGTAGAGGTACCGAAGACCGAGACACGCCTAGTCTTTGAGAAAACAAAACTGACTCCGATTGGAGACTTTGCCGTGAAGGAGATAGAGCTTCAGGAGGGATGGGTTGTGAACCTAGACGGGAAAGTTGGGATCCCAGACTCAAGCAATAAGGGTGAGATAGACCTCTACGTCATGAACGAAAATGAATATCAGAAATGGAAGGTGGGAGAAAAAAACGTCAACTATGTTGTGCGACGAGAAAGGATCGAAGAATTCAATGAGACATTTGTCTCGACCGAGAATGGAACATTCTACATACTGCTCGACAACAGACCCGACCCCAAATATAAGAAGGAGGCCACACTTTCAGCCAGATACACCTTCGAGACCAAGGTTCCAGAGACTAGGGAGGAGCGTATACTGACCCAGGCAGGTTATCCGCTTGTTGCCTTGGGAGCCGCCAGCTTGATCTATGGTCTTGTTAGGAAGCCTGTCGTTCGATGGGAATAGGGCTTAGACCATTTGTCTACGGTCATCAAGTCATCAGGACGCGGCTTGGTCAGTCCTTCCCTGATGTTTCGGCACTCTAGTAAGGGCCCGGATCGTTCCTGACGAACGTATTACGAATGCAGCAGCTGCTTGACCGCCTATCTGGGTTAACAAGGCAATTGCAGATCTCAGCTTGTCGACTGATTCTGTCCGACACTTGAGAATCACCTCTCGACTTGATTCGTCATACTTAACAATCCTAGGGGATATTTGTGAGAGGCCGACTAACCCAAAGACATCCTTCACTACTTCGACTAGAGACGACATGAACTCTCCTTCAGAGAAGTTCTTTCCGTCGGCTATCCTTACGAGAAGATATCTCCATCTTTCCCTTCGCATCTATCCTATGGCCTCACTAGTGTTACTCCAGAGCCGAGGGATCGACTCGACAGCCTTTCACGGTTCCTCTTGACCATGTCTAGGGGAGCCTTTGATACTGCTCTCAAGGAGAGTTCTTTTGGCAGACCCAGGACCGCCACTAAGGAAGCCATATCCCTTGGAGCCCTCATGGTGAGTAAACTGGTTGCCCCGCTCGAGACGGTAAAGTCGATTCGGCATCTCTTTGCCAACTCGATCTCTAGGCAAAGGCTCTTCAACGATTCGTAAGAGACTCTGTTAAGTGGCCTCGTGATCCTTGAGAGTTCAAGCTCCACAGCCGATCGGCAGGTTCTCAAAATGGACTGCTTCGCCCGAAACGAGTTTTGGGGTTCTAATGATATCAAGTCGATGCGTCTATCGCGCGCTGCCACCACAGCCGTCTTTACATCTGCGGATCTAACTGCCAAGATATCGAAGCTGTTTCGAAGAATCCTGAGTTGATTGAAGAGCTGCTTCCGTGAGGTTGGAGAGAGATCAACTCCAACCGCGACATCTAGACCCGTACTACGAAATACTTTTACGGAGTACTCTATCTCGTCGGAAGGGGTTTTTGGTGTGAAGCGTAGACCAACTAGGGATAAGCCCAGGTTAGACGCTGTGGCAGCCATTCTCTCTTGAGCGCGGCGATCTTTGGCTGGGGGTTTGACATTGAGATCCGCGAATGTTCTCATTCGATCATGCCCAGACTTCTGAAGGTCTCTCTCACTGATTCCATACTACGCCGCCACATTTTGGCTTTTATCTTGATTCTGATCGGATCTTCGCGTGCCAGCTTAATCCTGCCCCTGAATGCCTCCTGTTTATCCAACCTAATGTAGAAGTTGCCTTCCTCATCAAAGTATTTCTCAAACTCTAGGCATAGTTCACGTTTATCAGATAGACTCATCATCGTGAATAGGTGCTGAACAACAATCTCAGCGATCTTCTCCTTCACTATTCGCATGGCGAACGTAGCTATTGGGTTACCATGATGCCCTTTCAGATACATTCTCGAAAGAGATATTGAACCGTGAAGTTCAGAAGGAAGAATGTTCAGGATAGCCGCCTCTACCTTCTCGAGGTTCTCTGTAGCATGGGCTATGGTACTGAATTCAACAGATACCACTTTTCCTGAAAACTCATCTGAGCCCATCGTTCAAAACCACCTCACAATATCCCACGAAAGCGATCGGTTGACTGCCGGCAGTCAGAGGATGTCCCGTTTACCACTCTCCACCCAAAGCCAACGCCATCGTATTTTGAAATGTAGTGAACCGTACTTTGAACCTACCTCGCGCATGTTTGAGTTAGGAGAGGTTGTTAAATAAAACTTGATCCTAACGTGAATGGCAGGGATTCAGCTGTCGGCACAATACATGGATGAGTTCGCACATTTACTGGGTTTGAGGGGAAGACTGTGAAAGATGTAACTTGTAGAATCGTGCAGATATCAGATACTCACATCTCAAGATATGGACAATTCTTGGAGAGACTATTCGACGAGGCGGCCAAGAAGATCAATAGGCTCGACCCAGCTCCCGACATCGTAGTTCACACAGGGGACCTTACTGATAACGGTGTTCTGGCAGACTATGAACTTGCAATGGAGAAGTTGAAGGACATCAACTCAAAAGTGATCGTCGCAGCTGGAAATCATGACGAAAGGAACTATGGACAGTCGCTCTTTCGAGAATTGGTCAGCCCCTTGGAATACGAGGTTGATGAAGGCAGATGCAAGTTCTTCGTCATGAATAGTCCGGAACCTGACAGGGATGAGGGGCGGTTGGGCAGAAGGAGACAGAACTATCTGGAAGATAGCCTCAAAGCTCTACCAAAAGAGGTTGTCAAAGTCATTGTATTCCACCATCACTTGGTGCCCGTCCCATACTCAGGCCGCGAGACGAATGTTCTAGAGGATGCCGGAGACATTCTCGACCTAGTTCTACGACACAACGTTAACCTCGTACTTATGGGCCACAGGCATGTGAGGAGATTACTTCGCATCAACAATACAGTTCTGGTCAATGCAGGAACTGTCTCAAGCATAAGGACCAGAGGAAGACTTGGCCACTCACTAAACATAATTGACGTTGACAGTGAAGGCCAAGTGGAAGTTGCAGAACTGAGGCTTGGTTAAGCCTGACGGTCGAGCCGGATGCCTGAGCATTCAGATATCAAATACAAGCTGGCAATAGTGGTCAGACAAGACCTCAGGATGGGAAAAGGTAAGATTGCTGCGCAGACAGGCCACGCATCTGTCCAAGCTTCAGAGATTGCTAGGAAGGAACACAAGACATGGTGGAAAAGGTGGATTGACGAAGGCCAATGCAAAGTTGTCTTGAAGATAAATTCTGAGGTCGAGATTCACCCCTTAGAACTAGAAGCCAAGAAGCTCGGTCTGCCCGCAACAATCATCCGAGACAGAGGACTGACGCAGCTTGAACCTGATACCGTAACATGTATCGGAATAGGACCCGGCCCCAGCAAATTGGTCGACGAGGTCACTCGACATCTCCGCCTCCTTTAACATAGGATTCGTCCAAGTGTAAGTTTTCCCGCTCCCCAGGGAATCCGTCGGCCGATTCGATTCGAAAGCTATTAGCTGATAGTCTCATTGGTGCGCTTCAAAACTTGGCTAGTAGAGGCGAGCTGCGACAAAGTCAGCCACCTCCGCAAGAGCATGTCTAGCCTGCGTTTCCGGGAGTGCCTCCAGGCTTTCCTTTGCGTCCTTCACCAGAGCTTTTGCTAGATTCATGACTTTGACCCTTACACCGGTCGATTCAAGAAGTCTGAGGGCTTGGCCGAGTCTGGCTGAATCCAGTTCTCCGGTTCGCAGTACCCTCATTAGTTGGGAATGTTGGTGAGAAGTTACTTCTTGCAGAGCGTACACTATAATGGCGTTGCCGAGTTTATGTTCAATAACGTCTTTGCCCTTCTGCTTACCGGTCTTCTCCCCGAATATGTCAAGGAAATCGTCAATTACTTGGAATGCCAGACCGACCTTCTCTCCATATGTTGAAATCGCATCACGGTAAGGCTTTCTCGCACGAGCGGATATAGCCCCTGCCACACAGGCAGCTTTGATAAGTTCAGCTGTCTTTTTCTTGATCAGTCTGAAGTAGAGTTTGGGCGTAATCTTGGTGTAGTGATGATCAATTATGTATTGGTCTCTCCTGCCAGTCTGCTCAAATAGAATATCCATTCTTTCTCCCTCTATCGTCTGTTTAATTGTGTTGACGAGAAGGGCGTGCATCTCTTCTGGTTGGGAGGTGCCCTGGGCCATTTCGCCTAGGACCTCTCTGTGGAACATCCCTGCCAACAATGCCAGAGTATCGCCGTATCTTGCCCTGACTGTTGGTAACCCTCTCCGCAGTTCGCCGTGGTCGATTATGTCATCCATTATCAGTGAGTAGTTATGTATGAGCTCTATCATAGCGGCGGGGAGGAGTGCGACGCCAATCCTACCCCCACAAGCTTGACAGCTAAGCAATGTCAGTGCAGGTCTTATCCGTTTTCCACCGGTCTTGACTTGGTAGGTTACAATGGGCAAGAAGTCTTTACTTACACCCTTCTTCAGATATCTTAACATTATTGGGTCTATGGCATTTGCCATCTCACTCAAAACTCGAGTCACTTTCAAGTTCTCACCAAGAGTGAAACAATCGATTTGGATATATTGGGGTCAGAAGCACCCTATCTTGCTAGGCATCCAGATAGATGAGTCTATTTCTTAAGGTCTGGGAGGAAGCGTGTACAGGGAATGTCCTCACCTTGAAGGACCTTGGTGAGGCTCAGGGATCTTCTGAGATTGATTATTATTACCTCGCCACCGTGAGACACGAAACTGGCGGATTCCTTGACTTTTCCCAGCATACCTCTAGTAACATCAGTATCTGTTGACTCTCCAACAAACCCCATCTGGTTCTTTAATGTCTCTGGAGTGATTACCCTGATCAGTTTGGCGTCGGGATTCTTCTTGGGGTCAGAGTCAAACACTCCATCAACGTCGCATCCAAAGATTACTCTCGTGGCATTCAACTTCTCGGCTAAGTAAATGGCTATCTGATCTCCAGAAACTATACTGAACCCCATTTTCAAGTCGGCCACAACATCTCCACTGCATAGAGGTACCAAGCCAAGGTCAAGCATCATCCTAAATGGATCGATATCTATCCTTACAAGTCTGCCTCCGTCAGCCACCATGCAACTTGAAGAAAGGAAAGGAACTACTGGAACATTACAGTTTGCAAGCGCTTCAGTAATAGTCATCGTGAGAGACAGCATCGAGAGTTTCGTCTCGGCTACGCCTCTCAACTGCCCATGCTCCCTATATCCCCGATGGATAGAATACTTCTTTGCGATTGGGTGTCCAAAACTCCCTGCTCCATGAATCAGTAATAGCTTGGTCTTGATCCCGGCTATCTCCTTGGCAATCTCTTCCAGAAGTGGCCTGTTAACCGAGGAGGCCCTATCCTTATTGGTTATGGCTGAGCCGCCCAGCTTCAATACGACAAGACTCATAGGCTTACTTCCATTATTGGGTCGAGCCAGTTATCTCCGGTCTGCCTATGTATGTTCCTGCGGTTGGGTATAGGTTATCGTTACAGGCTGAGGTACTGGACAGGCTTTTCTTGTGACCGAGCTAGCGTGTACGTTTCAATCCTCTTGATCTTAGAAGGCCCCGTGTCCTTTTACCTGAGGAGGTTAAACCTCTAAAGGCCCTTCCAGTGCAGGGCCCACTCTTGAGCCTGCGACGAGGAGAAACCGATTTCGTCAATTCAGGGAGGCTCTTTCCTGTAGTTGAGAGCCATTCGCGAAGTCTATCAACATTCTCTTGGTACTTGGTTCTCCTACGGGTGTCGGTTACTATTCCCAGCCTTCTTGCTAGACGAAGTGAAAGCCCTACTTCTCTAAGTTCAGAGTCAGAAAACCCTCTACCCCAGCCCATCGTGTCTCTGGGCCCCACTTGACGCCTGACTTTCGGCAGGATATCGATCAAAAGAAAACACCAGAAACCTAATCTACAGTCTTAGAAACCCACTTGATCTCAGGGTCATTTATCACCGATGGGTGACTTGGGTCAACCAATAGAACCTCCGCCCAAAAATACATTCCATCAGCCCAGAGGAAATACGAATTCAGAACCTCCATGTTTCGATATTTCCTAGCTACTCTCTCTTCTGCAATCTGTTTGAGGCTCTTGCTCCACTTTATCTTGCTTACGCCCATTGCCTTCTGTCTCCGACCTGAAGTTGGCCTTGTCTTCCTAGCTCCACTCCTACGGATTCTGGCTCGAACGACTATGAAGCCTTGCTTGGCCTTGTAGCCAAGTCTTCTAGCACGATCGAGTCGTGTAGGCTTCTCCAAGCGTAGAATCGCCGGGTCCTTGCGCCATGAGATCGCAAACTGCCGCATCATCCCCTTCATTGAGGTTTGCCCCCTACCACGCCACGCTTTGCCCATGTGATGATAAGAACTCAATTATCTCTAACCTTCGCTTGGTCATTGTGATCTCATCAATCAAGTGATGGTGGCTTACTTCTGCAAGCATATCTTGATAAACCTTGCTCGCAAGAAACTTACTATGGTTTTGAGAAGTTAGAATCCTCGACCTCCGGGTGATCGACCAGATGGAGCGTCATTAGAGGCCAGCCTGCAGAGGGGCTAGCGCGTAGCCTCTCCTTTGAATCATCACTAAGCCGACGTACAGTATTTCAAGATAGAAGACGTTTGCGTGACAATATGTGATTTATGCTGATAGCCGGACGAGGCAGCCTTTCTATCCACATCGAGACTCATCTCTGATTGACTATTTCAGTCCAGCTTCTCTCAGATAGAATCCGTTTTCTTTCTTTGGTCCAAAGCTTCTAAGGCCCTTTTCCGTCAATTGCCTGCGAAGTTCGCAGGCATGTTCAGATGTCAGTTCGCCCTTTTCCAGCAGGTAGGAGATCGTTTTCTCGGCCTGCTCACTCGTGTCACATCGCCTGATATAGTCTATGGCATTAGGGATATACCCTCTAAACTTGTCCTTTCCACCCTCGTCACTATCCCGAACTTTTGAATTCGAAGAGCTTCCCTGAAGCTCGCGCCAGAGATTTGGGTATTTCCGCCGAAATTCATTCTCGTCTAGTTCAACCATTTAGTGAACCTGCTGCTGAAGCCGTATTGGAATCTGGCGGTTTTGCCCTCGTCTTCTTTACAGTGGCAGTTTGCTTCATAAGCACCTTGACGTTTGATGGAAGGTCTCGGCATATCGTGATGCCCGGCCCTATGAGTGTTCTTGAGCCGACTTTCACCCCGGGCATGAGATTGACATTTATGCCCGTGTTGACTTCATCTCCTATTATTGCCCCAAGCTTCCTCCTTCCACTGTCAACGAGCCTTCCCCTAATCTTCATACGAACCGTTTTCTCATCAAGCCGCAGGTTTCCAGTTATCGTTCCAGCGCCGAAGTTGCATCCTTCACCTACTATGCTGTCGCCAAAATAGCTCTGGTGCGGTATCTTCGTATAGTCCATTATTATGCAGTTCTTAATTTCACAGCCGTTTCCAACTCTCACGCTCTGACCGACGCTTGTGTACGGTCTGATGTAACAGTTGGGACCGATGATAGATCCCTCGCCAATATATGTAGGTCCTTCTATGCGAGACCCTGAAAGGATCTTCACGCCTCGTCGCAAAGTGACGGGGCCCATGATGATCGAGTTACTCTCAGTTTCACCGTCACACGTAGGTTTGAGGACTCTTAGAGCTCTCTCATTTGCCTCAAGCAGATCCCAGGGACGACCTATGTCAAGCCAATCATCCTGATCTATTGGAATTGGTTTGACTTTGGCGCCTTGTCTTATGAGATTGACCATTGAGTCGGTTAGCTCGAGTTCTCCCCTTGAGGATCTTGCTGTACTTCTCACCGCGTCGAATATGCTTCTTTCAAGGATGTATACGCCTGCGTTGGCAAAGTTGCTTGATGAGCGTCTCTCGGGTTTCTCTTGTATGTCTTTCACATATCCTTCCTCGATCTTTACCATACCGTACTGTTCTTGGTCTTTGACTGGCACAACTGCGACTGCTGCGTCGAATGATTTGTCGTTGAAGAGATCTACGACTTTCGCGATTGCACTTGGCGAAACGTATACGTCACCGTAGCATAGAAGAAAGCGTGATTCTTCGAGTTGTTGCTCCAGTTGTGCAACTGCGTCAGCTGTGCCTTGAATTCTCTGTTGGTGAACGTAGCCTATCTTGACTCCTAAGGCCTTACCGTCAGAGAAGTAGTGCTCAATAGCCTCTCTGAGATATCCTACGACCAGAGTGAACTTGTGCACGCCGCTGTTCTTGAAGGCCTCGATGATGTGTTGAAGGAGGGGTTGACCTGCTATTGGGATCATATGTTTTGGTCTGTTCTCTGTAAGAGGCCTCAGACGTAATCCCTCACCGGCGGCAAGGATTACCCCCCTCATAGTCCAAACCCCGCGAGCGCTGATCTAGCCAAGGTCTCAGCCCATTCGCCCGGAGAGGCCTTTGATGATGTGTTGCGTCAGCGTGGTGGCTTTACGCATGAGTGATTCTGCTCTTGAGCTGTTTCTTGCTTCTACAGATACTCTAAGTACTGGCTCAGTTCCGCTTGGTCGTATCAAGACCCATTCTGTTTTGGAAGAAACCCTTATGCCGTCAACAGTGAGAATCTCACATTTTTCCGACATGATCTTAGGGAGTTCTGATTGAAGTTGCTTCATGACAGCCATCTTAAGCTCCTCAGGGCAGGTTATTCGGCTTCTCAATATTGGGTATCTTGGAACCAAGCCCACAAACTTGGAGAGGGTTGTATTGATTTGCTTACTTGAGACTGCCGCCAGTATCAACATACTTGAGAGAACGCCATCAGGACACAGGCTGTAGTCTGGGTTTATCCAAGCACCGCTGGCCTCGGCGCCAAGCGCTGCCTTGTGTTTCAATACGGCTTCGGCCACGTTTACGTCGCCAACGGCCGTCCTTACAACAATGCCTCCTTCTTTCTCAACACTCTCCTCAATGCAGATAGATGCGTCTACCGGGACGACTATTGTTTTCTCATTCTCCAAGGACACCAAGTACGCACCGTAAGCGGCTATTAGTTGGTCCATGGGTACAACCGCTCCGTTTTCGTCAATAATAGCCATCCTGTCAGCGTCGCCGTCGTAGGCTATCCCCGCGTCAGCACCAGTCTCTTTAACAGTCCTAGACAGCATGGTGAGTGATTCAGTGGTAGGCTCAGGACCACGTCCAGGGAAGAATCCGTCTGGTTGGGCGTTGATGGCCAGAACTTTGCATCCCTGCTCACGGAGCAGTCTCGGTCCCAACGAGTGCGCAGCTCCACACCCAGGGTCCACAACTACCTTCCATTCTTTTTCTATGACAACCAAGCTCCTGATCATCTCTATGTACCGATCAACGCAGTCAACGGTTTCTACACCGTGTAGGGTGTTCCAGCTCACACGTCGCAAATCCGTTGAATTCACGAGTCTCTCAATCTCTGTCTGGAGGGCGTGATTGAAAGCCATGCCATCTCGATCAAACAGTTTCACGCCATTGTACTCTGGGGGGTTGTGACTTGCGGTCACCATGGCACCCACCTGAGCTCCTATGTCTGAGGTAAGGTATGCCAAGACTGGTGTCGGGATCAAACCGAGATTCTTGACTTCCGAGCCACCAGCCAACAACCCTGCGATCAATGAGTAAGCTATCATGTGACTTGATGTCCTAGTATCGTAGCCAACAGCTACTTTTCCCCCCCTCGCAAAATTGGCTAGCGCTAGACCAAGTCTAACTATGAACTCTGGGGTAAGATCAATATTCGGAATACCACGGATACCGGACGTACCAAACAGCCTCAAAGGGCATCACGGCATCAATCCGGAGTTTTGAGAGTCCAACTCTATTATGTATTATCATCAGATTGGGTTGAGGGAGACCTTGATGCCCATATCTAACTTGGCAGACTAAGACTAGGCCTGTTGGACTTCTTGGGCCGCCACAGCCGCCTCAGCCGTCAAACCTTCTGGTAGAGAGAGAAGTTTAGATTTTCTGACTCCAATATGTCGCAGAGGAGCGATTTTCTTAGCGAGGTTGTAGATGTCTGATCCTACACCTGCCTTGGCTACGCTTCCAAGAACCATTTCATGGCATAGCTGATCATAAGTCAAATTCTTTGCTTTCTCTTCAAGAACCTCCCGCATGATACGTCTGATCGCCCGCTGCTGCGCAATGTTTACCCTAGCCCTGGCGAAAGCCACAACCGAGATTCTAGTTGTATATCCATCTTTTGTCGTGACTCTAAATATACCATCTATCCTCGAGCTACCCCTGCGTACCAAGCTTCTCAGGTAGTCCGTAGAATACTCATGTCCCTTAAGGAGGGTATCAACCCTCGTTCCCTTCACTTCCCGGACCAAGAAATAGAGCTTGATGGATTGATGTGAGAAGTCGCCGGTGATCTCATAGAGCGTACTCTCCACAACCCTCCCAGCCAACTTGTCGGGGCCTGAGCAGGGTATACTTGCGATGTTCAGCTCTCCGAAGTAAGAGGGAGTATATACTTCATACCACTCCTTCATCCGCCATTTATCGCGTATCCTTCCTGGAGCTTTTGACAAATGCTAAACCTCAATCTGGGATTGAGCTACTATCTTAGGCCAACTTAAAATGTTTGCTAGTCGCATCTTGTACCTCGGGCCGATGAATAGAGAATCTGTTTTGTTAAGTTCCCGGCAGACTACCATTCTTCATGACGATTCTGTATCGAGTAAATGGTACACCTCTAGACTGTCTAACGTCGATCACTTCAGGGTTCGGTCTGCTCGGCTACTTCTTGGGGGGCCAGAGGAGACTCTTGGGCAAAGTGTAGTTCTTGTTGAACTTTTCCTCCACAGCCTTAGGCCAGTCTGTTGGTTCAAATCCTTTGGTAGCCAAGAATGCGGACACCCAGCGTGTCAAGCCGAGTCCCGAGCAACCTGTCCACGTCCCCCTATTCTTGATCTCACGGATGCCAAAGCTCTCTATGAATTTCAGTTTGTGTATGAAGCAACCTGCAACCTCAAGCCATTCGGATGTCTCCCTTGCACCTCTGTATGGCAGATATATCTCAAGGTCATATGCTGACACTGTTTCACTGTCGTGTATGTTTGCGGCAACTTCCCCTTCGCGGGCCCAGAAGGGGATTGCTGCCGTCACTCTCCATTCCATGTCAAGGAGCTTGTCGGCAACACGAATGCACCTCTCTAATATTGAGTCTCTAATCTCAACCACCTGCTTTGGCGTTCCAAGGTAGGTCAGTTCGATCCTTTGAAATTCGTGTAGTCTGACCATACCCTCGACGCCACCGCCCTCCCATCTGTAGGTCCAGCCCGAGGCGTCGTAAAGTCTGTGAGGATAATTCTCTTGGTTCAAGGTCTCTCTTCCGTAGAACTGCCAGAAGGGCTCACATTGGGCCGGAGCAAGCACGTACTCAGGATCCTTGAGGGCCTTCTTCAGCTCTTCTTTTGAGATTTCCTTGGTTATCTTCAGTTTTTCTTTGAATTCTGTGAAGGCCTCTGGGTCTCTTGGCGGCGGAAAGCAGTAGTACATCCCTTCGGGGATGTCATCCAGGTATCCTGGCATCTTCTTCATGACTTCCAGCGGTATCAGCTTGGGAAGCATGAAAGGTTGGAAGCCCAGGTGGTGAGCTACTTCGTCTATGAGGATGCTTCTTATGATCGTGAACAGTTGTGCGTAAGGAGTCGTATAGATCCATTGTCCCCGCCCTGGGAACTCTTTGATCCATCCCAGCTCTATTGCCACTTGCATCGGATCTTTGTCAGACTTGGTCTGCTTTATTTTGCCTTTCTTCACCATCAGAGGAGCCTCGACTGTAGGTGTCGGCTTTGTGACCCTGGTCAAGATTTCTTTGATTCTGGTCAAGATCCTATCAGGAACATTATTCTTGAGGTCGTGTTCACTCATCTCCTCAATTGTTATCTTGGCTCTACCTGTCTCGTATTCCAGCTTCGAGACATTCGGGATTGCTCTGATTCTGCTAGCTACTTGCTGATCAATTTCATGTTCAGTCTTGATTGAGAATTCGATGGTTTCGACCTTCAATTCTCTCATGCCGATTTTGCACTCTTTTCCAAGAATGTTTCCTAGAAGCTTCTTCAGCCTCAAGGCGGCGGTAGTTGCTCTGACGAATGTTCCGGACTCGATCTCTAGTTCAAGATTAGCGCCCTTGGCCTTCCAAGCAGTCACCTTCGCAGCTTCATCCTCTTGACCCTTCGGCGCACCTTTGATTAGGATTGTTCTATTTGCTTCTTCGATAGCTTCGCTGATCAGTTGTTTTGCTCTTTCGACATCTTGACTGAACCTTAGCTGAAGTATCGCGTGCATTCTAAGCTGGTTCTTCATCTTTAATTGCCTCCAGCGTCTTGCGTGCGGCGTCCATACATAATAGCAGATCATCTATGGTGGCTATGAATGTTTCAAGACTCCCGCTGCAAGTTATCGACGTAGCCGTAACATTTCTCCACCGCTTGGTCTTTATCCTTACGGTTGATGGAGCGAGGAGATTGTCAGGTTCGATTGATTTTGCTATGGACTTTGATATCTTTGCACTTTGATGTCTAATGTTGATCGTCATCTTCATTACCCAAGCACCTCTGAGACCGTACGGTTCAAGTCCGTGAGGAACTCTCTCAGTCTTGAATGTGGAATCTGAGCGCCTGCAGCAATTCTGTGGCCGCCGCCAGTTCCTTCATATTTCTTGGCAAGGAGTTGAAGTGTGAGGCCCAAGTTTAGACCTTTTTGAACCATTTTCTCCGTGGCCCTGATTGAGACCTTTATGTCACCGTTTCTCGTCATTGCTGATACGACTACTACCTTATCTAGTGCAAGAATCTCGGATGATGACAATAGAGAGGATACTGCTCCTGTCATGTTTTCGTTCAGGAAGTCCTCACCATGAATTATGCTGAGGCTCTCAAGTTTCTCCATTATCTCGGGCTTCTCGTTTATCAAAGACATGTACTTGGCTAGGGTCTTTCGATGGTCTGAGAGGACTCTGTTTGCTTCGTCGATAGTGGCACCGCGCTCGCCCATACAGAGGGCTATGGCGAGTGCCGGTCGATCCATCCTTCCGCATGCGTTGAGTAGAGTCGCATACTCCCTAGCGTCGCGTGTAGGTGTCCACTTGTCCTCTCGGAGGAGAGTGTAGACGCTTCCAATCAGGTTCATCGCTACAGCTCCTTCGAAACCTTTTGAAGTAACGTGTTCGACTATTGCCGAGACCATTCTCTGTTTTTCATCATTAGAGAGTTCAACCACCGTTCTCCACCTGTCACTGATCTTGATTGGTATTGACAGTGAAGACAGTAATGCGAGACAGTTATCCTCTTCCCCGCTTAATCCTGGAAGAAAAGGATTCACTGTATGTGACAGAGCCTTGTGGATTGGCCTTGTCTCTCTGCCGTAAATGATTAGGTCCGGCTCAACCCTGAGAAGACCTGTCTCAACCGCGTCTTCAACTATGAATGAATTGAAACCGTGGAGCGTTCTTTTTTCGTTCTTGTCTTGCATATCGCCTATGGACCCTACGACTCCCAATGGAGATAGGTCGATATTCTGTTCATCCATAGCCTTTGCTACTATGTAAGAGACGCCGGCGCCGCTAATCTCCTTACCTCCATCTATACCCGATAGGTGAGGGTTGACGTGTACGAATTTGTCATCGTTTTCCCCATTGACTTGGTGGTGATCAAGTATGAAGACGTTCTTTGACTTTGTCAGATCTCTAAGAAGATCAAGGTAGCCACTCCCAATGTCTGTAAAGATCATAGTCTCGGAAACTGATTTCGAGAGGAGTTCGACATTTTGTTGGTCTAGCTGTTTTAGGGCTCTCAGATGGAATGATGCACCCTTCCTGTAAAGGGATTTTGATAGTATTCCGGCGGCGGCTATTCCGTCAGCATCAAAGTGATATCCAACTAATAACTGAGAACCGTTTGCTATTTCAGCTAGGATTCTCTCAGCCGAGGCTTCAGCTTGCCTCACAAGCTCTCTATAAGAATCGAGCATTCCAGTTAACAGACCTCTCGTTAATGTTGTATCTGTAGTATGCGCAATGTGGATTGTGAGGAATGATCGTGACGGTTGACATGGCAGGGGATCCGGCTGTTGTGAAGTGGTTATCGGCTTATGAGTCTACCCATTTTAAAAAGTATGCGTTGAAGTACTTTCTGGATTTTCTGCATTCTAAGCCGGGGTTTGAGGGGATTACTCCGAGTGGGTTGATTGAGTTTCAGCTTAGGGCTGAACGGGAGGGGAGGAAGTATGTTTTGTTGGATTTGCTGGAGGAGCATATTCAAAGTTGCGGTGGGACTTATCGTGGGTTGATGTCTAGGTGGGATGCGGTTAGGAGCTTCTTCAGGCGTAATCGTGCTGCTTTGCCTGAGGATGACTTCAATCTTAAGCCGACTAGGGAGCCTACTCAGGGCAGGCTCTCCCTCAAGGTTATCAAGAGCCTAGTCTCTGTCTCAGACTTCAGCATGAAGCCTTTCTACTTGACCTTGTTCATGGGGATTCTTGACCTTGAAAGGTTCAGTCTCTTCAACCGTAAATGTGGGGTTGCCCCCACAGAACACCTGAAGACCAAAGGTGTCGATGAACCCTTCATGATTGAGTATCATGGACGCAAACAATCCAAGAACAAGACCAGATTCTATACGTTTATCGGTCGAGACGCTTTGGTTGCTTGGCGCGAATATTTTGAGAGGGTCCGGGGCTACCCTAAAGATGGAGAGGCGATCCTGCCCGACCGCAACTGCAAAGCCATAGCCAAACGCGCAGCCTTCTATAGACATCAGAGGCTCCTCCAGAAGCTTAAATACATCAAGATGGGTGGGCAGTCAGCCAATAGATACGGCTACAACCCCCACGAGTTCTGCGACGTAGCTAGAACTCTACTACACCTGCAGAGAAAGAAGGATGGGCTTGACCTTCAGGCTGTCGAGTTCTGGATGGGACACGTCACGGATCCAAACCATTATGATAAGTTCCATATGGACAAGGAGTACGTCCTAGAACAGTATCGAATCGCCGAGAAATACCTCAACATCGTTTCTGGCACAGAGAGGAGCTCTCTAAGCGAAGAGATGAAGAGACGTGACGAACAGATCAAACAATTAGCGCAGAAGTTTGAGGAAGCCACCAGAAGACTTGAAGGGCTTGAACGTAAACTCAAAGAGGAAAGCTAGTCGAATAATATGCGCTAACATTCCAAGAGCTTCTGCGAAAACTGGTAAATGGAGGATGATAACGCCTTGAAGCATTGGAAGCATGAAGAATGGTGGATAGCGCGCGCGCTCAGATTCTCGAGACCTTAGAAGAGGCTTTTCAAAGGGATTTTGAGAGGGTTATCTCGATCGTCGAGACTGACCTCGTCCCACCTTCTTGCATTGGTATGTCTTCTGTCCCGAGGTTTACCCGATCGACTTTCAGGTTCTTCATAAATCTCCGCCTAGTTATCTCTGCAACATCTACAGCGGTTGTTATGGCTTGCCCTCTAGCCTTAAGGGTGACTTCTTTTGTCTCTCCCCTGCCGAAGAGGATTATCACAGCCAATACGTAGTTCATGATCGGCTTTCGCCCTATGAATACTGTATTCGGTTCCTTTGACATTGCATCTCCTCCAATGAAGTTTTGATGGAAGGTGTATGTCATCTATACTTAAACGCTTTTGAAGGTACCTTCTTTGTTCACTAGGTATTTTCTAGTAATAGTTCCCTAACTCTCTCAACGAATGTAATAACTTAAGGATTTCATGTCGATAGATGATCATGATGATTTCCAGAAGATTGTTATACTGTCCAAGATGTGGCCGAATAACTCAAGATGAATCCGCTTCTATCTGTGACTATTGTGGCACACAATTAGAGGAGGCCTGAGTGTTTTTGCAGCAACTCAACATACTTCTTAACGTCGTAACGCGTTTTCTCGTCAACCAAATCTGCTGCTCTGACTCCGCGATCTGGAACTGGATTTTTAGCGTCAACCTTTAAGGTCTCCGAAGCCTCTCCGAAGCCTCACGGGTGTAGTTTATTGAAGCTGGAGATCGAACTGGTTCCTAAACCTCTGTGGGGGAAGTCTTTAGCGAAGATGTTGCCAAGAGATGAGTGGGAGAGGCTGAGAGTTCGAAGGATCCAGGAGAAAGGTGAGAGATGTGAGGTCTGCGGACAGGAAGGGCTTGTCCATCTTCATGAGATTTGGGAGTATAATGATGAGAGGCATGTTCAGCGGCTTGTAGGGTTCCAGCTTCTCTGCACAGCATGCCACTCCATAAAGCACTTCGGCCTCATCCAGACCCTGGCGGCTGAAGGGAAGATCAACCTAAAGCCCATAACCACACACTTTTGCAAGGTCAACAACTGCACATTCCAGGATTTGAAGGATCATTGGAAGTCAATATATGAAAAATGGAGTAAGAGATATCAGTATCAGTGGACTCAGGATCTAAGTCAACTGGAACAACTCAGCTAAGTCTTCCACCCTTCTATCTCCTATTCCTCGCGCAGCTGCTTCATAGCGTAGTCACGATCTCGAAAGACCTATTTCAAACAAATAGTTTAACTGAATATGCTAGGTTTCCACCATGCCTTTATGCTCCAGGTGTGTAAGAGAGCTTTTCCCTTGGCTTAATACGAAATTTTGTATTCACTGCGGAAAGCTTACAAGACGTTCACCAGCGTCTCCGATAAGAGAATGTTAGCTCAAGCGGATCTATGACTTGCCTGCCTCCAGATTGCAAGACATGTTAAGAGAGCTCGAGTTGATTGATGACGAAACTTACAAAATGATGCGTAAGGTTAAGGAGATTAGGAATCAGTTCCTTCACGATATCCTTATCTCAGCCATGCTGTTCAATAGCGATGAAGCTCAAGATGCCATTAGATACGCCAAGCATTGCATAGAAGTCTTGGCTTCTTGACTTATCTGATCAATAATCAAGTTGGGATTTGGCCACCCCCGGGTCTGGATGTTGGAATTGTCAGAAGTAGAAGAGTGTCTCGTCAAACTCATGGTGAAAGTGCTGCCAACGGTTACATCTACGGTAGTCGTCACTGATACACCGTTCTCTTTGAAGAGTAGGGATGGTGGAGTTATGCCTGCCGAAGCCGTAGCTGAGCATGAATAACGTGTACGCATACCATTCGTTCACGATCATACAAAGACCTATGCCTATACTGCACTACATTGCTCATAAATGCGCCCGCTATCCTCGGTGCGTAGTCCACCATAGACGACCAAAGCTACAACAAGATGCTTCGCAACTATTCGTCGTACATCGCTTTTCTTGGGTACCAAAGGGTTGAAGTGAATCTCATCTGTGGCAAGTTTTTCCAAGCTCAAGTAGATCAGCGTAGAGATTGAGAACTCTCCCAATGTTGGCCTCCATCGTGAATTCGAATCTTTTCTGCAATACATTGCACTTAAGCTGCTCTATCTTGGCTTGCTGCTTGATGTTATCATCAAGTTCGTTAAGGTCTTTTGACACGAGGCCTACTTCGTTCGCTTCAATGAATTCTTTCTGTGCTTTGTGTGGAAATGAAAGCACTGGAAGCCCTGAAGCCAGGTACTCAAACAGTTTGTTGGGTAACGCCACGTCCATGTGTTCTCTGTTCTTTGTAACATTGAAGCCAGCCCAACCGTAGTCGTATTGGGTTATCTCATAGGGAAGTTCCCTCGGGTCCTTGTGCCCGTGATAGTGGATTAAATCATAGATCTCGGCTAATCTAGCGTAGTCTTGATTGCTGTGTGAATCGTAGATGTGAATGTGATAGCCATGGCGTGCAAGATCCTTGAAGATATCCTTAAGATCGTAGTGATCTCCAAGAAGGCTTGACAATGTTCCCTCGTACACTAGATGGACATTTCCGTTACTCTCCGACAGCTTTCTCTTGAAAGAATGTGGCATCAGAGATCTGGAAACGTAGTTGTGGAACACGATCTCTCTCTTTGCGCCGTACCTGCTCCGTATGTAGTCCAACATACCTTGACTTACGTGGATTCTGGCATCGCACATCTGGTTTGCAATTCTCTCATCGACCAGCTGTTCCTCAAAATTGGTTTCTGGCGTATACGGTGTTTGGCGCAGAGAGATAGTATCCTGGTTCTCATGAATGATTGGAACTTCATCCGTAGCTTCCACCGCGATCCTTGTAAGAGTGTCTGGAGCGTTCTGACTGTGAATCAGCTCGATCGAGAAATCCTTGATCAACCGCTTCAGTTCTTCTCCAAGCCTTCTCGAGTCCAGTCGCACAGACTTCCTGAAGCATTCATCTCCATAGCCATACAGCCCCGAGATCGTCTTGGCTGTGTACCCGTGATACAGTTCGACCTCGGCTTTTACATCCTTGAAGGCTAAGGCATATTTGAGGCTCCTGATCGCGGGTTGTGGGCGGAGAAATAGTACACGCAACATGCGCTTCCTCGCATGGTCGAAAGGGCCTCAAGGTTAAATAGGATTCTGCTTATTTGTTCTTGCACAGAAAACGTCTATGGAAGAAAACTTGCAACGACTCAGCGTTGCAGCCCGCGATCACATCGCATGAAGCAGAAGCCGTATTCAGAAAGGCCTGTACGTAAATCGCGCGCGCTAAATCGCCTTCTCTTGAGGAAGAGATCTTGAATTGCCGAGAGAGTAGTGATAATAGTGGGTTCAGATTGCTGTTTCTCCAGCCTCAGCCCTGCATCCGCAGCCTGAAGTACGCAGAGGCCATGAAACATGTTTTGGGCAGTAAGATCTCGATTTCGCTAGCTCACATGGGTCGAGAGCTGAAGACGCTCTACGGTTACGGTGACGAGTACTTCGATAAGGTGATAAAATGGAGGGGAGAGAGCCTAGGCTCCTTTGTTTCAAACGCAGTCAACGATACTAAGCCGGATATCATTCATAGCCATAACGCACCGGACTATTTGACAATCGCAGCCAGTAAAGTGTCCCCGAGAACTCCTGTGATACATGACACCCATGAGATACTCTCAATTCATCACTCTGGTTTTTTCAGTCGCGATAATCAGGAATCTCTGTCACGTTACGCCCTCCAGGAGAAAACGGCGAACGAGCAAAGTGACGGTCGCATATACGCCACCGGTGAGATGTGGAAGTATATTCAGCGTCGGTACAAAGTGAACGTGAACAACAATCTGGTCTTCCTAAATTATGTGTCGCGAATGTATTTGCCTAAATTCTCCGAGAAGAAACTGTCCGATAAGGATGGCCAGATCCACATAGTGTATATCGGCTGTGTTACGTCGCTTCTCAGACAGAGCCACTACTATCTTCTGGGCATCTTCAAAGAGCTAGCCGACCACAAACTGCACATTCACATCCATCCTACTTCGAACCTGATCACCCGTAGCAACAGAGCCTACAAGGAGCTTGGCACGAAGAACGAATTCGTACACTATCACAGGCATACGGATAGGAGAAGGCTTCTGAAACAGTTGACGCGATATGACTACGGTTGGACTGGTCTCAACAGAGCAAGGAACAGGAAGCATCTCGAAATCGCCATTCCAAACAAAGTGTTTGAATACGTTGTATGCGGCCTCCCGGTTCTAGCCTTTCCACACAAAGCGGTAAGACGCTTCATAGAAAGGAACGGTGTCGGCCTTGTAGGAGAGAACGTCGATGACTTGGCGAAGAAGCTGGCCAAGCTTGATCCTTCAGAACTTCAGTCAAATATTGAAAGAATTTCGCAGAGGCTGATGATCGAAGAAAAGATCGGACGGCTAATCGGGTTCTATCAAAGGCTCATATATCAGTACGCATGACTGAGGAGTTAGATCGAAGGTACATGTGCACCATCCTATATAGAGATAAGTCGATTCATTCAGCTTGTTCGAACAGTCCTCAACCGACCAAGCGCCTTTCGCTTCTGAAGATGTTGACAGAAAAGGACGGTATTTAATACGAACTTGCTAGCGGTACTTTACCCTGCTTTTTGAATACATAAAAGAGTTAGAGTCACGTTGTCGCCGACGCATATACTGCTACGGGCGTATTCTTCTCTGGATACGACCCAGTTTACCTCATTGGAAGATCTTCCTATCTGTTGAAGACTAACGGGAATGGCTGAAACGGCCATATGTATCGACTCTGAGATCTGTCTTTCCAGTGGCTGATTTATCGGAGAGATTATCTGTCTTGGTGGTTGGTCGGGATTCTCCTGATGAAGCTCGATAACTACCAAAACTTTGAGTTCGCCTTTTTGGGAGATAGTTTTGACTGTCCCGGTCTTTTCTAGTTGCATATTCGCTAACCTGTGCTTGACGCATCCGACATTTCTTGCGTGCTTGAATATAAACCATATTGCCACTATTCCTCTCCCAATCCTTGCCAGATAGGTTGAGATGGGGTCGCATCCACTATCTTTACAGTCAGACGAAAACGCAAACCTAACTAGAATAGCGTAAGTAATTCAAGGTGACTGAGGCATTATAAAAGTGTGTGTATCCCTTGGTGAGCACACACACAAAGAATCCATCCTGTCTTTGGAGGAAGCGCCCCCTAACAACCCCTCCCTTCTAATGGAGACTCATTGAATATACCCGCGCGCGTAGATTGTTTCGGAAAAAGAGGAGAGGAATTTTGTTTAGGCTTTACTTCTCTTCTTAACCACTACGACTGCTGATAGTGCGACGATGACTCCGGCTAATGCTAGGTAAGGCGTTAGGATCTACAAGATCAGATGGCTAGGTCGCTAAGAAGAACGGACCCCACAAAAACCAAGCTTTCTATTCAACGGATGCCGCTACAGGTGTATATTTCCAATCTGGAGGTAAGACTCCTTCCGACTTGTAGAATTTTACAAGTCTATGTATTTTCGATTCAACGAGGGTTAGAGAGCGCTTGTTAACAGAGTCCTGCCTATTTCTTTGAAGATGTTTGGCCAGGCCCTGAGCTTTTTCAAGAAGGACTTGAAGGTCTTCAGGAATATTCGAGGCGAGTTGTGACTGCGAAAGCATCTCTCCCATCTTCTTGCCAGTTATCGATTTCACAAGTGGGATACCATATTTGTCTCGCAGGATAACGCCTATTGCGCTTGGAGTATTTCCCTGTTTCGAGAGTTTCATGATGAGAGCTTCTACCTCTTCGGGTCGGTAATTGCACCATCCTGGAGGCTTCTTACTGATAGGCCTGGTTGAGCCTGATCTTCCACGTTTGTGCGTGAATAGCCTAGCCAAATCATTCACCTAATTGAAAGAGTCCTATGGGTCATAATGAACTACATGAAGTCCAATGTGAGACTTCGTCATTCTGTCACTACCGCTCTGAGTTTCCCCCATAAGACTTCCGTATCTTATTTAGGTTTTGCCAGCTTGTTCAGCGCTCAAACCTAGAGGTAGGTGAGTCATTGTCCAGATGTCCTCACTAGGATATGGTAGCCATTCGAGAATGTATTGAGACAATGTTTGAAACTCAGGAAGGTTTTTCTACTCGCAATCGCCACCTATGGATGGTTTCAGTGAAGACAATGGCTGACAGTGAAGTCTTGTATCAAAGCGACTCTACGGATCTCAAGCTGGCCGACCGGAACATGCGAATCTTCAGAGCGATACTCATCTTCCTTCTTGACGTCGCAATTCTCTATGGCATATTCTTCGTTCAAGTCGCACTCTTCCAGATTCCAAGCCTGCTGGTCTCAATAGTCGCATTTCTGTTCCTTTCCATTCTGATACTCCCGGCTCCGCTTCTAATCATACCTACTCGTTACAGAATCATGGCCAACGGCGTTGATTCAGATGGAAAAAGGTTGATTGCTTTGAAGCCAAGATACAGGACGAAGACAAATGAGAAGAGAATGTATGTCTCGGTACTTCACCCCAGAAGAGGGGAGTTCATGAGATTGTACTCGAAAGAACCGGGGAAACTGCAACGCGCGATCCAAAAGGCCATCCCGAGACGGTAGTGTGGATACCTGCGGGAAATCCTAGCACCCAATAAGAGCCGTCACGCCAAGATTCAGTTTTCTTCCCATGCTATCGCGAGAGGAACGTGACCGCGATAGTTGGAACTATAGATTACCAGTTCAGCCTCCTGCCCCTTACTGAGGCTAATCCGGTTACATCTAAATCCCTGAACGGCTAAGCTAGCCAATACTCCCTTCTTCGACCAGGAGATTCTTCCAGTCCGTGATGTCTCAGCTGACTTTGGCCTTAGGATATGAACCCAATACTTTGAGTAAGATGGCTTTATCCCTAAGCTCGCCCAATGCATCCTGAATCAGCTCTTCTTCCTGATGGCCTTCGAAGTCGCAGTAGAAGACATATTCCCAAGGCTTCTTGCGGGTCGGTCTCGATTCGATCTTTGTCAAGTTGATCTTCCTTTTGGCGAATACTCCAAGAGCCTCATAAAGCGCACCTGGGGCATGTCTCACGGAGAATATGATTGAGGTTTTGTCATTTCCAGTTCGTTCTGCCCTCTTGTGACTGAGAATGAGAAAACGGGTGAAGTTGTTCTTGTTGTCCTCTATGCTTCTCATGACTATACTCATCCCGTAGATCTTGGCGGCGAGTTCGCTTCCAATGGCGGCCATGTCTTCAGTTCCTTTAATCGCTTTCACAGCCGCGGCTGTGCTGCCAACCTCGATAGTTTCAGCTTTTGGAAGTCTGGTCTTCAAGAATTTCCTGCACTGAGCTAAAGCCTGCGGATGTGAAACTACAGCTCTTATCCTAGAGATCTCGATTTCATCTTGAGTTATGAGACTGTGCACTATCCTTTGCTCAATCTCGCCTGAAACCTTTAAGTCAGACTCGAAGAGCAGATCAAGAGCTATGTTCACGGATCCCTCAATGGAATTCTCAACCGGAACAACTCCTAACTCTGCAACATTAGAGTTGACTGCGGCGAATACCTCAGGTATATCTGGATACTCAAGAAATTCGTCGGTGCCTTGGAAATATGATCTCGCTGCCTGTTCCGTGAAGGTTCCTCTGGGCCCAAGATAGGCAATACTGACTTTACGAAACATCTCTGATCATCCTGGTATGTCTCCTTTGGCTGGGATTTAGAATCCCGCCAAGGCTACTGTTTCCTCCTCAATTCACGTTTAGCCTCTATTTGTGCGGTCCTCCCAATGAACTTTAAGTCAACCGAGGGCCAACTTATTAGATCGACCTTGTGTCTCCATGACTTCCAGTATATGAGGCGGCTACTTTGATACGTCTGACTAGATCTGACGGTTTGAAAGGCGAACTCCTAGAGGAGATTCTGAATAGGGGTCGACTGGAGCTTGAAAACGTTGAGAATGATGTCAAAGGAGTGATAGAAGCGGTTAGGATACGCGGCGACGAAGCTTTGATTGAATTGACTCAAAAGTTCGACAGGATAAAGTTGGACCCCAGAACCATGAAGGCAACACAAGATGATATTGAGGCAGCTTACGATTTCGTCCGGCCAGCCGAGGTTAAGGCGCTTAGGACAGCGGCGTCAAATATCAAGAGATTTCACAGAATGCAACTCAAACGAATTCGGTTTGAGCAGGCTGGTGGAGGCGTAGCGTTAGGGGTAGTCACTAGACCCATCAGCACGGTCGGTATCTATGCCCCTGGAGGAAGAACCTCCTATCCCTCCTCAGTTCTGATGTGCGCCATACCCGCCAAGGTCGCTGGGGTTGACCGAATCCTAGTATGCAGCCCCCCATCTCCAAAAGGTAGGTTTAACCCATACGTTCTAGTAGCGTCAGACATCGCAGGTGTGGATGAAATCTTCTGTGTCGGCGGCGCACAAGCCATTGCGGCGATGGCCTACGGCACCAAGACGATAGGACGTGTTGAAAAAATTGTTGGGCCGGGAAACATATACGTGGCTTCAGCCAAGCAGCTTCTGAGCAGATACGTTTCAGTCGATCTTCCAGCTGGACCGAGCGAGATACTCGTCATAGCCGACGTGAATGCTGAAGCTGAATTCATCGCAGCAGATCTGCTGGCACAAGCTGAACATGATGAAAATGCAAGCTGTATTCTGCTAACTGATTCAGAGAGTATAGCGAATGAGGTCAGAGAAGCAATAGCAGAGATGCTCAAGACTATGCCAAGACCTGAGACTGCCAAAGCCGCCTTGGAAAATAGAGGCTTAATAGTAGTAGTTGGGGACCTAAAGGAAGCCGTGATGTTAACAAACCAGATCGCACCAGAACACTTAATGATAATGACAAAGAACCCTCAGTCACTACTCAGAGAGATAAGGAATGCAGGCCTCATATTCATCGGGCAATATTCCCCAGTCGCCCTCGGTGATTACTCCGCCGGAACGAACCACGTCTTGCCGACAGGTGGATACGCCAGAACCTACTCAGGGCTCTCAGTCAGGGATTTCCTAAAGACCATCAGTTACGTTCGCTGCTCAAGAAAAGGGTTAAAGAGACTGGCCAAAACAACGGTGACTCTCGCCGAGATTGAGAATCTACCGGCACACTCAAGATCGATAACTGTCAGAGGTGTCTAGAATGGCGTTCAGAAAGGTCATACGCAAGGAGTTTCTGGAGATATCTCCCTACAGACTCGACGATGATTTCCCAACGGATAACTTGACGAATCTTGTCAGAATGAGCCTGAACGAGAACCCCCTAGTTGAGAAGGTTGAGCTGACCAAGATATTGGAAGCCGCACTGAGGAAGATTGACCCTAGGGAGTACCCAAGACCTCACGGAGGACCCGCAGTTCAGGCGATTGCGAGGTTTCACGATATGGAACCCTCACGACTCTTTCTGGGAAATGGTATCGACGATGTTCTGGATAGGCTGGTTAGGGTCCTTGTGGACAAAGGATCGAAAGTTGTCGTGGCCGAACCAACATTCTTCATGTATACGTACTACACACAGTTGTGTCAAGGACAGAAAGTCGAAGTCATGTTAAAACCAGACTTCAGCCTAGACACAGATTCGTTGATAGATGCTTCACGTGACTCCCAACTCGTTTTCATATGTTCACCCAACAACCCTACAGGAAACCAATTCGAGAAGAGTGACTTGGAAGATCTGCTGGACAGGTGTCACTCAGTCGTGGCTATTGATGAGACATATGTGGAGTTTGGAAAGTACTCAATCCTAGAGTGGACGAGCAAGTATAGGAATCTTGTTGTCCTCAGATCTTTTTCCAAAGCATTCGGTCTTGCCGGGATAAGGACTGGATACCTCATAGCTGACCAAGAGCTGGTCGAAGCGATGAAGAAGACTGTCCATCCCTTCAACGTGAGTTCTCTTGCCCAACAGGCAGTAGTAGAGGTCCTCCAGCGATATGACTACTTCAAGAAGATCTTCGAAGATGTTAAGAAAGAGAGAGAATGGTTGCTAAGTCAGCTTAGACAGATTAGGGGAGTCACACCCTATCCATCAGATGCAAACTTCATTCTTTTCAAAGTCGACCACGAAAAATCGTCGTCCAGAATTCAGTCCGAGCTAAGGGGAAAAGGAATCCTCATCAAAGATAGAGGAAAAGTCCCACTGCTACAGAACTGTCTAAGGGTGACTGTAGGGACGAGGCCTTCAAACAAGAGGTTTCTAGAGGAGTTAGGGCGCATCCTAGATTGACAAGCAGATACTCATACCGCAACTTAGGGGGCGAAGAGATCCTATGCAGGGCCGATGCGGATTCACTAATCTCGACGGTTAAGAAGCTAATCTTCGACTGTGATGGAGTGATAGTTTCAGACAGGGACTCCTACAGGCAGGCCATAGCTCGCTCAGTCGACTACTATTTCCTGAGAATTGTCGGACTCAAGGGAGAAGAGCGATGTCTGGTGACTCAGGAAGACATCCAGAAGATCAAAGATACAGGAGCGTTCAACAACGATTGGAATCTCACATACGCGTTGATAACCTACTATCTGGGCTTGATGATACGAAGACTACAGGGCGAGGTCCAGCTCGGAAGAATTGCTGAACTCAAAGGAGAACCTCTCAAGGACATTCTGGAAAGGCTGAAAGACTTGGGAGCAAGAGCTGGCCAACTGGGGATCGACACGGCATACCTAGAGAGAATGAAGACAGATCGGCTAGTCGGCTTCAACAGCCTAGTTGAGGAATTCAGTGAGAAGGCAAACATCCCAATTCTGAAGCCTGTCGGTCGAACCTTAAAACTCGGGAGGGCAGAGCTTGAGGCTATGGAGACGTTCTGTCCGTTCGATACTGAGGGAGACGATCTACTGAGAAGGCTCTTCGACGAAATCTACTTGGGAAGCACCCTATATGAAAGGTTCAGCGGGAAGAAATCCTTCTTTCGTTTTGCAGAAGGGCTGATAGATAGGGAGGAGAAGATTCCGACCATGCAGACGCTGGATAGACTGAAGGCAAGTTTTGGCCCTTTTGCACTGTATTCTGAGAGGCCTAGAAAGGAAGGGTTCTACATCCTGCAAAGACACAACCTTCTCAGCTACTTCGACAGGAAAGCAACGTTCTTCAACGAAGACATTAAGGGAACCCACTTTACGGAGCGTTCTGGTTCAGGCTGGGGGAAGCCGGACGCAAGAGCTTTTGTACATCTATTCAAGAAAGTCTGTGGAGAACAGATGAGCCTCGCCTACATAGGAGATACAGTTGCAGACGCCTTGATGGTGAAGAACGCTAGGAAACTCGAGGCTCGAAGCCTGATCTTCATCGGCACGTTATCTTCATCGGCTGAAGAGGAGGGCTTGAAGAGCAAATTTATGGAGCTGGGAGCTGAAGTAATAGTTAAGGATACAAATTCATTACCTACAGTCTTTGATATAGTCGGAACGTAAGAAAGTTGAGAGAAGTAGTAACTGAAAGAGAGACGGCTGAAGTCAAGATTTCTGTAAAGCTTGATCTAGACGGCAAAGGAAGAGCAGAGGTAGATACTGGAAACAGGTTTCTCAATCATCTACTGACAACTCTCGCCAAACACTCCCTCATGGACATAGAGGTAAAGGCATCAGGAGACCTCAAACATCACCTCGCAGAAGACGTAGCGTTGACACTCGGAGAGGCTATCGGCAAAGCTTTGGGGGACAAGAGAGGAATAAAGAGATTCGGCGCAGCCCACGTCCCAATGGACGATTCTCTAGCCAGAGCAGTAGTGGACCTAGGGGGAAGACCGTACATAAACATGGATCTGAAGATCGATTCAACAGAAGTTGAGGACCTGAAGACAGAAGACATAGAACACTTCTTCATGTCCCTGGCACAATCATCAAAATTAAACATTCACATAGCAACCTTGTATGGAACCAACAGTCACCACAAGATAGAGGCTGCAACAAAGGCCCTAGCGTTGGCTTTGAGGGAAGCATGTTCACCAGAACCCCGGATCTCCAATATTATTCCCAGCACAAAAGGCGAATTATAGAGTGCCCGCGATAACCATCATGAATTACGGTGTTGGAAATCTGCACAGTGTAAAGAAGGGACTTGAGAAAGCAGGTGCAACGGTACGGATAACGAGTGGACTAGTCAACTTGAGGGATTCTGACGCCATAGTTCTCCCAGGGGTCGGCGCCTTCGCAGTAGCAAAGAGGAACCTCACTCACCTTGCAGAGTCAATAGTTCAAGAAGCAGAGAATGGGAAACCATTACTTGGAATATGCTTGGGACTCCAACTCATGTTCACTAGGAGTTATGAGGGAAGCGTCACGGAGGGACTCAACCTTCTGAAGGGAGAGGTTGTGAAGCTGCCGAGGAATGTAAAACTCCCCCAAATCGGATGGAACAACGTTGAATTCTCAAGAGCCAGCCCCATTATTGAGGGAGTCCCAGACAATTCCTACATGTACTTCGTCCACTCATACTATGCAAAACCAGAGAGCCTAGATGATATAGTTGCCAGAACAGAATATGGTGTGAAGTTTCCATCAATTCTTGAGCGGGGAGACATATTCGCAACCCAATTCCACCCTGAAAAGAGTGGAGAGAGAGGTTTGACAATACTGCGGAATTTCGTCAAGATAGCAGAGAAGTAGAGTAGCGTATGATAGTAATACCGGCTATTGACCTGATGCGTGGAAGGTGCGTCCGCCTCTTTCAGGGAGACCCTTCCAAATCAAAACAGTACTACGAAAACCCGGAAGACGCCGCGAGATTCTTTCAATCTCAGGGCGCTGAGATTCTCCACATAATTGACCTGGATGCTGCATTGGGTCTTGGAGACAACACCAAGACCATAAGCAGGATCATGAGGTCAGTCTGCATAGGGACTCAGGTCGGAGGCGGAATAAGAACACTGGAGAAAGCCAAGGAGATTCTGAGTCTTGGAGTGGCAAGGGTGATCTTTGGAACCGCGTGCGTCAGAAAACCCGAACTCATCTCTGAAGTTGTAACAGCCTGCGGTAAAGACAGAGTCGCCGCAGCAATAGACGTCAAGAACGGCAGCCCAACGATAGAGGGTTGGAGGAGCAAAACATCCCTAGAGTATGTTGAGGTCGCAAAGAGACTGGAAGCTGTAGGCGTCGGAACAATAGTATTCACATCCGTAAACGCTGACGGGACCCTGAGCGGCCCAGCGCTCAGCGACACAAAGAGGCTTGTCCGCTCGTTAAGCATCCCAGTCATAGCGTCAGGCGGAATAAGGAGCCTAGAGGACATACGGGCCCTAGCCAAGATAGGCGTCCAGGGAGTCATCGTCGGCACAGCCCTATACGAGAACAGGTTCAGTCTGAAAGAGGCTCTGGAGGCTGCTAGAAATGCTTGTTAAGAGAATAATTCCTTGCCTCGATGTCAAAGAAGGTAAGGTAGTCAAAGGGGTCCGATTCAAGAACCTGAGAGAGGAAGGCGACCCAGCCAGACTGGCTGAGACTTACGGAATGGAAGGGGCCGATGAAGTTGTCTTCCTAGATATTACAGCGTCCTTCGAGAGAAGAAAGATACTGCTAAACGTCGTTACGAGGACCGCTGAGACATTGTTCATACCCTTCACAGTGGGGGGCGGGATACGTTCACTAGACAGTATCAGGGAGATCCTTGGTTCAGGGGCTGACAAGGTCTCCATAAATACAGGCGCCGTCAAGGATCCGACCCTAATTGAAGAATCAGCTCAGGCCTTCGGTTCGCAGTGCATCGTCGTGGCGATAGACGCAAAGAGGGTCTATGAAAAAACTGAGGGTAAGACAGTCGTGGAAACTCCCGAAGGCGCTTGCTGGTGGGAAGTCTACGTAGAGGGGGGAAGAACGGCCGCCGGCATGGATGCAGTTGAATGGGCGGAACGCGTAGAGCAGTTAGGGGCTGGCGAAATCCTTCTCACAAGCATGGACTATGATGGGACACAGTCTGGTTACGACATACCTCTCACACGGAAAGTCTCTGAGACTGTAAACATACCCATCATAGCAAGCGGGGGCGCCGGTGAACCAGAGCATATTAGACAGGTCTTGGTTGAGGGAGCCGCCGACGCTGCACTGGCAGCATCTATCTTCCACAGAGACATATTCCCTGTCTTGAAGGTTAAGGAGTACCTTTCAGAGCGTGGAGTACCAGTCAGACTCTAAGACCAATGGGGAGGACGAGGGGTTAGTGGTCTTGCAGATGAGCAGGGATGAGGCGGAGCAGCTGGCTAACACGGTGAACTTCGAGAAAGAAGACGGTTTGATCCCAGCGATAGTGCAGGACGCGTCAAGCAACAAGGTTCTGATGCAGGCATATATGAATAGGGAGGCGCTCATCCTAACCCTTGTCACAGGCAAGACCCACTTCTGGAGCCGCACCAGAAAGAGGCTCTGGATGAAGGGTGAGGAGTCAGGACACTTCTCTATCGTTCAGAACGTGAGCTTGGACTGCGATAACGATGCAGTCTTGGTCAAAGTCCAACAGATAGGCCCCTGCTGCCACACAGACAAGGAAAGCTGCTTTCACAACCCTATCGTCCCGGAGGAGGAAACCTACCCGGATGCGTCAATACTCAACAAGGTCTATGAGATAATACTTGATCGTATAAAGACTGGAGACAAGAGATCCTACGTCAGGAACCTGGTAGATGAAGGGGAGAGCGCAATTCTAGGGAAGATCAGTGAAGAGTCTACAGAGGTCATACTGGCAGCCAAGGATAAGCCAGACAGCCTCGTATCCGAAACGACAGACCTGATCTTTCATCTTATGATCCTCCTTGCATCCAAGAAAGCAAAACTTGGAGAAGTATTCAGAGAACTTGATAGAAGGCATAGGGAGAAAATCTCTAAACGATAGTTCCTGTAGCGCTATGCCTGTGATTCCCAGTATCGGGCAGTTACTTGGCTGTTGTCAAATCGATTGGTCTTCCATGAAGGCGAAACTTAGTCGAAGCTTGCTTCAGGACCTATCCTCGGACATCTGATCCACGGATGATGCTTCGAACCTTGCGAATCTGACCTCCTTTGAGATCGCATCGTACGAATTCGCGATCTCATTGACAGTGATGACTGCGCCAAGCAGAAGGAAGAACATCCCAAGGAAGAATGCTAATCCCACAAATCCAATTATCATCGATGTCGACGCAGGCCCGACCATGTAGCCTACGAGTATCAGGAAGGAAGTGAAGATGAAAGAGAAGACCGCTGAGAAGGTTAAGAAGAGGGCCCGTTTAAGTTTGGATCCCCTCCTCAACAGAAGCTCGATCTGAGAGTCAACGTTTCTGAGCCTCTTCAATCGCAAGTCAGAGGTTGCGCCTGACGGTGATTCTTTCGATCTTTCCGCCTCCTGAAGGCGGCGTTGCTCCCCTATCAACTGTCGGATCCTATCAACAATCCTCCCGTATCTGGTCTGAATTATCAGGCAGATTAGGGCTGAGCTTGAAATCATCACGACTGGACCTAGAGTCGCTTGAAGCATATTGATGAAGCCTGAAACGTCCATGCCTTCGCACCTGAGAGCCACAACTGGCCCTCCGAGGATATAAGTAAGCCTGCAGCCAGCCGTCAGCGATGTTGGTGTCATTGGCGCCACACTCCGCTTGGAAGCTGACCAGCCCTAAGCCAATCGTCAACACACAACTCTGATTCACGTCGGGTCTCTCTTCAGGACCCGCTACAACTCGAAATCTCTAAATACAGTAGTTTGATATTATGTGCGGGGCGCGAGATATGCCTGAATCATTCAGCAGAAAGACCCTTCTGGACCTAGCATCCGCATTCTTCCTGCTGGGCTCGGTAATAGTTCTCATAATCTCCATTCTGAGCCTGCCGATAACAACGGTCTATCCGGCTTTCAGGCTTCGCGAGCCACTTCCATATGTCTCTTTGGTAGCCGTCATAATCGAGATTGTGGCTGCAATACTGGGATTCGACTGTTTCAACATGATCGCCAAGAGGAAGCTTGCTAGTGCAGGAGTAAGAGGGGTAGTGATAGGTGCGGTTCTTCTGAGCACAGCTTGGGCGACAGGGTCCCAAATGGTGGGAGCGGGAGCCGTCCTCATCTTGATCGCGGGCATAACTTGCTACATATACAGAGAATGACACTGATGTCGCATTATCCTCATGATATGTACAGATCCTGAGAGCATACAAAGCAAGGTTGAGGCTGTTTCTGGAGATTCTAGCGCACACTGGACTGCAATTACCAAAACCGTTACCAAACCAACCCCCCACCGGCGTATGGGCGGTGGATATACCTCTCAAGACAGAAAACAGAGAATCCCCCGGCTAGATCATGATTAGGGGGTCACGAGACAGTCAGCAAGATAAGAGAAGAGACTGTCTGAAAGACTAGTTGCTTGTGTAGAAGTCAGCTGCCTCCTTGACCAAGTTCTTCGCCTTCTCCACCAACACCGGATCATCGACCTTACTGAGCATCACGATTATCTTCTCTATTGACTGTTTAGGATTCCAGTAGTCTGAGGGGCCTCGTCCCTGCCGGAGACGTTCCCTATCCTTCCTGAGGCAATTCTCAAGCCTCGTAGCCTCCACCTCCAAAGCTAGACAGTTTGACTCGTGAAGCCTCTTATCATACGCCTCCACAGCCATTCTGAGCTCATTGATGCTACCGAGCTTGTTAGCCTTCTCCATCAAGACCTGTACGGCTTCGCCCAGACTGAGACCCTCGGACCTGCAGACCTTGAGGAAGTCCTTCAGAACAAGGCTCGAGACTCTGGGCCCAATCTGTTTCTTGGCCATGCCATGTCTCCGACTCCATAGGAATATACAACGACTTTTATCGGTCTTCTGGCGAGGGACTCTTTCAGTCAGCTAGTCTCGACATGATTTCACGTGTCTACACCCATTCTGTTCGCTACCGCGTGCGCCATCTCCAAGGCGCTACTGTTCCCACCCATGTCGTAGGTCCTGACCTTTCCTTCCGCAATGACATTCGCAACCGCACATTCAACCTTCTCAGCCAAGTCCTTCTCGCCAAGATATTCAAGCATCATCTTTGCGGACAGTATCATCGCCAACGGGTTGACCTTGTACTGCCCCGCATACTTGGGAGCTGAACCATGCACCGGCTCAAATACTGCGTAGTCTTCACCAACATTCCCACTTGGCGCAAAACCTAGACCGCCGACAAGCTGTGCGCAGAGGTCAGAGATTATATCTCCAAAGAGGTTCTCAGCCACAAGGACCGAGTAATCGAGGGGATTCTTTACGAGCCACATACAGATTGCGTCAATATTCCTCTCCTGAAGCTGGATTGCAGGATAATTCTTGGCGATTCTCCGTGCTTCCCTAAGCATCAGGCCGCCGGTCTCTCTGAGAATGTTGGGTTTCTCAACCACGGTCACAGTCTTGCAGCCCTTCTCCTTCGCATATTCGAATGCCTGAGTTAGAATTGTATCACAAGCGTTCTTCGTCATTATCCTCAAAGAAACCGCTATCTCGTCATAAGGTGTGGATTCAAACCTCTTCATCTTCGGATGGTTCTTGACCAGCCAGTCCTTCAGGTCCGGTGGGAGGGGGTGAAACTCCACACCACTGTACAGGCCCTCAGTATTCTCTCTGAATACTACTATATCGATTCCTTCCATGTAGTCTAGCGGGTTGCCCCTGTAGCTCTTGCAGGGCCTGATGTTTGTGTGTAGATTGAACTCTTGACGTAACCTGACTATTGGGCTGTAGTACTGATGGCCTTTACCCTTCAGTTTCGGATTGAGTTCGGCCTCAGCTTCCTCCTTAGGCTTCGATGTGATTGCTCCCAGCAAGCAGACGTCAGTTCTTCTAAGTAGACTCAGAGTCCTTGGGGGTAAGGGGTCTCCTTCGCTCTTCCAAAACTCCCATCCAATGTCTCCTACAAGATACTCTGCATCAAGCTTTGTAGCTTCAAGCACTATCTTGGCTGCGTCCATAACGTCTTTGCCGACACCGTCTCCAGGAAGCAGAGCTATTCTATGCTTGACCAAGGCAAATCACAGTGGTGGTTCTGACCGCCGGTTCTTTGACACTTTCTGTTAATGTTTGTCTCTGGAGGATTTCATGCGGCCCTTCAGCAGAATCTTGTTGATCCCCTCTATCATAGCCTCTACACTCGCTATAACTACGTCCTCGCGGGCCGCCCTAGCCGATACAACACTTCCTTCTTTATCCTCTACCTTTATGAGAACCTCAGCCAAGGCGTCGGATCCACCTGTTGTGGCTTCCAGCCGATATTCCTTCAGCCTCACATCTACAAGTGGACTCACAATCTTGTAGATGGCCTTGATGGCGGCGTCCACCGGCCCAACTCCAGTCTCTGAGGCAATGTATTCTTTACCGTCAACCAGCATCTTGACAGAGGATGTTGGAACAACTTCTGTTCCAGTGACTATGGTGATATTTTTTAGGTCTACAATTCTCTTTTCCTCAGAGACCCCGCCGATAACTGCCTTTGCAATCGCAAACAGGTCTGCATCAGTAACCAATTTTCCTTTGTCCCCAATGTCCTTGACCCGCTGCATTATCTCCTTCATCTGTTCCTCATTTGGGTGGAGACCGTCCTCCTCAAGCTTCGCTGCGAGGCCGTGTCCTCCCACGTGTTTTCCAACCTGGAACCACCTCTTCCTCCCGACAAGCTCCGGGTCTATTGGTTCATATGTTAGGGGGCTCTTGAGTATTCCATGTGTGTGGATTCCTGATTCATGGCCGAAGGCGTTCTCACCAACTATAGCCTTGTTTGGCTGCACAGGTACACCTGTGAGTCTAGAGACCAACCTTGAGGTCTCATAGATTAGTCTGGTATTGATATTCGTCTTCTTGTCTTGGAGAAGGTGAAGTGACATAGCGAATTCTTCAAGCGAGGCGTTGCCAGCTCTCTCGCCGAGGCCGTTTATTGTGACATGAGCTTGGGAAGCCCCTGCCCTGACCCCTGCCAGCGAGTTTGCAACTGCCAGGCCGAAGTCGTTGTGGCAGTGCACGCTGATCGGTATGTCCACCGTGGACACAGCACTGGATATTATCTCAAACATTCTCTCAGGTGTTGCGATGCCCACTGTGTCAGGTATGTTTATTCTGTCAGCTCCAGCATCTTCCGTTGCCTTCAGAACCTGTCTGAGGAATTCCGGGTCTGTCCTTGTTGCGTCTTCCGGAGAGAACTCTACAATCACACCGTGATCCTTTGTGTAGCCTACCCACTTCTTCGCCGCTTCCAGAACCTGCTCCTTGTTCATCTGCAGTTTATGCTTCATGTGGATCTCTGAAGTCGCTATGAAAACGTGTATGCACGGAACCTCACATCCAAGGGCTACGTCGATGTCTCTCTGGTCTGCCCGCGCGAGCGCGCAGATCTCGGACTTCAAGCCTTGCTTGGTTATGAGTTTGGCTGCTTCAAGTTCTCCTTTGGATACTATTGGGAAGCCTGCCTCTATAGTGTCGACGCCAAGCTCATCGAGCTTCAGGGCTATCTCAAGCTTCTCTTCAGGTGTAAGCGATACTCCAGGAGTCTGCTCCCCGTCCCTCAGGGTTGTGTCGAATATTCTGACCATACCTTTCTTGTTCTGCATCATTTACGCCTCGACTATTCTCTGAGCTATTGACTCTCCAACTTCTATGGTCTTGCTTCTTCCACCCAGGTCAGGTGTGGTGACGCCTGACTTCAATGTATCTATGAAGGCTTCCTCGATGGCGTTAGCCGCATCCATCCACTCCTTTCCTCCTCCTCTCTCCCCGAAGTATTCAAGCATCATCTTTGAGGATAGAATCATTGAGCATGGGTTGGCTGTCTGTCTCCCAGCTATGTCCGGCGCTGAGCCGTGGACCGGCTCGAAGAGGGCGAAGTCTCTCCCTATATTGGCTGAGGGTGCGACGCCCAAGCCTCCGACGAGCTGCGCCGCCTCGTCTGAGAGTATGTCCCCGAAGAGGTTTGTTGTCACTATGACGTCAAACTCTTGGGGGATCCTGATGAGGTTCATCGCCGTAGCGTCAACATACATCTCGTTCACCGTGATGTCTGGATAGTTCTCTGAGGTCTCTTGGCACATTCGCCTGAAGAGTCCGTCGGTGACTCTCATGACGTTTGCTTTGTGAACGACTGTCACCCTTCTCTTCTTGTTTCTTGTCCTTGCGAGTCTGAAGGCATAGTCGGCGATATCCTTTGAGCCGGTTTCTGTTATGATGCGTATCGCTATGGCTGAGCCGTCGAGCTCAAACTCTATTCCTTTGTATAGGTCTTCAGTATTCTCCCGTACCATTACGAAGTCTATGTCGGGCCTCAAGCATTCTATTCCCTGGTAGGCTTTGGCGGGTCTTAAATTAGCGTAAAGTCTGAACATTAGTCTTAGCTTCACTACTACGTCTCGAGCCATCTCCCCAACAGGTCCTTTCAGGATTGCGTCAGAGTCCTTGATGGCTTCTATGGTGTCCTGAGGGAGAGCTTCCCCTTTCTTTCTGAAACATTCGTCCCCGGCGTCAACCATGACAAAGGATATGTTGAATCCGAATTTCTGTTGAACAGCCTCTAGGACTTTCAGTGTCGCCTCTACCTGTTCTGGACCTATCCCGTCCCCTGGAATTACGGCTACTCGACGATCTCTCATCTCTTTCCTATCAAGCCTCTCACGTGGGGGATGAGGCCGCCCTCCTCAAGAAGGTTCAGGATGAATGTTGGCAGAGGCGAGGTCTTGAGGACTGTTCCTTTAGTATGGTTCTCTACTGTTCCGGTTTTTGGGTCTGCCGAGAGCAGGTCGCCCTCGTCAACCTTTCCTGTGACTCCTACACATTCCAAGGCTGGTAGTCCTATGTTGATCGCGTTTCTGTAGAAGATTCTTGCAAAGGACTCTGCCACCACACACCGTACACCTGCGCTTTTCAGTGCTATTGGGGCCTGTTCCCTACTTGAACCGCAACCGAAGTTTCTGCCTCCTACCAGTATCACTCCTTCTCTTGCCCTTTGGGCAAAAGTTGGGTCTAGACCCTCGAGAGCGTGTTTGCCAAGCTCTTCAGGTTCGATCAACTCAAGGTACTTGCCCGGCAGGATCACGTCAGTGTTTATGTTGTCTCCAAACTTCACAGCTTTTGCAGTTATGGCCAAGTTCATCACCTCTTGAGTTCATTTGGATCTATTATGTGGCCAGCTATTCCAGATGCGGCCGCGGTAGCTGGATTGGCCAAGTAGACTTCTGACTGAGGGCTTCCCATTCTTCCTATGAAGTTGCGGTTTGAGGTGCTTATGCAGACCTCTTTCGGCGCCAGTATTCCCATGTGTCCACCTATACATGGGCCGCAGGTGGCATTGGTGATTATGGCTCCCGCCTCCATGAATGTTCTGAATAGTCCTTCTTTGAGGCATTGGACGCAGACTTCTTGAGAGGCTGGGCTGACGATCATTCTGACGTCCTTGTGGATTTCCCTTCCCTTCAGGACCTTTGCCGCGAGCCGGAGGTCCTCAAGCCTCCCATTTGTGCATGATCCTATGAATACTTGGTCGACCTTCACGTCTGACAGTTCCAAGGCTGGTTTGACGTTGTCGACGGATGGAGGGCAAGCTACCTGTGGCACCAGTCTTGAGACGTCATATTCTAGGATGTCTTCATAGCTGGCGTCTCTGTCGCTTCTTGCTGGTTTGAATGGCTTCTTGGTTCTCGCCCTGACGTAGGCGATTGTTCTGTTGTCTGGCGGTACTATGCCCGCCTTTGCCCCAGCCTCAACCACCATGTTGCATACTGCGAGTCTGCCGTCAATGCTCATATTGGTGAATGTTGGGCCTGTGAACTCTAACCCTTTGTATATGGCGCCGCCCTCACCGAGGTCACCTATGATTCTGAGTATCAAGTCTTTTGGGGTCGTATACCGCTTGAAGTTTCCGGACGCATTTATCCTTAGGGCTTTGGGTACTTTGAACCACATTCTTCCCGTGGTGAAGACCGCCGCCATCTCTGTTGAGCCTATTCCTGTTGCGAAGGCTCCTAAGGCTCCGTAAGTGCATGTGTGGGAGTCTGCACCGACAATGAGTTCTCCCGGCCTCACGTGACCTTTCTCATGGAAGACTTGGTGGCAGACACCCCCTTGACCTATATCATAAAGGCTTTGGATGCCCTGCTCCTTCACGAATTCTCTCAGTCCCTTTTGGAGGGTGGCTGCTCTGATAGTGCTTGCTGGAACTAGGTGGTCGAATATGACAACTATCCTTTTTGGGTCCCATACCTTTTCGGCTCCGATCTTGCGGAAGGAGTCGACCGTCAAGGGTCCGGTGAGGTCGTGAATCATGGCCATATCTATGTTTGCTTCAACAATCTCGCCGGCGGATACTTCTTTCCTTCCCGCCGCCCTGGCCAGTATCTTTTCGAATATGTTCAAGTGTTATACCTTTGAGTAGTTGTTAGTAGGCTGAGGCGCCCCTCTCTATCCCAGCCATCTGTCTGATTGCTTTTCCAACCTTTTCTATTTGGTGTTCCTCAAGCTCTCTCATCAACTTGTTGAGTCGCTCCATACTCTTCTTTGGGTCGCCACTCCACTCTCTCGCAAACTCGCCACTCTGAACGAATTTCACAACTTTGCGCATGTTTTCTTTTACGTGGTCGTCAATCACTCTCGGCCCAACCGTTAGGCTTCCATACTGGGCCGTGTGGGAGATCATCTTCATCATCCTGGTCAGTCCGCCTTCGTAGAGGAGGTCGACCATCAGCTTCAGTTCGTTCGCAACCTCGAAGTATGCGAGTTCAGGTTGGTATCCTGCCTCTACGAGGACTTCGAATCCCTTCTTGATCAGTTCCATCGATCCGCCCCCCAGAACTATCTGCTCCCCGATTATGTCGGTCTCAGCCTCTTCCTTGAATGTTGTCTCTATCACCCCTGCTCTTGTCGTCCCGAGGGATTTGGCCATCGCGAGGACCGTCTCTTTGGCTTTACCCGAGGCGTTCTGGTAGACCGCTATCAAAGCCGGTACGCCGAAGCCTTCCTTGTAGATCTCTCTGAGCCTTGAACCGGGGCTCTTGGGGGCTACCATAATGACGTCAGTATTCTTGGGCGGAACGATCTGCTTGAAGTGAATATTGTAGGCGTGGGAGCAACTTAGAGTCTTGCCCTCTTTCAGGTTAGGTTCTATGTACTGACGGTAGACGGTGGGCTGTTCTAGGTCTGGGAAGAGCAGGTGTATGATGTCTGCCTTCTTCGCCGCCTCCTCGACTGTTAGGGGCTTGAAACCCTCTTGCTCAGCCAGTTTCCAGGATTTTCCTCCAGGTCTGAGGCCTACAACGACGTTTACGCCTGAATCCCTGAAGGTAAGGGCTTGAGCATGCCCTTGATTTCCATAACCTATCACCGCTATGGTCTTTCCTTCCAGATACTTCATGTCTGCGTCTTGGTCATGATATACCTTGGCCATCCAAATCACCCTAAATGTCTATTCTTACAGATTGGGGGCCCCTAATAAGCGCAGTCTCACCTGTCCTCGCGACTTCGACCACGCCAAAGCTTCTTGTGAGGCTTATGAAGGCGTCTATCTTGTCTTTGCTTCCAACTATCTCCACAGTCGCTGTCTCTGGAGAGACGTCAACTATTCTTCCTCTGAAAACGTCTACGTAGTGGAAGATGTCCGACCGTACCTTCGGGTCTTTTGCGCGGAGTTTGACTAGGGCCAGTTCCCTTATGACCGCTCTTTCTTGGTCGAGTCTTGCGGCTTTGAGGACGTCTACCAGCTTTTCTAGCTGACCGACAAGTTGTTCCGCGTCCTCCTCCTCTCCTTTAATAGTTATTGTCATCCGTGCGAGATCTTCTTGCTCTGCTGTGCCGATAGCTACGCTCTCGATGTTGAAGCCGCGACGCCAGAACATGTTTGATACCTTATAGAGGACACCCGGTTTATGCTCGACTAACGCGGATATGATGAAGGTCTTTGCCAAGGGTTTTCACCCAATAACTTCCTTTAAGCTGTAACCTGCCGGAACCATCGGTAAAACGTTCTCCTCAGGGTCTATTGGAACATCTATCACGGTTGTAACCTCGTTTCTCAGGGATTTCTTGATTACTTCTGAGAATTCCCGCATCGACCCAACCCTGTATCCTTCAGCCCCATAAGCCCCTGCAAGCTTGACGAAATCTGGAACCTCTCCAAGCTTGACGGCTGAGTATCTTCTATTGTAGAATAGTCTTTGCCACTGCGCAACCATCCCAAGCATCCTATTGTTCAATATCAGAACCGTGACCGGCAGCTTCTCTAGTACCGATGTTGCCAGAGAGTTCTCTGTCATCATGAAGCTTCCGTCGCCAGCTATGTCGAAGACTGGTACGTCAGGCTTTGCGGCTTTTGCACCGATCGAGGCTGGAAACCCGAAACCCATGCATCCGAATCCTCCGGAAGTTATGAAAGTCCGTGGTCGTAACGCTCTAAAGCATAATGAGGCCCACATCTGGTTCTGACCCACTTCAGTTGTGACTATCGCTTGCGGAGGCAACAGTCTCCTGAGCTCTTTCAGGACTTTGGGCGGGGTCAACTCTTTTCCAGAATTCTCTATCTTATTTGCATAAGCCTCTTTGACTTCCCTGACCTTCCTTGACCATGGGGTGTCCTTTGCTGCTGTGAGATTCTTCGCTAAAGCTCTTAGCAGCGCTCTGAGGGCGTGGCCAGCGTCACTGACTATCGCTACTTCTACACACTTGTTCTTTCCGATCTCTGTCGCATCTATGTCGATGTGAATGAAGTGTGAGGCTGGGCAGAACTCATCTAGCCTTCCTGTGGTGCGGTCTGTGAACCGACAGCCAACTGCCAATATTACGTCGGCCTCGTAGATCAACTGGTTAGTCTCCTTTGAACCGTGCATCCCAACCATGCCCATTGAGAGCGGATGGTCTTCAGGGAATGAGCCTTTTCCCATGAGTGAGGTGGCGACTGGTGCGAGTAGCAGTTCAGCCAGTCTTTGAAGTTCATGCGAAGCGTTTGATAGGGTTACTCCACCGCCCGCCAATATGAATGGTTTCTCCGCCCTCGCCAGCACCTCCGCCGCCCTGTTGATCTTCTCTTGGTCTGGCTTGTAGACGGTTCTGTATCCCCTGATCTCGACCTTTTCGGGATACTCCACCTCCGCCAAATCAACTTGGACATCCTTGGGCACGTCTATCAGGACAGGCCCTGCTCTTCCCGTCGAGGCTATGTAGAAGGCCTTCATGACTGCCGTAGGTATCTCCGCGACACTGCGCGGCTGAAAGCTGTATTTGGTCACGGGGCTTGCTATCCCAATTATGTCTGCTTCCTGAAAGGCGTCCAGACCTATCTGAGGGGTTGAGACTTGACCCGTTATAGCCACTACTGGAGAGGAGTCGAGATGTGCCGTTGCGATTCCGGTTACCAAGTTCGTGGCGCCGGGGCCGGAGGTGGCCATGCAGACACCGGTTCTTCCACTGGCTCTTGCGTATCCGTCTGCCATGTGGGCTGCCGACTGCTCATGCCTTACAAGTATGTGTCTGATCTCTGAGTCTAGAAGGACATCGTAGGCTGGCATGATAGTGCCTCCAGGCAACCCGAATATAGTCTCGACTTTCTCTCTCTCCAGGGACTTCACCAACGCTTTTGCGCCGGACGACTTGACCATTCCATTATCATCTCTGCTAGTGTTATTACACAGCCAGTGCAGCAATAACACGGAGTTTGCTGCCTGCGCTACAATAGGAGTACTACGAGAACGATGAGTTGAACTATGAGTTGAGGACTTGGAAGTATCTTGGTGGGGACGTCTGTGAACATTTCCGCTTCACTCATCGTCCAGATTGGACCTAGACTCGGTACAGCCCCTTATAAGGTTATTGTAGATCTTTCCCTACCTGAGCCTCTCGAGTTTTCTGGAAATTCCTGTGAGGTTTAGGTTTCAAACTTCTTCAGGATGAGTTGAGTCTCGGTCTCTTTGACACCATCCATCTCCCTTATTCTCTCGAGGATGTCGTTGAGGTCTGCTGTTGAGTCTGCAGTTATCGAGACTTGAATGTCATAGTTTCCGGTGACCTCATAGACCTTACTGATTTTCTTTAGAGCTCTGAGTCTTCTGGCTATTGCTGTTGTATAGACGTTCGATTCGCATTTGACTCTTAGGAGGGCTTCAACCTTGCTTGGAACCTCAGCTTGGAGGTTCTTCCCCGTTACCTGTTCGGCCAACTCTATGAGGTCGGCGTCTCTGAACCTGGTGACGGTAGGCCTCTCTTTTATCGCTTGGACCACGCTAGTTATTTGACTCTCGTTTAGGATGACACCAAGCCTTTCGAGTCTAGATTTGACCGCGTGAATTCCCGTGTACTTGTCTATGATTATGTCCCTTTGTCTCCCAATCAGATCTGGCGGGAAGCCTTCGTAGGTTGATGGGTTGGCCAGAACGCCTGCAACATGAATACCTGCCTTGTGAGTGAAGGCGTTTTCCCCGATTATGGGTGTGTTCGGCGCCGGGACTATTCCGCTGTATCTCTCAACTAAGAGGGATAGTGCTGGGAGTTCTTCAAGCCTCACGGTCTCAATTTCATATATCACTTTCAGAGCAACTGCGACTTCGCTGAGTGGGGCTATTCCACTCCTCTCACCTAAACCGTTAATGGTGGCGTGGGCTGCTGTGGCTCCTCCCTCAAGTCCTGCCAATGTGTTGGCCGTTGACATACCTAGGTCGTTGTGGCAGTGTGTGTCAAGTTCAACCTTAAGTTCTTGAGTAAGTTTTCCAAACAGTTCCCGAACACTGTTGGGAGTCATTATTCCAACTGTGTCCGGTATGCTTATCCTGTCAGCGCCGGAGTCTTGTGCTTCTTTACATATTTTCAAAAGAAAATCGTAGTCGGTCCTTGACGCGTCTTCAGCTGTGAATCTGACCTTCAAACCTTGGTCTCTGGCGTGTTCTATTGCTTTTGAAGCAAGTTCTATAGCCTTCTCTTCATCCCTCTTCATTTTGTATTTGAGATGGGACTTTGAAGTCCCGAGGAATATGGCGACTCTGTCTACCCCACATGAGGCTGCGGTCTCAACATCAGGGACCAGGGCCCTGCAATGGGCAAGTATCTCAGCTTTCAGACCCTCCTTCGCGATTCTTCTAATAGCCTCCTTAACATCGCTTGAGACATTGGGGTCTCCAGCCTCGATCATGTCTACCCCTATATCGTCCAGTTTCCGAGCTATCTCAAGCTTCTCTTCTATTGTGAATGTGACTCCTGGAGTCTGTTCTCCCTCCCTCAAAGTTGTGTCCAAGATGAGGACATCGTGGTTTATTCTTCTATAACTCAATCTGATCACCCTAACCTGTTAGAATGATGAAGGTCGAAGAGTCTGGGAATGGCTTCCTGGTAGACCCTGATACTTGACAGGTACTCCGATACCGAGACGCATTCATTCGTCGTGTGGTCAAGGTGGGAGTCTCCAGGTCCATAGGACACCATCGGTACTCTCAATATTGAGCCGAGTTCATTCATGTCCCCTGTCCCTGTCTTTCTCAGGAGGGTTGGGGTCTGCCGACAAACCTTTCTTATGGCGTATGTTAGAGCCTTGACGAGGAGGGATCTGGAGCCAGCCTCGTAGGCTGGAACCATGCTGGTAGTGTCCAGCTTGATTTTCAACTCCGGATTGGCTCTGCCGAATTCCTCGGCGAGTTTCTTGAGTCCTCCAAAGACTACCTCAGGCGAGAGTTGCGGGGGAGTACGTATGTCTATCTCCGCCTCGCATCGTGACGGTACCATGCTCGAAGAGTCTCCTCCCTTCATCATAGTCAGGCAGGAAGTCACTGAGTAGAAGCGGCTCTCTGTCTTCTCTTCTTCGAAGCGATGTCCTCTTATTGCCTCCCAGAACTCGTAGGCCTTCTCGATGGCATTGTTGAAGAGCCAAGGTGAAGAAGAGTGGCCCGTAGAAGTTGTGCATTCCAACCATAGATGCAGACTTCCTTTGTAACCAATCGTGACATTCCAAGACCTGCTCGGTTCTCCAAATATCGCATAGTTCGCTTGGACTTTATCCTTGATCAGTTGCCTAACCCCCTTTCCACAACCTTCCTCGTCAACCAAGCATGCAAGAACAATCTTGCCTCTTGGTTTAGTAATCCTTGAAGCACCCACAATCATGCTTGCAAGTGGGGCCTTCGCGTCCACAGCACCTCTTCCATAGAGCAGGTCTCCTTCAAGCCTGACTTCCAACTCTCCTGGCACCGTATCCATGTGCCCACACAGGAGCACGGTTGGCTGTTCGCTTCCATACGTACCGATTACGTTTCCAGCATCGTCAACGTGTACATCGAAATTGTTCTTTTCCAGTTCATCTCGGACGTATTCTGCGAGGGCCGCTTCTCCTCCGCTGGGGCTGTATCGCCTGAGCATCTCAGTCAGCAGTTCAACTTCGTAAGCGGTCATTTCTCTCCTCAGCCAAGCACTTGTCCATGGATTCAGCAACTGTGTCAAGTTGCTCCTTCGATATGACCAGCGGTGGAAGGAAACGAATTATGTTTCTTCCAGCATCTAGTGCGATTACTCCTCTCGCCATCAACCTCTGTAGGATATTGAAGACGTCGAATCTTGATTCGACTCCTATCATCAAGCCTAGTCCTCTAACCTCACGTATGATATTGTACTCGGTTCTCAGATTCTCTAGCTTCTTCATGAAGTAGGCTCCAAGTTCAGCTGCCCTCTCTGGCAGTCTCTCTGATATCAGTATGTCAATAGCGGCTGAGGCTGCTGCACAGACTAGTGGGTTGCCTCCAAAAGTTGTTGTGTGTTCACCAACCCTTAGGGAGGACATGATGTCCTGCCTCGCCACTGTTATTCCAAGGGGTAAACCTCCGCCTACAGCCTTCGCGAGACAGATAACATCAGGTATGGTTCCCCAATGTTCGCAGGCAAACACTTTGCCGGTCCGGCCGAAGCCCGTCTGGACTTCATCCGCTATCATGATTATGTCTTTCTCGTCGCAGATCTCCTTAACCTCCTTGAGGTATCCTTCAGGGGGGATTCGCACTCCCCCTTCACCTTGGATAGGCTCAAGAATGATGGCTGCGGTGTCAGCGGTTATGGCGTCCCTGAGCTTGGCCGCGTTCCCGTATGGTACGTGCTTGAAGCCTGGAACCAAAGGCAGAAAGGGCTCGCGGTATTTCTTGTCCCATGTGGCTGAGAGGGCGCCCATCGTCTTTCCGTGGAAGGCACCCATCATAGCTATCACCTCTTTCCTTCCAGAGTGCTTTCTTGCCAGTTTTATGGCACATTCTACTGCCTCGGCGCCGCTGTTTGTGAGGAAGGCTTTGTCCAGGCCTTTGGGAGTTATCTTGACCAGTTTTTCGAGAAGTCTTGATCTGGAGTCATTGTATAATGATCCGTGGCAGGATATGAGAACTTCAGATTGCTGTTTTATTGCCTCGACGACTTTTGGATGGCAGTGCCCAACTATTGAGACGCCGTAGGCACCCATGCAGTCTATGTATTCGCGATTATTGATGTCCCAGAGCTTGGCGCCATGACCTCTTATGACGACTAGGCCCTTCTTCGCGTAGACATTTGCCATGTGGGTCTGCTCGATCTCGACTATTTCTTTTTCATTCATCTCTCTATCACAGTGCCACATTTCTGCTCAATAGACAGTGAGACTGGCGACGGTTCTAGTCCAGGAGCTATCGTGACTTTTTTCACACCTATGTCGATAGCCTCAATGGCAGCATAAATCTTCGTTATCATTCCATGTCCTATTCTTGGAAGGGCGTCTTTTGCTTCTAGGACATTCATCTTCGAAACCAGTTTGCCGTCCAACTCGACTCCCTTAACGTCAGTCAACAGGATGAGCATGTCAGCCTTGAGTGAACCTGCGATGTTCGCGGCCATGCGGTCTCCATCAGTGTTGAGGGGCTCGTACTCTGTTCCAATGGCAACTGGAGCAATGACGAGTACATATCCGTTCTCAACTAGGAGTTTGAGCAGAGCCACTTTGATCTTGCTGATCTTGCCAGTATATCCTCCTTCTATGATTCTTCTCCTTCCTCTTTCATCGACTATTACGAGTTGTTTCTTCCGTTCAGCCATAGCTAAAGACCCGTCTAGTCCTGAGAGTCCGACCGCGTTTATACCTTGACGTTGGAGGGCTAACACTATCTCTTTGTTCGTCTTCCCAGCCATGACCATTGTGTAGATCTCTACGGTCTCTCGATCTGTGTATCTGCTTCTGAAACCCTCTGGCGAGACTATGAACTTCTGTTCTTTGCCCAGCCTCTTGGCTATCTCTGTCACTATGGCGCCTCCGCCATGCACGATCACAACGTTATGGTCTGCCGCAACCTTCTTGACATCTTGAACAAACTCATCTGAGACGCCTTCCTCAAGCGTGCTCCCTCCAAGTTTGACTACCAGAAGCATCGGTTCTCACGCCGGATAGACTGTTGGGGTTGAAATGGCGGTTCTCTCATCGACTCCAAGCATTATGTTCAGGCATTGAACAGCTTGCCCCGAAGCTCCCTTCACAAGATTGTCTATCGCGCTGAGAATAACCATCCTGTTGATGTGAGTGTCAAGTTCAAATCCAATGTCACAGAAGTTTGAACCCATGGTCACTTTAGGGTCTGGTAGCTGGTGGAGGCCTTTTCTATCTTTTACAAGCCTAATGAAAGGTTCTTGGCCATACATTGAACGGTATATCTTCCAGACGTCTTGGGGCGTGAGTTGTTTCTTTGGGAATGTATGTATTGTTGCTAGGATTCCCCGGATCATCGGGACGGCGTGGGGGGAGAAGGAAATATCTGGTTTGGTATTGGTTAGGAGTGAAAGCTCCTGCTCCATCTCTGGAATGTGTCTGTGACCAACTGTCTTGTAGGGTCTTACACCGTTAGCGCGTTCAGGATGGTGTGAAGCCTTGGTCGGCACATTCCCTGCTCCTGAGGAGCCTATCTTGGCATCCACAACTATTCTTTCAGGCTCTATGACGTGTTCCTTAATGATCGGGGCAAGTCCGAGAATTGTTGCTGTGGCCATGCATCCGGGGCATGCGACGAGTCTCGCGTTTCTAATCTCTTCTCTATGAAGCTCCGGAAGCCCATAGACAGCCTCTTTGAGAAGCTCCGGATGTGGGTGGGTCCACCCATACCATTTCTGGTAGTCTGCAGGGTCCTTCAGTCTGAAGTCTGCGCCTAGATCGATGACTCTCAAACCAGCCTCCAAGAGTTTCGGTACGTACTCCGCTGATGTTCCGTGTGGAATCGCTGTAAAGACGAGATCTGAATTTGAAGTTATGTTAGACAGATTCAAAGGAGAAAATTTCAACTGCGTATATCCACGCAGATTTGGATGAATTCGAAACACGTAGTCGTCTACGTGGCTCCTAGAAACGATCGTGATAATCTCGACTTTTGGATGGAAAAGTAACTCTCGTATCAATTCTCCACCCGCGTATCCTGACCCACCTATTATCGAAACCTTCAAGCTACTTTCTCACCTTTCTACCTGCGAAGTCCAGAATCAATCCTGGAATGTCTACGCCTGTTACTGGGACGCTATTTCGAAATTCTGTCGTGTAATTAACTTCATGTACAGTTAGACCCCTCTCACTCTCCATCATATCGACGCCGTACACCCCTTCACCGAAGACTTTTGCAACCTTCGAGGCAAGCTCCTCCATTTGGGGAGTGATTTTGCATGACTCCACTCGTCCACCCCTTGCAGTATTCGTTCGCCACTCATCTTTTGGAGCATACCTATATATTGCCGCAACAGCTTCGTCGCCTATGAGGAAGCAACGTATGTCTCTTGGCGGCCGTTGGATCATCTCTTGAATATAGTATACTTGGTAGAGCGGAAACATATTCTCTCGGTCTTCCAGTATTGCTCTGGCTGATTCTGCGTCCTTTAGTGGGGCGACAAGTCTTCCCCAACTTCCTATGACTGGCTTGAGGATTGCCGGATATCCTATCTCGGAAAGGGCCTTGAGTGCAGACTCTACGCTGAAGGCAACTGTTGTGGAAGGGGTTGGAATCCTTGCTCCTGCAAGTTCGATGGTAGCCAATAGTTTGTTGCCGCAGATTGAGGCAATCCTTGACGAGTTTATTACACTTACACCTCTGCTTTCTAGCAGTGCTGTGAGGTGTATGCTCCGAAAGTAGCTGACGCATCTCTGTAAGACTACGTCTTCGAAGGTTTCTCTACGATCAACTTCGAGCGCATTGAGGTAAAGTTCCTCGGAGTTGTGTAGTCGAAGTCTTAAGGACTTCCTTTTCGCAGCATCGATTAGGAGACGCTCCTCGGGCCTTATTTGATCGTAGAGCATCCCGATGGAGCTATTCAATCATTCACCCCAATCTTCTTTCTGTCTAGTTACTTGCCCAAGCTCGACCTTTCCTGTTTGGTCCTTCTTGACCTGTAATTCTAGCCCACAATCTGGGCAGACGACTATCTCGCCGTCAAGAGAATCTTCTGGGATCTTCACTTCAGCGGAACAGTCTGGGCACTTGTGACCTTCCAAGACTACCACCAACTGCTTCACTGAGATATCGTACCACTATTAAAGATTTCGGTGGAGGGAATGACCACTACCTGCACATTCGGCGCCAAATTATACGAAAACCGCAACTGATAGGTTTAAATTCGGAAAGCTCGCAATACAATATCGAAATCTGAAGAATAGAGGTGCCAAATCCTTCAAGAATCAGGGTCGACACAGCACATCGACAAACGACTTGGCGGTAACCTTGGACGAAATAGACCGGAAGATAATAAGCATACTGAAAGAGGACGGACGAGCGGCGTATGTTGACATCGGCAGAAAGATTGGGCTATCCGAAGGCGCCGTTCGAAAGAGGATCGGCACACTCACAAAGTCGGGTGACATAGAGAAATTCACTATTCAGATCGGATTCAAGACAGGTGCAAGAGCAATAACTCTACTCTCAGTAAATCCTGCCTACCCCACATCGAAAGTCTCTCAAGAACTCATCAAGATTCCAAGTGTTGAGACAGTCCACGAAGTTACAGGCCAATATGATATCGCAGTAACAATCTCGGGCTCAAGCATTACCGAGGTTAATCATTGTGTTGAGGAAATAAGAGGCGTGGAAGGAGTCTCGAACACAAATACTATGATCATCCTACGCCAATGGTGAGTTACCCAACGAAATTCTGGAAAAGAAAGTCTTTTAAGCTGATTGTCCTCTACGCATTCAAGAATCACAAAAAAATTCTGCAAGTTGAGAGCCAGAACAGAATGAAGTGCCGATGTTCTGAGTGTGACAGCGAGATTACAATACCCAAGGATGCCGTTGAGGGTGAAATAGTCACTTGCCCCGACTGCGGCCTCGAATTTGAACTGTCCTTCGATAAGGACGGAAAGTGCAACCTCAAGATTGCTGAGATCGTGGGTGAAGACTGGGGAGAGTGAAAAGCCCTCTTTGGCGAAGAAGTTATCGATCGTTTTTGACCGCACCCGCTGGGAAGAGAAAGCCCTCATCAAGGCCGCTAGACGCAAAAGGATACAAACCAACCTTATTGACGCAAAGAACATATGCTTCGATCTTAACGCCCGGTACGATGCAGAAGCCTACGGCGATGTAGTACTCCAAAGGTGCATCAGCTACTTCAGAGGACTACATATAACTGCAGTTCTCGAAAGAAATGGTCTACAAGTAGTAAACTCGTTCGATACATCTCTGGTCTGCGGCAACAAGCTATTTACATCCTTGGCGCTCGCCAAGGCCAAGGTTCCGACACCAGAAACCTACGTAACATTTACACCCGAGGCTGCCCTAGACGTGCTTGACAAGATTGGCTATCCGGCTGTGATAAAGCCAGTCATAGGAAGCTGGGGCAGACTGGTCTCACCTATAAAGGATCGAGCTACGGCCGAGGCTATCCTCGAACATAGAGAACAGATGGGCAGTTCACTACTTCAGATCCACTACATTCAAGAAATGGTGAAGAGACCGCCCAGAGACATCAGAATGATCGTGATGGGTGACGAAGTCGTAGTCGCCATCTATCGGAGCGCACCCGCAGACACTTGGAGGACCAATGTTGCTCTTGGTGCAACAACAACAAAATGTCCAATCACACATCAGCTGGAGGAGATCGCCCTAAAGGCTGCTAGAGCCGTAGGGGGCGGCGTTCTCGCTGTGGATTCCATGGAGAGCCCGAATGGCCCGGTTGTGCATGAGGTCAACTCCACGATAGAGTTTCGAGGCGCAGCAGCAGCTACGGGCGTCGATATTGCTGCAAGGATCATAGATCATCTCTTGAACATCTTAAAGAAGTAGCTAAATGTAACGAGAGAGTATAGCTTCCAGGTCACAGAGACGATAATTGAAGAAAGACTAGCATGTGACTATAGCTCCGTAGGGTAGGTCTCAATCCATTCAGGAAGAATCAGGAATGAGAAGCAAAGTTGTCTTAGCCTATTCCGGAGGACTAGACACATCAGTAGCCATAAGATGGATCATGGAGAAATATGATTGTGACGTAATCACCGTTACTATCGATGTAGGGCAGGTCGAAAACCTAGACTACATCCGTGAGAGTGCTGAAAGAGTGGGAGCGTCAAAACACTATTCGATAGACGCTAAGGAGGAATTTGTCAGATGCTACGTGTATCCGGCGGTCAAGGCCAACGCGCTATATCAAGGGAAGTATCCGATATCAACAGCACTCTCCCGCCCCCTAATAGCATCCAAACTCGTGGAGATCGCTAGGAAGGAGGGGGCTGAGGCAGTCGCACACGGCTGCACAGGAAAGGGTAATGACCAAGTCAGATTCGACGTGACGATATCGTCCCTAGCACCAGAACTGAAGATAATAGCCCCAATAAGAGAGTGGAAACTTTCACGAGAGGAAGAAATCGAATACGCCAGACAGCGTAACATTCCCATACCAGTCAAACCAGAGAGCCCTTACAGTATTGACCAAAATCTCTACGGCCGGTCTATTGAATGCGGAATTCTCGAAGACCCCTCAGCAGAGCCGCCCGAAGAGATTTTTGAGTGGACCGTATCGCCGGAGAAGAGTCCGAATAAACCGGAGTACGTGACATTGGAATTTGACAGGGGCATGCCTAAGTCAATCGACGGCTCAGAAGATAATCCAGTTGCATTCATAAGTAAACTAAACCGTATGGCCGGGAGAAACGGTGTCGGACGCATAGACCACGTTGAGGACCGCTTGGTAGGCATAAAGTCTCGTGAAGTCTATGAATGCCCAGCATCAACAGTCCTCATAGAAGCCCACAGAGACTTGGAGAAATGCGTTTTGACCCGCCATGAACTCACTTTCAAGCAACTCGTTGATGCCCAATGGACAGTAGCGGCCTACTCAGGGCTGTGGATGGATCCTCTAATGGAAGACTTGGGAGCTTTCATTGATAAGACCCAGGAGAGAGTTAACGGAACAGTCAGGATAAAACTCTACAAAGGAAACTGCCAAGTTGTCGGCAGATCATCACCTATGTCCTTATATAATCGTAAACTGGCAACCTACGACATCACCACAACTTTTGACCAGTCGATGGCGACAGGATTCATAGGGCTCTGGGGGCTACAGACCAAGATAGCAAATATCGTTAAGCGAAAGACTCAAGGCCGAGCGCCTGAAGCCTAGAAATATCGAGCCTGTAGATGCGGTTTAGCACTCCAAGTCAGGCTATGATATTCACGTCTGCCGACCCCAATAATGGAGAGAACGGTTAGCGGCTGAAGTTCTTCGACTAGTCTCTTAACGAAAGGTTGATAAAATAGGCTCAGGTCCTACTCTATCTAAAAATGGCAGATGAGGGCGAAACGGATGCCAAAGCAATTCTACGTGAAGTTTCAAACACCAAAAGAGATTGCCGAGAAGGCCTTTCAAGCATTACAAGTCGCAAAGGATACCGGCAAGATCAAGAAGGGAACAAACGAGACAACTAAAGCTATTGAGAGGGGAGTAGCCAAACTGGTGCTGATAGCCGAAGACGTTGAGCCACCACAAGTGGTGGCACACCTCCCAATACTATGTGAAGAAAGAAAGATTCCCTATCTATTCGTTCCCAGCAAGCTCGAACTCGGCAGATCAGCAGGTATCGATGTGGGCTCAGCAGCCATCTCAATAGTAGAGCCAGGCGAAGCATCTGAAGCCGTGAAGGGACTTATCAGCGCTACGGAGAGATTGCTGAAAGGCGGTGCGACAGGCACTTGAGCGGCGCTCCAGGGAGGTCAGCAAAAGAAGGGGTTGAGGAGGTCTTAACCCCTGCTGAGGTGACGCAGATCGTTGGCAGAACAGGAGTGACAGGCGAAGTCATACAAGTCAGGGTCAGAATTCTTGAGGGCAGGGATAAGGGTAGGATCATTACAAGGAACACCAAAGGCCCAATAAGACTCGGCGACATGTTAATGCTCAGAGAGACCGAAAGAGAAGCGAAGAAGATCCGTTAGAGAGGCATACCAAGTGCCCCGAACATTCAAGTGCTCTTTCTGCGGAAGAGAGTATCCCCCGGCTTCAGGAGTCGCCTACATAAGAAACGACGGAGGAATACTCTACTTCTGCTCAACTAAATGTAGAAAGAGCCAACTCAAGCTTGGCAGAGACCCAAGGAAACTCAAGTGGACCCATCACCACATGCACAAGGAAAAGTAACATAGGAGTTCCCCAAATGGAGAGAACCCTGGTTCTCGTCAAACCTGAAGGAGTTATGAGGGGACTCATTGGAGAGGTTATCTCAAGGGTCGAGAGAAAAGGTCTAAACATAGCTGCAATAAAACTCCTGAAGATATCTAGGACCCAAGCTGAAGACCTCTACTCAATGCACAAGACAAAGGATTTCTTCTCCAAGCTACTCAACCAAATCACATCAACTCCCATCGTCGTGATGGTAGTAGAGGGCCCCAACGCGGTACGCTCAGTCAGAAGAATGGTAGGGGCTACAGACCCGCAAGAGGCCGACCCAGGAAGCATCAGAGCCGATTTTGCGTTAAACACAACCCAGAACATTGTGCATGCGGCAGACAGCGTCAACAATGCAGAACGCGAGATCAGAATATTCTTCGAACCTCATGAGATACTGAACTATATCAAGCCTACCGAAGCAAAGTTTCTCCTAGGGCTCCACACCCCATAGTTAGGCCTACAGTAACAACTCGAAAATTCAAGCCTCGGCAGTATAGTACTTAAGGTAGCCAACACTCAATGGACTGCAGGAGATGCCACCGTTGTCGCTACGTCAGCCGATTGTCGTGGTCCTAGGCCATACGTCGTAGAGTATTCTGGTGTAGCCGCGACGGGCTAGGTAGACCACGGTAAAACAACACTCCTCGACCAGATCAGAGGAACCTCAGTTGCGAAGAGGGAGCCTGGCCAAATAACCCAGTGGATCGGAGCAAGTCTCCTTCCAGCAGAAAACATCAAGGAGGCTTATGGAGAAGCCCTTGAGAAATTCAAGTTCCAGATAAACATCCCCGGTTTACTATTCATCGACACACCCGGCCACGAGAGTTTCTCAAACCTACGCCGCCGAGGAGGATCCGCAGCAGACATAGCGATACTAGTTATAGACCTGACCAAGGGCGTCGAACCTCAAACCGAGGAGTCCATAGGAATATTGAAGACGCGAAAGACACCCTTCGTCGTCGCCGCCAACAAGATAGACCTAGTGCCTGGATGGAGGAGAACCGGCACAAGATCCATAAGTAGCTCAATCTTCCAGCAGCCGCCAGAAGTCCAGAGAGAAGTCGATAACAGAATCTACACGGTCGTGGGTTCACTATCCAGATTTGGATTATACGCCGAGAGGTTTGACAGGATTAAGGACTTCACCAAGACCGTTGCCATCGTTCCAACAAGCGCAAAGACCGGCGAAGGAATCCCAGAACTTCTCGCACTAGTGGTTGGATTGACGCAATCATACATGAAGGAAGAACTATTGACAACAACCGGCTCCGCAAAAGGGACTATTCTAGAAGTCAAAGAAGAGGTCGGTTTAGGCGTCACCGTGAACGCGATCACCTACGACGGTATCCTGAACGTAGGTGACCAGATAGCCTTAGGTGGCAAAGAAGGCCCAATAGTGACCACCGTAAGAGCCATCCTAGTACCCAAACCCCTAGACGAGATAAGAGATCCACGAGACAGATTCTCGAGCGTTCGTAGCGTAAGGGCAGCCTCAGGCATCAAGATTGTGGCCCCAGACCTAGAGAAAGCACTAGCAGGTTCGTCCCTATACGCGGTCCCAAAAGCCGAGTCTCCTGAAGCCTATGCGAAGACTGTCGAGGAGGAATTTGAGAGATTGAGAATCAAAACAGACAAGAACGGAGTCGTCCTCAAGACCGATACGCTTGGCGCTCTAGAGGCTATAACAGCTTCTCTGAACAAATCAGGTACACCAATAAGATTTGCTGATGTGGGCGACATCTCCAAACGTGAGGTTATTGAGGCAGACATAGTCAGGGAAAAAGATCGGTTGCTCGGCGTAGTCCTAGGATTTAATGTCAAGACACTTCCTGACGCAGAGGAGGAGGCTAAGAGGAGAAATATCCTGATAATGCGGGCTGACGTAATATATGATCTACTAGACGGCTACTCGAGGTGGGTCGAGGCCGAGAAAGCCGCCAGTGTGAAGGCGGAGCTTGACCGCCACGTCAGACCTGGAAAGATGCGGGTCCTCACTGGATACATCTTCAGACACAGTAAACCTGCGATATTTGGAGTAGAGATCCTAGCTGGAACGATAAGACAGAAATATCCACTAGTAAACAAGGGCGGAAAGAAGATTGGAACCGTTATGAGGCTCCAAGACAAAGGAACAGATATTGATGAAGCGAGAGCTGGAATGCAGATCGCAGTCTCAGTAGACAAGGCGGTAATTGGTAGGAGCGTCTTCGAGGGAGACATACTCTATGTGGCAGTTCCAGAACAATCAGCAAGAGAGTTTTCCATACGACTCAGAGAGCACTTAAGCCCTGACGAAATGGGAGTCCTAGAGGAACTAACAGAGATAATGAGAAAGGAGAACCCACTTTGGAACATCTAGAGCCTCAAATCCACCAATCACCGAAGCCTCGACAGGTTAATATGTTCGTCACCAAGCCTAGTAGAATACTCTAACGAGCCGAACCATCTTGGCAAAACTCAAGCTTGTGGTATCTGAGCCTGGTACCGGAAAGGCCTCAGTCATGGAGTTGGAAGGGACCAAGGCAAAACCGTTTCTAGGAAGAGGGCTGGGGGATACGCTAGACGGATCCCTCATTGGGCTGAGTGGAAAGAAGGTCAAGATAACAGGGGGAAGTGATAAGGATGGAATACCACTCAGACCCGACGTCCAAGGTGGAGGTAAGAAACACCTAGTCCTGACACGGAGCATAGGATTCAGAGGCAAACACGGTGAGAGAAAAAGGAAACTTGTCAGAGGACGAATGATAACTGATGAAACCTACCAAGTAAACCTAGCAGTACTGAAGCCGGAAAGAGAAGTGAAGAGTGTGAAACAGGAAACTCAGAAAAGCGAAACTTAGGGCGTGAAAGATAGATGAAGGCCAAAGTGATAAGGGAAAATCGCAACCCCATCCTCAAACGCAAGGAAATACTCGTCGAACTAACACATGATGAAAGTGGAACACCGGAGAGACTGGCAGCAAGAAGGTTCCTAGCGTCACAGCTAGAAGAGAGAATCGAGAACCTGTACTTGACCAAGGTCGAAGGAAAGACCGGTGCAGACAAGTCGCTCTGCCACGTCGAGGTCTACGAAACAAAGGAGTTGGCTGAAGAGACCCTTCCAAAACACATACTCAGAAGGAACTTACCGCCTGAGGAACGCCAGGCAAAGAAGACACAGCCAGAATCGCCAAAACGAGAAGCCGTGAAGGAGAAGGTTCCAGAGAAAGCTAAGGCTCCAGAGGCTGAGAGACAAAAGAAGTAGGCGGTGACCGAACTGAGCCAGAACAAAGATAGCCAGCCAAAGAAGAGGCCCAGCCTAGGCGCCCTTTATGAGTACAGCTACGATAAGAAGACTATCAAACTGAGAAACAGAAAGTGTCCAAGGTGCGGCAACATAATGGCGTACCATAAGACCCCAAAACAGCGATTGACGTGCGGCTCCTGCAGTTACACAGACTACGTCAAGACTCAGTCCTGACCCTGCTCACAAACCATCGCGTCTATAACGGACTTTGCTAGGCTCCTCTTCTCCTCGTCAACCTTGACCACAACGATTCCGGCTCGAGGGGGCTGGCCGTAAACCACAATAGAGTTCTTCGGAGCCTCTAGAATAGCGGGAAGCACAAGCAGGTCTTCCTCACCCCTCACAATGAGTAGGGAGCCCTCATGCTTGACGGCTCCCGCAACAGCCTCCCAAGCCATTCTACTTATTGTTCCTGGCTTGTTCTCAGCGAGGAAGACTCGACTACCGTGGAAGCCAGAAAGCCCCTTATCTCTACGCATCTCTCTGCCATCAACAATCTTGATCCATGAGGTTTCTTCAGCCTTCACGGCGTTTCTGCAAACCATATCCCCCACACAGATAATCCTCGGAGGCTTCTCCTCGGCGACTATTCTCTTCAGTCTTCTCATATTCTCCTCTTCACTGCCAGACAAGAGATCGCCTAGAGGAATTTTGAGTAAGGCTCTGAGTTCGCGTGTCAAAAGAAGCTTGCCCAGGTCACCCAGCCTCTAACTATTGAAGGAGATTAGACTCAATAAGAATCGCTGCAGCTTCACCGTACACGGATAGCGTACTTTCCAGGACTCTTTGCACCCAGCTTTTTTGCGATTTCCGATTTTTCTAGATCCACTATCACCACGAGGCCAGTCCAATCTTCGCTTAGGTTGGAAGACTTGCAGTTTGGACAGATATTCCCCATGCTTATGAAATGGCAGCTCTTACACGCTTTTTCCTTCACCAAGTCGATCCCTTTTCTCTTCTTTCTCCTTCCTAGTCTCCTCTTCTATCCAGTCGAGTCTACCGAGGAATGGTTGGCGCATAGTCAAACCTATCTTGCCGCCAACTCCTCCTTTGGGGAAACCCACAGCTATTATTCTGGCCCTCACTTGGTCTCCTTTTCCAAGGGTGCGACGGGTCTCCTTCCCCGACAGGACCCCGTGTTTCTCATCATAATTTATGAAGTCGTCGATTATTTGGGAGACATGGACTAGGGCATCCTCAGGCCCAATCCTGACGAAGGCGCCGAAGTCTGTAACCTCTACCACTTCACCCTCAACTATCTCGTGCAGCTCAGGATAAAATATGAGAAGTTGGAATTTGACCTTGTGATAGGTTGAACCGTCGCCCGGAAGAATCCTCCCTACGGGATCTACGTCAACATCGACTACGTAAACCACGTATCCCAATTCTTCGTCAATCAGGTTCTCATATTTGAGCCTCACCTGCTCCTTGGCAACCTTCTTTATTGTGCCGCCAAACTTGTCGGGCGGGATTCTAACAATGTCTTCCATCGTCAATAGTTTGAACATTCAGCCAACACAAACCTCGATGCCGATGTCAGCCTGATTCAACCACCATCTTCGATGGGGTATCCATCAAGTTCAAGCCGAGAACGGCCCCTTACATAGATTACAGGCACGTTTATATCTCTTAGTTTCTTCTTAAGAGCCATGTCCGTAGTTGCCACTATTACCTTGCTTCCTTCCGCAAGCCTGACGATGACTTCATCAACGGTCTCCGACTGACCCAGCCGTACCATAATCTCCTCACATCTATCCAGGAACCTCAATGCAAATGATGCCTTCCTGCCGAGTTCGGAGTTGCTTCTTGCGAGTCTCTCAAGCTCTTTCCTGACAGGCTCTAGTACTATGAACTTGACTCGTCCAGGCAGGAGTTCCTCAATCTCTGAGAAGATGTCGAGCCTGAGGGTGAGGGGCAAGAAGACAAAGTTCGAGTCCAAGACTACTCTGTATGGCAACCAGATCACTTGAAAGTTCCGTAGCCGATTAGACGCCAGCTATCACCTATCCTTCTGCTCAGGGCGGCCTTGAAGTTCGTATCTGCACAAATCGGCCTCTTCAAAGATATGTCGATTATGTCTTCACGTGCTGAAGTGACAACTCCAGAAGTCACGGCGGTGGCGACATTAAGAACCAGAGGCTCGTTCGTCCTTACCTTCTCAACGGCAACGAGTTCCTCCGTACCTACGGCCTTCTCGAATAGCTCGACGTCCAGAGTCACCTTGTCAAGGACGGGAGGAAGACCGCCTTCCCTTCCAACTATGCTGCCGACTAGGCTATCGGCCTTTGTCACTGAGGGGCAGAGGGAGGTACCTATTCCGACTAGGCCGCCAGAACCTACCTGTTCAACCTCTCCCCCGCTCACACGGAGACTCTTGATCTTCGTGAATATAGATTGGTAAGAGGTCTTGCCGCCGCTCTCAGTCTTCAAGCCCGGCCTTATCTCAATCTCTTCACCGAGGCGAAAAACTCCCTGAACGATTGATCCGCCTAGGACACCGCCGCGTAATTGTTCGGCTTTAGTTCCTGGCTTATTTATGTCAAAAGACCTGAGGACATACATCTGGGGTGAGGTTGAAGGATTTCTCTTGGGTGTCGGGATCTCCCTCTCAATCGCCTCTATCAACAGATCTACGTTTACGCCATGCTGGGCCGAGACGGGTACTATTGGCGCCTTCTCCGCAGGTCTGTCCTTCACGAACTTCTGAATCTCCTTCATGTTCTCGATAGCCCGCTCTCGGTCGACTATGTCTATCTTGTTCTGAACGATTATCAGTCTCTTGATTCCAGTCATCTCAGCTGCCAGTAGGTGTTCACGATCCTGAGCTTGAGGGAACTTTGCGTCTGCGGCGACTACGAAAAGCGCTCCATCCATCAAAGCGGCTCCCGAGAGCATCGTCACCATCAGGCTGTGGTGTCCTGGGCAATCAATGAAACTCGCAGCCCTCAGGAATTTCGTCTCTGAACCGCAGACAGGACATTTCTTTCTGGCGCAGAACGCAGCTGCCCCTCTATGTGACGGACACTTGTAGAAATATGCGTCTGCATACCCTATCCTGATGGTTATGCCCCTTCTGAGTTCCTCTGAGTGCCTTGCGGTCCATATGTCTGTCAATGCCTGGACCAAAGTACTCTTGCCGTTGTCAACATGCCCGAGAGTGCCGATGTTGACTTCAGGTTGAACTGGTGGAGACCCCAATGCATTGCACCCCAGAATCTGAGTGGTTACCCATATTGAAGGTAGCGTTTACTTTAACCTTTCCAGAAACGTTACAATGAATTTATTCAACTTTTCAGATAGTAACCTAGGAGAGGCTACATGAGGAGACTCTGTCTCGGAATCGAATCTACAGCTCATACGTTTGGGGTCAGTGTTGTCTCCAACGACGGTGTAATCCACTCCGATGTCAGGGATATCTATGTGCCGGCGGCTGGAAGAGGAATCCATCCAAGTGAAGCTGCGCAACACCACAATAGTGTAGCTCATAATGTCATCTTGGGGGCGCTGAAGGAAGCCGGTACAAAACCGAGAGAAATCGACGTCATCGCATTCTCATGTGGACCAGGCCTAGGTCCATGTCTGCGGGTCGGCGCAACTGTTGCCAGGGCCCTGTCAGTGTATCTTCGCAGGCCTCTCGTCCTGGTCAACCATGCGCTTGCACACATCGAGATCGGCTCACTAACTACCGGTGCCAGAGATCCCTTAGTAGTCCTCGTTTCAGGCGGCCACACAGCCATAGCCGCTTATGCCGAAAGAAGATGGCGTATCTACGGTGAGACTGAAGACATCACTCTCGGTAATCTCTTTGATATGTTTGCTAGAGAGGTGGGACTAGCCACACCTGGAGGGCCTGAGGTTGAGAAGATGGGGGCACAAGGGAAAGAGCTGATAGATCTACCCTATACGGTAAAGGGAAACGATGTAGCCTACTCTGGCTTGTTGTCGGCAGCATTACGTGAGTACAGGAAAGGAGTAAGCCTATACGACCTCTGTTTCTCTCTTCAAGAGGTCGCGTTCTCAATGATGGCTGAGGCAGCTGAGCGTTCCCTCGCTCATACAGAAAAGAAAGAGCTTCTCTTGACGGGGGGAGTAGCAGCGAACAAGAGGTTTCAATCCATGCTCGAATCGATTGCGGAAGACCACAACGCGAGATTCTTCGCCGTAGATAGAAGATTCAGCGGGGACTCGGGTGCTCAAATCGCATGGAACGGAATCCTAGCGTTCCAGAGTGGAGTCACAGTCAAAGTCGAGGAGAGCTTGGTGAAACCGAGGTGGCGCCTTGACCAAGTGGATGTTACCTGGAGATCCTAGAAGATGACACCGTTCAAGAAGGGCGCTGAAGCAAATCTCTATCTCGATGATTGGTATGGAAGAAAAGTCGTAATCAAGAATAGGGTTCCAAAGGTCTACAGGCACCCAAGCCTTGACTACAAACTGAGAGTCTCGCGCACCATACGTGAAGCAGAGAATATGCATGAAGCAAGAAAGGCATCTGTACCAACTCCTATCATATACATTATAGACAAGGAAAACTCAACCCTAGTGATGGAGTATGTACAGGGAACTAGGATCAAAGAGATCCTGGACCAACTGAGCAGCGAAGAGCGAGATAAAGTTTGCCAGCAGATTGGAAGAGAGATAGGCCGACTTCACAATGTCTCTTTGATCCATGGAGACCTGACAACCTCGAACATGATTCGTGTAGATGATGACAAGATCTTTCTCATAGACTTCGGTCTGAGTTTTCACTCACAGGATGATGAGGATAAGGGTGTTGATCTCCACCTGATGAAGAGAGCTCTTGATAGTACACACTACAGATGTGCGCACGAGACTATGAGATCGATAGCCGTAGGCTATGAAGAGGCTGTGGGTAAAGAGAGCGCTTCTAGGGTCTTAAGAAAGGTTAGGGAGATTGAGTACCGAGGCAGATATTTCAGCCAGAGGGCGTGATGATGTCCTCCTGGCCGCGCTCCCTAATCCATTCTGCAAATCTCCCGAATGCGGCGCGCCTATGGGAGATTCTTGTCTTCGCCACAATTCCCATCTCAGCATAGGTTTGATTTGAGCCGAGAGGGATGAAGATCGGGTCAAAACCCCACTTCTCACCCTTAGCCTCGGTGGAGATACTCCCTTCCGCAACTCCCATGAAAAGATGAGTTTCGTGAACAGATTCGACGTATGCGACGACAGACTCAAATCTCGAAACCCTCTGTTGAACTCCCTCCATGAGTTTGAGGATACCAAGATTTCCAATAGTCGCCTGTACATATGATGAGTATGGTCCCGGGAAACCTTTTAGGGCGTCTATGAAGAGGCCTGAATCCTCGACAAAGAGCGGACGCTTCAATCTCTCGCAAAGATAGTTGGCGCTGGTTGAGGCTATCTGCCGCAGGGATTTTGACTGGATCTCAGGATATCTCAGGTCCAGACGTTCGAACGTAATGCCATATTCTTCTAGGATCCTTCTAACCTCCATGAACTTGTTTGGATTGCTAGTTACAAACACCAAGTCTTGATGAGTGCCTTTACCCTCAAGACTCTCGATTTCAACCATCGACTTCACACTACCAGTTTTTCCCAAAGAATAGATCTGTTTAGACAGTTATAGTCTCTTGTCGTGCTAACGCCTTTCTATATCTAGCGATCTATCCTTGAAACTAGCCTCGATATATGCCAAGCTAATCTGAGTTCAATCATGATGATAGACACTCTAATTACGACATATTTTCAGTGACGATTGTTATTTCATTGAGAGCTGGGGGGAAACGAGACGGGATAGTAACACACTTGTTTGTGACTCATGTTTCCCTTTGGAGAACTCATCTGTCCCCCATTTGCTGTAAACATCGGTATGCTAGCCATCTGACGTAGGATTTGACTCTCTTGAGACCCCTCACACCGTCACCCAAAGCGGCCCCACTGATCCCCCTGTCCAGCAGAAGACATCCCCACGTACTTGTTTCACCTATACAGACCAACCAGCTGCTGCCAGAAACATAACCGCAACTGTTACGCCTAGGAACACTTTGCCATGTTTGTCGAATCTTCGTAAGGAAAGTGATTTTATAGTAGCTTGGGCAACCATACAGAGGGTGGACGTATGATAGCCGCATGTATCTTGATACGGACTGAACGGGGAAGGTTTGATGAGGTCATGGAGCGAATGAAGCAATTCAAAGAGACAAGGAGCGTCATGGCCGTTCTAGGCAGATACGACGTGGTCGTGGATATTGAAGTCTCTAACTATGATAGTCTAGGAAAGACTGTTATGAAAATGGGGAAGATTGGAGGCGTCGTATTTACTGAGACGTTGCCTGAGATAAAAACCGCTGGTGAGTAGCCATGTTGAATGCATGTGTTTTGATAAAGACCATTCCGACAAGAATAGATCAGACTCTACTAGAAGTGAAGAAGTTTAAGCAAGTCAAGAAGGCGTATATGGTTTATGGGCGATGGGACATCGTTGCCTTTATGGAGTTTTCAGAGTACAGGGAGCTCAAGACCATTACAGCTGAGATAAACGGTATAAGAGATGTCAGGAGTACTGAGACCTTAGCAAGCACCTAGCTTAGTCCAACACGTGAATTAGCACTCCGCTAAGATATAACCCCGGACCTCCTAGCGAGTCTCTTAGCCTGATTGACGGAGAGGCCTTCTTCACCAAATACTGTATATCTCTCAGGCCTCACTTTGTGAACCATTGTGAGAGCCTCAATGACGTATTTCTCATCTATTCCCAATTCAGTAGCGGTTGTGGGAGCCCCGATCTTCCTCAACATGGCCCTCAGGAGCCTCCAGTTTGCTTTTTGAAGGTAGGCACTCATTATTGCACCCACACCACACTGCTCACCGTGAAGCGCTGGATTAGGCGCCACCATTGTTAAGGCGTGGCTGAACATGTGCTCAGAGCCGCTGCAGGGCCTACTGCTTCCGGCTATGCTCATGGCCACGCCGCAACTTATCAGGGCCTCGACAACAGTCCTTACAGCCTCCTCACTTAGTTTTCTTATGGCTTTTGCATTTCGCATGACCAGTCTGGCGCTCATAAGCGCCAGCTCAGCAGCATAGTCGCCGTAGTACTCCCCTTTTACTCTGTGGGCGAGTTTCCAGTCTCTCACCGCAGTATACTTGGCTATGATGTCTCCACATCCACTAGCTATCAACCTGTATGGCGACTTTGAGATCACCGCAATATCAGCAAGGATGGCAAGGGGCGCCTGCCCTCTGAGCGAGTATGGCTTGTCCAGCCCCTTAATTGAGGCATGTGAACTAGCTATCCCGTCGTGGGATGCTGCGGTAGGTACACTGATGAAAGGTATGGTCTTTTTCGCCGACGACAGCTTGGCGATATCGATATCTTTACCGCCACCTAGGCCTATGACAACCGATGGCTTATACTGGATAATCTTCTCCTCAGCCATCTTGACGTAGGCCATTGTTGAGTCCCGGACTATAAAGTAGTTGACAGATAAGGAAGCTTCTTGAAGGGAGGGGGCCACATCCTCTTGAGCCAGAGCGCTGATCTTCGGGCCCGTCACTATCAAGACACTTCCTGTAAAACCAAGTTTCTGGCAGACTTGCCCTAGCATGTTAATGATGTCAGTCCCAACTATCACTTCACGAGGAAGTTGCATATGGTGAAGACGCAAGTCATCAACCTCTCAACCAAGAAGAATTCCTATGACATTCGAGATTAGAAAGAATATCGACATGTAGGCCGCGACAAGTTTCGCCATCCTATACATGAAGACTGTGAGACTCTCAAGCGATTCTGAGCCCAGACTCTTTACCTCAACACTTCCCGAGGAACATGAGACGCTGACTCCTTCAAGATTGTCTTTGGCTCTTTCAACAGTCTTCCTTACCAGTTCAACTAAGATTTCTTGATCGACGGCCTCTCCCAGGGGGTAATAGCCGAGTCTTGCAGGTACAAGTCCATTGACGATGTGGGTGTCAGTCGTCATGATCTCGCCGTCGTCGACACCGATGCTCTCCAAAGAAGAGAGAATTCTCTCCCTTAGTCCCAAAAGCATATTGTTAGCGTCGAAGGTTACGTAAGCAGTAAGATGATCAGAAGTCTTGAATATGAACGCGCTTATTCCGCCGGGTCCACAGCCTTCTTCGGGGCCAAGACCTTCAAAGGCACTTCTTGCAGCACCCATTTCGAGACTGACGGTTTTCGATTTTGCAGAATACTCGATGGCTTGAGACGCAGCTAATCTCAAATCTTCAATCTCTATGTCAGTGAACATCTTAACGTCGTCAATGCAATTGTGTGAATCAATTATTGCTACGTGCTTGAATCTCTTCTTGGCAAGCTGCGTCAGCTCCCTCCCCAGTTTGGAGGGTATGTCTTCCATTTCTTTTGGCGATTGAGTGAGGGTGAGCAGTAGACAGTTGCCAAAGACTTGAGCGCCAACCTTGGCTGATCCAACTTCAAATCTTCCAAAACTTGATCCTTTATCACCATAATCAGAAGTACCAAGCAGCGACCTTATTGCCGAAAGCACTTTTGCATTCTGGGTTTGAGAAACCAAATTGTTCTCATGCCCGGACACTCCGTGGGGTACGGCCGCAACAAGATTGCCGTCACCCTCAAAACTCTTCTTGATCATATATGGAAGTACGCTGCTTCCAACATTCAGAAAAGGCCCAGGATGAAAATTTGAAACTACAAATAGTCCTTTAGGTTGGCCGTCTGACCTACTGTTAAACTGGACCATGGTTACCTCGACCTTGCTCTCAGTTCCAATCTCCTCCAAGAACCTCTCAAACATCTCATTCTTCCTGTTGAGCCAGTCAACCAAGAACGCTCTAAAAACTCGCAACGGGGACGCTCTAACCATTCTTTTGCCCTTATTCTCGACGAGTACCAAAAGCGAGACTACAGACACAAGCGATAATGCACCTGCGGCGAAGAAGCCCTTCGCAAGTAGTGGCACACTCAATCCAAACAGCATTGTTGCTGCAAAGGAGGATGCCAATGGCTGTGAAAAGGAGAATAGGACTTTGTTCGGCATCCTCGTTGAAGACATCGAAAGAGTAGCAAGAGACCTCAACGGGAGAACTGTGAACAAGGCAAGATAGAATGGCTGCTGAGGAAAATCTATGTTCGTCAGGTTGCCGCCAAGTGCCCCGAGAGCCAGTATTACGGTCCAGACCGTGCATGAGAACAGAGATAGGGCAAGGCATCTTCGAAGATAGAACAGTGGATCTCCTCTAACGAGTACCCTAGAGGAGACTGTGTCCGCTAAGATTGTAGGTACAAAAAGTACAAAAAAACCAAAGGCTAGACCCTGAGCAACCGTCTCCCAAGCCTGATTATGAAACGTAAAGGCTAACATGCATCCCACTAGTGTCACGATGAAGAGTACAACAACTATTCTGAACAATGAAGGAAAGGCTAGCGTACGAGCAAACTTGTAGTAAGGGATTATCTTACCTATGGAAAGGAAGCTTCTATGATCCAATGAGGGGGCCTCTGAATCAGTTTGGACGTTTCCGCAAGACTTCAATCAGCTTTCCAGTACTCTCAATGGAAGAACGTTCAATGACCGTTCCCGTAACAATTGCATCGGCACCGGCCGTTGCAATTTCCAAAGCTTGCTCAGGCACCCTTATTCCGCCACCCACAATCAATTTCACATCGGTAGATTTCTTCACATGCCTAACCATTTCTGCGGGCACAGGTTTTTCTGATCCTGATCCAGCTTCGAGATAGACAAAACGCATACCGAGGTACTGGGCCGCAAGCGCATATATTGATGCCAACTCAGGCTTGTCTGGAGGCACAGGTGCAGCTTGGCCTACGAATCCGGCGGCACCTGTGCCTGCTCCGATTATTATGTATCCCATGGGTATGGGTTCCAAGCCGTAACGCTTCACCAGTGGGGCGCCCAACGCTTGGACGCCTGTGATATAATAGGGGTTAAGAGAATTCATCAGTGTAGCGAAGAAGATGGCGTCAGCATATTCACTGATCCCTGTTATACCGTTGGGAAACAAGATTGTAGGAAGATTGGTGCTTCTCTTAATTGCCTTCACTACATCATCCAAGTCGCGTGGGGAGACTACAGTACTTCCTCCAACCATAATCGCGGACGAGCCCAGTTCCTGAAGTTTACGAGCAAGCTCGCCAGCAAGTTCACCGGTGGTGTTTTCTGGATCTATCAGCGAAAGGTGAATCGCCCCGTCCTTTGCCATTGCGTTCAGAAGATGTTTCTCAACCTTACCGTTCAAAGTCCTTCATCTCACAATGGTGGCTTTTCCATATTAGGCTTAGCAGATATATTGCTATATCATTGATCCAGGGCTGTTGGAGCACAGACTGGATTTTTCTACGTTTGTATTGACCTGAGCTAGTTAAATCATTATCTCCAAAATTCATTTAGGCATCGAAATGCATCAATCATGCAGATACTTAAGTTCAAGGTTGCATCAAGACTTTGATACACAAGACGGCTTGGCTTTCAAGGTTAGTCGCAACTCTCAGTATAATTAGACCTATCAACTGCTTTATGATAGGCTTTGCCGTAGTAGTTGGAGAACTAATCACGCTTGGGAAGATCCCCCTGCTACATGAGGCTCTTCTAGGCGCTTCTGCCGCCTCTTTCTTAATGGCGGGGACCATGGCGATTAACGATTATTATGACCTTGAAATCGACAGAATCAACAGTCCAAGTAAGCCATTGCCTTTAGGTAGCCTCACACCCCACCAAGCGCTTATGATCGGAGTAATTGCCGGCGCGATGGGGTTGGCGGCTTCAGCATTGCTTAACATTTGTAGCTTTGCGATAGCTGTCTTTGCCTTCTCATTGATGTTATTCTATAACACTCGCGGAAAGAAGACCGGTCTATTCGGGAATGTGCTGGTGAGCACTTGTATAGGCCTCCCTTTCATATTCGGTGGAGCAGTCGTTGGAAAGATAACCTTTGTCCTCGTATTTTTTGCACTAATGTCTTTCACAGCCAACCTCGGCAGAGAGGTGGCCAAGGGCATAGTTGATATCGAAGGTGACCGTTCAAGAATGGTCAATACGGTTGCTGTGGCCTACGGTTCTAGAAAGGCCTCGCAGCTTGCGGCTACACTCTACTTCGTTGCTGTTGGTTTGAGTTCCATGCCACCTGCACTGAGTTTGGTGGGTATGGCGTATCTCCCTCTGGTCTTGATCTCTGACATTGGATTTGTGTCCTCAGGCATCTCCCTGATGAGAAAACATGACCGCGCAAACGCCAAGCGGATAAAAAATAAGAGTCTGATCTGGATGTTTCTCGGTCTTCTCGCATTTGTTGCTGGAAGCATCAACAGCGTATAAGTCGCTTGATCGAGACTATTAACTCCGGTAGAGATTACCGCCCAAGTTCCTCAATGATTTCTTTAGCCCTGTCCATCCTCACTTTTCGCTCCTTAACCATTATGTCAGCAACCCTATCTATCATTTCTCCAGTTGCGCCGGCCATTGAAGCTACATTTCGAGCATGAAGGGTCATGTGACCTCTCTGTATGCCTTCTGTTGCAAGGGCTCTAAGAGCGGCGAGGTTTTGCGCTAGACCGACAGCCGCAATTACTTGGGCAAGTTCTGACGCGGTCTTTACACCGAGAATCTTTACCGATATCTTGGCTATTGGGTGGGTAGCTGTGGCACCACCAATCAGTCCGACAGCCATTGGAAGTTCAATCGTGCCTACCAGATCTCCCTCACGGTTCTTCTCCCATGTTGTGAGTGGCCTATATTTTCCGTGAAGTGCGGCGTAGCTGTGTGCACCTGCCTCAACAGCTCTTGTATCGTTTCCGGTTGCTAATACGACTGCGGAGATCCCGTTCATTATGCCTTTGTTGTGTGTTGCGCAACGGTATGGGTCTGCTAGCGCGAAGGCGTAGGCGTTTATTATTCCATCTACAACCTCTTCTCCACCTAGGGCGGACTTTGAGAAGGTTGCTTTCGCGCGCGCCAGCCTCTCGGTGGCCAAGTTTGAGATGATCCTTAGGTATACTCTTCCCCCAGAAATTGTCTCGACAGTTGGGGCTACAGCCTCAGCCATGGTGTTGACGGCATTAGCGCCCATTGCGTCCCTGCAATCCACAAGAAGCTCCACCACAACAATATCTCCAACAATCGTATTGACAACCTTGCACCGCACATCCTTCGCCCCTCCACCCTTTGAGACCAAGATAGGGTCTTGTTCGTTTGCCTTCCTCAAGATCTCCTCTTTGGCCGAGAGCAGAGACATCCTCGCCCCATGTGGGTCTGGAACGTTTAGGATCTGTATCTGACCAATCATCAAGGGTTGTGTACTGCTTGTGGTGAAGCCGCCTTTGGGCCTGGCCATTTTTGCAGAGTTGCTAGCGGCAGCCACAACCGACGGCTCCTCGATCGCCATTGGGACAAGGTAGTCTTTTCCATTCATGATGAAATTGGTGGCTATCCCAAGGGTGACTGGCATAACTCCGACTACGTTTTCTATCATACGGTTTGCGAGTTTAATGTCCAAGGAGCCCGTTGACTGAAGAGCCTGTACATCCTCATCACTGAGGGAGGCAAACTCCTTGACTATCTTGAGTCGCTCAGCTGGAGATAGATTATAAAAACCTGGGATTTGGGAGCTTCTCATTGCAGACATCTCTGGCTGAAGTCTAGGTAACTGCATCTCGACAATAAAAAAGATAGGGTTGATTTGTTGGGACTTCAGCTTATGGGTGGGGAGGCCCTCGTCTGGCATATTGAGTGCTGTTGTACCCTCGCTCATTCAGCCAATGAGCTATCCCGCCGCTAAGAACAAGTGGTGCATGTCGCAATTCGTCGAGGTTTCTCACCCCAACTAGGAACATGGCTGTTCGCATTTCCTCAAGGAAGGTTTCTACTTTTTCATTCAGATACTTTCTGCCTCGGGCCGCAGCCTTTAGGAAAGGTAGGGCTACTCCTCCTGCTACAGCGCCCAGTGCTATTGACTTTGCAATGTCGAGTCCGCTTCTTATGCCTCCTGACGAAATCACCGTCAGTCTAGTAGAGCCCGAGGCTTCCACAATGCTTGCACACGTTGGTATCCCCCAATTTCGAAAAGTCCTTCCGAGGGTTTGTTGAAGCCTGTCGCCTACCTGGACTGCTCTGAAGTACTCGACCTTAGCCCAGCTTGTTCCACCTGCTCCAGCGACATCAACTCCTTTGGCGCCTGCTCTCTCGATCTGGGAGGCAACCTCGCCAGAGATCCCAGATCCAGTCTCCTTGACGACTACGGGAACGTCTAACTCTGAGGCGAGCACTTTGATCTTTGAAAGGACTCCCCTGAAGTTTGGCTCTCCCTCTAACTGAATCGACTCTTGGAGTGGGTTGGCGTGTACCAGAAGAGCGTCTGCTTGAATCATCTCCACGGCATTCTTGGCTTCTTCAATATCATAACCAGAAGCGAATTGTGGGCAACCTAGGTTTGCGAAGACGAAGGCTGTCGGTGCAGTTTCTCTGACTACACTGTAGGTTCCTACCAGTTTAGGGTTCTCTATTGCCGCTCTTTGACTTCCAACGCCGATGGCCAATCCATGGTGTTCAGCACACTCCCCTAGGAGCCTGTTTATCTTGGTTGCTTCAGCGACCCCTCCGGTCATAGACCCCAGTATCAGTGGGGCTTTTAGAGTGCGGCCGAAGAGTTCCGTCGATATGTCTATGTCTGAGCGTGAGATCTCTGGAAGGGCCTTGTGAATCAAGATAACATCATCAAATCCAGCCCCAATATCTGCCTCCACATTCTTTCTAAGAGATATCTCTAGGTGGCCTTTCTTCCTCTCTTCAATCTTCCTTGACACTTCTGTCCCTCTTCAAAAGCGTAGGCTTGTTCAGCGGGGGCAGATCCTACTGAGATGTCACGGATCTGAGGACGATCCTATTTCTTCGGCTTGTCAACATTGCTTCTAACACCGAATCGGTCTATCTCAACAAGATACGGTTGCCCACCAGCCTCAACTATAGCCTCTGCAATCTTATCTCTATCTTCGAGCCTTGAAAGAGCTATCATGCACCCTCCTCCTCCCGCTCCTGTCAGTTTCGCTCCTAATGCACCAGCGTCCCGGGCACCCTCAACCAGTCTATCAATTTGAGGTGTTGAGATACCTATCTGCATGAGCAGCTTGTGGTTTTCATTCATTATTCTTCCTAGTCCATTAAAGTCTCTTTCCTTGTACGCCTCTACTGCCTTGAGGGTGAGTTGGCCAGCTGAATGAGTAATCCTTCCCAGGTCGGCATCCCCCCCTTCGACACGTCTACTTACCTTTGTAACGAGCTCGCCTGTAGACCTCGCTGTTCCAGTATTCCCTATCACTATGCCTATTTGGTTGCAGGGGCGGATGTGTATTGGAGGTTCTCCCACCTTAAACAGAATCATTCCTCCATAAGCCGCAGTTGTGGGGTCTATGCCTGAAGGTTTCTTATGTATGAATCGTTCTTGCACCAGGGCGAGTTCACAAATCTCGCGTTTATCAAGTTCAAGGTTCAGGAACTTGGCTACTGCTGCCGCGGTTGAGACCGCTGTTGAGGCCGACGAGCCTAGGCCGACTCCCACAGGTATTTGAGAGGCGACCTGAAGTCTTAGCCCAACCTCTCTCTGTCCAGCCTTCTCCATAACTCTCTCTACGACAAGTCTGAGAGGTTCAAGAATAGACCCTCCACGTGTCGGGAGGTTTTTCTCATTCGATGTATTGATTGAGGTGGTCTCAACAACTCCCAGTGATGGAGAGGATATTTCGATCATTTTCGGGGGGCCTGGTTCTACGGATGCTTTCGAGTAGAGGTTGACCGCTGCAGCTAGGGCTGGTTGTCCATGAACCACAAAGTGCTCGCCTGTTATGATGATCTTGGCAGGGGCGTAGGCAACAGTCATTGTTGAGTCTCCTGCCAAGGAGTTGTGGGGCTATCCTCCGAAAGATATCGCCGCGTAACCGACGACCGAAGAGTAGTCTCCAGAGATATCTCCACTCGTTCTATATGATAGTAGCTTGGCTCTATTGATCCCGCGCCTCTTAGAGTAGACTATTGCAGCGACAATAGGTCCTATTCCGCATACTGAGACAGCGCTGGACTCTACCACCTGATCCAGCAACCTCTCATCTAGCTTCTCAATTGCTTGAATTACCTTCATGTCTTTCTCACTTGCAGCTTTGTGAGGTTCATAGTGTGTCATGTCTGATGAAGCCACAACGAGGTCTGTGGGTTCACTTGCCGCTTTGGCGATTGCTTCACCAATTTCTCTACCCGTTTCGAGGTCTTGGATCATCATGCATATTGGAACGAACGTGAAAGCGTTGTCGTAGAGGTACTGGAGAAAAGGCAGCTGAACTTCAATAGAGTGCTCGTAGATGTGGGCCTTGTCGTCCACATCAATTATCGGTGCATTCTCGAGGATCAAGTTTGCCAGCGGCGAGTCTATTTGGATCTCGCCAAGTGGCGTAGCCCATTTACCTTCATTCATCAATGAGACGCCGCTGCCCATCCCCGTGTGGTTAGGTCCAATAATTACTACCCTGGTTGGTGTACCGTTGTCTGCAAGTTCAGAGTATGCGGCGGCCGCTACGGGGCCCGAGTACATGTAGCCAGCATGTGGAGAGACCAAAGCGACTAATCCAGATAGACCCTTCTGTTTCTTATCTGGCAACCTTCCCGGTCCAAGTCGATGTTTGAAGCACCCCTCAATCTCCTGTCTGAGAGCAGCACTCGACCCCGCGTAGAACATGCCGGCCTGGGCTGGCTTACGCGTCCTCAATCTTCAACTCCGTACTTTGGAGTTATTGCAGTGAGCTTGGTTTCGAAGTCGTCTACCGTCAAAGGTATTCCCCTATCGGGTGGGATCTCTCCCCTCTCACGCAAGACTTGCCTAGCAAGTAGCCAGAACACCATGGCGAGGGCCTTTCGGCCCTTATTGTTAACCGGAATAGCCAAATCGACACCGCTCAAGACGTTGTCCGTGTCGCAGAGGGCGACTACTGGGACACCGGCTATCGAAGCTTCCTTTATTGCCTGAAAATCAGCCCTTGGGTCTGTGACGATGACAAGTTGTGGCTCAATATGCTTAGGTTGAAGCGGGTTTGAGATCAATCCGGGCATGAAACGGCCAACTATGGGGGTGGCCCTTGTCAATTCACAAAATTTCTCTACGGGAGTCCTGCCGTAGAGTCTTGATGAGACCACGACCACTCGTGAGGGTTCAAATCTACTGATGAATTTTGCAACCAGCCTGACCTTCTCATCGGTCTTCCCTATGTTCAGTATGAATAGCCCATCTGGCCTAACGCGGAAGATATACTTCTCCATATCGCCTGTCTTTACTCTCGTCCCTATGTGAAGGCCGGCTGCCAGAAGCTCCTCTAGGGATTGTAGAAGGTTCTCAGCCTTGGGCATTTCCTCCCTTTCTGTCGAGCTCATCTTGACACCTAGACTCCTATGTTAGCCATCTTGGCTCTTCCAGCAAGAACTTCTTCTATCCTTATTAACTCATTTATCTTTGCAATCCTTTCCCCACCGACTACGCCAAGCTTCATGATTGGAACTTGGAGTGCGACTGCCACATGTGCAATTTCTGGTCCACAAGTCTCGCCTGATCGATGTGAGACTACTGGAACGTAGCCTGCTTCCTTGGCGAACTTGGCAGTGGTAAAGGCGTCAGTGAGGGTACCCACCTGATTCGGCTTTATAATTACGGCGTTTCCAGCCTTTTCCTTTACGCCTCTCCTTAAGCGTTCTATGCTTGTGGTGAAGAGGTCGTCCCCGCATACCAAAACGTTACTTGCCTTGGCAGTGAGTTCTGCAAACGCCTCGAATGACTCTTCGTGGAAGGGATCTTCAAGGTATGCCAGCCTATACTTCTTGACAAGGTCAAGTATGAACTCAATCTGGTCGTCAGCATCGAGCCTTCTGTTGTCTTGCCGATAACAATATGCCTTGTCTTTCTCGCTCCACATAGTTGAGGCTGCCATATCGACCCCCATTCTGAGCTTCACCCCAGTCTCATCTGAGACCCTACTGCAAGCTCTAGATAGTATCTCCAATGCCTGTTCGGTCTTGAGCGGGGCAACCCATGCACCCTCATCTCCCCTTCCAGATAGAGTGATCCCTTCATTCTCGATGAGGCTAGCTACCTGACCGTGAACTTTTATGTTGGCTGCAGCAGCCTCCGCAAAAGTTGCAGAGCTTGTCGGTAATACGAGGAACTCTTGGATGTCTGTCTTCTCTCCCCTTGCGTGTAGACCTCCGCCTATCACGTTTCCCAGCGGATATGGTAATTCAAAAGCCGTTAGTACTGACAAGTGTTGGAATAGTGGGATCCCCCTTGAAGTTGCGCCGGCCATAGCTGAGGCGAGCGAGATGGCGTAGGCGGTGTTTCCCCCAATCTTGCTGAAGTTCCCAGTTTGATCCAGCTCATGGAGAACCATATCTATTAGCTTCAGATCATCAACTCTCATACCTATCAGTCTTGGAGCTACCGCCTCCTCCGTTACCTGCGTTGCTTGCGTTACACCACCGTCAGGGTAGGACTTGACTTCCCACCTTCCCTTACTGGCTCCTGAAGGTGCAGATGACCTTCCGAGGCCACTGCCCGTTATCACGTCTATTTCTATTGTCTCACTCCCTCGGCTGTCGAAGACTTTTCTAATCTTGATATCATCTATTACTGTTGAGGTGCTCATGTTGGGACCTCAAGCGATTTGAGACTTCTTGGCAGTTGCTTCAGAATACTTTAGAAGCTCGTCGATCACGTCTACATGTGAGATAAACATTCTCCTGCAGCAGTATCTGACGATGCCGAGTTCGTCAAGAACTTTCTTTGGATCCTCTCCAGCCTTAACTCTGCTAGCGAACTCTTCCCATCTGTCGGCTACGACCCTGCCACAAGTGAAACAACGAATGGGTATTATCATGATGTATCATCTGGGCAGACTGATGAGTATGGATCTTCTCGAGTTTACCTATACGATTTCTGTTTCCTTCTCCTTGCTCCTGGGCCTCCGAACTTCTTAGACTCGGAGCGCCTCGGATCTCCAGCCAACATTACCCTGTCATGACTCTTGAAGGCACGTCTGAGTTGAGCACTCTTTGTCCAGCGGAGTAGGGCTCGGGCGATAGCTATCCTCGCGGCTTCAGCCTGCCCCATTACCCCTCCTCCATGAGCTTGAACTCTAATGTCTATGTCCTTTGTCTTTTCTCCGGCAACCATAAGCGGCTCCATTATTTTCACTCTCACGGTCTCAGGCACCATGAGGTCTAGGGGATAATTGTTGAATGTGACCCTTCCACTTCCGCTTCTCACGACTGCTTTTGCGGTTGCGGTCTTCCGCTTCCCAGTGACGACAAGTACTTTTCTCTTCTCACTCATGTCAGGCCCCTCCTATCTCTCTTGAGAATTCTTCTACGAGCACGTATGGACACCTCAGCCTCAAGGCATCTGCACCTGGAACCTTCTGCCTGGGCTCCTCAGCGTAGCGACTGGGTACGTGGGTGTAGATTCGCACTCTCCTGTAGGCCTTCTTCCCTTTGGGCTTCTTGAAGGGGAGCATACCTCTGAGCACTCGTCTAGCATAGGTTTCGGGCTTACGTGGGTGAGTAGGCCCCCTGTCTTGTGACCCCAAGGTTCTTGTTCTGAGTTTGGCTCTCGCCCTTTCCACTACGCTCTTCTTCTCGCCAGATACTACAGCCTTTGAGACGTTTAGTATTACTATGTCTTGGCCCGCAATAGCCTTTTTTGCTGCGTAGCTGAGCATTCTTCCCAGAACTAGATTAGTTGCATCTATTATTATCGGTTTGTTGGACAGGAGTCGGTCACCTCATAATCTTTACCTGGGCACCACTAGGATTCTCTCTTAGAAGTTCGTTGAGTGTGACGCATCTGCCACCAACAGCTCTTATCTTCTCCGCCGCATCAGCGGAAAAACTTAGGGCCGCAACTGTTAGTCGGTGGCTGATCAATCCTGCGCCCAACACTTTTCCGGGAACAGCGACGGTTTCCCCGCCTTTTGTGAGTCTGGCTATTCGACTTATGTTGATCTGCGCCATATTTTTCCTTGGCTTGCTTAGGGAATTGGAGATCGCAAGCCATATTGGTGTTCGATTCTCTCTTGACGCCTTACGGAGGGACCGCACCAATTCCACCAGTTTCGGGTTAGTTTTGGTCTTCGCCTTCATCTCACTTCACATTCTTCATAAATTGGGAGAACTCAGAGGCTTTCTCTCCAATTTGTCTAGCGGCCTGCTCCACTATCTTTGTTGCAGGAAGTGAACCTGTAGATTCCACATAGAAAATGAAGTCTTTATCACTCCAGCCGACAGTTATCGGGCAAGGTTTCGCCGGGCAATTTCTGACGCACTCCATACATAAATTGCATTCCTCTACATTTTTAACGGTAAGTTTGTTGTTCTTCATCTCCAGAACGGATCGGGGGCAATACTTTACGCAGTCACCGCAACCAGTGCACTTATTCATGTTTATTGAGATTGTAGGTAGAAACTTGTATGCACAGGCAGAAACAGGTTGCCACTTGGCATGTTCCTGTCCTCGCCCGAGCCTTGAGTAAGCCTCCAACTTCAACTTTTGTCCAGGAGCTAACTTCACAATCGGAATCTTTTCGCTCACAGGCTTTATAGCCGGGTTGTCTGGCTTCAAGTCCCCTGAGTATACTGTCATCTTATCTGTGGGCTCAACCTCCATCGTAAATGAGGCTCTACATCTATTGCATCCCAGCTCACTCTTGCAGTCACATCTATCTGGGAGAGTGTAGGCAGCTAGATCGGTTGTCAGGGGAATCAAACCGAGCCTATGTGCCAAGATCTCATCAAAAAGGATCGAGGTATTCTCTATAATGATGACATCGTCAATTGCCATTGTTGGAACCTCAGCAATCATAGTTCTTCTCAACGCGTTTGCTAGAGGCGGAGCGATTCCACTAACAATGAACCTTAGCACATCCTCCTCCCGCTTCACTATTGATATTTCCAAACTACACCGACCCTACTGGCTGCTGAGAATGAGTTATTCTTGAACCCATTCCTTGATCAACATCCACATCGCAGACCGTAACTGCAATTTTCAGACTTGGACTCAGCTCTCAAATCAGTTCGGAGTAGCCTATAGATGCAAGCCTTCTTTATATGTTTATTTGGATTGATCATGAGCAGGATTTCACCTGCCTTGTTAGAGAGTGGAGGAGGCAAGTCTCAGGATACTTGCCTACTACTTGTGAGCCGCTATTGCTGGAGTGGCTCCAACTGGAAAACAGCAGTTAGCAATTCAAGACAGGGGTTATGTGAACACCATTCAGTGGTCGAATACTCGATATTCATTTATCTACTCGGTGAATCTAGTATTCCGGTGATACAAGTTGGGAAGTGAAAGTTCAATCTACAAGAGCTCTGTAAAGCTGACTCTCGAAGGCGCGAAGGTTATGTTGGCGGCGGCTGAACGCAAGTCTAAGGAAATAGGTGTGCCAATGGACATAGCCATAGTTGATGAGGGAGGAAATATTCTTGTTTTTGAGAGGATGGACGGTGCAAAAATCACTGGCATTGACATCGCAATAAACAAAGCTTTTACAGGTGCCTGCAGTAGGAAAGGAACACATGAATATGCTGAGGTAGCCTCACCGGGGAAACCAGCATTCGGAATTCACGTCAGCAATCAAGGTAGGTTCATGATCATTGGAGGAGGTCTACCAGTATTGGTCAAGGAAGAGGTTGTTGGAGGGATAGGCTGTAGCTCAGGCACAGCAGAACGAGACAGAATAGTGGCCCAAGCAGCAATAGACGCACTTCCAAAGCGATGATATCGTACAGAAGCCAAAATTGACGTAAGGTATTTGCAGCCGAAGTCTTCATGTCGATTAAGCGGGAGCCCAATCTCTGAAAAGAAACGTAGCTAGCATAAAGAAAAGGCTCCGTGGGCGTTAAAGCGACTTGCCACATACACTAGAATGTCGATTTGAGAATATCGCTGTCAGCGACCAATAATATATTCGAGAGATAGATCAGGCTCCTCAAGAGGTCAAGGGAACCGCGTTCACATGTGACCTCAAAGTTCTTGCCAAGCGAGCCTCTATCGCAGTGACTATCAAGAGGTAGGCCACGATCCAGATGGTGAAAAGAACTTCTCCTATCGATTCGTGAAACATTCTCAGATTTACGTCTATGAATGCTCCGTAGTAGATTATGAGGAATATCCTAACTATGTTTACCAGATAAGTTCCCATAGCTCCAAGGGCAGCATAGACTAGCTTTCTGGCAACAGAAGTTTCCAACTTCACCATCAGTATTATGATCACCATGAAGTATATGCTCATGCTCAATATTCCCGCACATTGCCAGTAGATGTCTATGAATAGGAAACCTTTCTGACCCCAAACTGCAAGGCTCTCACCGCCTACCAAATCGACTCTGACGCCCACAAATCTGAGCAGAAAAACGGTGACTGCTAGGATCGGTTGGACTAGAGCCTGGAGTGATTGCATAGAACCATAGGGGAAGGTGGCGTCCAGCAGCAGTATGAAAGCCATACCCGACAAGAAGACCATGGGAGTAGGGAAATGTTTGAGCTTACTGAAACCGAAAGATAGTACAACAATTGTTGAAGTGTAGATCGTGTAGAGGACGTAGTCCCACATTCTAGTCCAACTCAGGATCTGTGGCGTACTGACGTAGCCAAACTTGAAACCAAGCTGTGCGACCAAGACGCTCTGACCAAGAGCATAAACCGCCACGAAATAGGTTACTATTAGGGTTGCAGAGGCGACTATGCCCATTACTCTATCTGCAATCAATCTGAACTTTAGTAGTCTTCTAGCGTCATACCATTCCATCGCTAGAAAAACGAAGGCAAATAGTAGTCCAGCTCCAGCTCCTTCATTCCAACCCAGTATGAATTGGTTTGGATCAATTACGAGGAGTGCGGCTATTGGAGTGACAAATGGAAACAGAAACACGTCTCCAATCCGCAATTTCTGCTCGAGAAAAGCTTGTGCATGCATTTTTGAGAACCCATGACCTATTGAAGTCGAGACGACTTGCTCTGAGTGCCTCCAAGCAGAGTTGTCTTTGTAAGCCTGTGCTTATCAGCTAGAGGGAAAACCTGCAACAACTAATATAAGGATTCTCGAATATTCTGGTTTGTTTAGTAAGCTATGGCTGGGAATACCGTTATCAAGCAGAGGTGCCAACTGATCATTTCTGGGTGATGGCACTGACTCAGAACCCACTGAAAGACATCGCCGGCACTTCAGGAAAGGAACTTCTCAACATGAAGATAACGCTCTGCATTACCGGGAGTGCCGCTGCAGCTCAAGCGCCGGAGATCGCTAGAGAGCTTATGCGAAGAGGCGCAGACGTATATGCTGTTCTTTCAAAATCGGCGTGCGAGCTCATAGGTCCAAAGCTTATGGAGTGGGCTACTGGAAATCCAGTTGTAACAGAACTTACTGGACGTACTGAGCACATACAGCTAGCAGGAGAGTGGGCTGGCAGGTCAGAGCTTGTGCTCATAGCCCCCTCAACAGCGAATACAATCGGCAAAATAGCCTCCGGAATCGATGACACAACGGTCACAACAGTCGCAACGACCGCCTTGGGATCTGGAATACCGATAATAATCGTTCCGGCAATGCACCAATCCATGTATAGACACCCAATAGTCCTAGAGAACATCAGGAAGCTGAAGTCTCTTGGAGTGGAGTTCTTGGATCCGGAGATTGCTGAGGGTAAGGCCAAGTTAGCTAAGACTGAGACCATAGTGGAGGCGGTTATCCAGAAGCTCTGCCGCAAGGACCTTAGAGGAGTGAACTTCCTCGTTACCGCCGGCCCCACCGTAGAGTACATAGACCCAGTTCGCATAATCACAAACAGGAGTTCGGGCAGGATGGGGATTGCCATAGCGAGAGAGGCTGCGAGGCGAGGAGCGACCTCAACTCTGATCATAGGCCCCGTAGAGACGGAGACGCCTCCAAACGTAAGAACCGTAAGAGTTGAGACGTCACAGGATATGCTTGAAGCCGTGAGGAAGGAACTCGTAAGCAGCCAATACCACGTGTTTGTTGGTAGTGCTGCTGTAGCCGACTACAAACCCTCCATATTTCAAAGAACCAAGATTCAAACAAGGCATAATCAAAAGATAAGGATCGAATTGCAAGCCACACCAAAGATAATAGAGGAAGTAAAGAAGACCAGTCCAAGGATCCGCCTAGTTGCATTCAAGGCGGAGTATGGCTTGTCAGATTCGGAGTTGATTGAAAAGGCCCGAGACGCTCTGAGATCGTCTGGAGCTGACCTAGCAGTTGCTAACCACGTAGGTGTTGAGGGAGTTGGATTTGGCTCAGAAACAAACGAGGTATTTCTAGTAGATCGCATCGGAGACATCATCCATATACCGCGAACCGGTAAGGAAGAGGTTGCAAAGCAATTTATAGACTATCTAGTCAATAAGCTCGGCGTTAGGGGCGGTGAATCCACTGAAGGTAGCGGCGATCCAGACGGGACCTAAGCTACCTATCGGGAAGTTACTTGAAGATTCTGTCGAACAGTTAGTTAGTCAGGCAGTCGGCGGCGGAGCCGAATTTCTTTGTTTTCCTGAACATTGGCTTGGAGAGGAAACGCCTGACTCTATATCAAATATGATAGAATTGATGAAGAATTTGGCCAGTAGATTTGGGGTTACCATAATCACAGGGGGTTTCTACGAAGAGCTTCCAGATGGGACTTATGTGACTGCGCATGTAGTGGACCCGCAGGGCCGGCTGGTAGGCAGACAGAAGAAGATACATCTTTTTGGCGATGAAAAGGCCAAAGCAAAACCTGGGTCCAGCTATATGATATTTGATGTACAAAATGTCAAGTTTGGCGTCATGATATGCTATGATGCAGTTTTCCCAGAGGTCGCGCGAGTTTTTGCTCTACAAGGTGCCGAGGTGGTGTTTGTTCCCTCACGAATCTTGGTCGCCGGAACTCATCCTTGGCATCTATATCTCTTAACCCGATGTCTTGAAAACCGTCTGCCACTGGTTGCATCGAACCTTGTATGGCCACCTCGATATTTGGGTCGCAGTATTGTACTGGATTTAAGGCAGGATGCTGAGTCAAAAGTCGTTTATCCGAATGTGTTGAAGATTGGAGGAGAATCCTTTGAGGCCACGGTTGCCGAGGTAGATTTGGAGATCGCCAAGATACACAGAGCATTGAGACTTAGTGAAAGGAGACCGAGCGTCTACAGTTTGCTATCAGAGTGCTAGACATGTTGCCAGAGGGACAATAGCGCGCAGCACTTATCAATGGTCAGTAGTGCGTTCCCATAGGCACCTATTGCTACGGGTCAGTTCCAATTCAAGCGGCGTCCAACAAAAGTAATATAAATTCTATTAGATATCTCTTCCACGAGGGATGTTTCGAATGACTGCGGAAGTTAAAGGAATAGGAGACGGAGGTCTTAACCTTCTACCAGACAAGCCGATAACACGGGACCAGTGGCTAAGAGATGTGTTTCCAGAGTGGGGAACTATACTCAACAAGGAAATTGAAGAAACTAAACCTGAGCGAAATTCATTCATATTGTGGTGGCTCGGTGGAGCCGCATGGTGGATGAAAAGCGCCGCCGGTGCAAACCTTTGCGTAGACCAGTACAGCGCTTCAGGAGGTTGTCTGGACTATAATGAGATGTCGAAGTACGCTGGCGTAGTTAGAATGACAGGGGCGCAGAAGATGTGCTGGATCAGATGCGTTCCGCATGTGTTGGACCCATGGGCAATCAAAGAGTGCGACGCATACCTCTCAACTCACATACACAACGACCACGCCGATTTCTACACTGTCAAACCTCTCTTACAGAATACAGACTGTAAGTTTATTGCGCCTCCGCGGTGCAAAGAGATATTTGAGAGATGGAAAGTTCCAAAGGACAGAATTGTGACTGTTAAGCCTGGCGACGTCGTTAAGATAAAGGATATTGAGATACATGCTGTAGAATCTTTTGACAGGACAGTTCTGATTACAGAACAGATGGACCTACGCAGGACTACGATGGAGGAATTCGCCAAACTGATGGATCAGAAGGCTGTGAACTACGTACTAAAAACCCCCTATGGGAGCGTGTATGACGCCGGAGATTCGCATTATTCAAACATGTTCTTCAAACATGGCAGACAAGATGAAATTGATATAGCCCTGATAACCTTCGGCGATAATCCCGACGGAATGACAGATAAGATGAACCCATATGATGCATACCGCGCAGCAAAATGTCTAAGGGCAAAGGTCTGCATTCCTATGCACTATGAAAACTGGGGAATCGTGGAAGGCGACCCTACCGACCTGGAGATGATAGCAAACAAGAAATTTGCTCCTTTCACCGTATGCATAATGAGGCCTGGCACCAAGTATGTTTGGCCAAAGGACAAAGATAAGCGACGTATCTACTACTCGCAGCAGGTGGAAGTAAGCCAGTATTTCCGACCGGAACTTGTGGATCTGCCGTTTCCAGCCTACCTGTAGATGTCGTGAACAAACAACTTTTTTCTTTCCTTTTTTGCTATCTTGCCTTAGCTAAGGGAGTGTACCACTTCATAGTTCCCGTATCAAAGCTTTATGATCTCGGCTTTTGTTCCAGCATGAGACTCTAAGAGCCTTGGGGAAAACTGGTCTCCTTCATTCTTTGATATCTAGCGCTACGCGGTGCTGACTTGAATTGTGGCCTATGAAAGTGAGAGAAAGCTCTTAGCTTTGGAGGGCAGCGGCGGATACGGTCACATCCAGTTCTGCTAAGGTTAGATCGAGAACAGAATCAATATTCTCACCATTCTTTGCACTCAACAAGCAAACTCTTCTGCCAAGCAGGATCCGATTAAGCACCTCAATACCCTTCCTTGCATGCTCATCATCAACAAGATCAATCTTGTTGGCACAGATGATCTCTTTGGAGGGCATCTCGATTCTTCTGGTGATGCTATCAATTGATGCAGCTTTTCTACACAGGGTTTCTATAGGATCACCTAAGTCAACAAAGAGCAGAACCAGGTCGGCATTCGTAATCTCATCAAGAGTTACAATGAACGCATCAACAATCGTCGGGTGCATATCCTCTATGAACCCTATGGAGTCAACCAGTATGAACTTCGAACCTTTCCAGTTCACGAGCCTTGAGAAGGATGAGAGAGTCGTGAATGGCCCCAGACCAATTTCCTTAGACTCATATGCCAGTCTGTTGAAAAAGGTTGTCTTTCCGCTCTGAGTGTAGCCTGCCAAGGCCACTATTGGGAAGCCAAGCCGGCGCCTTCTCTCGCGTAGCATAGACTTCCTTTCTTGAACATCACGTAACCTAGCTTTTATGTTGCTTATTCTCCTTCTGGCGGCCTTCTCATATTCCTTGAAGGGATAGTCTCCGGGACCACTCCATCCAACCTGCTCTCCAAGTATGCCTTTCAGCTTGATGAATTCTCGTCCCCAAGAAAATGTGTATCTGAGCCTAGCCAGCTCTATTTGAAGCTTGGCTTCCTTAGTCATAGCTCTCCTGTTAAACACTTCCAGTATCAGTAGGTTCCGATCGATAACCTTTACATCTCCAATCCTTCTTTGTATCTTGAATACTTGACTACTTGGGAGCGTATTCCCAAAAATGACTATGTCAGCCTGCTTTTGATGGACGAGCCTCTTGAGTTCCTCAAGTTTACCAACACCTATGCAGTGACCGTGATGTACACTGTTTCTTTTCTGAATTAGGGTTCCGACAACCCTATATCCGATGTTCTCAGCCATTGCCGAAAGCTCGTCTACTCGTGAGACGCTCTTTGGAAGCTTGCACTCAGCAATTATAGCTCTCAATACTGGATCTGTCACCTGTTCCTATACATCCTACTTCTCGATATGCTTCATGAGCTGCAATGTACCTTCAAAGACCTCTTATCACTATTCACCGGTGGTCTTTCTTAATATAGACGTTATGCCCGTCGAAAATACAGCTCAATTGGAACCAAACCTCGGCGCATATTCCTGACGAATGTCCTGAAATGCTACTGGTCGGTTTTCTCGATGTCCCAACAAACTTTTTTAAGAAGCAGTTTAGCGTGATTGTCCTTAACGGTGTCTTAGCGTGAGTGATCTTCGATCCGAGAAACTACCCATCTACTTGGCGTCAATATCTTTTGTGGTTTTGCTGGTGCTTTCAGGAACTCTTGTGTATGTTTATGTACAGACTCAGAGCCAACTCACAGATCTGCAAGGAAGGCTTGAGAGTCTGCAGTCGCGTCTGGAACTTTTTGGTAGGGGAGACGAAGAGGAAGTAAGAGCACACCAAGTCTATGTTCTTGTCGAAGAATCTGTTGTTCAAGTATTGAATAGGAAGATGGGTTTAAATGGTCTAGAGCCTTCGGCGAGGGGGTCCGGATTCTTATACGACAAGGATGGCCACATCATAACGAACAATCATGTCGTAGAGGGGGCGGATGCCATTGAGGCAACCTTTCTTGACGGGACGACTGCCAAAGCCAGCTTGGTTGGAACTGACCCCTACTCGGACTTGGCGGTCTTGAGGGTGGACGTTTCTTCAGAGAGGCTCAGGCCAGTCACCTTGGGAAACTCATCCAAACTTCTCGTTGGTGAAGCCGTTTACGCTGTCGGCGCGCCCTTTGGATTGGGATGGTCCCTCACAAAAGGAATCGTGAGCCAGATCGGTAGATCCCTTCCTGCTACTGGCGGATACCTGATACCTGGCGAAATTCAGGTAGATGCTGCCATAAACCCCGGAAACAGTGGGGGGCCACTACTCAACGGTCTCGGAGAAGTGGTGGGCGTCAACACAGCAATTCAATCTGAAACAGGGGTATTCTCAGGCGTCGGTTTTGCGATTCCGTCAAACCTAGTAAGAAGGGCGGTACCATCTCTCATACAGATGGGACGTTACGACCACCCGTGGCTTGGAGTCGCAGGTACAGATGTGACTTCGTCAATAGCTGAAAAGATGAATCTTTCAGAGACACGAGGTTTCCTAGTGATGTCTGTTGTTGAAGACAGCCCCGCCGAAAAGGCGGAAATACGTGGAGGAAACAGGACGGAGATGATCGAAGGAAGTAACATGAGCATAGGCGGAGATGTCATCACGCATATAGACGGAAGACCTGTTAGGAGACTCGAAGATCTTCTTGTTTATCTAGAGTACAGTAAGACGCCTGGGGAGAGAGTTGTTCTGGATATTATTCGAGAAGGGCAAGCTATTACAGTCGAGGCTACGTTAGGCGTGAGGCCGCCTCCGTCCTCACCTGAGACTCAAGATTGATTCGACTTGATTTATCCTAAAGCGCGCGCTCAAAACCCGAGACTCTTCTTGGATCTCCTAGAAGTCAAAGGGGAAACTGTATCGAGAATGTTTTCGCATAACTCGAAACATAGAACCTTTTTGACGGTATTGACTAGTCCGTCCCTTCTCGCTCCCCCTCCAGCTCAGTCAGAAGCTCCCTCTGTCTCTTTGTAAGCCTTGTCGGTACCGTCACGTTCACCTTGACATACTCGTCTCCCCTGCCATGACCATCCATCCTAGGCATACCTTTACCCTTCGTCTTAAACAGTGTTCCAGGCTGCGTTCCTGGAGGTATCCGAAGTTCAATCGTTCCATCTAGAGACGGTGCTTTGACCTTTGCACCTAGGGCTGCCTGAGTGAAAGATACAGGTATCTCGCAGAGGAGGTCTTCACCACGCCTCTCGAAAATAGGATGTGGTCTTACATGAACAGTGATGTATAAATCTCCTGGTGGAACCCCACCGGGCCCAGTGTCACCTTCCCCTCTCAGTCTCAGGGTTGAGCTGTCATCGACACCAAGCGGGATCTTTACGTTTATTTTGCGGCCGCGACTGACATTTCCAGCACCTTTACATTCTACACACGGAACCTCCACAATCCGCCCCTTTCCGCCACACCCATCACAAGTCATTATCTGTGTTATAGTTAGGAACCCAGACGAGCCTGACTGTTGCCTCCTTATCTGGCCGCTCCCCTGGCATGAAGGACACATCTTTGGATATGTACCGGGTTTGGCTCCACTTCCTCCACATGTTCGGCATTCCTCCACTCTAGGTATCGTAATCTCTCTCTCAAGACCTGTAGCGGCCTCTTCCAAATCTACCTCCAAGTCATACTGGAGGTCATACCCTCTTTGGGGGGCACTCCACCCCCACCCTCTTCTACCGAAGAATTGGTCAAAAATACTGAAGCCGAAGCCTAAGTCCCTGAAAATCTCTTCGAAATCGACCCCTCTGAAGATGTCCTCAGGAGCGTACCTGTCACCTATTCCTGCACGACCGTACAGATCGTAAGTTCTCCGCTTCTCTTCGTCAGAAAGGATCGCGTAGGCTTCAGAGATCTCTTTGAACTTCTCCTCAGCGTCAGGAGACTTATTGCGGTCGGGATGGTATTGAAGGGCGAGTTTGCGGTAGGCGTTCTTCATCTCTTCTTTTGTGGCATTTCTCGGAACCCCCAGTATCTCATAGTAGTCTTTTTCTTTCACGAAGGCCACCGGTGCAGTGATGAAAGAATTGGTTAGGTCTTCCTGTCCTCATCCACAACCTTGTAGTCCGCGTCTACAACCTTATCCTTTCCTTCTCCATATTCCTTTGACGGCCCACTCGCAGACTGCGTCTGAGGAGCCCTTTGAGCCGCTTGCTGATAAACAGCGGCACCTATCTCCTGGAGGACTTTGGATAGCCACTCCATCTTGGACTTAATTGTAGCTACGTCCTTTCCGCTCAAAGCCGATCTTAAGTCAGCAGAGGCTTTCTCAAGTTTCTCTTTCTGGTCTTTGCTGACTTTATCACCTAGGTCTTTCAAGGTTTTGTCAACGGTGTAAAGAAGTGAGTCAGCCTGATTCCTAGTCTCGGCCTCTTCTCTCTTAAGACGGTCTTGCTCAGCATACTTCTCAGCCTCCTTGATCATTCTCTCTTTTTCCTCATCAGAGAGCTTTGTCGTGGCGGTAATCGTTATCTTTTGTTGGTTTCCCGTAGCAAGATCCTTTGCTGAGACATTGAGGATGCCATCGGCGTTTATGTCGAAAGTAACCTCGATCTGAGGTACTCCTCTAGGCGCCGGCGGTATCCCCACCAGATTGAACATGCCAAGTGATACGTTGTCGGCTGCCATTGCCCTCTCGCCCTGTAGAACATGTACGGTAACGCTTGTCTGGAAGTCTGCCGCTGTGGAAAAGATCTGGCTTTTCCTTGTGGGGATGGTCGTGTTTCTCTCTATTATCATGGTGAATACTCCACCGAGGGTTTCGACACCAAGTGAGAGTGGCGTCACATCTAAGAGGAGTAACTCCTTGACTTCTCCAGCTATCACCCCGGCTTGGATGGCGGCTCCCATGGCCACGCACTCCATCGGGTCTACACCTCTCTCTGCTGGTTTACCCATATAGTCTTCAACAAACTTCCTTACAATCGGCATCCTAGTCGGGCCACCCACTAGGATTATCTTGTCTATGTCCCTAGGGAGCATCTTGGCGTCCGAAAGGGCTCGGTTCATGGGGTCTCTGCAACGCTCGATAGTTGGGGTAACCAACTCCTCAAGTTTCGCCCTAGTTAAGGTGATGTTGAGATGTTTAGGGCCCGATGAGTCAGCTGCGATGAACGGAAGGTTAATGTCGCTTGTGAGGGTTGTGGAGAGCTCTATCTTGGCTTTCTCCGCTGCCTCTCTGAGTCTCTGTACCGCCACCTTATCGTTGCCGAGGTCTATTCCCATGTTTCTCTTGAACTCATCAATCAAGTAGTTGACTGTGGTGTTGTCCATGTCTGTGCCGCCGAGCTGTGTATCTCCGCTGGTGGACTTTACCTCGAAGACTGGAGGTTCTGACGGGCTTGGCCGCCCTATCTCCATCAAAGTGACGTCGAGCGTACCTCCGCCAAGGTCGAACACCATTATCTTCAGTTCCTTCTCAGCCTTGTCAAGCCCGTAGGCCAAGGACGCAGCCGTTGGTTCATTTATTATTCGTACAACCTCCAGACCAGCTATTGAACCGGCGTCCTTGGTTGCCTGTCTCTGATTATCATTGAAGTAGGCAGGGACAGTTATCACGGCCTTGTCTACCTTGGCTCCGAGGAAAGCCGCCGCATCCCTTCTTATCTTTTGGAGAATGAATGCAGAGATCTGTTGTGGAGTATACTCTCTATCGTATGTGCGAACCCTATAGTCAGTACCCATCTTCCGCTTTATTGCCATGACAGTCCCTTCTGGGTTTGTGACAGCCTGCCTTCTGGCAGGTTCGCCGACTAGAAGCTGCCCATCCTTAGTGAAGGCAACATAGGAAGGGAAAGCTTTCCCACCAAGGGTTGTGCCTTCAGCGCTAGGTATTATAACTGGTCTGCCAGCTTGAAGAATGGCCGCAGCCGAATTGCTTGTCCCGAGGTCTATACCTATTATCTTCGATGCTTGGGAATTGCTCACCGGCACCACCATGAAATGATTAGCATCATGCTTATGGAGCTCAGAGCTATAATGGAGAGAGATTCTTCAAGAAAAGTATTTTGGATAGTCGCAAATAGTTTCCGCTTGGAACAGTCTTCGTAAATGATTGGACCGTTACCTGAAGTTTTCAGGCTTGAGGAGCTGGCTTTGTCGCTCTCTTATCAGCTTCTTCAGAGGAAATCTTTTCGGGGTTTTTGGCTACGATCACAAGACTTGGCCTGAGAAGTTTCTTTCTTAGAGTGTAGCCCGCTCTAATTTCCTCTATTACTATCCCATCTGGAGTATCTTCCCTCAGAATTTGGTTGGCCGCTTCGTGAACTGTAGGGTCAAAGTGCTTACCAACAGCCTCAATCCTAGCCAAGCCTTCGTCTTCGAGAACATCTTTGAGTTTCTTCAAGATTAACTCGAACCCAGACCTTACAGCTTGGCAGTCCTCAACTCCAGAAGTAGTTCTCATGGCTACTTCTATGTCATCAATTATCACTAGAAGTTTTGAGATCAGTCTTTCACTGGCGACTTCAATGGTTTCTTCTATCTCTTTCTTTGTCCTTTTATGTAGGTTTTCTAGGTCGGCCTGCAAGTACTTCAGCCGATTCAAGTAGTCGGCTGATCTTTCTCTCTCTTCGGCCAGAACCTTCCTTAGAAACTCAACCTCTTTCGTGAGTTCTTCCCGTTCAGCCTCGCGCCGGGAAGGTCCCGAAGCAATAGTGGATTCAGGACCTTTGGGTTGGGCTTTGTCCCTTTTCACAATAGCTCACCTAACTAAGAAATGTTCACTTCTAGTCGCGAGATTTCGAGGTAAGACAGACTATATTTGTTTTCCGGGAAGGCTAACTAGTCCTCATAGGGCTGGTCTTGTCGCGTGTGTTGGTCTACAAAGGAGTAACCCAATATGGCGAAGCAGCGAAAATAAATATAGTCGCGGATGGAAGAACGGGTATCGAATTACGTTTTCAAAGTAGGTTCTTCTCATGTCCATAGTAGACTATTCTTTGGCTCTGATAAGTGGAGTCTTCGTGCTTCTGTCTCCGTGCAGCTACCCGCTTCTCCCAGGATATGTGGCTTACTACCTTGGGAGCAATGTGGGCAGTGTGAGGGCTCTCCAAGGAGGTTTGGCATGTAGTATAGGATTGATAGCGGTCTATTCCATAATAGGTTTAACCAGCTACATCCTTGGAAATTCACTCTTGAAGGCTCTTCCAATCGCTTATTTCCTTGCGGTGATCATTATCGGACTACTGGGCATCATCATGTTGTTTGGAGTAGATTATCCAAGGATCTATTTCAAGTTCCGCGCAACCCGACGCGGAGGCTTGCTGGGGTTTCTCCTTTATGGTTTCACTTATGGATTAGCTTCCTTGGCTTGTTCAGCCCCGATATTCATTTCGATAATACTATACGCCTCGACTTTTGGCGATTTTGTTGATGGAATTCTTACCTTCCTCGCATTTTCTCTTGGAATGAGCCTTCCTTTGATCTTGACAACGGTTCTTGTGGCTAGAGCCAGAAGTCTAATGCTCAGGAGAATGGTCGGAGCGACGTCTCGACTCCAACGAGCCAGCGGCCTCGTGTTGATAGCACTCGCAATATACCTGTGTTTTCTGAGTCATATTTGAGCCCGGTCTCGCCGACAGAATAAGTCGAGTTCATGCATACAATCTCAACTTCATATATCGGATCTCTAGACCTAAACATATTCAAGATATGAATCGCAGAGTCAATAGCTTTAAATTTGCGCCCAAACGCGCGCGTTGATAACGGTGCAGAATAAGGGTCTGATCAGTTTGGACGAGTTCGCAGCACTGAGAGTGGAAAGGAAACTCGGCCAAGTAGCCCTATCAGCAGCACGGAAACTGAATATTCTTAACAGGAACTTCAGGATCATGTCTACGGATACTGAGGTGATCATACCGCTATCCAAGATGCCATCGCAAGAGGATTTGGCCACTCTCAAGCTCGAGCTTCCAAACCTTCAGGTCTCCAACTATTCATTCGAGAGGAGGAAACTTCGACCAAGAAGTCTGGTCGAGGTTCTTTACGACAAGCTTCCACCAGACATGCTCGCGAGTCTCCCCCGTGCCTACGATGTAATTGGCGATGTTGCAATCATAGAGATCCCTGAGAGCCTCATTACTTATGGGCGTATTATTGGAGAGGCTGTAAGGTTGCTGAATCCACGTGTCCAGAGTGTGCTGGCCAAGGCCGGTCCAATAACGAATACTTTTCGCGTGAGAGACTTCACGATTTTGGCGGGCAGACAGTCATCAGTCACTGAATATTCAGAGTACGGCTGCGTACTCCGTCTGGACCCCTCCAAGGTGTACTTCAGTCCAAGACTCTCGTATGAGCGTCAAAGAGTAGCTTCCAAAGTGAGGCCGGGAGAAGTCGTTGTCGACATGTTTGCGGGGGCAGGCCCTTTCCCAGTCATAATAGCAGGATCTAGAAATGTGAGAAAAGTCTATGGACTTGACGTTAACCCAGAGGCTATTTCATTCATGCTGCAGAATATCGAACTTAACAATCTTCGAGGAAAAGTCACTGTTGTGCTGGCGGATGCTGCAGCAACCTCAGTACAGCTGCTTTCAAGTTCAGCTGACCGCGTAATAATGAACTTGCCTGCAGACTCTATGAGGTTTATCGCTCAAGCTTGTCGCTTTTTTAAGCCTGAAGGGGGCGTGATCCATTTCTACACATTTGTCTCGGGGAAAGTTTCACGTGAGGCCACGTTGGAACTCATCCGAGAGAAGGTTGAGAGTTCTGGTAGAAGGGTGGTGGCGATCGAAGCTATTCGGGCTATTAGAGCGGTTGCGCCAAGAGAATGGCAGTTTGCCATAGACGTTAGAGTCGCTTAGGACTGGGCTACCAGAGTGACGTATACTGTTGCGTCCGGGTTTCTGAGTCTTCTGGTGAAGACGCGACTGAAATCTGCAGCTGCCATGTTTGACCTAGTCATTACTGTTCTGCCACAGGTGAAGTCGCTCTTTCTTGCTACGATATCGGTTTCATGCGTAAATGTTAGGGAGGTGTCACCTCTACCTACAGCAGTTTCGCGGACTCCGTCAACCTCAATCATGATTATGATTCTTGTCGAGCCCCTTGCAGCCAATGTCTTGAATTCGCCAGAGAGCTCTCTAGCCCCTTTGTTTGCACCCACAGCAAGTATGCAGTCGCCCTTGGAGGTCAGGTGTTCCTCTTTAGTAAACTCGAAGGTCTTCTTATGCCGGGCCGTCACTGAACTGTGACCATGGGCTTCAATTCTCTCGACAGCTTCCTTTTTCATTGATTCTCACCGAGGAAGTCAACAGTTGCAGTGCTCGAATTGTAATCCTAAGCTTTTATCTTACTCTTCAAGCCAATTACTGAACGAAGGATGGTAAAGTTTTCTGGAGAGATTTGCGGAACTCAGGAGGAAGGCTGTGGACCTGCTTGTGCAGGAGGGGATATTGCGTTCTGAGAGTGTAATCAGAGCCATGTCGCTAGTTCCGAGGGAAGAGTTCCTTCCAGAAGAAGTTAAGGCAGAGGCTTACATCGATGCGCCTCTACCCATAGGGTACGGTCAAACGACTAGCGCACTTCATATGACCGCAATGTTCTGTGAATATGCGGAGCTTGGTTTGGGGGAGAATGTTCTGGAGGTGGGCGGAGGATGTGGTTACATGAGTTGTGTCTACGCCGAGATTGTCGCTCCTGGTGACCAGCCAAGAGAGAGGTGGGGACACATATGGTCAGCCGAGATAATTGAGGGACTTGCAAGATTTGCACAAGAGAATGTTAAGAGGTCTGGATACTCAGAAAGGGTCGACGTATTGCATAGAGATGCGTCACTAGGGTTAGATGAATATGCTCCATACGATGCGGTCATAGTCACAAGTGCAGCTCCAAGAATTCCCCAAGAACTCGTCAATCAACTTAAACCGGGGGGTTATCTCCTAATTCCTGTTGGTGGAGTCCACCATTACCAGCAACTTGTAAGAATTAGAAAGCACATTAACGGACATACCTCGAGCGAAGAACTTGGAGGGGTCGCTTTTGTGCCGATGAGAGGGAAGGCGGGATGGAGGGAATAATAGTCTAACGTGACGACAGGTTTTGTCTCCAAGATGAGGAGTTAAGAGATGGTGAAGAAACGCTCAGCCAAAACGACTAGGTCGACTCAGCTTCTACAATTCATTTCAAGTAATCCAGGTCTAAGCGCAGAAGAGATTTCTAAGAGTCTTGGATGGACAAGTCGAAGCGTGAGACTGGTTCTAGGCAGGCTTGAGAGAACCAGCCAGATCTCTTCAAGATATTTCCCTGTTGTGGCCCCAGAGGTTAAGGATGATTATCTGGGGATCGAGAGGGAGATCTCGTCTGGAAAGAGCAAGCTTGAGAAGATGCTTCACAACCTTCGGGAAAGAGACAGAGAAACCTTTGAGAAATGTGTAAAGGCCCAAATGGCAAGAGACGAGAATCTTGCTTCGATGTATGCAAACCAATGCGTAGAAATACGGAAGTTAATGAATACTGTTATCGCAAGTGAAAACGTCTTGAGTAGGATGAGCTTGGCCTTGGAGAATCTTAGATTAAGGAGGAAGATTTTCTAGAGTCAACTTCCGAAGAATCTTTCAAGAGTTGCTCGGCTGCTCGTTTCCCAACCCCTCAAAAGACGCTCGAGAGCGTTTCTCACTCTCTCCTCGGAGAAGTCTCTCTCTTTGCACAGGAACTGAACAGTGGCTTCAACGTCAGGTTTTCGCCACTCAATCCTGTAGTCATCGGCAACTTTAGGCTTTAGGAAGATCTCTCTAATCGCAAAAAGTTCTTTAGAGGTTCTGGCCTCAGGTAGATTCTCGGCGACTCTCTCCAAGTTACCATGCTCCCTTATAAGCTTCAGAGCGGTCTTTGGACCGATACCCTTGAAACCTCCAGGGTTGTAGTCTGTACCAAGAAGAATTGCCAAGTCAATGAGTTGTTCCATCGTGAGCCCTAGATCCACCAACACTTTTCTTAGCTGTACAAGTTCGGGCTCCACCTCTACATAGACATTTTTTCTAGGCAGTTTTCTTCTTCCAGTGACTGTAAGGTTGCGCACCAGTCTCGGCGCTCCAAAGATTAGAGAGTCGTAGTCTTGGCTAGCCACAGCCCACAAGTCGCTCTTAGATACAACATAGGAAGCCTGAGCCTCACCTTCGGAAGGCGCCTGTATCCATGGGACACCCATACTGCTAAGCAACCTCTTCGCGTCATCAACCATCTCATCCTTCAGTTTAGACGTCATCTGAGCGTAACGCTTTGCTTCCTCTATGGCGCCGCGTCTCACAGCTTCTTCATAGCGCATCGAAGCATCTTCTTTGATCTTTGTTCTCCTCATAATCTCCATCTCTTTCATTGCTGGGGGTTCGCCGTCAAAGACATACACAACTCTGATACCTCTCTCGATCAGGTTTACTGTTCTGTAGAACAGCCCACTAAGGTGGCTTGTAACCCTGCCAGCCCTATCCGTAAGGGGCTCCCCCACGCCTCCTCTTATTATTGCAAGAAACTGGTACAGGGCGTTGTAACCATCCACGGCCAGAGCCTTACCCTGAAGTTCTTCAAGACCAATCTTTTTCTTCTCAATTATCCCCCCAAGATCCACGCCCAAAACAGGCCACCAACAATCATGTCCAAGGCTAGAGCTTCAAGAACCTATTTCTGCTACATGCAGTAGATTAATCTGTATGCTACATTAGCAATCATGTTAATGACGGCTGACTTTGAGCACAAATTTGAAACACTATTCAAAAGACGAATCTATGAAGGGAGTGGAGACTAGATTTAGTGACGGGGCTCTGGATATGAGACTCACCTTTTTAGTTTCCGAGAGGCATATCTACCCTAGGAGCTATTCGTCCGGAAGCCTGTCCAACCTAAAAATAATGAGTTAGTTTTCTTTGAAGTAGCGCCTCCCTGATTATTGTGCTCCTCTCAGCCCATCTCTCAGAGGGAACAGTGAGGGTTTTCATAGCTTGGGAGAGGGCCTTGTGGAACGTGTCGAATCTCGCTGGCTTGGTTTTCAACATCTCCCTCACACTCTCTCTAACATTCCAGACCCCGACAGGCAGAATGTATTCGGGATGTATTTCTCTTAGAATGAGGCTGGCGGCCTGTCTCCGCTCGCTCTTGAGCTTTTCAGCAAGGGCCAACCTGGCAGCGTAGTAGCACCCACCAACACTTGCGTAGGCAGTTCGTCCCTCATAAGGTTCAGAATCTCCCATCAGCTCGGGTGCTTGGCCCAGAGGGTTCCAGAAGGTTTCCGGAAACCAAGCCTCTATCCATTCGAAACTCCATTTTTCTGGTAGGAGAACCGCCACATAGATATTTCCTATGTTCTGGAAAGTGTAAACCTGATATTCGTCAATTGTTGGGAGTTGCTTGATGTTATCCACAAGCCGTGAGGAGATCGTATCATCCACGGCAGTGATCCCCCACCTTGTTGGAACTAGGCGCCTTCTCTCAGATAGACCGAATATTCCTAAGCTGAACGCACGTTGAATCCTTGTCACAAGCACCCCGGCTTCATATAGAGAAAAGATAGCTTCAGAAGCTCTCACGTCTGGATCATAGAAGACCCTCTCTATTCTCCTATCCACTGAGATGTTTGATGCTTTGAAGCTCCTTAGAGGAGCCGACGGACCGAAAGGTTGCGTCTCCTCACTCAATACCAGAACTCTTCTTGGCTTCTTTCTGAATACCGCCTCTGTCTCGGCAGGTCTCTCACCCATGGCGAGTTCCTGCAGCGTCTCCAGAAGTCTGTCAGGCTTCTGAGCCTCCAAGACATGAAACCTTGCCTTTCCTCTGACCAAAGAGAACCTATAGTCTATGACATCCTCTATTGATTTCCCCATCCATAACTCAGGCGTATCAAGTATCTCGGTGTCACCGTAGTATGGTGGGATCATAGGTCCAGTGTAGACTTTTGGATAGCCCACCCTACCAACAAAAACCGCTGGGGGTGTTGAACCTTCAATCAGTTCTTTGTCAATAAGTCCACGAAGTCTCATTAAGGACTCTGCTCTGGCAATGACTGGACATCGAGGCTTTCCGCAAAGTAACTTGCCTCCTCTGCATAGGAGACATATCTTTGAGGTTGAATTGGGAACCAGCTCAATTTCTCCATTACACAGCAGGTCTCCAGTAGTTTGAAGCCTAGTATTCTTTGTCCAGTCTTCCCAACTGATTATTCTCAAATCCGAACATCTCAGTTGGTGTCTGATGAGAGGTGGCTCAGGGTTTTCAAACGATAGGCGCTCGCTGTATCGGTCCTTCCGACGTCGCCACTCAATGATCGTCAGTTATCTTAGGCCAACAGAATCGGCCGATCGATGGCTGTAGACGCGCAGTCTAGGATTTAGTGGTTATCGAGTCTGCGTGGTTTCATATATGTTGAATGTGACTTGCTTGAACTTCTCCAGTCCGCCGCCTGACACGTATATGGTTAGGGTGTATGTTCCAATTTGAGCAGTGGATCGAGTTATGATCTGGAGTGTCACCGTAGTCGTACCCGTCGTGTTGAACTTAGCTCCTGCTATTACCCAGCGGTAGTCAACACCGGTCACGGGTAGACCAGCAACACGAAAGGCCAGATCTGATTCAAAACCCTCCGTTATTTTCAAAGTGATGTTGAAAGGCGTTATTCTCTCTACGATCTCGCCGATAACCATTCTTGTGACGCTTTGAGAGCTCGGGGTCACATCAAAGTCGAAGTCAGGGACCTTGAGGAGTATAACAGAAGCGTTTCTTACCATTGTTCCCCTTGGAGTACTGGCCAAACCCTCTACGGACATATAGTAGTTTCCGCTTGGGACATATTCTTTTGAAGTAGACCTTACTGTGAGTTCGGCCGTCGCTGCCCCGCCTTTGGGCGGTGTTACGGCAGCTGGGTTGAATTCTGCAATGAGCCCTCCCGGCAATGTATCCAAGCCTCCAGCAACAGCCCTCAATCTAACCGAGGATGAGAAGTCATTATATGATCTGACAGTCACGGTTGTCTTGGCGCTCTTTGAGGAGTATACGGCCATCTCTTTCGCAGCGATCTCTACAGCGAAATCTGCAATACGTATCCTAGTTGTCGGCACTGCCGCAGCATTTCCATACGCATCCATCGCCACTATGTAGTAGCTTACGTCCCCTTGAACTTCAGACCCCGCTATTGTGTATGAGTATTGGTCGCCTCCTGCAGAAACCAGAAGTAGAAAAGCCGTGGTCCACTCAACATCGTGGAATGTTGAGACTGTTGAGTTGTTAGGTATCACAAGATAGTTCAGCGTGACATTCTTGGGCCATCCAGTTACCCTAGCAGAGATAACTAAGTCTTGCCCCAGAACGGCGTTTGTTATGGGGGTGTGAGAGATCGCTATTCTCTGCCACCAAGTGCCTCCCCCGGCGAACCCAGCAGATAGAATTGCCAAGACGACTGCTATGACCAGAACGCTTACCATGAAGAGACCGACGAGGGCGTAAACCTGCCTACGTGAAGCAGCGGCCTCTTCTCTCTCTTCGCTAGATACTGTAAGGTCTCGCTCTGTCGCCAAGGTTTCATCCTCTTAGACATTATGTTACTGGATCGCTAAGTAAAGCTTTCGCATCACACCACACTTGATAAGGCCATTTCTAGCCAGTTGATTCGCATATTCATGAGTACCTATTCGATTCTTGGAAGTATCTCGCCGCATTTCAGTATTCCGACTCTTGCTTCTGGACCTTGACACTCAAGGGCGATCTCGATTGCTTCTTGCGGATGTTCAGCATGAACGAAATTCAGAGCCTCTTTGTCAGCTCTACTGAGTCCGTCTGAGTAGCAAACAACATTCGCCTTCTCCAAGATTTGAGAGTGGAGAAGGAGGAGACCTGCAGCAACCAAGTCTTCTATCTCATCGCCTGACAAAATCTTTAGGAGATCTTCGTATCTGGTACCGGCCTTCTCAGCAACTATAGGGTGGGTTGGCGATATCCTGTCTTGGCACGGTGATAACAGGACTATTGTGCCTCCCTCCTTGACGGCTACGGCTGCGTATGTTAGAGGCTTTGCTGCTTGCCAGTAATCCATGTCGGCGGGGTAGCTTGAGACGACCATTATGTCTGCGGCGCCTAGAACCTTTGGGCAGTATACCTTCTCAGCATTCTCGACGCCCTTCCTGAACGCTTTTTCGGGGTCACCGGAAACGACATTGACAACGTCATCATTCTTATCGAGGACAGTGTTGATTATGAAGTCGAGTCCAACCTTGGATGCCACGCTTTCTATCTCATGCCTGACCTTATTTTCTAGGCTACCTGGGATCTGGGTGATGGGTCTGGTTTTTCCGGCCATCACATGAGTCATGCCGGTTGTTTGCTCACCACATACTCCTGGCTGAATTATCTTTCCTCCGCCAGCCCATCCAGCGTAGCAGTGGGGCACTATGTTGCCAACGCCAATCTTTACATCGACCTTGTAGACATCCTTGTTGACTACTATAGGTATTCCTGACTGGGTCTTGCCGATGTCGACTAGGTTATCAGTATAACTGTGGTTGCGGAGTGAGACTCTATCCGCAACTGCACCATATTTTGATCTAAGTTCTTTCTCGTTCATCTCTCGGTGGGTGCCAAGAGCAATGATAACTTCGATGTTCTTGTCTGGAACCCCTGCGGAGTTCAATTCATCAAGGACTATTGGGATTATGAGGTCTTGCGGCGTTGGTCTTGTGACATCATCTCCGATTATTGCCACCTTATCATTAGCGTTCACCATATCTCTCAGTGGGGGTCGCCCAATCGGATTTCCAAGACTTCTCAGGACGGTCTCTTCTTGGTTTGTCTCTTTTGGAATGTCCCCTCTGTCAGCTAAGAAGTAGAGGTTTCGATCCGGCACATCAAGTTCAACTTTCCTATCCTTTCCATATGGAAGCTGCACGAGCATTCGTCTTTCCTCCTCTTCCAAAGGTCCCATTAGCATTCGAAGAAGGTTAAGGATTTTTCATTTAGTCTTTCTCAGTAATCTAGTTTATCCAATCTCTCAATTGCCTTAAGAACCTCGGTCTTGACAGCCCGTATCCTCTCCTCAGCATCACCTCTGCGTCGTTCATCATCAACCTCGACCCTATGCTCTGTTCCTAGACTTTCTCTGGATTTCAGCATCTTTGTGAGATCAATTCCTTCTACAGTAGATTCGGAGGATCTTGTCTTAAGGTATACACCGGAGATGAAGAAGGTTGCAAAGGCAATAGACCAAAGTATCGTTTGTGGTGTTGACGCGTAGAAGAAGGATGCTAACTGACTGTTTGTTGCCTCTTCCATTCTTGGGACGAATACTATCATGAGCCTAGCTGTTGAAAAAACACCGAAAGCGAGGCTTGTGACTCCAGCTGCTACTAGAATCGATCCCAGATGCTTTGGTTTCAATCTCTCAACCACCTGTTTGATTGTTTCAATCGTTTAACGGGAGTATTGGGACCTCTGTTTTCAGTCAGTTTCTATCCAATCTCATATTGTATTAAGTGTTGCCTCAGCATCGTATTCTAGAAGTTGCCCATATGCAAAAGGTATATCTACACGAACTGATTCCTTGTGCTGACCGAAGGTATTTTGGATGCCCATAACAGATGTTGCCAAGAAACAGCTGGCCCAAAAGCACAGGCTACTCTACAAGGTATGCAGAGATTGTGGAGTTAAGAATCCACCCTCAGCCTATAGATGTCGGAGATGTCGAAGAGGGAATCTAAGATGGAAGAAACGTGAGCTTGGGGCTAAGTAGCTAGGACGAGTCATTTGTGCTGTTATGGTTTGAGTCTAAATCGTTTCATTAGCGTTGTATATTAGGTTCGTTAAGGTTTTTGATTGATCATTTGACATGTCCCAGTTTGGGCGTTTTATGCAGGATGAGGCTGTAGTCAAGTGGCTGGCGCCTTATGGGGATGAGGTTAAGCGGTATAGGATCACTCATCTGGCTGGCTTCTTGAAGTTTCTACATGGCAAGGCTGGATATGAGAAGGTTACGCCTAGTGGATTGATTGAGAGGCAGAGGCAGCTTGCTGGGGAGGGTCGAGAGTTTGAGCGCGCGCTGGTTCGATCCGAAACCCTTCAAGCAATAGGAGTTAGTAGCATCTTTTTGGTAGATTCAATCATCTGGTCACTCAGCAGAGTAGCCAACCTCAATACATTACTAACACGAACCGATATTCAGATAGCTGTCTTTCCAATAATAATAAGCATGATTGCTCTGTTCATTGCGATAGGAAGATACGGCAAGTGATGAATCGGACCAAGGACCGATAAGAACTTACCATTCATGAGCAAATCTTTTATGGGAACTTCCTCGTGGACAGCCACATGAATATTATTCTCGAAGGCGCTGCCTCTCACATCTATGAGGGAGGACTCTGTAGCGGAAGAGACGGTCTTTTAAAGGTTTTCATAAAACATTACGAGTCTCTTTTCAAGAAATCATTTCACCCCTGATTATAGCCTATCTATGGCCAAATTA
>CAYZRW010000004.1:0-102133 GCA_964480955.1 uncultured Candidatus Bathyarchaeia archaeon | reverse complement strand
CATAGCGGGCTTTGGACCCGTTGACGGGAGTTCGAATCTCCCCCGGGCTACCATCCAATCTTGCAGAATACACCCATCTAGCCATAAGATCGTCCTTTCTTCTAGGAGTCAGAATCGGGCGGGTTCACACTGCTAGGTGCGAGGTTCTCAAATTCGGGAAATCCCCCTCTAAGTCTGCCGTTCGTTTGTCGTAAGTGAGCCTGGAGAATCTACACTGCGCCTACACATTTTCAGGAAAAAGGTGAGAAAGAGAATAAAACCTCAGGATATTGTGGATAGAAGTGATGCACGGAATAATTGGAACAGCCACACAATATTGGGGTCAACCTCAGCATATGCATATTCATTTCGACAAGATCCTTCTTTTCGGCTTCCCATATTTCGGTGGAGCGGTCGTTATTACAGCGGAACTATATGTTCCACTTACAGCGATCAGTGAAATCCAAGAGATTCTAAAAGAATCCTGCAAGTAGCTGAGAAATATCTATCGCGCACAATCTATGAAACATCATATTAGAAGTGCGCTGAATGAGGGGTTGAGGTGACTAACGATCAGCGAGCAGATTGTGCGCATGCACACGCTTGTTCTTGTGCTCTGTGCGTTAGCGTGACGGCTAAGTTTCCGGCAAGCTATGGATTCGGCTACATTTCCGAACAGGACGAATACCCTGCGGAGAGAATACAGGTAAGGGTTTCCATTGAGAGTGAAGGCATAACTATACTTCGGTCCAAGAACAGCTGTTCAACAAACTCTAAACTGTGTGATTAGGGTCTTACAAGGCCTAGACAATTTCGTACAAAATCGAGCGCCCTTTCCCATCGAACACGGCTAGATCACTTTCGGACTCGTAAGGATATGCTGCAATAACCATCACTCGACCATAGAAATTGTTCAGGTCATGTGTTGAAGGCTCTAAAGCGCCGGTGGGATGTGAATGGGCGACGCCGACGACTGACAAGTCGCTTGGAAGCATGAACAGCGGGAAACTTGAGAAACCCTGCCCATGGGTAGCGAGAGGTGGAATAACAACAGCATCTACAAGTATCTTGTCCTTGCTGAACTTACCTTGAAGCAGCAACACACCCTCTTTGGGATGAGCCATCTTCGCATAAGTTAGAATACTGTCGATAACCGACCTCTTGAATACCAAAGACTTGTTCAATTTTGATGGAAATCCTCCAATCAAATCAAGGATCCGTGTGGAAGCCCTATCAAGTGCCCTGCAGCAAACCTCCACCAGATATATCTTTCTGCAGATACAACTTACATCGCCAACACTCAACAGAGATTGAACCTTTCTGGACATGCTTCCAATTTTGATAGTACCTAAGATCATGTGAAGCGAAATTTGGCGGGAGCTTCACTATTGAGAGAGGGCCGCAGTTCATCCGAATAGAGGATCACTGGCAAACTGAAGACCCGGGCACCTAAAGGCATTAAGATGTAGTACGTCACTAGACAGACACTGTTATTCTTGCTCGTTTCACAGGGTCAAGTGCCTGTTCACTCCAAATTCAATATTGACCCGTAATAGTTAAACTCACTTTGAACAATCTCCTCTTTGTGTTTCTCATGACCTAACGAGGCGGGAAGATACTTCAATTACTTTCTTCTCCCACCGCAAAGTGGCCTTGCCAACAAAATAACCCGTAAGACTTCCAACAAGAACATCTAAGGGATAGTGCACTGCTAAGTAGACCCTGCTGAACGCGACAACGAAAGCCAAAAGATATAGAGACACTTCTTTTCCTGATCGTTTCTTCGAAAGCACTGCCGCAAGGGCAAAGATCCTCTCTGAGTGACCACTAGGAAAACTTGAGCCCGCCTCCTGTTCGAGGGACACTACTGTCGATAGGGCTGAGTAAGGTCTAGGTCTAGCGACAAGAGCCTTCAAAGGAAGTGTTGCAAGACTTCCTATCACTATTGTTGCGAAGATCAATACCGCTTCTCTCTTGTAACCTAGTAAATAGAATATGGCGCATAACACTACAATCGCAAGTGTGCTACCCACATGTGTTACGAGCCCAAACAATACGCTAAGAACAGGATTCACCAGTCCAGGATTGATTTGCAGTAGTAGTGAATCATCCCATTGCACAACCCAATGAGGGAGCACTTCTTGACCCAGAGGCACACTCCTACTTAGCATCACCTCATCGATATACTCGAAGAAAATGCCTATTCCAATTATGAGGATTGCCAAAGGGACCTTACTTGAACCATGATGTCTGAGGATACTTCTCATCAAATCTCCCACGATAATCGTGGTCGCATAGGGTTGGCCTAGGTAAGAGATGAAAGAAAGGATGAAAAAGCTTTGCCAAACACTTCACGTTTGGCAGTTATCCGCACAAGAATAAAGGTTAGACTTGCCTTGAAGAGTATGAGTAGTAATGTAATAGCACGTGAATTGTAACCATAACCTTTGTAGCCAAATCCAAAACATTGAAATCGAAACTCATCACATATACAAATTCGAGATTATGAACAACTACTTAGTTTGCAGTGACTTCCGTGATCGCGGGGGTAAAATGCTGCCCTATCCAGTAACCCAGATGCCCCGTGAAGAAACATCATCATCTAGAATAACTGAGTCTACTACGAGCGTTTCCACGTCGTCTTTGGGAGAATAAGCAATGAAGATCAAGAGCAGTGACTTTGAACATAACAGCAGGATCCCACCAAAATTCACATGCGATGGAGCTGATGTCTCCCCCCAACTCTCATGGGAGGATGTGCCTGAAGAGACGAAGAGCTTTGCTCTGAGTATGGTGGATCTAGATGCCCCCGGAGAAGAATTTATCCACTGGCTTGTTCACGACATTCCAAGAGATGAAAGGAGTATAGGTCAAGGCAAAGTGCCTGAAGGTGCTAAACAGGTTCAAAATGACTACGGCAAGAAAGACTACGGTGGGCCATGTCCACCACCAGGGACACATAGATACGTATTCACGATCTACGCTTTGGATGTCAGTCACCTAGAAGGCATAAGTAGATACAACTTCTTCAAAACAGTGAAGGAACACACCATAACAAAAGCAGAGTTGACTGGACTATATTCGAGGCGATAGTAACTCACATCCTGAAAGGGGACGTGGGGTCTCTGGCATGTTCCCGGTCAACATACTGGTAGTCAGGATTCCTCAAGAAAGGCTTCGCGAGAGACTGTCTCATAAATCAGAGATCTTGCGATCGCTAGTACTCTTGTGATCACGATCTTGCTCTACCATAGAAACCTGAGCATGGTTCCTATTGTTGCGGAACTCTAATCTGAGAATATATACTGTAGGTCACTCAACCAGATCCCTCGATGAGTTGATGGCAATTCTCAAGAGATATGCAGTAGAAGTTCTTGTTGATGTTAGAAGGTGGCCCAAGTCCAAGAGATATCCACATTTTGATCAGGCAATCCTCATGGAACACCTAACCAAGAACGGTTTAGTTTACAGGTGGATGGGCGAATGTCTTGGAGGATATAGAAAGAAGAGTTTGGGTTCTGACTCACCTAATACCGGATGGAGAAGTCGAGGATTTAGAAATTATGCAGACTATGCTATGACACCGACATTCAGAGAGGGAATGGAGGAGTTGACATCCACGGCAAGGGCCAAAACTCTTGCTTGCATGTAAGCTGAGAGATTTTACTGGAGATGCCACCGCCGCGTAATATCTGATTACCTCGTTGCTCAAGGATTCAAGGTACTCCACATAATCGATATGGAAAAAGAGTTTGAACACTTCCTTCCTGCTTTCGCTGAGATAACAGGTAACTACATAGTATATCGTGCAAGACGAAAGCCAAAACAAGCAGGTGGGAAGAACGAAAAACTTGGAGGATCCTTCCTAGATTAAAAAAGTTGATAACTGACTCTACGTTATTATACTCAACCAATTAAGGGGAGTTTCCAAAGGGGAAAGATGCCAAAACTGCGAGTAGTCAGGCGGAATAGCGACATCTACATCGAAGACGAAGCCCACGCACCTGTAATAGTCCCTGTCACAAACGCCGAAGTCAAACCTCACGAGGTCTATGACGGACTCCTAGCTAGGGGGCTGATGCTCCCGAGCAGAGAAGATTTCCTCTATGTCTTGATGCAGGTCATATACAAGGGAGACGACTTCGAAGTAGTCATGTCATAGGTCTCCGCCGCAGAGTTGCGTTCTTTCGAAAGACTGGTAGGCCGAGAACTGAACCTCCCATTTCGTCATTGACAGAAGGGTAGTGTAAAACTTGACTCCCCACTGAGCTGAGTCTGCGACACAATCCACTGTTTGACCAAATTGAGCCACGCACGATACATAATACGACTAGGTACAAACCAGATCTATCTCATGGTAAGAACCTGCAACTTTCACTATTTTACAAATGATACCGGATAAGAGGACTTAACTAGCCCGATCGCCATGAGTAGAATGAGACCAACTCTTGTCTTTCCGAATCGCTCACCTTGCAGGTTTCCAGATATCAATTCACTACAGCTGGCTCTTCATCTTCATGCTAATCCTTCTGATCCTAGCAACTGGTTACATGCCACACAACTATCCAGGCCTGTCAACCACTGCTTACTGGTTAGTTGGCCTAATCGCAACTGCACTCCTCTTCGCATCAGTTCTCTTCCACGAACTGTGCCACTCGATTGTTGCTCGTAACTATGGTTTGCCGATAACACGCATCACCCTATTCTTCTTCGGCGGCGTCTCTGAGATGGCTGAGGAACCTCAAGACCCCAAGGTCGAATTGAAGATGGCGGCTGCAGGTCCGGTTTCAAGCATTTTCCTAGCGGTTGTCTTCGGCCTAGCCACTTATGCAAGCTCAAACCTCAAGATGCCGCCTGCAGTCTTTGCCCCCCTCAATTACGGATTCTTGATAAACCTCTTCCTCGCCGGATTCAACCTCCTCCCGGGTTTCCCAATGGACGGCGGTAGAATACTGCGCGCGGCTATATGGGTCTGGAGGAAAGACATAGTCAAGGCCACAAGGATAGCAACCACCATCGGCGTAGGATTAGCATACTTGATGGTGGGCGGCGGGCTGATACTCGCATTTATTGGATTGTGGGTTAACGGCCTCTGGCTCGTCTTCATCGGGCTATTCCTCAAAAGCGGAGCTGAATCAAGCCTCAGACATACGATCATCAACAAGGCCCTCCTCGGCATCGCCATAGAAGACATCATGACAAAAGACGTGAAGACGGTTAGGCCAGACATAACGCTTGAAGAATTCATTGGAGAATACTTGCTACGGTTTAGGCATGAAGTATATCCAGTATCAACGAATGGAAAGGTTTTAGGTTTGGTATCTGTCCAAGACGCGAAACAGATCCCTAAGGATAGATGGAGCACAACATATGTTAAGGATATAATGAAGCCAAATGAGAAGATAGTTACGGTTCAGCCAAACCAAGAAGCTATTGAAGCTTTGATGAAAATGTCAAAACATGATGTGGGGCAAGTCTTGGTTGTGGCTCAAGGAAACCTCATGGGAATAGTGACCCACAGCGACATATTCCATGTTGTGAAAGCTAGGACTGAGCTAAACCTATAAAGCGAGTATGCCTGCGAAACATTTGAGAGGGTGAACAACCTGGCGAAAGATCCGGTTTGCGGCATGAATGTTGACGAGAAATCCACTAAACTTAAGAGTACATACCAAGGCAAAACCTACTACTTCTGCTCTCCAAGCTGCAAAGAGGTTTTCGACCAGAGTCCTTCAAAATATCTCTGACAGAAAAGGAATCAATATCTAGTGATTCCCTTCAGGAAAACCACCACAACAGGAGCTAACCTCATTGGCAAAGGATCCAGTCTGCGGAATGTATGTTGACGAGAAAACAAGTAAACTCAAAGCTGAAGTCCGCGGAGTAACCTACTATTTCTGCAGCGAAAGTTGCCTAGCAACATTTCTCAGGCCTGAAATTGAACTGAGAAACCTGAAGATCCTTGTGGCCCTAAGCATGGTTTTAGCTGTTCCAACATTGATCTTCACCTATTTCCCAATACTTCCATACCTTCCAAACAATGTCTGGCTCTTTCTTCTGGCTACACCTGTTCAGTTCGTCGCAGGCTGGAGATACTACAGGGGAACATGGAACGCCATTCAGAACAGAAACGCAAACATGGACACCCTAATCTCAGTAGGCACCTCCGCTGCATGGGTATACAGCACAATCGTGACCTTCACTCCTTCACTCTTCCCAGGGGGTGACGTTTACTTTGACACTGCGGCCGTAATCATAGCTTTGATACTTTTAGGCAGACTCTTCGAAGACCTCGCCAAGGGGAAAGCGTCTGAGGCCATTAGAAAGCTGATGGGACTTCAACCGAGGGTTGCCAGAGTAGTTAGAGACGATACGGAAGTTGAGGTTCCAGTAGAGCAAGTCAAAGTCGGCGATACCGTTGTCGTCCGTCCAGGAGAGAGAATACCAGTCGACGGTGAGGTAGTTGAAGGCTACTCATCCGTTGATGAGAAGATGATAACCGGTGAGAGTATCCCCGCGGAGAAGCAGGTTGGAGACCAAGTTATAGGAGCCACAATCAACAAGTCCGGTCTCCTCAAGTTCAAGGCAACAAAAGTTGGTGCTGATACCATGCTCTCACAGATTATCAAGTTAGTTGAGGAGGCTCAAGTTGCGAGAGCGCCGATACAGAGGCTCGCCGACCTTGTCGCCTCATACTTCGTGCCGGCCGTAATAGTGATAGCTTCAGTGTCATTCATCATTTGGAACCTCCTCGGTCAAGGATTCACCTTCGCACTCGGAGTCTTCATAGCGGTCCTGATAATAGCCTGCCCCTGCGCCCTAGGCATCGCGACTCCCACAGCCATAATGGTAGGGACAGGAAAAGGCGCCGAGAACGGCATATTGATCAAGGGCGGCGAATACCTAGAGAAGGCTCACAAACTTGACACCATAGTCTTTGACAAAACTGGAACTCTGACGAAAGGGGAACCTTCAGTCACAGATGCAGTTGCCTTCGCTCCATATGATGAGGACCAAGTGCTTGAGTTTGCAGCCTCGGCTGAGAGCGGCTCCGAACATCCTCTTGGGGAAGCGATAGTGAGGGCGGCTAGAGAGAGGGGGCTGAACGTACCAAGCCTCGAGTCCTTTGAGGCACTCCCAGGGAGAGGGGTAGCAGCTACATGTAGTGGAAAGAAGGTTTTGCTTGGCAATCGCAGACTGATGTCTGAGAACGCCATCTCAATCATTCAGGCCGAGAACAATATAAGAGAACTTGAAAATGAAGGAAAGACTGTCATGCTCACAGCCATAGACGGAAAGCTTGCAGGTCTCATAGGGGTCGCAGATACCATTAAGGAAAACTCGAAGGCCGCGGTCAGGCAACTCCGCAACATGGGTCTGGAGGTAATAATGTTGACTGGTGACAATGAACGCACAGCAAAGGCCATTGCCAAGCAGGTTGGAATCGACAGGGTGATGGCTGAAGTTCTACCTGCCGATAAGGCTGAAGCAATCAAGAAGCTCCAGTCAGAGGGAAAAGTAGTTGGGATGGTGGGAGATGGAATAAATGACGCCCCTGCCCTAGCCCAATCAGACATTGGAATAGCTATCGGAAGCGGAACAGATGTGGCTTTGGAGACAGGGGGCATAGTCCTAATAAGAGATGACTTACGTGATGTGGTGGCTTCCATTCAACTCAGCAAGCAGACTGTTGGAAAGATCAAGCAGAACCTATTCTGGGCCTTCTTCTACAATGTTGCCTTCATACCAGTTGCTGCAGGCCTGTTGTATCCCACGTTTGGAATACTGCTGAACCCAATGTTCGCAGCGGCCGCGATGGCTTTCAGCTCAGTAACCGTCGTCACAAACTCCCTCCTTCTCAGACGGTTCACTCCGAAGATTTGACCCTTGTTCTTGCATGAGGGATCTCTTTGCAGGCCAAACTTCTCTACATAGTCATTGATGGTCTAGGAGACCTTCCAATTCCAGAGCTTGGAAACAAGACACCGCTTGAAGCTGCTGAGACACCGAACCTTGACAGGTTAGCAGAACAAGGAAAACTCGGATTGATGTATACTGTTGGGGAAGGAATAGCCCCTGAGAGTGACGTTGCTGTAATCTCGATTCTCGGATATGAACCTGCCAAGTTTTACACTGGTAGGGGGCCATTGGAGGCTGTGGGCGCAGGCCTACATATGAGTGATGGAGACCTTGCCCTCAGATGCAACTTCGCAACAGTAGAGGCTAATGACAGGATCCTAGACCGCCGCGTCGGAAGGAATCTGACAACTCCTGAAGCCGCGGAGCTCAGCAAGACAATCAACTCAGAAATAAGACTCGAAACCGTACCTTCAATGTTTGAGTTTAGAAACACCATTGGTCACCGGGGAGTTTTGGTGATCAAAAGGATAGACGGCCCTCTTTCAGGGAATGTAACCAATACAGATCCCGCCTACACGCATATGGGAGGGTTCGGCGTAGCCGAGCCTGACGCTGAGGCCGTTCTGAAGGAATGCAAACCGATGAATGAGACCTATGAGGCCAAGGTCTCAGCTGAACTCGTTAATGAATTCACCGAGAAGACTCGATTCCTCCTCGAGAATCATCCTGTCAACCTCAGACGTCAATCATTCGGGAAGTTGAAGGCCAACGCCATCCTGTCTAGGGATGCAGGCAATAAGCTACCGAAGCTCTTTGACATCAACAAGAACTACAATATCAATTTCGCCTGCTTGGTGGAGATGCCAGTTGAGAAAGGAATCGCAACCCTGGCAGGCATGGCAACCATAGAGGTCCCTCCTCCGTCAGGTAACCTGAGCATTGACAGCCCCCTTAAAGCTGCAAAGTTACTTGAGAATCTTCAGAATTATGACGGCTTCTATGTTCATATCAAGGGGCCCGATGAGCCAGCCCATGACGGCGACTTCATCTCGAAGAAGAAGGCCATAGAGATTATTGATAGAGATTTCTTCAGCAAGTTACTTCCCGCATTAGATCAGCAAGAAGCAGTAATCTGCGTGACAGCTGACCACGCAACTCCTTGTAAGTTGAAGTCACATTCAGACGACCCGGTCCCGCTGCTTATTGCAGGAAGAAGTGTCAAGCGAGACAAGCTGAAAAAGTTCTGTGAGAAGGAGTGCGGGAAGGGAAGCTTGGGTATCATTCGTAAAGGGTCAAGTCTGATGCCCCTATTGGTTTCTATGCTTAGACAGGGAGGGTAGCCTATTGCGGATTAATCCTGGTAGGTTAACCCCATAGAAGATCAACTAGAAATCTTCGATGGCAATACATACTTGATCAGGGACGATTAAGCAATGCCGAAGAAATCTGTAACAGATTTCCCAGACGACTTCTATAGAGGAAAGACCATCCTACTCAGAGTTGACTTTAATGTTCCCCTCAAGGATGGAAAGGTCGATGATGACTACAGAATAAGAAGCTCACTTCCAACACTAAACTATCTCGCTTCACGAGAAGCAAAACTTGTGGTGGCCTCTCATTTGGGCAGGCCTGAGGGAAAACGTAACCCAGACATGTCACTGAAGCCTGTGGCTGAACGACTCCAAAGTCTTCTTCCAGACAGACAGGTCAAGTGGATTGATGAGTGCGTTGGCCGAGATGTCGAAAAGGCAGTCAAGGAACTGAAGAACGGAAATATACTACTCCTTGAGAATTTACGATTCCACGCTGAAGAAGAGAGAAACGACGAGGAATTCTCCAAGTCGTTAGCCTCTCTCGCAGAAGTATTCGTCAACGACGCCTTTGCCACATCCCACAGAAAACATGCCTCAACATATGGGGCGCCTGCACTACTACAGTATAGGCTTGCAGGTCTTCAGGTACAAAAGGAGCTAGAGTACCTCACGAAGATAAGGGATCGGCCGGACAAACCGTTCGTCCTAGTAGCTGGAGGCTTAAAGATTCGTGACAAGATAGAGGCTTTGAAAACGTTGATCGAGAAGGCCGACAAGGTATTGGTAGGAGGTTGCTTGGCATACACCTTCCTCGCCTCAAAAGGAATTTCGGTGGGCGATTCACTGGTTGAGGATGATTTTGTGGAGTGGGCAGGAAAGATTCTTGCCGAGGGAAGCAAAATTATCCTACCAGAAGACCACCTAGTTGCACCAAATATTGACGCTACAAATCAGGTTCAACTTGTACGTGGGGAGATTCCCTCAGGTATGAGGGGATTCGACATAGGCCCCTCAACCTTGCAGACCTACACATCCATAATATCTTCTGGAGGCGGAACGGTATTTTGGAACGGCCCCATGGGCGCATTCGAGTTTAGAGAGTTCTCCCATGGAACTATAGGCGTGGCCTTGGCGATTGCTCTGGCTCATTTTCGTGGAGCAACAACGGTTGTTGGAGGTGGTGAGACAGCCTCAGCCTTGGGAAAGGCAAAAGTAAGGGAGTCTGAGGTAAGCCACATATCAACCGGCGGAGGAGCATCACTCGAGTATATCGGAGGAAAGACTCTCCCAGGAATAGATGTATTGAGCGAGAAATAAGACGGGTTTGTCAGAACTGAGAATGGCGTCATATCTTTGAGTACTAAAGATTCCGTGTACGTCTCATGTAGTCGTAATACCAGTAGGGACTGACAACTATTTTTGCAAGACTCGAATGAAAGGATCTTCCCGCTTATCTTTAACCACACTATGTATTATCATAGTCTCTGTTTCCTTGACACCATCAAGCTTATGGATCTCTTTGACAAGATTCGTCAGCTCTTCATTACCTTCAACAAATACTTCCAGAACGACATCATGCCGCCCAAAGATATAGTAGAATCCCGCAATTTGTTTGAGCCCCTTTAGAGCCTCTTCATTCTTTGTTCTGAAATCACTTTTTGGCTCCTCCTTTATGAGAATGAGTGCTCTAAGCCCCAGTCCTAGACTTTCAGGATTTAGCCTAGTGGAGAAGCTTTGGACTATTCCTGAATCTACGAAACACTTCATCTTCTTTGAGACTGTTTGGCGAGTTGCACCCACTTTTGAGGCGATCTCTGATATGGGTTGGGCGCAGTTATCCAATAGCTGCAGAAGAACCTCTTTCTCAACTCTATTCAGATTAACCATCCCATCCACGGCTGGATAACCTTTTGTTAATTGCTGTTGCTTAACATTTACTCTTTATCTGCACTCAAGGTTTGGAGTGCCCAGACTATTGACACTCTCCATGACTGAAGTCGGTAGCTTTCTTGGGCTCTTCTCTGTAATCGTTACGCTAGAGTACTTGTAGATCTTTGCTATGGCACTTTATTTGTTGAATATGCGTAGGAGAGTTCATAGATACCAAGCAGTATTAAGAGAGCGCCCACCATCCTGATGAAATATATCTTGCTACTGTGCCTCTCGGGAATGAACTCTGACTTGGTTTTGGACAACACAAAACCTGTGGCTACGGCGAAAATCCCTTGAGTAGCGCCTAGCCCCTCTGAAATTTGAACAGAAAATCCCAGAGCATAGAACATCAAAATATAAGCGAAATACTGAGCCAGAACCGCTAAGAGCACGGCCCGGAGGGCACCTCTCCATTCTGTCCGAAAGTTCTCCCAATCTTCCTCACGAAATATTAGAGGCATCAACGCCAACAATATTCCAAACCACCCAAGTTCCCGCCATATAAGAAAGTTAAAATTCGTAACTAGCTTCATCGCAGGCTTCACAGCCACATTCCCAGCGGTGTAAAGTAGGGCGACCGTCAAGAAGATCCAAAGCGCTTTGTTACTGGGCGACAGGAGTTGTCTAGCCCTTATCCTCTCGTCCCATGTTGTTATGACAGCGCCGATCATGGCTATCAAGATCCATAAGACAACCTCTAAACCGTAAAATTCCCCGAGGAAGACATAGCTCAAGGGGATCACAAATATCGGCTTGACCCCGACAATGGGTGTGGCAGAGGAGGCGTCGTACCTTGTTAAGCCATAATACATAAGCAGATAGGCCAAGATGGAGGTCCCACCGGATATGTAAGCATAAGGAACTATCTCAGCAGGAGGCGGAAAAATCTGGTCTGGTGCTATCACATATGACAAGATCGGGAAGAGAACCATTATCAGGATACCTTGCATGTAGATAAATGAAATGAAACTCTTCATCTTCTTGGAAATCACATACTTGGCAACAAAAGTGAAAACAGAAAAGAACAGGGATGAAGCAAGAGCATAAGCCATGAAGGGTTCCAATTACCATCACATTATCATAACAGACAATAAAGAGAAACCTAGCCCTCGTATAGCCCTGACTCAAATACATTCTTGGTTGCAACACAACTCTGTGCACGGTGTCTCGAGGTCACTAACATCTCTCCTCAATAGACGGGATCAATTCTTATCTCTAGGCGTCATGCCGAAACTATTTCATCCTATTTTACGCCACAACAGCATTCTACAAGCAGATAATATTTTCGCCAATTCTCAGCGATTAGTGTTCAGCCAGATTCAGAACACATGCGAATAGTCCTAGTTCATCTAGTTCACTTGGTTTGCTCTTCGTCAACATCCCACCAACCTTGAAGAAGCCGCTTTGGCTCAAAAAAGTCCGAGTCGTGAACCCCATATGACGGACACGCACTGTGCCCAAAAGTATTCCTTATCACACATAATTTATGTCAATACAAGTTCTAGATTATTGAGGGGGAGCCTCACCTTTATGTGTAGTCGACGATGCTGTGCGGTGTACTTGCACCTTCTTCGTTAAATCTAGGAACTTGACCAATACAAGCTTATGATGTGTAGGTAGATGAGTGACGAGATTCTGATGCAGTCCAACTACCCTCTGCCTGTCTTTAGGCGGGGGAAGGTGCGGGACGTATATGATATGGGCAGCTTCCTGCTGATAGTCTCTACCGATAGGGTTTCAGCATTTGACGTGATCCTTCCCAACGGCATACCCCTCAAGGGATGGGCTCTAAACCAGCTATCCGCCTACTGGTTCGACAAGACCAAATCGATATTCCCAAACCACTTCATCGAGAAGAGTGACGAAAGAAGCATCAAGGTCGTAAGAGCTGACAGGATCGACATTGAGTGGATCGCTAGGAGCCACCTCTACGGTTCAGCTTGGCGGTCTTACACAAAAGGTGAACGCACCATCAGCGGAGTTAGTCTTCCGAATGGATTACGGCTGGCTGAAGAGTTGCCTGAAGTCATACTTACACCCACCACCAAGAGCGATGTGGGACATGATATTGAACTAACCAAGTATGAGGCTCTGAATAGAAGTTTAGTTTCAAAAGAAGAGTGGGCGATACTTGAAGAAGCTACCTTCAAACTCTACGAGTTCTACAGGAGCGAGGCTTCAAGAAGGAGGTTAATCATACCCGACTTCAAGCTTGAATACGGAAGAGTCAGAGGTGAACTCATACAGATTGATGAACCTCCAACCCACGACTCAGCCCGCTTCTGGTCCAAGAGACACTACAGCATAGGCGAGAGGCAGGAGGCTCACTCATTGGATAAAGAGTTTCTCAGAAACTTTCTTATGAGGAGAGGCTACATGGGTGAGGGCCCGCCTCCCGACCTTCCTCCACTGCTCATCGAGGAGGTCTCGAAGAGATGTGTTGGCTCATACAAGGTTCTAACAGGTCAAGCCAACCTCGACGACCTTCAACTCATGAGTGTCGACCAAATGCTGTTAGCCCTTGGGTCCAGCACACTCAAAATGAACCAGTAGTTCAGGAGAATCAAGTCTTAATTACCTTGTATCCGGATGCTTTCTTCAGCCGATTCATTATAGCCAATCCAAGACCTCTTTCATCAACTCCCTCAGCGAGTATCACATCTACATCTGCCTCATCGAACCTCCTGAGAACATCAAATAGGCTCTTAGCAATCTTCTTCTTTGATTCTCCAAGGAATTCTACATGATTAGCTTGATACTCTCTGCCGGTGGTGGTTGCCACGCCGATCCTCAAACGTTTCACATTGAAGTTTTGCATCATTTCTTCAATCTTTCTCTGAACATCTTCATCTTTACCTATGATGATTATTAGGTCTGCTCTGGGTGCGTAGTGTCTATACCTCATTCCAGGAGATTTTGCAGTGAGCTCCTTGCCTCGGATTTTACCTTGGACTGCTGGATGAATCCGAACTGTTCCCAAGACTTCTCGTAACATCTCTAGAGTGACTGCACCTGGTCTCAGTATTTGCGGCGGCTTTACGGTGAGGTCTAATACGGTTGACTCGAGCCCAAATTTTGTCTCGCCACCATCTATGACCAGATCGACCTTTCCGTAGAGGTCTTCAAGCACATGTTGAGCCCTTGTTGGACTCGGTCTGCCAGCCGTGTTTGCTGAGGGAGCGGCTATGGAAGTTCCGGACTCTTCAATTAAAGATAGTGCAATCTTGTGATCCGGCATTCTTATTCCCACTGTAGGAAGGTCCGCCGTTGTTTCATCCGGAACTATCGGCTTCTTTCTTAACACAATCGTTAGGGGCCCGGGAAAGAATCTCTCGATGAGTTCCTCAGCTTCTCTGGGAACCTTCCTTGCAAGCTTTCGAATATGTTCATTGTCAGCTACATGAACGATTAACGGATTATTCAGAGGTCTTCTTTTGGCTTTGAAGATCTTCCTTATGGCTTCAGCGTTTAAAGCGTCCGCCCCTAATCCATATACTGTCTCTGTGGGAAAAGCCACTAATCCACCTTCCTTAATTATCTCCGCTGCTTTTCTAATGATTACCCTGTCTGGCTTCAGAGGATCGGTCTTGTAGACTTCTGTCATTTCAACCTGAAGATGCGACTTCCGATATAAACACTTTAGTCCGGCTCACATCTTTGATCACGTCCGTTGGGATCAGATCCCTGAGGTAGTTGTATGTAGCAGCGGCCATTATGCTTAGCAGAGGTCAAAAGACAATCGAAGTGTATCTGACCATTGGTTGATGTTTCTAGAAATTTGCGGCCCCGCAAGGTCATGTGTAGTTTCTATAGGTGTAATTCCACTAGGCAGTCGAGCCAAAGCAGCCCAGCGGCGGACTATTGGTGAGGACGATTCAACAGCACTCTGGGTGTCCATACACAACCAAACAAAGTGTCTGCAACTTCTTTCTGCGGGAAGTCTCTACGGTTTAAGTATCAGGGCATGATTCTGATTTTGCCGCTACTGCTGTCATATTTCAGAATCAATGAGGAGCGTCCCCATTCCACAATCCAGTGAAAGGTCGATTCAGCATCGGCGTCAGGCATTTTTGCTTGAAGAAAGTCAAGCAACTCCTTCTTTGTAACTTCATCATTATGGTTCTTGGCAAAGTCGACAATCATTTTGAAGAAATCAAGACTTGAGACGCGTTTGTTCAGCAGTTTTTTCCTTCCCTTGGTGCCTCTCGAAAGAAACTGTTTCCCTTCTTCGGTGAGGATCAGGTCTCCAGACTCCACCTTTAGGAAACCGAGAAGTTCAGCCGCCTCTACCGCTGGCAGTAGGTCGTCTAGTTCCAGTATCAGATCGTCAGCAACCTTGGCTACATCGACTCTTCCCTCGAAGTCCTCAAGGACTTCTAGGAGCCCAATCATTTGCCCAACATGGGTTCTTGGTAACGAAAGCAAGGGATTATCTTCAACCCTCTTTGAATTAACTCTTCACATCTAGGCAATAAGTCCTGTGATCTCGTCTACAACTCTGTATAGGTCGCTACTCCTCGGATCCCTCGGCCTAGGGATCTGCACCGGAACGTCCCTTGCGATCCTTCCAGGTCTGGGCGTCAGTACTATGACTCTATCGGCCATGTAGACTGCCTCCTCGACATTGTGAGTCACCATTACGACTGCTTCGGGTGCCACGCTGAGGTCAGACCAGAGATCCAAGACCTCTTCTCTAAGATGAGTTGCTGTAAGTGGATCGAGGGATGAGAAAGGTTCGTCCATCAATAGCACCTCAGGGTCTGAGATTAACGCTCTAGCCAACCCAACTCTCTGTTTCATGCCTCCGGAAAGCTCTCTTGGATAAGCCTCCTCGAAACCGTTCAAGCCCATTAACTCAACCGTCCTTAGAGCCCTTTCTCGTCTCTCGCGCTCTGCGAACGGTTTCCCCTGCAGACCCAGTTCGACATTCTCAACTACGGTAAGCCAAGGGAATATGGCAAAGGTCTGAAATACCATTGCCATTCCTGCACATACATCCTGAACCTTCTTGCCCCGATAGTAAATCTCTCCCTCTGTGGGCTTCGTCAGCCCCATCATAAGGCGGAGAAGAGTGGATTTGCCGGATCCTGATGGGCCAACAATCCCGACAAACTCATGTTCGCCCACAAACAGGTTGATGCTATCTAGGACTATCGCGGGTCTTTGACTTGAGCCGAAGGTCTTGGTCACATTGCAGAGCTCAATAATTGGGACCAAAACATGACACCTCAATAATCCATACGGTACTTTGATAAGACGAGGTGATACGATCTCCTCCACAGCAACCTGTTGATAGTCACGATAGTAACAACCATGACAGCTATGTTGACGAAGAGTAAACCGACACTTCCCAGATTATATGCAGCCTTATCAAGCAGAGCACCGATACCAAGCACAGCAACCGTCTCCCTACCGAAGACTATGTACTCCGACACTACCAAGGCGTTCCATCCGCCGCCCCAAGCTGTTATGCTGCCGGTGATGAATGAGGGCAGTATTGCTGGAATGACAAGTTTCCGCCACTTCTCAAACCCCTTCAGCCTATATGTCTGTGAGGCTTCGAGCAGATCTGAAGGAATAGATCTGACCCCGCCTAAGAGGTTGAAGAGTAGATACCACTGCATACCAGTCATGGTAAGTATGATTGATGTGAGCTGCAATCCGCCGGGCAATTTCATGGTGGCAAGGATGATTATTGGGAAGACCGCGGTGGCGGGAATTGAGGCCAGAACCTGCATAGCAAATACCGCGGCCCCGAACGTCTTCCTGCTGCCGGCTATCCTCACAGCCAGAGGCAGGGTCCATGCGATGCTCAGAAGATAGGCGATGAAGAGGCGGGCTATAGATGAGCCCAGTGCAGCCGGAATGAGACCTATCTCAGAAGCTACGTCTTGGCTTTGAAATAGTTCCTCGTAAAGCGCCTGTAAAGAAGGGGTGTGCCTCAATATTTGGGGAACAGTCGACGCAAGTGTTGCCACCACAATGACGGAGGTCAAAATGCAAATGATCAACTTGCTATGCTTAGCCAGCAATTCCCCGGGTTTTCTGGCAACATGACGCATACTTCCAGCGACAGGCTCAAGACTCGTCGAGAGTGAGCTAAGATGAGCTACACGCCCCATGAGCGCCGTGGGTACTAGACGGCTCTTCAACCAGGCGAACCTGGAAGCGTGGAATAGGGTGTGATGTGTCATTTGTTCCGCGGATACTGACTCATATCTGAAGAGTTCAGCATATCCTCTGAGGGGCCGCCAGAACAGCAGGTCAATAGTTAAGATGGTTAGTATTAGAGATGCCAGTCCCCAGATCGTCTCTTGATAGTTTCCCGAGTAGGTTGCCTCAGCGAGGTACCTTCCTATTCCAGGCAAGCTGTATGTTCTGGAGCCAAGTGTGATCATTTCTGCCGCTACGAGAAAATACCATCCTCCAGCCCAAGACATCATTCCATTGTAAACCATTTTGGGTATGCAGGCTGGCAGGATAAGGCATCGCAACTTGGCTAAGCCTTTGAGGTGGAGTGAACTTGCAGCCTCCTCGAGATCTAGTGGAATGGCTGAAACGGACTCATAGACGGCGAATGCAATGTTCCAAGCTTGACTCGTGAAAATGAGAAATACGGCGGCTAATTCAATGCCTATCCAACTCTCTTGGAAAACTGCGGCGAAGAAGAAGATCGCCGCTGGGAAGAAACCCAGTATAGGAACTGACTGAAGAATATCCAGTATCGGCATCAAGATCAATTCACCCCGTCGACTACGAGCCGCAGCTACACCGTAAAAAATGCCAAAAGCGTAGGAGATGACGATCGCCGCAAACATCCTAAGCAAGGAACGAGAAGTGTAGAACATAATATCCCAGAGTTCCAGGTAGATTGCGTCCGGTAGGCCGTTACCTAGGAACATATTCTACACCAATGGCCTCAAGTCTTTGGTGAAGATGATAGATTCTCTTATACACCTTTCGTAGGGTGTGTTGTTGACCAACCAAAGAAAGAAGACATGGTAATCGTTGAGCAACGCACGATTAGCTGGAGATCTATGCCAAGAAAATTTGTGACTAGGCTGATTTGCACGCGCCTACCATCAAATTATCTCATGAGCAGTTCATAGATGATTCCTGACTTAACAGATCTCGGTTTGACTATCGCCTCCCAGCCGTGAGCATCACGGCCTCACTTTCTGTATGATATTCTTGCAGAGGCTTTATCGTCATGTTGCCCTTCTTTATCGCTTCTCCTCCCTTCACAGCAGCCAAGGCTGCCGGAATCGTGGTGATGTAGGGAACATTGTACTCTACTGCAGCCCTTCTGATATCGTATCCCTCCTTCTTCGGTCCCTTCCCGCTGGGCGTGTTGATTATCAGGTCAACCTCCCCGTTAATAACCAAGTCAACTATGTTTGGTCTACCCTCAGTGGTTTTTGGCACAGCCTTGGCCTTTATCCCGGCCTTGCTCAGGTATCCAGCGGTTCCCCGGGTTGCCAGTATTTCAAACCCAAGGTCTCTCAGCCCTTTGACAACTTGGACAACCTTGGGCTTGTCTTTGTCCTTCACACTTATGAAAGCCACACCGCTGGTGGGAAGCCTCATTCCCGCCGCAAGCTCTGCCTTATAATACGCCATTCCGAAGTCGTAGTCGATGCCCATGACTTCGCCGGTTGACTTCATCTCTGGAGCCAAGGCAGGATCAACATCTGGCAACTTGTTGAATGGGAACACTGACTCCTTTACAGCCACATGTTTCAAGGTAGGCCGCTCCTTGACCCCTAACTCTCTGAGCTTTCTTCCAATCATTAGCCTCGCAGCAATCTTTGCCAACGGTAAACCTGTTGCCTTGCTCACAAAGGGAACTGTTCTTGAAGCCCTCGGATTCGCCTCAAGGACATAGACGACATCGTCTTTCACAGCGTACTGTATATTTGTCAGCCCAACGACCCCGAGCTTGAGCGCTATCTTACGAGTGTAATCCTCTATCGTCTCGATGATTTCCTTGCTGAGACTTATTGGTGGAAGTACGCAGGCCGAGTCTCCTGAGTGAACTCCGGCCTCTTCTATATGTTCCATTATGCCCCCTATGACGACCTCTTCTCCGTCGCAGAGTGCGTCTACCTCAACTTCCAGCGCGTCCTCGACGAACTTGTCTATGAGAATCGGATTCTCGGGAGAGACCTCGATAGCTTCGGAGATATATCTCCGCAGCGCCTCATCGTCATATATGATATCCATAGCCCTTCCGCCCAATACGTATGAGGGCCTGACAAGAACTGGATATACTAGTTTTCGCGCCACCTCAATGGCCTGTTCGATGTTGTATGCGATTCCGTTCTCAGGCTGCGGGATGCCCAATTCCTCCAATAACGCAGCGAATCTTTCCCTATTCTCAGCTGCATCGATCGCGTCTGGCGGGGTCCCGAGAATTCTTACTTTGCTCCTCGATAGTTGCTTGGTTATATTGAGCGGTGTCTGTCCTCCGAATTGGACAAACACACCCACAGGCCTTTCATTCTCCACTATGTTCAGGGCATCTTCGTGGGTTATAGGTTCGAAGTAGAGTCTGTCTGATGTGTCATAGTCAGTTGATACGGTCTCAGGGTTGCTGTTGACCATCACCGTCTCGTATCCTTCCTCTCTCAACGAGAGTACACTGTGGACGCAACAGTAGTCGAACTCTATCCCTTGGCCAATTCGGTTCGGTCCTGATCCCAATATGACTATCTTTCTTCTATCAGTTGGCTTAGCGTCGTTCTCCTCCTCATATGTTGAGTAGTAGTAGGGTGTCTTTGCCTCGAATTCTCCGGCGCAAGTGTCAACCATCTTGTAACAAGCGGAGACGTCTTCAGATCTCCTCTTGTTCCTGACCTCGTCTTCGACTGACTTCAGGAGATACGCAAGTTGCCTGTCCGAGAACCCGAGCATCTTAGCCTGCTTCAGGAGTTCCCTCGGGATTGTAGCCAAAGTATGGTTCTTGAGGGTTTCCTCCATCTCCACGATATTCCTGATTCTGTCTATGTACCACATGTCGATCTTGGTGAGGTCTGCAATTTCATCTGTTGTGAACCCATTCCTTATTGCATACCTGATGTAGAAGACCCTCTCGTGATTCGTTGTCCTCAGCTTCTGCAGTATCTCCTCCTTTGCTGGGTTTCTATCCTTACCGTCTGCACCCAGACCAGACCTCCCTATCTCAAGGGAGCGGATAGCCTTCTGCAATGCTTCCTCGAAGGTTCTTCCTATGGACATTACCTCTCCGACACTCTTCATCTGGGTTGTCAGGGTGCTGTCTGCCGTTGGGAACTTGTCGAAGGCGAAGCGGGGGATCTTGACCACGACGTAGTCTATGGTCGGCTCAAACGATGCTGGCGTCTCCTTTGTGATATCGTTCGGTATCTCATCGAGGGTGTAGCCTATCGCTAATTTGGCTGCTATCTTGGCTATTGGGAATCCTGTTGCCTTTGAGGCGAGAGCAGATGACCTTGACACCCTGGGATTCATCTCTATAGCCACGATCCTCCCGTTGTTCGGGTTGATCGCGAACTGTATGTTGCTGCCGCCTGTCTCGACCCCTATCTCTCTCATTATCTTGATTGAGGCGTCCCTGAGTTTCTGGTACTCGAAGTCGGTAAGGGTCTGTGCTGGCGCCACGGTTATGCTGTCTCCTGTATGTATGCCCATCGGGTCCATGTTCTCAATCGGGCAGACTATCACCACGTTATCGGCGAGGTCTCGCATCACCTCAAGTTCGTACTCTTTCCAGCCGATCAGCCCCTCCTCAATCAATACTTGATGTACTAGGCTCAACTCCAATCCGTGTCCCACAATCTCTTCAAGTTCCTCAACATTGTTTGCAATGCCTCCACCTGTACCGCCTAGTGTGAAGGAGGGTCTGATCACGGCAGGGTATCCTAGCCTATGGGCAGCCTCTTTTGCGTCCTCGACTGACTTGGCTATGCTACTGCTGGGAACCTCCAGCCCAATCTTGACCATGGATTTTCTGAAGAGGTCCCTGTCCTCGGCCTTCTTGATCGCTCCAAGCTTTGCTCCAATGAGCTCTACACCATGCTTGTCCAACGTACCGTTCTCGGCTAGTATGGTGGCGAGGTTTAGTCCCGTCTGTCCTCCGAGTGTTGGGAGAAGAGAGTCGGGCCTCTCGATCTCTATGATTCTTTCAACAACTTCGGGGGTTAAAGGCTCAAGGTAGGTCCTGTCTGCTATCCCTGGGTCAGTCATTATTGTGGCTGGATTGGAGTTCACTAGGACAACTTGGTAGCATTCCTCACGTAGGGCCTTACAGGCTTGGCTTCCTGAGTAGTCGAACTCTGCAGCTTGACCTATTATGATTGGGCCTGACCCTATTACAAGGATCTTTTTGATGTCTTCTCTTTTCGGGAAGCTTACCACTGCTCCAGCATCTTGATGAATCTGTCGAAGAAGAAGTATGTGTCGTGCGGTCCGGGACCGGCTTCAGGGTGGTATTGTACTGCCATCAGTGGAAGTTCCTTATGTCTTATCCCCTCCACCGTCATGTCGTTCAGGTTTCTTTGGGTCACCTCAAGCCCGGTTCCTTCTAGGGATTCAGGGTTGACCGCAAAACCGTGGTTCTGAGTTGAGATGAAGACCCTTCCAGTCTCCAAGTCTTTAACTGGCTGGTTTGAGCCGCGATGTCCGAACTTTAGCTTGAAGGTTTTTCCTCCGAGAGCAAGGCTCGTGAGTTGCAGTCCCAGACAGATACCTGCGATTGGGACTTTACCCGATAGGTTCTGAATGGTCTGAATCGTTGAAGTGACTCTAGCTGGGTCTCCGGGACCATTCGACACGAAGACCGCGTCTGGGTCATACCCCATCACCTTATCTGCTGAGAAATCGTAGGGCACAATGTGGAGATTCACGCCTCTAAGCGTCAGTTGCCTTGTGATGCTCTTCTTGACACCACAGTCTATCAGGACGGCGTCGTACTTTCCCCCAGCATCTATAGATTCAGGTTCGTTCACAGAGACCTTGTCCACAAGGTCTATCTGGGAAATGTGCGGTTGCTCACAAGCAGCCTCGGCCAGTTCCTCCTTGCTCGGCATATCTTTGCCGTTGAAGGAGGCCAAGGCCGCCTTCATCGTGCCATAGATTCTAGCTTTTTGAGTGAGCATTCTTGTGTCGACGCCCTCGATGGCGGGGACGCCGTACTCACAGAGAAATCTGTCTAGACTCTTCATGCTTCTCCAATTGCTTGGCTCGGTACATGCGTATTTGACGACGAACCCTCTCGCCTGTATTCTTTCGCTTTCATAGTCCTCACTGCAGACACCGTAGTTGCCTATCAGAGGGTAGGTCATCATGAGTATTTGGCCGGCGTAGCTAGGATCGGTCAGCGCCTCAACGTATCCTGTCATGGAGGTGTTGAAGACCAGTTCACCTTGGACCAGACCCTCTGCCCCGAAGCCGTATCCCTCAACGACCGTGCCATCCTCCAATGCTAGGGCAGCCTTCATGCGGCTTTCCTGATCCCTTTGTCTCCTTCCGAGGCTGATCCATCACCACCTCCTTTACCGATCAAATAGGCCTTGACGCTAAGAAAATAGAAGCTTTTTGTCGCTTCAAACTAAAGTGCATAGTTGATTGTTATCAAACTGAAAAGGATAACGGACCAGTGATCAAGATCTGGGAAAGACTTCCAAGACAAGAAGCATAGAGGCTCAATAGGCAATTCACTGTCCTTCTCTGTAATATCTTGAGGATCCTCAAGGCGCAGGGTAAGCTGACTATTCAAGAAATCTTGGCGATCCTGCTGGTCAATCTTGCGTTGATGTTACGCCTCATGAACCATAGCTTCAGGACCTCAAGAAGGATCAAGGGGAATATGGATAGGCTTGCGGCAAGAGCAAGATCTCCTAAAGTCGGCATGACCACTCCGAATGCATCACGCATCTGTGGGATCAGCAGAATAGCGAATGTTGGAAGAGTAGATGAGAGGACTGCCAGGGAAAGGAATCTGTGAGGTTTGACTTTGAATACTGAATGTGTGAGCGAACGACAACTGAGCGCCACCACCAACTCGAAGAATACGAAGACTAGGAACAATGTCGCTCGCGCCTCCTCTTCGCCCAGAGCCAGATCGTTGATGAAGGTCAACAGAAGTATGGGGGAGAGAGCCAACGGTATCACGGTCAACATTGTCATCACTTCCCTCGTGAATAATGTCTCCTTAGGATTTCGAGGAGGCCTCTTCATGATGTCCGGATCTGGGGGGGTAACCCCTAAAGCCAATGCCGGAGCGCCGTCTGTAACTAGGTTTACCCACAAGATCTGCGCTGGAAGGAGAGGGAGAGGTAGACCAGCTAGGACTCCTCCCCCGATCACAACTACTTCAGTCAGGTTACATTGAAGCAGGTAAGTCAGATACTTCTTTATGTTGTCGAAGATTCTTCTGCCCTCTTCCACAGCTTTGACGATTGTGGCAAAATTGTCGTCCGCCAACACCATGTCTGAGGCTTCCTTCGTCACCTCGGTGCCTGTTATGCCCATCGCGACCCCTATGTCCGCGTGTTTGACGGCTGGGGCGTCGTTTACCCCGTCACCCGTCATCGCCACGACTTCCCCTCTCTTCTTCCAAGCCTTGACTATCTTCAACTTGTGTATCGGGGAAACCCTGGCGTATACCGTTACTTTATCGACTATCTGGTCGAATTCTTCGTCACTCATCCCTTCAAGTTCGTTTCCCGTTAATGCCATGTCGCCTTCTTGGGATATACCCATCTCTCTTGCCACAGCAACCGCCGTCAGCTTGTGGTCGCCAGTGATCATTATTGGTTTCATCCCAACCTCCTTCGATATCTTGACGGCGTGTATTGCCTCTTCTCTGGGTGGATCCATCATCCCCAATAGTCCAAGGAAGGTTAGGTCGCTCTCCAGACTCTTCTCGTTGAAGTCCAAGGTCGAGTCTGGGATCTCCTTGTACGCCATGCTCAACACTCGTAAGGCGTCAGCGGCCATCTTCTCATTTATCGCAAGGATATCCCGCTTCTTGATCTCTGTTAGCTTCTCGACCTTGCTGTTCTCGTTGATGTAGGTGCATCTCTCCAACACGGCTTCCGGGGCGCCCTTCATGAAGACTGCCCTCCTACCTTCTTCAGGCCAAACGTTCACTGTGCTCATGCGCTTTCTCTCAGAACTGAAGGGCAACTCGCCTATCCTCGAATGTTCGCTTCTGACATCCTTTTGGCGGAAGCCAGCCTTCTCTGCAACGACTATCATGGCGCCCTCAGTGGGGTCTCCTCTGATGTGCCATCCACCCTCCCTCTGCTCAAGTTCAGCGTCGTTACAGAGGATGGAGGCCTTAGCAAATATTGAAAACGCGGGTTGGTCAGTTTTGAAGTGACCATTTGTGACGTGAAACTCTCCTTTTGGCTCGTAACCGACGCCTGTAACCTCGACCAATCGTCCATCTATGTATATGCGACGGACGGTCATCTCGCCCCTGGTCAGGGTTCCTGTCTTGTCGGAGCAGATCACGGTTGTGGAACCCAGCGTCTCAACCGCGGACATCTTTCTAACCAGAGCGTTTCTCTTCGCCATCTCACGCATTCCTATGGCAAGGGTACCAGTCACTATGGCGGGTAGAGACTCCGGAACTGCGGCAACCGCCAAGGCAACGCCGAACATTACTATTTCCAACAAGAAATCCGTTGTGAGAAAACCTTCAAGGAGGTATTCCCTTAGGATGCCGAAGAAGGCTACAGCAACGCAGGCCCCCAAAGAGAGAATTCCGAGCCACTTGCCGATCTCTTCCGTCCTCTTCTCCAAAGGCGTCTTCTCTTGAACAGTCGTCGCAACCTCCTTCGCTATCTTCCCAAATTCCGTCGCCATACCGGTGGCTGTCACGACGGCTTTTCCTCTTCCGTAAGTGATTGTGGTTCCCGAGAATATCATGTTTCTTCTGTTGGCCACATACGTGTCCTCAGACAGCGGATCCAAGTCCTTGATGACTGGAATTGATTCTCCTGTTAGAGAGGATTCGTCAACATTCAGATTTGCTATCTCAAGTAGTCTGGCGTCAGCAGGTATCTTGTCACCGGCCTCCAGTAATACTACGTCTCCCAGCACCAGCTCATTCGAAGCCGTCTCTTTTCCCACTCCGTCCCGAATCGCAGTTATAGTTAGAGACAGCATCTTTTCCAAGGCTTCAATCGCTTTCTCCGCACGATACTCCTGAATGAAACTGAGGCCAGCGGATGCAAGAACGATGACAAGGATTACTATCGCGTCAATCAATTCGCCTATCAAGGCTGAGAATATTGTGGCGAAGACCAGGATTATTATAAGGATGCTCTTGAACTGTTCAAGCAACAGCTTGAGTGGGGACGGTTTCTTCTCGGCTACAAGTTCATTAGGCCCAAACTCTTGAAGTCGCCGTCTAGCCTCTCCCTCACTCAAACCATTTAGCCCAGTCTTGAGACTTTCTAGGACATCTTCAATACTCATCGAATGCCAAGCTTTCCGGTTCATCAAGATCTTCGCCACACTAGCCATACTTCCTTCTGTAACTGTTCATCCTACGAGATCTCAATAACTTAATTCTATATCTTACGCACTAAACATTGAATGCGCCTCAACAGAAGAAAACAGTTCCCATGTTGTTTTACAACAAGTCTTCACGTTACATATTCAAATGCAAGAGCTACTAGTACAAGTGGCGCCGGGAGTGGGATTTGAACCCACGTGACCCGTAAGGGTCATCGGCTCTCCGCGGATCCTTAGCAAGCCGACGCCTTACCTAGTTTCCCGATTCACTGCTGAATCTCTAGGCAACCCCGGCAACCAATTTACATAATTAACGCAAAGTCTGTTCCGTTAAATGAGTCTTTCCATGCACACTCTTGGCTGTGGATGCGAGACCAATTAGAAGAAGCTTAAGTCGCAACGTTCAAGGTCTTTTTGTGTTGTTTGTTTCTGCCCTAACGTCTTGGCTTCTCTTTCTTTCCAGATAAGAGTGCGTCAAGTGAGACATTGTTGACTTTAAAGACTTGATATCTTATTCCTGGTATGTCGCCCATAGATTTGCCTTCAGCTCCACCTATGCCGCATACTTGAACTTCATCATGTTCATCTATGAAGTTTAGGGCGCCGTCTCCAGGTGTGAATGCAGTTATCACTTTCCCATTCCTTATGAGTTGGACCCTCACCGCCTTTCTCACCGCACTGTTTGGTTGGCGACACTCAATCCCAACCTTCTCCAGAACTATCCCTCTTGCTTGGGGCGCGCCTTGGAGGGGGTCGGCTTTGTAGTCTAGGCCAAGCATCCTTCTCTTGTACGGAGCGTACTTCCACCTAAACTTCTTACGTATACGTTTGAGCTTTCTCGCAGCCAAGAGGCCCCTAGAAGTCTTTCCCATCTCTCTATCCCGAATTTATCAATGATCTTGCAGTCAATCTAAGCTCGATTATAAAAACTGTTCTGAGAAGCTAGATGCGAGTGTTTCTGGAACGCCGGAGATGCTGCAAGCTCAATAGCGCTCGTCTTGTTGGAGGCAGGTTGTTGAGTCTTGTATATCCGGTTCTCAAACAGATGTAAGGCCCCTAAAACTGTGAGATGTTGAAAGTACTGTATCTTGGAAGTTGAGGAACAGGTGGCCTGAGATTTGGTGAGCAAAGAGGTTGCCGCACTCACGGTTCGCCTTCTCCGCCTCGGGTTTTTCCAGGAAGCCCAAGGCCACTACTCCCTCAGCTATCGAGGCGCCAATTGCTCAGAAGCACCCATGGGAAACCCATCAACACGTTGACCGTCGGACATCGGTTAGGCCACATAACATATTTCAAGGCTAGAAGTCTCCGTGTCCCCACTCAAACCTTTGGGGCAAATACTATTCACCAAACGGCTCGTTAACAGTAGAGACAGCCGGAGACTCTCTCCACATCAATGTCTCACCAATCTCTGGATCAAAACATCACGTGGGAAGCTGACCACCTCTATGGGAGGGTTGACTCTACATATTGATCCCACCTGAGTTCACACCGCCAAAAGGTTGTAAGACATCTCTGAGCGGAAATTCAGCCGCGGGCTAATCACCAAATGTTTCAGAGTGGTTTATTCTGACTTAACTTGCTGGGTTACGGTCAAGAACAACCCCTATTCCTTATTATTCTTGTTTCATCGAAGTGAATCCGATATTGCTGACCAAACGCTTAGGCACACCTGAGGACCTGTTCTTCTTCGAATGAGTATTTCTCGCTCTTTTTCTCGAAATCAAGAAAAGTCCGCTGGCTAGCGTTATCAGACCAATAATTGTCACTGGCACGAGTGGGCTAAAGGTTGGAGTCTCGGGTCTAGGAGTTGGAGTAGGTGGGTTAATGGTGGTAGGCGGTGTGGTCGTGGCGGGAGGTGGGGATGGTGGTGTATAGGTTGGTGTTTCTGTCGGTGGGTGTGTTGGGGATGGAGTTGGGGTTATTGGTTCATGCCAGTCGACCCTGACCAGAAGTTTGGGCCTGAGTTCTTGGTGTCGCAAGGCCTCTTTTGGAAGGAATGAGGCAACTTGGTCTGATGCGTTCGTCTCATGTTTTATCTTTATCATGGTTCCGTAGTTCTCTGCAGCTTTTGAGTGCCACATCTTGAGGTCGCTTATGATCTCCCAGCAGACCCATGCTTCAGTAGGGGTCGGATTGATCGTTGTTGTTGATGTTGAAGTCTTGGTTGAGGGTGGCTGAGTTCTCCAGGTGAGCTTGTCTTGGTCCCAGTCTGACAGAACCCTGTAGGCCTCAAACTCTTGGCTGGTCTTGGGTGGGTCATACATGTAGAGGCACATGTTTGCCGAGAGTATCTTTGCGTCTTTTGGGATTGAGGTTATGTTGAACTTTATGTAGATTCTTGAGGAGCCGTACCCTTTGAAGGAGTCGTACTCAACATACATGTTTCCCGCAAAGATGGCCCACAAATAACCGTGAGGATCCTCTGAGTACTTTGTGGTTAGGTACATACTGTTGACGAATGTGTCTGCAATCGACGGTTGAATCGTCAGGGTTGACTCGACGGCCCAACCGATACCTATTGGAGTCTGTGCCAGAAGAACCGCAAGAAACAGTAGACTGAGGATGAGGAGTTTCATTCTCTGTGAGACAGCCATCCCGTTGCCAATACTTCTCAATGGAGTTCCAAGACTTTGCTGAGCGGAATCAGTATCTTACCTAGCTTTCCACCGTAGTTGCCGGCTGAGATCTTTCTTACACCGGCAACTGTTGACGCTGCCTCTATTCCAACCTTCATGGCCCTCATTACAGAGGCTAGGTTCAGCCCGTTGACGAAGACTTCGTAGACACAGTTGACTCCTGCAGGGATCTTGGTCTCCTCAACCCTGTCTCTGAGTACAGCGCAGTAGGCGTCGTTTGTTGTTGCAACAGCCTCTCTGTATCTTCTTCCTCCAACCTTTGTTCCGGAAGCCGCTACTCCTCCAGCGCAGGGATTGAAGACGTAGGGTACCTCTCTCATGGCGTCGACGGCAACCTCAGCCGCCATGAGGGATGAGGCTGGGGATTCACCCAAGATCAGGAAGTTGCCTCCCGCTATTCCCCGGGCAACCCCGAACTTGGCCTCGATATAGAAGAAGCCGTCCATTCTCGGAATCTTGTAGACCGCCCTTCCCTCTCTCTCAACTATCTCCTCATATCCGTCTCCGAAGAGCTGTATAGGGGTGTCCTTAACCTCAACGTAGTATTGAGCCATCTCTTTGGGCATGGCGTCGAAGGCCGATGTTGTGGGGACAGGGAGTACTCCCTTCCTTATTCTTGCGATTAGCCAGTAGTTGAGTTCCTTTCTCTCCCTATGGCCTACATCCAGTAAGTATCCTGGCCGGTGGTCAGGAGACTCCTCGACAGCCACTTCCCGCTCTATCCCAGCCTCGCCGGGACCTAGTGTTGCTGATACACCTAGGCCTTTCGATTCTTGGGCTGATGCTAGGGCCCAACGTCTTGTAGAGGCTGTGATGATGTATCTTCCAATGTACATTGGGAAGGCCTCTGCGAAGGTGTCCTCTATCTCGACATTGTTGAGTCTCAAGCCTATCCACCTTTTTCTCTCTGACAGGGTTATTAGAGAGATATAATGGTTGGCCTGAAGAAGGTGTATTGTTGAGTCTTTCAGGTTATGATGACTTGGTCTATCTGGAAGTATCTCTTGGCCAGAAGCCTCGTCTTATCTATTGTCCTGCCGTTCTTTCCAATCGCGATCGCCTTGTCCCTTGGATCAACCTCGACCACGGCGATCTTTGCGTCAGGCTTCTCTGTTATTCTTATGGCCCTCACCTTGGCAGGTGCGAGTGAGTTCTTTATTAGCTGTTCAGGTTCATCTGCAGACTCGACGATCTCTATCTGTCGGCCGGTCATCTTTCTAAGCGTGTTTATGTTCCTGCCAGCCTTCCCTATGGCTAGGCCCATCTCTCCCTTCTTCGCCACGAGGATAACCCGGTCGTTCTCTTCGTCTATGAGGCAGTCATTTGATGTTGCTCCAGTTATGCTCTCGAATAGGGCTATGAGCCTCATCTCGTCGCCTTTGAGCCTAATTCTTGGTGACTGCATCTTGTTCTTCAGCCAGTCTCAGTATCTCTGAGTCTCCAGGTTCCCTAACTGTTACTGCGGCGACTATAAATGGTTTCCCGCATACACTGCCTAACTCCAGACTTTTTCCATCATAAATGTATGTTGGGACTCCTGAGCCTTTGGCGTCCCTCATTATCTCAGTCTTATAGTTCTCTGGACAGTTAGAGGCTAGGATTATCAGTTTCGCCCTCCCAAGCTTTGCGGCTGCGGATGCGCTTCTACACCCAAGGTCCACCTTTCCAGTCTTCAGGGTGATTGTGATCTGCCTGTTGAAGTCTATCATTTTCCAGCCTCCCTCTCCGGCATTGACATGTAAACCTCTATCAAACCTGTTCCCATAGGTATCTGTCGGCCGACTATCACGTTCTCAGCTACTCCTCTGAGCATGTCTTTTGTGCCTTTTATAGATGCGTCCATGATTGTTGGGATGGTTATCTCGAAAGCTGCCTTAGCCAGTGTTGAGGTCTTCTCCCCGCTGATTCCGTGTCTTCCAACCTGAAGTACAACTCCTGAGTTCGTCATCATGTCAGCCACTAACATCACATGTCTGATGTCAACGTCTAGGCCTTGCTCTTCCAGTACGCTCATAGCCTCCTTGATTATCACGTTCCTAGCGGCCTCTATACCTAGGACCCCTGCAACCTCATGCATATTGTTGGAGACTGTTCTCGTCTTGTCGACCCCAGGTATTGCGAGCGCGTAGTCCAGATTTGACCCCTCGGTTCTTATGATCCATTCACCTTGGTCCTCTAAGATCATTGCTCTCCTCACAGAAGGAGCGCCTTTCAGTCTGAACTGTCTAAGTCTATTTACGAAACGCTTGAACTGTTGTATCTCCATCTCTTTAGGGGTTATCTCAACATCGAACCTGTCTATCTTAACCTCGCAGTTCGGAGGTTTAAGGGCTTCACGAACCTCCTGCAGCACTATACTCCTAGCCTTCATCGCGTTAACGTTCAGTCTAGCCAAAACCTTCATTCTGGATATGTCTGAGACTATATTCTCAGCCACATCCTCCAGAGTTGTGCATGTGACCGCGTTTGCCACCTCTTGAGCCTTCTCCCTTCTTGCGTGGTATCTCTTCTCAAGGTAGATCGTCATGGTTGGTGTTGAGGGAACCTTTCGAGCGTCAACTATCTCGATCAGTCTTGGGAGGCCCAACGTAACGTTCTGTTCCTTGACCCCTGCGAAGTGGAATGTTCTCAGAGTCATCTGTGTTCCAGGTTCGCCTATCGATTGTGCCGAGACTATTCCCGCAGCCTCACCTGGCTCGATGAGGGATCGAACATAACTATCTATAGTGAGGCTGATGACCTGATCGACACCTTTACGTGTAGGTTTGGCTTCGTGGAGGTTCCTCTTCAACTCGTCAACGAGGCTTGGGGTGAGTCTATCCGCAGCCGAATCTATCTTCGATTCAATATACTTCTTAGTTGCCGCCTCACCCTTCTCTGAGAATAACCTAACCCTGTCCACAAGACGCTCAATATTCACTGCTTTCCCATGGTCGCTCTTCGCCGTGTCGACGCCGTCCTCACCATACTTGAACTGGACTATGTTTCCGCTTGAGTCCCTCACCGTTCCGTCATACTCGACCCTGAGGTGCTCGAGCGCGTTGACCAGTCGTCTCTGCATGTAGCCGCTCTGCTGTGTTCTCACAGCGGTGTCTACAAGGCCCTCTCTTCCACCTACGGCGTGGAAGAAGAACTCTATTGGGTTGAGTCCGTCTCTGTATGAGGAGTAGACGAAGCCGCGTGCCTCAGCTCCCGCGTCGCCCGGCTCGAAGAATGGTAGGGTTCTGTCACGGTAACCCCTAAGGATTCTCTTGCCTCTGATTGATTGCTGACCCAGACAAGCCGTCATCTGGCCAATATTCAACATTGAACCCCTGGCCCCCGCTCTCGTCATTATTATTCCGCTGTTGTCGGCTGGAAAATATTGGTCAGCATACTCACCCGCTAGATCCCTAACCCTTGAGAGCTCATTCATTACGTATATCTCCAGACTCTCCTCCAATGTCTGGCCAGCCAGCCTCTCAAGAGTTCCAGCCCTGTAGCTTTCGATTAGCCCATTAACTCTCTCCTCAGCCTTCTCCATTGCCTTCCTGATCTTCTCTTTAACCCCTTCTGAGATCGCGAGTTCGTCGAGCGCGTATGTGAATCCTTTCAATGTTATGAATCTGTCTAGGAGTTTAGCTGCGGAGTTTACGAACTCTCTTGCAGCCTCCGGCCCGTAGTCCTTCACGATTCTGTGGAAGAGACTCTCAGACCTTTCTGCTCCTATAGAGTTCTTATCTATGATGCCTTGCTTCAAGACACCGTTCTTTATCACAATGTAGGAGTCGTGTGGACACTTCTCTTTCTTGCAGTCTGGACAATTATGGATGTTGCAGAGGTTTGATTTTGCTGTGAAGTTTAGACCTCTTGGTATGACGAGGCTGAATACGGACTTACCAGACCACATGGGCTTTGAACCCTTAACGTCTGGCTCCGGAAGCTTTCCGCTGTAGCCTGCTGCAGCGATAAGCCTCCCAACCTCCTCCTTGGTGAGAAGGGTTCCTTTGGCCGTGAGCAGGTAGGCTGAACTGAGAAGATCCCTTATCGCCCCTATTATAGGTCCCCCGTATCTGGGTGAGAGTATCTGGTCCTGAACCTGCATGAGCAACCTAGCCTCGGTCCTAGCCTCCTCCCCCTGAGGCACATGCAGATTCATCTCATCTCCATCGAAGTCGGCGTTGTATGGTGGGCATACGCATGGGTTGAGTCTGAAAGTCTTGTATGGCAGGACCTTAACCGAATGGGCCATGATCGACATTCTGTGGAGTGACGGTTGCCTGTTGAAGAGTACTATGTCACCGTCCTTGATATGCCGCTCAACCATGAAGCCTGGCTGCACTGCCTCTGCTATACTCTCCCTCTCAGGGACGAACTCAAGCCTGATCCTTCTACCGTCAGGCCTCACTATGTAGAGTGTTCCAGGATACTGTTCTGGACCGTTACGTATGAGCTGCTTCATCTCCTCAAGGTTCCATTCGTTAACCCTCTCAGGTATCGTCAATCTTGAAGCGAGTTCGATGGGAACCCCGACCTCGTTTATGTCGAGGTTCAGGTCCGGAGAGATCACCGTCCTGGCCGAGAAGTCTACACGTTTTCCAGAGAGGTTTCCTCTGAATCTTCCCTCCTTACCTTTGAGCCTCTGACAGATTGTTCTGAGGGCTCTTCCTGAACGGTGTCTCGCAGGCGGTAGGCCTGAAACTTCGTTGTCAAAATAGGTTGTGACGTGATACTGAAGGAGGTCGTGGAGTTCCTGAATTATGTTTATGGGTACCCCGGATTCGAGGGCTTCACCGAGCTTCTGATTTATTCTGATTATGTCCACAAGTTTATGGGTCAGGTCGTCTTCAGACCTTATTCCCGACTCGAGCGTTATGGAAGGCCTCACACTCACAGGGGGGACTGGTAAGACTTGGAGGACCATCCATTCCGGTCTTGCGGCTTGGGGGTCTATTCCCAGCAGCCTAAGATCATCGTCAGGAACCCTCTCTAGCCTCTCCCTTATTGCGCTTGGAGGAATCTTGGGCGCCCCACCCTCAACAGCCTCGTGGAACGAGGTTGGTTTGACGAGCTCTATCGGGTACTGCTGAGCTCCACAGTGAGGACAAGCCATAGCTTCCTTTGCTTGTTTGAGTATCTTCTTGTAGAGGGATTCAGGAACAGTATTCAGTCGATCCTTAACTTCCTTGATCTTTGCTTCATACTCCTTGACCTTATCTTCTGAGAGAAGTATCCTTCCGCAGTTTCTACATGTCACAGACAGTAAGCGGTGGATGAGCTTGACGAAGGATACGTGGATGACAGGCTCAGCAAGTTCTATGTGGCCGAAGTGCCCTGGACAAGCCAATGCGGTGTTTCCGCAGGTTCTACACTTCTGTCTGGGCTCCAGCGTCCCCAGTCGCCCGTCCATTAGGCCCGCGACTATCGGGACCCCATCTTCATCATAGGTGTCCGCCGTCTGGATCTCTACCGCTGATAGTTTCCTGATCTCATTTGGTGAAAGCAGAGAGAATCTTATGCTATCCACAATCTTGTAAGTCTCTTCTGACACGGCCATTGTTAAGCACGCTCCTCCACAAGAAGCCTAGGAGCAACCCCTAGGGACATGAGCTCCTGTATCAGGAGCTTGAACGCGTATGAGATTGCTACAGGTGATATCGTTGTCTTTTCACCGCAGACCCTGCAGATGTACTTATTCTGTCTTGAGTCATAGTATGCGAGTAGCCCACAGTTCTCACATACCATCGCAGTGTAGCGGTCAGACTCCTCAAGTAACCTATCTCTGAGGAGGGCGGATGCACCGTGGCCGATCAAGCAGTCTCTCTCCATCTCGCCAAACCTTAGGCCACCGCCTCTTGCTCTCCCCTCAGTAGGCTGTCTAGTCAACATCTGAACCTGCCCCCTTGCCCTAGCATGCATCTTATCGGCGACCATATGGTGAAGTTTCTGGTAGTAGACTAGTCCAGTGAAGACGTTTGCCTCAAGTTTGTTTCCGCTTATTCCATTGTAGAAGACCTCTCGTCCCCCATGCTGTAAGCCAAGTTTCAAGAGGGCTTCCTGCAGGGTTGAGGGTTCATCATTGCTGAATGGTGTTCCGTCAAGTGGAACCCCCATCATTGCCGCAACTTTGCCTGCTATAGACTCGACAAACTGGCCAACTGTCATCCTTGAAGGTATTGCATGTGGATTTATGACTATGTCCGGCACGATCCCGTTCTCTGAGAACGGCATATCCTCCTTTGGGACAAGCAGACCTATGACTCCTTTCTGGCCGTGTCTGGACGCAAATTTGTCTCCCAACTCAGGGATCCTTTGGCTTCGAACTTTGACCTTCACGAGTCTGCTTCCCTCAATCGACTCTGTCAGGAAGACTTGGTCTACTATTCCTGACTCTGATGGCCGCATGCATACGGATGAGTCTCTTTTCGTCGGCCCTCTAACCTCAAAGTCACGGTATTCCTCGAGGAACCTCGGTGGACTGACTCTACCTATGAGAACCATATTTCCTGAAACTGGAGCCTCTACTGAGATTACTCCATCCTCCTCTAGAAGCCGATAGTAACGGTCGCCTCTGTAGCCTCTGGTGCCAGGTTCAGGAATCTCGAATTTGTCCCGTAGGCCACCAGGATACTGGCGGCTGTCAGCCTCATAGACCCTGAAGAATGTTGATCTCGCCAGTCCAAGGTCGACTGAGGATCGGTTTATGATTATGGCGTCCTCCATATTGTAACCTTGAAGTGATAAGACTGCTACGACGCAGTTTTGGCCTGAGGGCCGTTCATCGAAGTTTATGCTCTCCATAGGCTTTGTTCTGACTAGGGGAACCTGTGGGTATTGTAGAAGGTGTGATCTTGAATCTACCCTGTTCGTGTAGTTTGAGGCGAATACTCCTAGAGCCTGCTTCGCCATGGCTGACTCATAGGCGTTTCTGGGCGACTGGTTATGTTCTGCATAGGGTATTAGTGAGGAGCAGATACCCATTATTGTGTAGGGTGCAAGTTCAAGGTGTGTCGTCTTACCGTTTATCTTGGACTTGTCCAGCGCTGTGAGTGTGTTCTCCTCCTCGTCAGCGTCTAGATACTCAACTATTCCTTTCTTGAGAAGGTCGCCCCAACTCATTTCTCCCCTGCTCACCGCTTCAGCAATCTCATCTGTCAGCTTCGATCTTCCATTCTGGACTATCACCAGGGGTCTCCTGACCCTCCCAGAATCGCAGTTCACGTAGACCTCAACATTGGCCTCCTCATGTCTGGGTTGGATGTAGGCCACATTTACCTCTGGACTGATCTCGCCTCTTCTTCTCATACTTCGAATATTCTCAACGAAGGCTGTGGGGTTCATTACGTATCCAGCAATTATTCCGTCTACGATGACCTTTGCACCGTTCTTCCTCACTTTCCTATCGGCGGCCTCAAGAGGGATAAGTTCTAGATTCTTGAGTATCACCACAACTTCCCAAGGATCCGTTCCGATGGAGATTGTTGCTGAGAGGGCCAGATTCTTAACCAAGCCACAATTTGATCCTTCAGGCGTCTCGTTGGGGCAGAGCCTTCCCCAGTGGGTTGGGTGTAGGTCTCTGGCCTCAAGATTCGGTTGGCTTCTGCTCAACGGTGACTGGAGCCTCCTCATGTGGCTGAGGGTCGAGGAGAAGTTTGTTCTGTCAAGGAGCTGCGTCACCCCTACTCGCCCTCTGACCCAGTTTCCAGTAGCCATGGCATGCTGTATTCTTTCGGTAATGATTCCCGGCCTGACAGCGTTAGCTATGGAGAGTTCCACAGGCCTCCTGATGGTTATCCTCTCAAGTTGATACTTGAGGTCTCTAGTCAAGTTTCTGAAAGTTATTCTGAATAACTCCGCAAGAAGTGGCCCTGCAAGTTTCAACCTCTTGTTTGCGTAGTGGTCTTTGTCGTCAGGCGGCCTCCTCCCAAGTTTGAGTTCCACTAACCTGTTCACTATCTCAGCTAGGAAGCAGGATTTCTCCAGTCGGTTTTTCGGCAGCCTTCCAAGGTGTGGAAGGAAGTTTCTGTCGAGGACGGTCTCAGCCTTCTTGAGCCTGTACTCCACTATCTGTCCCGGAGCGAGCCTGTTCCCGATGAACAGAAAAGAATCCTTGCTCGAAGTTACATCAAGAACCTTCTCAAAAGAATCCTCAAGTTCGTTCTGAATCTTCTCATCAACCGAGACGAGCTCCGCGATCTTGGCGTCCACCTCAACACCAAGGGCCTTCATCATCACAACAAAAGGTATGTCTGCTGGCATTCCCGGCATTGAGACGTAGATGGCGCCGTCGCTCTTCATCGTAACTTCTATTCGTGCTCTGAACCCAACTGTTGTTGAGAAGATCTTGGCTTTATAGTTAGGATTCAAGCCTGCTTTCTCAATATCTACCAGAACACGATTCGGAGCCAAGTCCTCAAGGGCTACAACTACTCTCTCTGAACCGTTTATTATGAAGTAACCTCCAGGATCAAGTGGGTCCTCACCGACGGCCACAAGTTCTTCAGAGGTCAATCTTGAGAGGGGGCATATCTCGGACTTCAGCATCACGGGTAGGTCTCCGATATATACGAGCTCTGTTGCGCCTTCCTTCTCCCCCACGACTGGAGTCATCTCAAGATGTAGAGGTGCAGCATACGTCAGGTTTCTTATTCGCGCCTCCGCTGAGTAGACTCTTCTCTCTGAGCCGTCGACCTCCATCACTCTGGGGATTCCCATCTCTATCTTTCCAAATCTTATCGTGAAGGGTTTCTCTTCAACCTCTATCGGTATCTCGCCTACTTCGTCTATTATCGATTGCAGGCCTGCCCCGATGAAATCGTTATAGGAGTCTATGTGTTGCCTTACGAAACCTGTCTCCTTGAAGAAACCCTTCATTATATCCCAGAGATATGATTCAGATTTTTGCATGAGCTGATCCTTACCTCTTCTTAATCTTCAACAACATAACGATAGACGACTACTTCTCCAGCGGTTGAGCTTCTCCTAACTATCTTCAGTATGTCTCCAGGCTTGGCTTCTATGGTTACTGCTGCCGGGTCTGAGGCACGTATGTACGGGAGTTGGTAAGGCTTGATGTGATATCTTTCCAAGAGTTCCCCAACTTCTTTCTTTGACAGGATTATGTGTTGCGGAACAAGTTCATGTTCGAAGATAAAGTCTTTCTTTTTTGTTTCCTTACTCAACTAGGCTAGCCGCTCCCACACAGAGAAAAAGCTCCTCACCATGAGTGTAAAGGACTCGTATGGAGCTTGCTATTAGCAAAACAGCTCATTCTAATAAATATTATGTGGCCCAGCTCTGGGAAGTCTTAGGATTAGAGTCGTTGAAATCCTTCTAGCTTCTCAGAATCTGACTAGCTATCAAAACTGAGCGGAACCCAAGTTAACCTGACAGAGAACTGGGGTGAAACCCAGTAGGTATTACGCTGGTCAAATAGTTATGGAGGTGCCGGCTTGGGCTTCCATTCTAGCATTCTGACAGATATCTGGCCCTCAGGTCTGAGTTCGAAGTCTAAGTGAATGGCCGTCCGTTCCATGACGAGGTTCGTGTGGGCTTGGATAAGTTGGAGCTTCAAGTCAACCCCAATCGTCATGTTCTCTTTAGGGTCAGCAAGCACTATCCCCTGCCTCTGAAATGCAAAGCCTCTCAGGCCAATCCATACAGCTACTTGGGGGGTATCTGTTCCTAGAGTTTTGGGTCTATCGCTCCAATGGGGTGTTTCTAGGTCTGTCTGGGCACTTGTTGTCTTTGCAAACTCGTCAAAACTGTAGGTTTGTCCACTGATATTGATACTAGACTCGGTGGTGTCGATGATCTTGTCCTCATAATATACTGGGAATCTAGATAGTGACGACGCATTAAAGTTCAGTCTTACTGTTAGCAGAAGTTCACCTGTCAGGTAGTGGATCTCGGGTTTCTGCTCAACCGTAATCGAGGTTATGTAGGCGATTCCGTGAAACCTAATCTCTTTAAGTAGATCCTCAGTCTCCTTCAGTAGTTTGTTAGCTTCCTCAAGTTTTCTGTTCCCTTCTGAAGAGATCTTGTTCGCTGCATCCAGTTTCGAATTAGCTTCGTGAACCAGTATGTTGACCTCTTCAAGGCTCCGCCTTGCCTCGGCGAGCCGCAAACTCGAGTCTTGGGATAGCTTGTAGGTTTGGGAGTACAGATAGCCTGACCATACTGAGAGGCTTAGAGTAACAATAATCGCAAGGGTCACAAAACGTTGTGTAGTATTGCTTGACATCTCTCGCCTCTAATATGCTAGATTAGTCCTAGAATTTAGCTTAATGTGTCGGAATCTCAAGCGGACTATCTTTTTCGCTTCTCTTCTTTGATCAAAAGGAAGTGGGGAATCTGGAGGCTACGAGAGGCCAAGCCCTCAATAGATTCCTAACCAAACAATAATTCTTATCTTCACACAGATCAACTAGTGAATGTGAAATCATGGCTTCACTGCTTGACTCGATCACAATAAGAAAACTGCATCTTAAGAATCGAATCGTCATGCCACCGATGGCCAGCGAACTTGCCACAAGATCAGGCGAAGTCACCGACGCCTTGTTATCTCACTACAGGCGTCGCTGCAAATCTGTAGGGCTAGTGATTGTAGAGCACAGCTACATCCATCCAACCGGCAAATTCTCCCTTCTACCATTCTCCGAAAGTCAACTTGGAATCTACAGCGACGACCTAGTAGCTGGATTGTCAAGACTAGTTGAGGTTGTGCATCGGGAAGGCACACCTATCACGATACAGATTAACCATGCTGGTCGAAGAGCAAATTCAAGGGTCTGTGGGGCGCAACCGGTGGCACCGTCTCCCATCCCAGACCCAGAAATCAAAGAGACACCTCGTGAACTAACTATTGATGAGATCCAATCGATAGTGAATACCTTCGGTCTTGCCGCTAACCGCGCAGTTAAGGCAGAATTCGATGCGGTCGAGATCCACGGTGCCCACGGCTTCCTTCTGAGCCAGTTCTGTTCCCCACTTACAAACAGACGCAATGACAGATACGGCGGTACTCTTGAGAACAGGATGAGGTTCCCCCTTGAAGTTGCATCCGAGGTTTTGGACAAAGTCGGACAAGATATTCCTGTACTCTACCGTCTAGGGGCAGACGACATGACGCCTGAAGGCCTGACACTAGAGGAGTCAAAGAAGATCGCTCAATCCCTCTCTAACTTAGGAATTTCCGTGATTGACGTTTCAGGAGGCCTCTGCGGCTCAAGACCTCCAAATCTTTCGGGCGAAGGATACTTTGCACACCTTGCAAAGGGAATCAAAAAGGCTGTGAATGTTCCAGTCATAACTACAGGAGGAATAAGGACGCCAGAGTTTGCAGACGAGGTTGTGAGGGCGGGAGTCGCGGATCTGGTTGGGATAGGCCGATCTCTACTTGCCGACCCAGACTGGGCTACAAAAGCAATCGAAGCGCTTAAAGAGTGAGTAACCCGCCTGAAATACGTGTTCTGTAAAGTACGGACGCTCCAAAAACCAACGAGAGTAACTGAAGGAACTGGTATGGAACTGACGGTCGCACAGCTCCAAAGGAATACAAGGCGCGAGACTTGCAATTTCACCGAATTCGACTTATGAATCAACACTGCTTAGATGGGGGCGATCACCTGTGCTCTCAGCCGCTTATGGAAATGGTTTCGTGAAAGAATTCAATTACCTGCCTTGATTTTGAGTCGCCCTTCCCAAGCTTACCCACAGTATGTTGTGGCAACCCTAGGGACTAGAGATTGCTGATACTGACCCAAGAAATCGGTCAGTAGGCTCCTTGCGCTTAAACCCAGATCTTCTACTTGTTGATGTTGGCTATCGCTACTCCACCTGCTAAGTAGAGCAGTAATCCGTCTATGACAAGCCAGTACACTAGCAGCATTAACGGCAGATTGATCAGGAGATAATTGGTCAGAAAGAACGGGATTCCAGATATCAGGAAGAGAATTAGTCCATAGTTGACTCCTTTTGAAGTAGCTCCTTTGCCTGGAATACAGGTTGCAATGAATGAGTATACTATGCTGAATAACAGTCCCGTGATGAAGCTGAAGACTATTGTCAAATAGAGGAATTCCATGGGCGGCGGACCTGCTGTTGGCATCATTGTTTTGCTCCAGACCGGTAAGAACTTTGGGTCAAGGTAATATTCCATCGTCAAAAATGTTGATACACTGTGAAATATCTGGGCCAAGATTGTATAAGCGACTGCTGCCAATAGAACTCTCAGCCACTTCATTCTTGCATCTCCACCTCTAAAGAAGCGTAGCTTAAAATGCTTAAGAAACTTGTGCGGTGAGAGCCATCATATACTGGAAGACTTACTTTGAGTGGAATGGATACCTAAAAGAGTTACAATTGATCTTACATCCCAGTGGAGGATTTTACTTCTCTTTCAATTCCACTGCAATAGTCTCGAGTTGTTGCTGCCAGTCCTCGATCGTAATGTTTGGGAATGACCAAGTGGCATGTGGCTGATGGAATCTATCCAGTGATACAGTCTTTAGGTGAGGTGCGAAGTGCTTGAGCCCCGAAAGTGCAACCCACCCCAAGTAGTATTGAATTCCCAAGAGCAACGCAAGGTCATATTGACCTTGCCCATCAAGCCCTTTCCACTCGGGATCTTTGAGTCTATTTGTGACGTCTACAATAGACATCCAGTATGCTTTGCTGAACCCTCTCTTTACAAATTCGCCTATGATATGTGCCGTCGCCACAGTCTGTGCCCCTGTCGACTCAGCCATTTGAATTATGTAGTCGATAGGTTTTCCACCTGCCAGATCCACCATGACAGCTTCATGCCCAACCACAAATATTGGGCGTTCAGATCTCTTTATGGCCGCAACGACAACCTCCGGTTCTGTGATGGGAAAGGCTCTCGTTAAGCAGGAGATCTCGGCTGTCTGCCAAGGTTCAGTGTTTATCATTTTACTTTCCTCGCTCCAATCATTCTCGGAAGTAGGGTGGGGTCTGGAGTGGCCCTTTCTTGCCATCCCTTTTCCTCTAGGATCTTGGTGATCTCATCCTTCATTGTTATTGGAATGTCGGCTTCCCTACGCACAAGTTGTTCAAGATCGTCCGGCATCACGCCGTAGAACTTTCTATGCATATCAATGTAGTTGCTAAGCTTTATCATCCGTCCCTTCGTGGTGTCGTTAGGCCTCAGGCATAGCTTAGCCATCATAACCATCGCCTCCTCCTTGGTCTCGGCAACGTAGAAGAGGTGCTCAGGTGTAGGACCGGTGTAGACTTGGCCGCCAGTACGCGCATCGTAGACGTACCAGTCCTCTTCACGGTCTCTTCTTCCCAAGAGCATACGTCTATATTTGGATCCGTGGGGCCCCACAATAACTGGGACACCTAGACGCCAGAAGCCGCTTGCTATGGAGGCCGCCTTCTGTGTTATGGCACCCCAAGCCAAGCCTACGGCGCCTACCCTATTGTGAATGTAGTCCGCGATCTCCTCGTAGTTTGCTCTCAGTCTCCGCTTTGCAAAGATGTCCGCTATCTTGATGGCCGCTCCGGCGATGTGAGCGTTGGAGACGCATGAACCGACGTTCACAAGACCTCCAGCCTCAAATGTTCCTGGATAGACTTCGTACAGGGATTTGCCTTCGCTATTCTTATGCATAGCAATCGACATGGCGGAGCATCCAGAGGAGACCACGATGTATCGACGCTTAGCAAATTCATCAGCTATCTCGGCTACTTCTCTTCCACCGTTTGGATAATTTGCGCACCCAACCAACGCGATGACTCCTGGAATTTCGCCGAGCACTATGGGGGCGCCGACATTTCGTATCTCCACATCCTGTATCGCGCCCCTTCCAACCCTGACCTTGTACTTCTCTTCCTTGATCTTTCTCTCAGCTGCCCTGATTATGGAGCTGTGTATTCGTATATGGTTGTGACATGCGCTCTCACATCTGCCGCAACCGATGCAGACCTCATACAGGTCTGCGAGTTTGCTTGTTCTTCCAGCGGCCGCTTCGCCAAAAGCCTCTGGTATAGGAAGATTATTGGGACAGGCTCGTCTGCATTCATTACACTGAGTACACTTCTTTGCTTCCCGTATAGTCTCGGCAAAGTCAGGGATGGCTTTGAACTTGGTTCTTTTAGGAGCCACCTCAAACGCGACTCTTGAAGCCACCTCTCCAACCTTGGCTGGGTCGAGGATAACTGCGCCTCCAGCCTTTCTGGCCGCAAGATCAGCTACTACTTCGTCAACTGGATCAAGAGTTCGGTTCACCAATCCTAAACAATTCTTTTCAGAAGAGGCGATGACTGGCGTTTCGATTCTTTGGGCTTCAACCAATACATCTGCTCGAATACATTGTTCATCGACAACGATTACGTCTGGAATGCCACTCCTGATGTATCGCAGTTGCCATGAGATGGGCCCGATGATCTTGGCCTTCGGGTTGTACCTTGTGAGGTCGTGGGCAGTGCAACAAATTCCGGTGACTTCAACCTTATCGTAGAGGCCGTTCTTATCAAGATAGTCTATGATCTCGACGGCTGGTGGAACGTTATGTCCAATCACTAGGATTACTGGTTTCGATACGTCAACTGCTCCGAGACCTATCTCTGCCAAAGGTGCGTCAGGATCAGCTTTTGGTAAATCAAAGGCTGAGATCTGCGCAATATCTGCAACCTCCATTCCAACATGGTCGATCATTCCCGCATGGAATGCTTTAGATTCGAAGTCCAGCTCGCTTCCTTCTTGCCCGGTGTGAGTTGACGCCACCAGATGGGTGATCTGTGTTTCAAGATAATCAAGAACGTCTTCCAAGTCGGCTAGAGTTCTAGGCCTAACGCCGCAGACTAGTCTGGTGATTGGGGCCTCAACTTCTATGCCTACTGATTTCCCTACGTCGAGTGGAAGATCTGGCCCGTACTTGTTGATGAGGTGTTCAACCAGGTGTCTGGCGTGGCCTGTGTGCGTCGAGGCGCCGATGCAGCAAGCCAACAGGACTATTCGGGACTGCTGCGCCGACATATCTAATCCGCAAGCGCCTCGCTTTCCTCTTGTCAGGTCACATTTACCCATTGTACATAGGCAGCAGACGTCACAGTATGGCATGTACAGTGGTTTGTACTTCTTGAGCAGTTTCAAGTCCCACTCTCTAAGAGTGGTTATGGAGGGGTATGGGGTTGGCCCCATGGGTTCGGCCCACTCCTCCTCAATGATCTTGCCGATGGCGATCTCCAAACCTCTAACTTCAGCGAGCTCAGTCTTGAGCTCCTCCAGTCTCAGGTGAACCTCCTTCCTAGGCGTAACGTTTCACCTCATATCCTGCCAAATCCGTCAAAATGGTAAACAAATCTCCCTTCTGCAAGCTATTTAAATCCAAGTCAACTTCCCGCATAAGATTGATACCCTGAAACTTAAAGTGATCTTACCCTGTAACGGGTCTCTGGCGGTTTATCTTCATGGTTTGACTGTAGGTTTACTTGTCAGAACTCGAAATCGTTTAATCTAATAAGATTGATAAGAATATAGAGCGTACATCTTTCTGCACTTTACAACCTAGGGAGGAGTGGAGATGGGTAAACCAAGACAGGTAAAGAAGCCCAAGAAGAAGAAGTAGGGGAATTTTGGCCACTCCAGCGGCCAAGGCGCAGAGACGCTTAGGCGCTCATCCAACTCTGTTTTCCCACCCATAATTATTTCCATGAATCCGCTTCTCATGAGTGGGTCATCAGTTTTGGAAGCCAGTCATCCTGTAAATAGTCTCCACAAATGCGGTACAGTTGAATGTGCAACTTTGCCAGTAGTGGGTGATTGCTCTGACCTGAAGCTGAAGACCACGTCCACCTCTTGTTATGGTTGACTGATTTGAGTTGCATGTTTGATCAGACGCTCCAATTCATTAGTTGTCCAGATTTCTTTGGAAAGCAAGTTGCTATGCTCTTTTCCTGTGATTGAGCACTCTCTCAAATTGTTGGATCAATTCCCATGTAAGTTGGTCAAACAGTTCCTTGCACGCAGGGCACATACCGTAGCTTCTATTGACTATGTCAGTCAGCTCATCTAATCGTTCCTGCTCCTTCATCTCGACCATCTTCTTTGACATTCAACCTAGAAGTATCGCTTCAACTATTTAACGGAAAGTTTTCGTGCCGATATTCAACCGAGATCTTGCATGAGCTAATAACAAAGACGAAAGCTTCAAAATCTCATCTTGGTACTACCTGTCGTGATGAAACGAAGATATCATACGGTGACCTGCATAATCACTTGGAACGGTTTGCTGCTCCTCCTGAAAAGAAGCAGTAAGGTCAGCGTTAACCCCGGGCTCTGGTGTGGGGTGGCTGGTAGAATAGAAGACAATATGAGTCCAGAGGAGACTGCCTACAAAGAAATTTTGGAGGAGACAGGTCTACAAGAAAACATGTTAGAACTTCTCGGTTCAGCCCCGCCTATACTGGTGGAAATAGACAGTCAAAATGAGGCGCTGGTATACCCGTTTCTTTTCGAGACCTACACCCCTAACATAAGACTTGACTGGGAACATACAGAATACTTGTGGGTAAGGCCGGACATGATTGGTCATTTTGAGATGGTGCCAAGATTCGGTGATGTTGTAAAAGCTCTGCTGCCTCCCAACAAATGAGTTCATTCTCCTCTTCCAATACCAAGAGGTCATTTCTTGAAGAATAGTAGCCCATAATGGTAGGGCCCTGCTTTAAACTCCTTGGCAAGTTTGAAGTACTTATGCTCAAGGATCTTCTGGGCTTGACCTTTACTGATCCTCTCCTTGAGCGGTGGACCAAACTCTTCTCTTCTACGCGACCTCTTCCAGTCTATCAAGGAAAGCTTCCCTTTGGCCTTGAGGATCCTAGATACTTCTCTAAGAAATTCTTGTCTGCTGGACACTTCATGTAGAGCATTCATCAAGATCGCTAAGTCTAAGCTCCTGTCCCTAAGCGGCAGTTTGTGTAGGTCAGACCTGATGATGTAGATATTTCCGATAGACAACTTCTTGACTCTGCCGTTGAGTGTCTTGAGCATCTCTGTCTGAACGTCTATTGCATATACTGTTCCCTCTTCAGTAATGCGTGAAGCTGGTATAGCAAAGAAGCCAGTTCCACAACCTAAGTCCACCAGTTTCATTCCTTTCTTCAAGTCTGATTGGATAAGAGTTGAGAATGGCTCCGTTATCCTAGATCTATCTTCACTGTCCAAGATCCTTCTCTCTTTAACATTGAAGATGTGAGGCAACGTAGATCAGCGTATGCCTTTTAGCTATCGCCATTTGATGCTGTACTTCAAGTTGGAAAGATTCTCGTCCGCTCTCGGTTTTCTGAATACATACAGGTGTTCATGTGCTATCTTGTAGAAATCGTATTTCTTCCCTCTCCATCTCTTCAATGTGCCCTTCATCTTCCATTGAAGTTTGATTATGTCTTCTTTGAGGATGAATCCTACATCAAGGAAAGCTTCCATTACACGACTGGAGATGGGCACGTAGTGCTTGGATCTTCGTGTGTCACCAATCAGGATTGCACAGTACCGTCCTTCTTTAAGGATTCGTAGTGACTCTTCAGCAACCTCTCTCATGGCTTCGACATAGTTTTCTAGACTGAGGCGGGAGAGGTCTCCTTCAACATGTCTTTCTGTGTAGGATATTATTCCAGCGTATGGTGGATGGGTCGATACTAGGTCGATGCTTCCGTCTTCTATGGCGTTAAGATTTCTGGCGTCGCCAACATAAGTCTTGATCCAAGTCTTCCCGTCATTGTTTGTTGTCTTATACTGGAAATTCAGTCTGTCTCTGGTAACAATTATGGCGTCTCGATTAATATCAATACCTATACCGTTTCTTCCCAGCAGTTTACATTCAACCAGTGTTGTTCCACTTCCACACATCTGGTCGACGACAGTCTCACCTGGACTCGTGTATTCCACTATCAGGTTTCTAGGAATGTATGGGGACCAGTTTCCACGGTAGTCTCCAATGTGTGTTGCCCAGTCTCCCCTGTTTGGGAAACTCCAAACCGTTTCGTTCTCGTACTGATAATCCTTAGGGGGTTCGAATTTCTCTATCTTCCGCTTTGAACCTATCCTTATGGTGCTCCTACCAATAGTCACTGTTCTATGGTGCTTGACATATTCTTCATAGTCCTCTTGAGTGAGAAGCCTCATGGGGCGGTAACCTAGCATGTCTCACTAGCCGAATAGTCTATTATTCACGGCTGTTAAAATGTGATGTGGAAGTGTCTGCTACCGCATCCTAGTGCCGCAGAAGGATTTGCGCTTCTCATGAAATTCAATACCTTGATTGTAGCAATCAGATTCTGACCGTGGGAAACGACCTATCCCCGACCGATACTATATATCGAGGAAGCCCGATAGAAAGTGGATGGGGAAATTCTTAATTCTGGTTCTTTGACGCTCATGGTTGTGGATGAAGTGGGAAAAACCCGTTTCACGAAATTCTCTAGGCCTAAATCAAGATCTGCATCTAAGAAGAGAGGAAGACGGAGGTCAGAAAGGAAGCAGGGAGTCAAGACCAAGATTCCAACCAAGAATATACCACCTGAATCTGACAAACTCGAAACATTGAGCCTGGAAGTTCAAAATCTCAAAAGCACTGTATTGTCTCTGAAGCCGGAGTTAAGGCGGCTGACAGAGGTCAGCGACTCCCTAGAATCGCAACTTGCTGACCTGAAAGACTATTCTGAAAAAAGGATGCAGGGCACAGTCCATGATCTTGAGGAGCTTGACTCAAAGATCGAGGAGGCCAGAATCTCCATTGAGAGGTTGTCTAGGGATTTTGAGAGGCTACTGGAGGAACGTGTGCCTATCAGAAAGATCAGGATACCTCCCCCAATTACTTCTCAGTTGACCTTTTATGAAGGTGAAGAACCTCTCGCCTTTCAGTTAGGGGTTGCACCCGGCGTTCTGGATGTAGCTATGGAACGCGCAAGATCGCATGTAGGCAGAAAAGATATACCTGACGAGGAGGTTGTCGGGATCTTGACCGGCAGGGTTGTAGGTAATACCATCGTTATTGAGGAGGCCGTGGCCGGTCGAACATCATATTCAGGACTGACTGAGGTGGCTCTGGACCCAAAGAACTTGGCCGAGATAGTAGATGCGATTGTTAAGGATGGAAGATACAGAAGCATCGTGGGGTGGTATCATTCGCATCTAGGTTTAGGGGTCTTCCTTTCAGATGTGGATGTAAAGACACAGCTGACTCTTCAGCAATTCACGTATGTAATTGCGTTGGTCGTTGATCCAACAAATGATGAGCATGGCTTCTTCTATGTTGACAAGAACGCTAAGCTATCTGACGGCCGACCGAAGATTGTGAGGTTCGTCAAGAAGGAGTAGCCAAGATATGTTTAAAAATATGTCTATAGATATATCGGGCGTATGTACTTAAGGTCAGTCCCCAAATGGGCATCTCCTCTGGCCGAATTCAGAAGGACGCTTGAACGCGGAGACCTAAGATTTCTAGTTCTCCTTCTACTCAGAAAGAAGTCCATGCATGGATATGGCCTCATGAAGGCGATTTCTGAAGATCTCCACTACGTCCCGAGCCCAGGCGTCATCTATCCAATGCTCCAAATGTTCCTTGACATGGGATACGTCAAGGTCACTGAGGAGAACGGACGGAAGACCTACTCGATCACCAATGAAGGGATCAAATACCTTGAAGATAACCATGCAGCCGTCAGAAGAATCGAAGAGAGCCACGGCCATATGGATAGGTTCCTACTACGCAAAGAGATCTTGGAAACGAATAGACTGATGTTACTAAACTATCCTTATCTGAGCCAGAATAAGATCGAGAAGATACAAGACATCATCAGGGAGATGTGCGCAAAAATAAGAGAGACAATCTTTGAACAGAGTTCCTGAATTCTCAGTCACCCAGCGACCTCATCCGGTCCTCTGTGGGATCTAGATGAAAGAATGTTAGGGTGAAAACACAAGAACACCCACAACACAAGTCAGACGCATTTTGTCTTGACTGGGCATCCGGTCTCCCTACGGTTAAAGATTTACTGGCAACCCCCTCCTCTTTAGGTACTCCTTCACTTGGCGGATGGATGTTCCGCCAAAATGAAAGACCGAAGCCGCAAGCACTGCTGATGCTTTACCTTCTACCACAGCTTGATACATATGCTCAAGCTTCCCAGCCCCACCTGAGGCTATTACTGGTATCGATACAGCCTCAGCAACGGCCCTCGTCATTGGGATATCGTAACCTTCCTTGGTGCCGTCTGTGTCCTTGCTCGTAAGGAGTATTTCTGAAGCCCCAAACTTCTCAGCCTTTCTAGCCCATTCCAAGAGATCTATTCCAGTCTCCTCTTGGCCGCCCCTTATCAGAACCTCGAACCCAGGTGACTTTGCCAGATTCTTCTTTCCGTCGATAGCAACTATGATCTTATTCCTGCCAAATCTCTCAGTAGCCTCTTTGATGATCTGTGGATTCTGAACAGCAACAGTATTTATTGAGACCTTGTCCACACCAAGCTCGAAGAGGCTTTCCATATCTTCTAGGCCTCTGATCCCCCCGCCAACTATGAATGGGACTGTTGCTTTGTCGGAGACTCTCCTCACCCATTCAAGCTTTGTTCCCCTACCTTCAACTGATGCAGCTATGTCAAGAAAAGCAAGTTCATCCGCGCCTTCGCGGCAATAAGTCTCAGCGGCCTCAACAGGATCCCCAGCATCTCTGAGATTCACAAACCTGATCCCTTTCACCACTCTACCATCCTTTACGTCTAAGCAGGGAATCACATGTATAGGCTTCATATCTTCCAGCACTGATCATAGATGCTGGCCCTTATCAGTAGTTAAATACTTATTGACGATCAGGAATCAAGGCTTGGTGGCTTGGATGCTGATGACGAGTCGTAGGGATTCGATTCGGATCGTCACAGCTATCATTTACCTATCCTGCCTCCTCCTTTTCGCCGCCTATAGTGGAACAACTTGGCTTCTTCCTTTTGGGGCTGGAGCAAGAGCTACAAGCCTACGTTTGATCGCTGATAAGCCGCAAGCTACAGTTGGCGAGAAGGTGAATATTGTGATAGCAGCGGTCAGCGACGAAGGGAGGTTAGACTCAACCAGAAATGATTCGGTTGAAGTTTCTTTGAACCTCGACAGCAAGGCTAGGCTGAGTCAATCAAGGGTTAACCTTGTGAGGGGGAGAGCTGAGGTTGCACTCGTTGATGATTATGAGGAGCCTGTTGTAGTCACAGTGAGGTGGATTAGTGGCAGATCCATCTTGCGTGGCGACTCAACCCTTATTCGAATATCTAGGAGGGCAACCTAGAAGATGAGAGATAGAAGATTCACTCCCACACCAGCAGTAGTCAGCTCAGCCATTAGTCTATTCGTATTCTACATTTACTTTCGGCCTTACTGGTTGTTGGGTGTGATTTTTAGTGCCGGCCTAGGAATCTCAAGCTACACCCTGCTGAACACTTGGAAGGTACATAAGGTTAGGCTACTCTTCATAACAGCCTTCACACTTGTCACGTGGATTGGAGCTCTCGGTCTGCTTGCTCAAATGAATCCAGACTCATTCATCCGGTACCTGACAAGCCATCTGACTGCTTACGAGTTCAAACTGTTCAAACTCGATTATGAGCATATTCCCTTTGTCAGGCAACTTCCAAATACCCTGGGCTCAACCATATTGATGCAGCTCTCCCTTCCTTGGGTTGGACTTACTATTCCCCATCCAGTTGAGCGGCTTCTCTTCCTCCTCTTCCCATTCCATTATCCTCCAATAACCTTAGGAATGTTCATCTTCGTATTGATTCCCCACCTAGCGTTGGTTCTTGCTTTTGGGAGAGGATGGTGTGGATGGGTTTGCTACTTCGGAAACCAGACTGAATCCATTGCTTCAAGAGGCAAGGAGAGGTGGAGACTACCGCGGCTTAGAGAAAGGTTCAGGACCAGTGATGGCCGCGAGCTTCTGGACTGTCTAAGAAGAGAGGTTAGGTATATCAAGTACATATTCATGGGTGCGCTTCTCCTCCCAAGCTTTCTGCTTGGAATAAACACTATTTGCACATTGGGTTTGATCTTCAATTTTCAGTATCCTTTAGGAGCGTCACTAATCGTTCTCATGCTCCTTTTGACTGGTCTGATTCTGCCAATCCAAACTAGGAAGAGGTGGTGGTGCTTGGTCTGTCCGGCTGGAGCTGGAATAGCCCTCGTCGATACCATAACTCCATTCAAGATAGGTATAGACCCATCCAAGTGTGACCGGTGCTACGCATGCGCAACAGTATGCCCAATGCATGCGATTTCACCCCGCATACTGGGTGGGGAGGATAAGCCTAACCTTGACTGCGTCAAATGTTGCAGGTGCATAGAGGCTTGCTCACGCGGCGCGATCGATGTCTACATAAGAGGGACGAAGAGACGTGTCCGTGGGCTTTTTGTTCCCCTTATGATGGTTGTTGCGGCCTCATGGTATGTTTGGTTTGCAGTCTCTGCTGCTGAGCTATTCACCCTTCTGGGTTAGGCTGAATCGTTCTACGGAATCTGCTGAAGATACTGTTTTATTTCTCAGAGTACTTCTAAACTTCCAAATACAGTTCAGCGTTCAGAGGGAGTTTTTCTGAGATACGGCATAAAACATCCGGTGGTTTCAGCTTTTCTCATAGCTGTGGTTAACTTGTTAAGCTTCGTCTTGATCGCTCCGTATGCTCCTTCAGCAACAGCCGGAGTCGCTTTCCTACTGCCTATGCAGTTTCTTCTTAGAGACCTTTCGGGGCTGGGTCCGGTTCTCTACAGCTATCTCTCAGGCGCCACTTGGAAGGTGCTTCTTATCTCCGGAATGTGGGGGCTCGGAGCTATAGTTGGATCTTTGGCCTCAGCCCTAATAAGTGGAAACTTCAAACCTAGGAGGCCTCGGGGAATCGACGCGGCTAGGTCTCTCCTTGGTGGATTCCTTATGGGGTTAGGAGTCTCCATAACTCACGGATGCAATCTCCTCCATGTTCTCGGGGGCACCCCTCTACTAGTGCCTGCGAGCATACTGGCCTCCATAACCATCGTAGTTGGCGCCTACATCTGTCTGAAGCTGATGAGGTATTTAGTCTAACTCTGGAGACGACAATCAGTGGACTTCACGATTGTACTCTTGATAGCTCTTGCCATAGGCATAATCTTGGGTTTCATTTTTGAAAGAGGCCAATTCTGCATGACCTTGATTCTCACAGAGTCAGTCTTCTTCAAGAATCACAGAAGAATGGTGGGGTTGATCAGTGCAATCCTAATATGTACAGTCCTCTTCAACATAGCGGTCTTTCTTGGAGCAGTTGACAGCTTTAATCTCTTGAGACAGGTTGGAGTCAACCCGAACTTCTTCAAGCCACCGTTGGTTGTTGAACGGAGCTTGATTGGAGGCCTAATCTTCGGTTTCGGCATGATACTCGCCGGAGGCTGTGTTGCAGGGATACTGTTCAGAATAGGTGAGGGCCAACTTAGTTCAGCCATAGCTTTACTGGGGCTCATCGCCGGTTTTGCTACGGCAGTAGTGCTTGAGGCTATTGGTGTAGTCGGCCCTGAGCGAGGTCTCTATCCTTCAGGCGTCCTTCTACCGGAGATATTGCAGATTCCTCAAGGGTTTCTTGTGGCTCTGGTAGCGGCTCTTCTTCTAGTTCTTCTGTTAGCTCTGCGCCGTAGAGCCGGTTGGAAGGTATTCTCTGCAATCCTTGTGATTTTCCTCTTGGGAGCGGCTACGTTACACTACTCTACGAGGCCTGAGATAGTGACACCGACCCCTCCGCCGGTACAGTTGACTGGTGAGCAGATTGAGGTAGCCCGCTTCGTCAACGCGTTCCACGTAACCGTCAGCAACCGTTCAGTATCCAAGATCATCCCCTTCTTTGCTGAAGACGCGGTTATGGTTCTTCCAGACGGAACCTTGATCAAAGGTATCGATATGATCAAGAGCTATTACGAGGAAGAATTCACACAGTACCGTCAATATATCCTGTCTGGGAAGGCCTCGAAGATAGAGCTGGTCGACAACAGAGCAACAGCGATTTACAGTTCAGGCTTGAGAGTCTGGGCATTGGGTGCAACCTTACCTCCGTACATTCCTTACCGTGAGGTTTTTACCTTGATCCGGATTGATGATAAGTGGAAGATTGAGACTCTAGTCGTAACCCCTAGGGGGGCAGAATAGTCGGGGATCCATCTTAGATGTCTAGAAAGTTGTTAGTCGGCGGGTTGACCATATTGTTTGCAGTTGTTGCACTATCGTTCCTGCTTGCGCAGCCAAAGGTAGAACCTCAACCGACCGAGCAACCCGAAGTCAAATACTTCTTTTCAGGCGACTCAGGCAAGGTAACCCCAGCCTTTCATATCCCTACGAAGAAGTGGACGATCTACTTCACTGTTCAGGCAACTGACAATTCATTCTTCAAGTTTGTAGTCTATCGTGAAGGCAGCGGCGTCCCTCTGACTGAGACTACTGACATATACAGTACAGCCGTCAGCCAGATCATTGTTGATGGGGGGCCGGGAAATTTCTACTTGGTTGTAACCTCCTCCCTAGCACGCTGGGAGATCACCGTCACTTCGACAAACGAGTGAGAGGGGGGGTGGACTCTGACTGCAACTTCTGTGAGGGATCGTGTGGTAGACGTGAAGGGTACATGTTGCCCCTACCCACAACTCAAGACTAAAGTTGCACTAGATCAGATGAGGCCCGGTGAGGTACTGCGCGTGTTGACTGACGACCGGGCTACAGCAGACAACATTCGCATTGCTGTCGAGCAACTAGAGGACGCGGTTTTAGGTATTGAAGAAAAGGAGGGAATCTTTACTATAGTTATTCAGAAATCCCAACGCAGCTACAAATCTGCCCTAAGAATGAAGCTTTCTAAGTAAGAAGCAGTCTGAAACTGACTCAAACCTGCCCTAAGGCCCAAGACATTTTCTCGCACAAAGACCCAAGAATATTAGGATGAAGCTCTTACTCTTGAATATATGATTGGGGACTTGGAATGGCTGAAGAAAAGTATAGGTTTGAGACTTTAGTTGTCCATAGTGGACTTAAGTCTGAGAATTGGTTTGGAAGTACACTTCCACCAATATTCCAGACGGTTTCACATAGGTTCTCATCGGCAGAACAGTTGAGCGATGTTTTTGCTGGAAAAGAAAAGGGATTCATCTACCAGAGGTTGCGCAACCCCACAAATGAGGCCTTAGAGAATAGGATCGCTCAGTTGGAGGGCGGCGTAGGTGCGGTGGTCACTTCTTCAGGGATGGCTGCCATTCACAACTCTATAACTGCGATCGTACAGAGTGGAGACGAAGTAGTTTCCGGAAACTCACTCTTTATGTCAACTTACCTCCTCTTTGCTAACGTCTTCAAGAAGTTCGGGATAAAAGTCAATTTCGTCGAGTCTACAGTTCTTGAAGAATATTCGAAGGCAATAAACCCCAGGACGAAAGCGATCTTTGTTGAATCCATTGGCAATCCGAAGATGGATGTCCCCGACATCGAGAGGCTGGCTGAGATAGCCCACAGCAACAATCTACCCTTGATAGTCGATAACACGATGCCAAGCCCATACCTACTGAACCCATTCAGATTCGGATCAGACATTGTGATACACTCAACAACCAAGTATCTGAGTGGCCACGGCGACGCTCTTGGTGGGGTTATAGTTGACTCTGGAAGATTCGACTGGCCGGCTGAGAAGTATCCGGACTTTGAAGTGTTTAAGGAGAGGTCTGGCGAGAAGGCCTATCTCGACAAGGTTTGGAGGGAAATCCACATAAATGTGGGCGCCACCCAATCACCGTTTCACTCATACCTCACCATGTTAGGGATAGACACACTCGCCGTTAGGATGCAGCGGCATGTAGAAAACACTGAGAAGCTGGTGGAATTCATGGCCAACCATAAGAAAGTCAAATGGGTAAACTATCCGGGTCTGAAAGGCAGCTCAAGCAACGAGACAGTTAGGAGACAGTTCCCCAGAGGTTGTTGCGCTTTGTTCACCTTCGGATTGGCAAACCAAAAGGAATGCTTTGATTTCATCAGGAACCTGAAACTGGTCTACCACTTGGCGAACCTTGGCGACTGCAAGACTCTTGTCATTCATCCATATTCTTCGCAGTACGTGAGTTTTGATGTGTCTACAAGAATGAGGCTGGGTATAACCCCAGACATGATCCGCGTCTCAGTGGGTATAGAGGCTGTTGAGGACTTGATTGCAGACTTCGATCAGGCCCTCAACAAGATATGAAACCAACTTCTGTCGAGATCGACTTCAAAACGCCCTATTGGCTTCTAGGGCTTGGGTCCACTCTGAGATTTGTGTGTCCAGCTGTGGCTCTTGTAAGGAAGACAAGCAAGACTAGGACAAGTACTATCATGAATCCTACGGTTGGCTCCGGAAACTCAGGTATGACCTCGCTGTAGGTGAAGGTTACCAATTGATCTTGGTATACCCCGCTTTTCGGCTCCAAGATCCAGATTTTCCATGTGTAGTTTCCACTAGGCCGGAACTTGTCAGGGTAGAAGGGGCCGAACATGAATCTTCCAGGCCCTATCTCAATCCACCAGAAGAGCCATCTTCCGGAGGAATTATCTGACTGGTGATACTCATAAAGCCACATGCGATTGTCAAGCCAGTTTGTGGGGGTATCAACATACAGGTATACCTCTTCGTCTAGGTTGAAGGTATTCTTCGGGTTACCATCTATGTCGGCGGTCCAAGCGGTCAATGTGTAAGTTGTGCTCCATCCAGCCATCTCATAGTGCCCTCTACCCCCAGACGGCCCCTCGTTTGGTGGGTTCCAGCTTTCCTCTGTTGGAGGAGGAGTCGGTGGCTGACCGTTTACAGACCCAGAGAGGAAGGTCATGGTGAGGCAGATGATCAACGGCAACGAGAACAGGTGAAGTCTCAACTTGCTCACTGAACGCATTTCGACATAGGGCCTATTTAATGCCTCCGCAGTCTAATAGCAAGAACGGTTAAGTTTCTGCTTGTGCGATTACTAGTTGTTTGCTGTCGCCTTGGTCATCGACTTTGTTTAGGCAACCTTTCACTCTGTTGCGTGGTGGCTTCATTATAGACTAATCGTTGACTCTCACAATACTGCTCACACAAAGCAGCAGGCCAATGAAACCTATGACTCCTCCTAGAGACTCCGTCAAGATACTGTTTGACAAGACTGTGGTGTCCACGGGCAATGTTGATATTGCCGTCGCTAAAGTTTCACGAATGAGCCTTTCGCTCTTGAGACTCATTGCGAAACCGATTTGGTATGTAATGAATCCGACGAGAAGTAAGATTGAGCCTACTAGGAACCTTAGCTTCATCTTGCCTTCACTCAAATTCTGATTTGGGGATTTGAGGTCTTAACTCATAATATAAATACTACTTATCGAGGTAGTACTACTAATGTAGGGAGTATTCATGACGAGGCCAGGCCCGATAGTCAACATTGAAGACCAAGACCTCCAAGTCCTGACCCAGCTACCGCAGGACAGAGGAATCGGCTTCAACGAACTCTGGCGAAGACTCAAATCCAGCGGCCGCGGTGTGAGTTACTCAACCCTCTCCAACACATTGAAGAGGCTCCGCTCGCAAGGCTACGTCGACTTCATAGTTGAGGGAGCCAAAAGAAAAATCCCCCAACATATCTATTCAAAGACAGAGCAGGGCCTAGAGTATGAGCTTCACCTCAACGACAAACTCAAACTCTCAATGGTAAAGACCAAGAAAATAGTAAAGGCCAGAAGGGGAGAGATAAAGTACAATCGAGTCATCTTGGGCGAGATGCCCTACACCTGTGAAATAGAAATGTCTGCTCCCTCCCTAACAAGAGAGAAAGAGGAAGAGATAACGAAGTTCGCAGGCACAGTCGGAGACACAGTCATATCAAACGTTGCTGAGACCCTCAACCAAGCCTACTCAGGATTCATCGCCCTCCTAGGAGACGGCAGGAAGAAAGAGGCCTTTGACTACCTGAAGAGAGCCCTCTCCTTCAAGCTCAAACTCACAATAGCATTTGACGGAGGCAGAGCAGCAATAGATGCGATCGGACAACAGATACTTGAAGATGAAGGTGAGCTCTCAACCGCTGTCCAAGCAATAAATACCCCATCATACACGGAGCTACTCAGCTGCTGGATATACAGCCTACTCAACATACTCTTCCCGACTGGAAGATTCCCCTACGACCTCACGAAGGCTGAGGGGTGGGCGAAACTGGTAACTGAAAGGTCAAACACGATCCGAACAGAGAAGAATCTTCCCATTCTTGACCAAAGACAGGTTCAACTCTACCTCAAAGAACAAATCGACCAAGGACTCATGTCTATTACACCAGTACATATAGACACAGGCATAATACAGTTTCACAATAAATTACCCAGCCCTGAACCCGAGGAGTCCTACTCCTTCCTCCTCGGCCTCACCTCCACCCTCAAGACAATGTTTGAAGACATGTCTCAATGATTCGAACTTATGTTGCACACATGATTCACAGAAGATAAGACTGACATAAGACTCAGAGAAGAGTGTGAAAAGCCATGACTGAAACTATGGAAGACTTGGCGATAGAAACAATAGATCTACGTAAGACATTCCAGTTTGGAGATGTGGCTGTCCCTGCACTTCGGGGAGTCAACCTGAAGGTAAGGCGTGGTGAATACGTCTCCATCGTGGGGCCTTCAGGAAGCGGAAAGTCAACCATCCTCAACATGCTCGGTGCTCTCGATAGACCGACTGAAGGCAGGATCCTCATAGACCGAATAGATATTACGAAACTCAGTGACTGGACGCTGGCGGCCTTCAGAAACAGAAAAATTGGATTCGTATTCCAAAGCTTCAATCTTATACCGCGCTCGACAGCTTTGAGAAACGTTGAGCTTCCAGCCATGGTCAGCGGCGTCCCAGCAAAGATCAGGAAAGAAAGGGCAAAATATCTTCTTGAGATGGTTGGGCTTGGAGATAAACTCAACCGGAAACCCAATTTCATGAGTGGGGGCGAGCAGCAGAGAGTTGCTATAGCAAGAGCCCTGGTAAACAAGCCAGCCTTCATCTTGGCCGACGAACCCACAGGCAACCTTGACTCAAAGACCAGCAGTGAAATAGCAGAACTCCTCTGCAGCATAAATAGGGAGCAGAAAGCGACTATAGTTATGGTTACCCACAACCCTGAATTGGCAAATGAAACCGATAGGATATTACACCTAAGAGACGGTGTTGTAGAGAAGGAGACCGCAGGTGTATGGGGAGATCAACCCTCCAACGGAGAACGGGGAACAAGAGAAGCTTATCCGGGTGATTCAGATTGAACCCCGCTGAACTCTTCAAGTTGGCTTACAGCGCCCTCAGCGAGAGGAAGCTGAGGTCCGGATTGACTGTACTTATGGTGATCATAGGCGCCGCTCTTATGACCTCGCTGAACGGGTTGGGTGGCGGAATGAACCATTTCATTTCTGACCAGCTTGGAACACTCGGAGCCAACCTCATAATAGTCCTACCTTCCCAGCCACTAGCTACAATGGGCCCCCCACAGAATACTCAGAAGATCACCATAAATGAATATACTGTGAGAACCATCTCTAGGATGGAGGGCGTCTCTCAAGCCGTCCCATTCATAAGGGGGGCTGCAAACCTAAAGTCTGGAAATCGGGAGCTAGCCGCTAGTATTGTTGGAATGGACCAGAGCAGACTCCGCTATGTAATTCCAAAGATCAGTCTAGCCTCAGGATCCTATGTCTCCAACTTCGATTCTGTCGGAATGGTTGTTGGGACGGAGATATCATTTCCACCTGGCGAGAGCACCGTCTTTGCACCCCAAGGAAAGATGCTCATTATGGAGATAGCTAAGACAGAGACCGTTGGCCAAACCCAAAAAGTGGTCACCAAGAGCAAATCAGTCCAAGTAAAGGGCGTCCTGAACAAATTAGGTAACATGAACGCTGACGGCATAGTATTCATGTCCTTGGACGCTGCCGACACCTTCTTTGAGCAAGGAGGAGAATACACTGGAATATACGTAATAACAAAAGATCCAGAACACAACGACAAAGTTGAGAAACAGATCAGAGACAGATTCGGGAAGAATATTGGAGTCACAACGCCGAAAGCAATAGCTGAGACGATCCAGTCTATACTATCAACGTTCAATGCCTTCATCTCAAGCATAGCCTCTGTCTCAATGTTTGTTGGAGCTGTCGGAATAATAACAACCCTCTTCACAGCTGTCATTGAGAGAACAAAGGAGATAGGGCTTCTGAAGGCCCTTGGCTTCAATAGCCTAACGGTGCTCCTCATGTTCCTCACAGAATCCGTCACGATCGGAGTCGTCGGCGGAATGCTTGGTGTTCTGATGGGGATAGGTGGAGCATATCTTCTGATTCGGGTTATGCCATTCAATTTTGGCGGAGGCGGGATAAGGCCAGTCTTCATTCCGAGCGACCTCATATATGTAGCTATCCTCTCGTTGGTGCTGAGCTGCGTTGCCGGACTCTATCCTGCATGGAGAGCCTCAAGACTCAGCCCTCTGATAGCTCTGAGAAAAGAATAACCCCCTCAGCCACAAGAAAACCCTGAGTGACGGCTCAATCACCAGCTCTCCTCGCACCGAGATGACTACAGTAGAGCGGGCAAGAATCCCAACGTAAAGGCTAAACCTTAAAGGAGCCTTATACAAGTCTACAGTTGGGACCTTAACCTTGTACTGGCCATACCAGAAACCCAAGAAGTGCTGGAAATGCGGTGGAATAAAGGTCTGGATTCCTCAGTATAACAAGTGGACCTGCCCCCAATGCGAAAAACCTACGCAAACGCAGATGTATCCCCCGTACCCTTATCCTCCGTATCGACAGCCCGGTTACGGTAGGCCTCCCTACCTACCGCCCCAATCCGGCTATGCCCAATATCAACAGCCCATCTACCGTGGACCACCAAGCACCACATACCAAAGTTCCCAGATCTATCAGGACATAATCGTAGCTGGGAACAAACGTTGCATCTACTGCGGCGCCACAATGAAAGAGGATGAAGAAATCTGCCCAAAATGCATGCAGAGAGCCTTAGTGCTCTAGACATTCGACTTGAGAACTTCCTGGGCTAACCTTCCTCTTCAATCCGTACGAAGACCCGTCATAGCGCTCAATTCAGGTCATTGTTGAGCCAATTACTGCCACAGCAGTATTCTCGATCACTTAAGGGACTCAAAGGACGCCCTTCTGTCTGACCAACTAGTTAACGTCCTTAGAGCATTCACAACTATATCCCCTGAAGCCTACTCAGTCGGATGATAAGCTACCGAACAGTGCCCCGAATTCCTCGCCTCAAAGGCCCAAGAGAGAACGAGAGAAGCCTCAAGACTCCTCGATTCAGGCTCGCTACTCATTTCGGGCAAATATGTGTTTAGAATGAGGGGCCCGATAGAATCTCCCATACATGTTGAGAAGATTGTTAGCCTCAAAAGATGTACGTAAGCTCTTTTTTATCTCTGAGGCCATTAAGGATACAGAACTTGAAGTGTTGAGGTTTGATTGCGGACCTGAGGATTTGTGTAGTTGGAGCCGGCAAGATGGGTGAGGCTCTAATACATGGCTTGATCTCGAAGAAGACTTTAGATTCCGATAATATCTTCGTCGCTGAAATATCAAATGAACGGCGTGAATACATATCACTAAGGTATAATGTGAAGTGTAGCGGTGATGTCACAGAGTTTGTTCAGAAGTGCAACCTGATCATCATCGCTGTTAAACCTAAGGATGTCAAAGATGTTGCCGAGACGATGAGCAGATTTGTGACATTGAGGCATCTCATTGTGACATTGGCTGCTGGCGTATCTACTGGGTTCTTGTCCAGAATTCTTGGTGATGGAATTCCAATAATTCGCGCGATGCCAAACATAGCTGTACTCGTAGGTGAAGGCATGGTCGCCCTCGCGAAGGGCCCAAATAGCTCATCTGACCAGATGGCTCTGGCCGAGAAGATCTTCAGTTCCGTTGGCAGGGTCGTCCCGGTTGATGAGAAATATATGGATGCAGTAACGGGTTTGAGCGGAAGTGGCCCGGCCTACATCTACACAGTAATAGAGGCCCTGAGCGACGGTGGCGTAAAGGTAGGGTTGGATAGGGACCTAGCAACACTCCTAGCTGCCCAGACCACACTAGGCGCTGCAAAGATGGTTCTGGAGACAAAGGAGCACCCAGCCAAACTGAGAGATAGAGTAGCCACCCCAGGAGGAACCACAGTCGAAGGTCTACTACAACTCGAGAAGAGCAAGGTACGTGAAGCCATAATCAAGGCTGTCGTCAAAGCGACTGAGAAATCTAAAAGACTAATGATAAAGTAGAGGATAAGCTGACGAAAATGGAGAAGATTGGCGTCCTCGTTGTAAGTTATGGCTCTAGGGATGTAGCCATCATAGATGCTCTGTCCCAGAGCGAGAACTACGATGTAGAGTTTTACATTGCTGACAAGCAACGTAACCCCTTCAACCTCAACAAGGTCGAGAAAGGAGGAGAGCACATGGTTATTCCAGACCTCTCGATAAATGAGATCTGCAGCTTCGCCGCGAAACACAGAGATAGAATAAGCTTCGGCATAGTAGGCTCTGAGTCCCCAATAATTCATGGGATCAGGGATCTCCTTGAGGAGAAGACCGGCATCCCCCTCGTATGTCCCACAAAGAGATATGCGATTGAGGGAAGTAAGGTCTCTCAGCGCAACCTACTTCAGCGGTGTTCCCCCAAAGCAAATCCTCTGTTTAAGGTCTTTGACCCAAAAAAGATGGGGGCTGAGCCCGAAGCTGAGTTTGAACGTTGGTTGCTTGAGCTTGGAGGCCCAGAGAACGTTGTTGTAAAGCCTGACAGACCTGGCTTCGGTAAGGGTGTTGGTGTTGGGGGTGAACACTTCAAGACGACAGAGGAAGCCTACGAACATTTCTACTCAATCTATGGTAAAGGAGGCGACGAGAAGGTTATTGTTGAACAGAAGATAGATGGCGAGGAGTCGAGTTTCCAAGCTTTCTGCGATGGAAAACACCTAGCGGTTCTACCCGAGACCCGAGACTATAAGAGGGCTTTCGAGGGCGACCAAGGACTGAATACTGGCGGGATGGGCTCTTACAAGAGTGAAGGCGAGCTACTTCCGTTCATGGAGTCGTCTGACAGGGAGGAGGAAGCCAGAATAGTGAACGAGATCTTCAGAGAGTTTGCTGGAGGAGGAAGCAACCCGAATTTGAGAGGAATCCCCTTCTACGTTGCCTTCATGCATTCAGCTGAGGGACCGAAGATTCTTGAGATAAATAGTCGACCCGGAGATCCTGAGATACAGAATATTCTACCGATAATTGACCAAGACTTCGTTGAGGTCTGTCTGAAGATTATTGATGGAGAACTTCATACAGTCAGGCTCAAGCCAATGTCGAGTGTAGTAATCTATAAGGTCCCCCCATCTTACGGAGGTTATTCCAAACAGTTTCCTGGTAGGGTACGCGTGAATGAAATCGACTCACCCGTCTACCTTGAAGATGCTTTCCAAATTGCAGGAATGAGTTCCGATAACCTGCGAATCTACCCAGGCTCCATGGAACTCAGAGCAGACGGAAACTCCTACTCACTCTCCTCCAGAACAGTCTGTTCAGTTGGAATGGGAGAAACGATAGAGGATGCTAGAGCATTTGCACTCGATGCAACAGAGAAGATTCGCGGGGGGACCCTCTGGTACAGAAGCGACATAGCCTCCAAGGAGCACATCAACAAGAGTGTTGAGCATATGAAGCGGTTGAGGACGAAGTGAAGAGGATCCTAATAACAGACTGTGAAGGGCCTATTTCCAAGAATGATAATGCATTCGAACTTGCAGAGAAGCTGATTCCAGAAGGCGCCAAACTCTTCACACTCATCAGCAAGTATGACGATGTGCAGGCTGAACTCGTGAAGAGGCCCGGCTACAAGGCTGGCGACACGCTTAAGCTCATCCTTCCATTTCTGAAGGCCTACGGCGCAACAAATGAGATATTGAGAAAACTTTCAGCCGAAGGAGTCTTGTTGGTTCCGGGAGCTGAAGAGACGCTGTCATTTGTGAGGAACCTAATGCCCTCATTCATAGTGAGCACCAGCTATGAACAATATATTCAAGCACTCTGCGAGTTCACAGGTTTCCCAGCAAGAAACACGTACTGCACAAAGTTGGATCTTGACAAGTTCAAGGTTCCAAGTTGGGAAGTTGATAGACTCAGAGTGTGGACTGAAAAGCTGGTCGAACTACCGCCCCCAAGAATACCTGTCGGTGCATGTTCGGTCAAAGAACTTGAAGAAAGAGACCTAGAGACCGTCAGGTATCTTGACGAGGTCTTCTGGTCCGAGATGCAGAAGATGGCTGCTGGGGCCATGATTAGGGAGGTCAAGCCTGTCGGTGGAGAAGAGAAAGTCGCGGCGGTCAAGGAGATCATCCAAGAAAATTCTGGTGAACCAAGCCAAGTTATCTATGTTGGAGATAGTATAACCGACTCAGCCCCCCTTAGATATATTAGAGAAAAACGGGGCTTCGCAGTCTCTTTCAACGGAAACGAATACGCAATAAGGGAGGCGGAACTTGCAGTTATCTCAGGCAGTACACTTGCAACTAGCATACTTGCTGCGGCGTTCGACAAAGGAGGAAAGGAACTGGTCAGAGAACTTGCGGGGAACTGGAGCTATGAGCGGATAGGAGAGATTGTTGGTGACCAGCTGAGAGCAAAGGCGAAAGAGGTCTACAGAGGAGAACTGCCAAAAGTCGCGATAGTCTCTGAAAGTAATATAGCAAAGTTGACAGAAGAGAGTTGCAGCTTCAGAAAGAAAGTTAGGGGCGAAGCAGTAGGGAGCCTAGGGTAGCTCAAGCCGAGGTTTTGACAATGAAAATTGAGAAGCTGGAAGACACTTATGCAGAAGCATTTGAAGGCATTTTCGTCAGGATCATAGTTACCGCTGAAGACGATGAGACCTTAAGGGCGGCTGCCGAGGACTCTACAAGCACACCCTCTGTAGTCATTGGGAGGTTAGAGGGCGGAATCGAGAGGTATCTATCTCAAGAAGATACTCCCGACGGCCGCAGGGGAGCAGTCGTCCAGTTCTGGGCAAGCTTAGACCCGAAGAAACCCCTGCAAGACTCAGCCAGGAATCTTGAGGTTGAACTCTCCTACAGAATAAGGCAAGATATTCTGGTCAAGCCATTCACAGCGGTCTTCAACGGCCTAAAAGAACCAGCGGGTAAGATAGACACCATGGAGAGGATCGGTCACTGCGGCGACGGTTTTGAGTGGGAGGAAGACTTCAGAGGACGAAGAGTAATAGACGTTCCAATAATGGTCCCTGACTTCCGCATTGAGAGATATCTGGGGTATGGTCTTGGAGTGATGGGGGGAAACTTCTGGTACATGTGCAGCACAAAGAAAGCCGTCTTCGAGGCGGGGAGGAAAGCTCTGGAAGCAATACGTGAGGTTGAAGGCGCGGTAACGCCTTTTGACATATGTTCCGCAGGCTCAAAACCTGAAACAAGGTTCCCTTGGATCGGACCCACAACCAACGAGGTCTATTGCCCCTCACTCAAGAGTAAGCTTGGCGACAGATCAAAGGTTCCTAGAGGGGTAAATTACATTCCAGAAATCGTCATAAACGGTGTCTCTCTACCTACAGTGGCCGAGGCGATGAAAGCCGGAATAGAGAGCATCTTGGATATGCCCGAGGTCGTCAAGATCTCTGCTGGAAACTATGGCGGGAGACTTGGAAGATATAGAATAGATCTGAAAGGGCTGTTCAGTTGAGGCTGGATGTCGTAGGCTTCGGAGCCCTCAACCTAGATAAGCTTTACAGGGTAAGCAAGATAGCTGAGGCTGGGGAGGAGACCTTCGTTAAGGGCTTTACAGCCTCCCCAGGAGGTTCAGCGGCAAACACCATAGCAGGATTGGCTCGGCTTGGATCAAGAACAGGCTACATAGGAAAATTGGCCGACGACCCTGAGGGCAGATACCTCCTAGCTGACCTGAAAAAAGAAAAGGTCGATGTAAGCGGAGTCATCCTCTCAAGAAGCGGCAGAAGTGGAGTATGCATAGGCTTCATAGACGACAGCGGAGAAAGGGCATTATACATTGACCCTGGGGTAAATGACAGCCTCACCTTCCACGAAGTCAAACAGGAATATGCAGACTCATCAAGTTTTGTACACTTAACATCGTTTGCTGGGGAGACCCCATTTAACACTCAGAAGCGTCTGGTTAAGAGTCTGGAGAATGCAAGAGTATGCCTTGATCCAGGCGAGTTTTACGCAAAGAAGGGGCTTGACGCTCTAGATTCAATATTGAAGAGAACATCTGTGATTTTCCCAAATGAGAGAGAGATCAGGACCCTCACACAGAAGAGCTACAAAGAAGGCTCCAAAGACCTCCTTGCAAGAGGGGTAGAGATCGTTGCGGTGAAGTTGGGCAAGAGAGGTTGCTACGTCACAGACGGAAGAGAAAGCTACTCGATCCCAACATCCAAGAAAGAACCTAAAGACACAACCGGGGCTGGTGACGCGTTCTGCGCAGGATTCATCTACGGACTGCTCCATGAGAAAGACCTCTACACATGTGGGAGACTCGGGAATTTCTTGGCTTCACGATGCATCAGCAGGTATGGGTCGAGGACAGGCTTACCATCAAAGACAGACCTCCCAAGATTCTGAGGGTCCATTCACATGTCAAACATGGAGAAAGATTGTCGATCGAGTGGGTGAAGGCTAAAATAACTCTTTCCAGAACATATTATTGATGTCCAACCCTTATTTCTGTGTGAAATGTAAGAGCGAACTGGTTCGAGAAGCAAAGTTCTGCGACAGATGTGGAAGCCCAACCGCTGAAAGCCTCTGGATCGTCATTCACAACCTTGAAGAACAGGTCAAGAAACTGGAGAGGCCACCCAAGCCGCAAACGAAGAGGCCGCAGCCAAAGCAGAGCCTGCAACTGGAAAAGAGTAGCACAACCGAATTCTTGGAGCTTTACAGAAGTGGCTTGAACGATAGAGAGATTGCTCAAAAGCTGCATGTCAGTCCTCAGTCGATACGACTTTGGAGGAAGAAGTTGAACCTTCGAGCCAACGCCCCCAGAGGCTTCCCGAAATATGTTATTGAAGAAAAGAAGAGGCAGAGCGAGGCGCGGTTGGCTGAGCTGGAGACCATACTGAAAGAAAAAGGTCCAGTCAAGAGCGACGACCTGCCGTACAAAGAGGGTGTCTTATCAAAATTATTGAAGAAAGCCGAAGACGATATTGCCAGCGTCAGGTTACGAGGCGGTCGGTCGAGAGGTCGCGAACTCTTTGGGCAACTTGCTGGGAAACGGATATTGTATCTGAGGGGAGACAAGAGGATAATTGAATACTTGGCTAGGAACCTGAATCCTAAGACGGAAAGAATGTACAGAACCATAGCTCTCAGGTTGAAGAGTTCTAGAGTACCACGAGATGTTGTCAAACGGATAGTTGATAGAGCAAGAACGCTTAGAACTATCCCGCCATCAGGTGAAGAAGGGGTGGTTTCCACTAACGAGTCCTGAAACAAACGGTTATGAACAAATCAACCTTATCCTGAAACTCTTGCTTCCACGCTGAACAGTAAGGGCCAATAACATCGTAGAGTTTTGCCTCAAGAATTGTTGATAGGAAGAGGCAATATCTTGAACGAAAGGAGAATTGATGCTGGAGAGATCAAGCCATCCCCTTAGGTTGTGTTGCCCTGTTGGGAGGTTGGACAAGATGAGGATCAAGAATACCAGCAGGTACCCTACGGTCGAGGTTGAAAGGCTTGTGAGGTTTGCAGCCAAAGGCATTGAGTCTTCAAGAGTCGAAGTTCATGTGAAGAATTCGAAATGGGTTTTTGCTGGGAGAGCGTGGCACAACATTGGACGCAGCAAGATCATCAATGTTGCCCTGGATATTGATGACCTAGTAGTCATAAGGGTTGGTTCACCCAATAATTTTCCAATAGAGTTCTCTTATCCTAGGTTGAAGACCGCCCCGAGGTACGTCATAAGGAACTGGAGGGAGGCTATTGTCTCATTGACCGCTCATGAACTCTACCATATAAGACAGAGAAGAACAGGGAAAAGAGCCAGTGAAGTCAAAGCTGAGAGATGGGCTCTGAAGAGGTTAGAGGCATATCGAAAAATGCATACTTAACCTCTATAGTGAAGGCAGCCCACTTATGGACATCAAGACTTAATAGAATGAGAAAGATTGATGATTCTGTTGTTTGCTGGTTTTGGTCTTGAAGAGTGATCGGAGTTTTCCGAGCGATTAGCGAAGGCTAACTTAAGCTGTCACCGCTATTGATACGTGCAACCTTGGAGCCTACTTAAGTAGCTTCATTGGTTGTCCGCAACACACCAGTGTGCCTCCACCAACCTTAGTTACTGTGACCTCGTTGCCACAAACTTTGCACATATATTTCTCACCGATCTTCTCTACTCCCATAAACTCGCCCCAAAGACCAGTTATCAAATATGCATATAATGTTTCTTCTTACACGTGTACTCAACCGTTTTGGTAACTACTGCACTTGAGACATCGTGCGCCGGATTTTTCCTCTTTGATTGGAAGCAAGCCCCTTGAGGGTTTCACGAGTGCTCTTCAAGGCCACAGCTTCGTGAAGAGTCTTCTGGAAGTCTGACAGTTTAATGAACACTCTGTCTAGTGCCCACCAAGAATACCTGATGAAGTCTCTCTGCAATTAGTATTGAAAAAAGGAGTAACTCAAGAAGTTTAGGAAAACGGGTTTGTGATACTCTACCAGTAACCTAGAGGTGGGAACCTATAGTATACTGGGCGGGGGTAGACGTAGAATTGTGGGTAGGGATAGTATGGTCGTAAGTATGGAATGTATACTGGGTAGTACCTTGGATACTGGTAGGTTGCTCCAACGAGCCCGCCTACTGCGCCGCCTGCCAGGCCTCCTAAGGCTGCTCCGGTCAACCCGCCGATAGCTAGACCTCCTAGGCCCCCTAGAGCTGCACCTCCGAGTGCTCCGAGAAGTACCAGTGCCATGTGATTCGCCTGAAGATCTACATTCTGATGATTAGTAAAAAGGTATCGGCTGATGAATTCATCATACTCGTCACTCTGCTTGAGGACGAACACCAGAAACAGTCGTGTTAGACTCTTCTTGCTGCGGTGCGGCTTCCCGAAAGATTTTTTCTTCCGGTAGAGGTTTGGGTAGGGTTTGTGGTTGACTATTGAATCAAGATCATGGTTTATCGCGCTTCGTCGTCGGTCTAGGCCTTCTATGTCTACTTTTGGTGTGCATATTCCCGACGGGTTATGCGTCGGAGGGGTTTTCGCTGAGAGGGCCTACACATTGTTTCAGTCTGGGAAGAGGGTATGACTGTAGATTTGTGTTTTTTATTAATTCACTCGGATATGAGGGCCGTGTCGATCTTGAGGTTGAGGCCCCTAACGGAATCACATCGGATTTGGAGACACCTATCTTCTTGGAAGGCTCAACCAACTGTATGATTATTGTATATGCAAGTTTGGAGGCGCCTCTTGGAAACCAGACCGTGGTGATTAAGGCGAGTGGCAGCCAGTATGCTGACTCTATCTCGGTCTGTATGCTGGTTTCAGACCTAACGATGCTTACCATAAAGACATCTCCTCTAGGCGTACCAGTCGACATCCTCTTCGATAACACCAGATACCACCTAGGGGCTGAACCTCTCACGCTTCAAGTTCGCGTAGGCAAGCATACCATAGAGCCCCTGAGCAACTCGTCAAATATTGGACCTACGCGTTATGTAAGAGGGGGCGTGAACCTCTCGTATCAAATGGGGAATTCAACCCTCTATGAAAATTGGGTTGGACCAATCAATTTCAATGTTGTCAACAAGAGCGTAGTGACTATTCTGTTCAGGGAAGAAAAACCATCTGTAACCGAGAAATCCGGACTGAAAGAATCGGTCCTAGTCCTCGCGGTAATAGTGCTCGCTATCCTGGTCTTTGCCGGTGCATTCTGGAGACGTAGAAGAGACAGGTTCCGAACGACCTTGACATCAGAGCAAGCTGTGGAAGCCAAAAGATCTGTTTGAATGATTTTCAGGCCGAATCATAGATCGGCTTGCCGTCGATACGTCGAACTGCGAGTTGCCCGCTCACCACATGTTTTCAGTGCAGATAGCTACGGGTCAACTCGTCATCTTGTCTCTCTTGATCTCTCTGAGTTCTCTCAGGGGCGGAATCAAATCGATCATTGAGGGCTCAAGCTTCTCCCAAATTATTCCCTTAGGCTTCGCATACTTTTTCTTTACCACAATCTCTTTTGTGGGTGTCACGATGAGGTCGACTATTGTGTCGAAACTCGTTACAGGCATCTCTTCATCGACCAGTTGGCAGTCGTGGACGACCGCTATGATCGGGGTCTCCTCGTCTACAGCCCCAACCTCCCTGAACATTGCCCACTCAAGGTCGAAGTATCCGTGTCCCTTTCCGTATCTTACGCCGTCATAGTTTATTATTGAGCCTCCAGTCACCATGAAGTCAACCTTCAACCTTGAGATCTCCCTTAGGGAGATTGGTTTCCCGAATCTTTCAGCCCCGTCGAGTGTTGAGGCAAAGTCTTCCTTTCCTTGGGGAACTCCTTCCCTTGAGATTTTGAGAAATCCTCGGGCTATGGAGTATGTCGGCATGATGCAGGTCTTGCCGTCGAGGATGCAGAGTTCCCTCAGTCTAATTAGATTGTTGTCAGGTGTGATCATGATCAGGTTCGATCTCTCGTAGAGGTTCAGATTCCTTATTCGTTCAGTGCATCTCTCGCTTCCTTCAAAGTCAGGTATGAACTCTGAGAAGTTCCAGTGGAATCTTGAGTCTGGCTTGGCTACCTTGAAGAGTTCATCCCAGACTCTCATTCTCAGGCTGGCCTTCGAGTCTTCCATGTCAGTTCACCTTGGGCGTGAGGAGGGTCTCCAGCTCGTCCACAGTCAGTACACCTTGGAGGTCTGGTGATAGGCTGCTTGCAAGCATGGTTATCTGTGGTGGGGTTAGAAATGTTCTTCTGAGGAGGTCAATATTTGAGAAGACGTTCCTTACTGTGTCGTCGAGCAAGATTCTTCCGTCGGACATTACCATGGCCCTATCGACGTGCTCTGCTACGAGTCTCATATTATGTGTTATGACTATGACGGTCTTGCCGTCCCTGTTGATCTGGCCAAGAAGATCCATTATCGATTTCGACTGCTTCATATCTTGGCCGGTTGTCGGTTCGTCCACAATTATGACTTCAGGCGACATAGCCAGGACGGCGGCTACCGCGAGCCTCTGTCTCTCCCCTTTTCCCAAGATAAAGGTCTCTGTCTCCTCCAAACCCGACATACCGAGCCTCCCTAGGATATTCTTGACTCTACTCTTCACTTCTGCCTCTGGGAGGCCTAGGTTCCTCAGGCCGTAAGCACACTCCTCATAGACTGTTTGGCAGAAGAGTTGATGGTCCGGGTTTTGGTATATGTAGCCGACTCTGGTTGCCAAGTCCGCGACGCTCGCCCTCTTGACGTTGAGTCCGAAGACCCAGATGTCGCCATGGGTGGGTTTCAGAAGGCCTACCAGATGCTTGACTAGGGTCGTCTTTCCAGAGGCGTTCTGCCCGATTACGGCCACATACTCCCCCCTTCTTATTTTGAAGTCGATCCCTTTCAGGGCCTCTGTCCCATCGGGATAGGTGAACCTTAACCCTTCCACCTTGATAATCGTCTCAGCCTCTTGGCTTAGAGTGCTTCTGGCCATATCCCCCTTGTTGAGAGGTGTTTCGGTGACTGAGAATCTCTCCTTAAGATATTGTGTCGCCTGCTCAAGGGTTACGGGGAGGGATTGTTTCCTGTTCTTGCTGAGTCTGTAGGATAGTTCGGTCACCTGAGGTGGGAAGACGCCTCGCTCCTGCAGCATAGGCACTTCGTCAAAGAATCTCTCACAGAGATCCTCCTTGACTATTCTTCCCTGGTCGAGGAGGAGGAGTCTGCCCGCGTACTTGGCAAGTTCTTCTGTGTTATGTTCGACCACTATAAGTGTGGTTTGATACTTCTTTCTCAGACCATCGATTATTGAGAATACTTCACTCTTCCCGACTGGGTCAAGGTCTGAGGTGGGTTCATCTAGGATGAGTATGTCAGGCCGGAGTGCTAGGAAGGAGGCTATGGCAACCCTCTGTTTCTGGCCTCCTGAGAGCTCATAGGGGTATCTTGTCTTATACTCTTGCATCCGAGTTATCTGGAGCGCCTCCCCAACCCTCGCCTTAATCTCCTCTCTTGGAACCACGTAGTTCTCCATTGGGAAGGCTACCTCATCCTCCACGGACATTGTGACGAACTGTGTCTCGGGGTCTTGGAATACTATTCCGACTCTGCGGACAATTTCTCTCAGACTCGTCTTCGAGGTGTCTGTGCCGTAGACCCTTACGTTTCCGCGGAGTTCGCCTCTGGTCATGTGCGGGATCAGGCCTGCTAGGCAGAGGCAGAGGGTTGTCTTGCCTGCCCCGCTTGGACCTACGATTCCGAGAAAGTCTCCCTCATCAATGTTCAGGGTTATGTCTTGGAGGGCCCAGCCTCTGGCGATCTCGTACTTCCAATATAGGTGCTCGACGGATATGGCGGACACAGCCTTACCTTCTGAGGATCATGTTAAGAGGCCAGCCTGGGAAGGCCAAGACATTGAACCAGTATTTCAGGATGAAGGCCGCCACGACTGATAGGACGAGTGTAGAGGCTATCAGGACGTCTCTCGCTCTAACCTCGTACTTGTGCAGGTAGGTTCTGCTTCCAGTAACCCTGAAGCCCTTGGCCTCGACGGCGTAGGTTGTCTCAACTATTCTTCTAAGGGCTATGAAGATCAGTGGGATGAAGAGTCTGGTGTAGCTTCTGGCCCTTTTGACTAGGGAGCCTCGCGAGAAGTCTGTTCCACGCAGAACCATCGCGTCCTTCACCTTTGTGAAGTCATCTATGAAGATTGAGGTGGATCTGAAGGCCAAGGTGAAGATGAATGCTAGAGAGTAGGGTAGGCGGAGCGTGACGATTCCGTAGGTTATGTCTCTGTCACTGGTCGTGCATAGGATGAGGGTGGAGCCGAGGAGCATCGTTGCGTATCTGAGTATCATTGTGAAGGAGAAGAGTAGGGTCATATCTGAGACATAGGCTCCCCAAGGAAACTGGTAGAGCATATTGCCGGGGATCCTGCTGGTGAAGACGTATGATATTATGACGGCTTGACTGACGATTATGAGAACCACAACAAGCCGCCATATTCTCATAAAAGGAACCTTGGCCAGTTTGAACGTGATCATTACTAGACCTATCAGGATGAGGAAGGGGATTGGCGCCTCGATGATGAGGGCGACCGTATTGATTGCTAGGATCAGGGCGAGTTTAGGTAGGGGGTGGAGGGAGTTGAGCGGAGAGTCCTTGGAGATGTGAACGAACATTGACCGCTGCGACATCTGCTAGGTCCTCAAAGAAAAAGAAAGGGCCCTCTCTATGAGAAGAGCCCTTTCACATAGTAGGGGAAGGTCTTGAAGTATTTTGTAGCAGTCTTCAGAAGCAATGTTCCTATGATCAGAACTGCCAAGGAGTCGCCGATAGTGTAGGCGATTACACCCCACTTCCAGAAGTCGAAGGTTATTGTTCCGAAGCTATAGTTGACGTAGTGTATCCACATCGAGGCAAGACACGTAGAGATGATCACGGATACTATCCATATGGCAAGGTCTCTTCTGGTCTTGAGTTCCGGATCAGCCTTGGTAGCCCTGAAAATTGCGAGGTTGATCAGGGGCGCAAAGAAGTCTCCTAGGGCTCCGTCAGCCCAAACCTGAAATGTGAAGCCGAAGAAAGGCCCCATACCGATAAAGGTTCCAATATGTCCCGCGAGGGCCCCCCAGAACCCAAACCATAAGGTCAGGGCGAAGTAGAGGCCTGCCGGGATCCAGAATCCTGACCCACCAGGCAACCCTGGAATAGGAACGATTATTATCGAGAACAGGGCGGCTCCAGCGCAGATTCCTCCAAAGATTCCGGAGACTACCAAGTGTCCAGGTTTGACCCCGCCTTTACCTGCTGTTGACATCGAACTTATCCTCCTATATCCACTTCATGAATGTTGCTTGGGCAATGTAGGATATCACTAGGAAGACTGTGACGACCACCATGAAGATTGCGAAGGCCTTTGAGAAGCCGTAGTATCTGCTTGACTTGTCGAGTCTTCTGTTCCAGAGAACGGCTGCGACGGCTATGACCGCGTATATGATTGTTACCAGCTGGAATAGCTCTGCGTAGGGTAGTGGTAGATTCGCCATTCCGGTTTTTCTCCAACAATTGTTTCCAGTCCACAGACTGGAACAGAGAGATAATCATGCGGGTTGAGGATATATCGGTTTTCTATGCTCACAATTACTGGGTACTCTCACCAAGCATGGTGGGGTCGAGGGGGCTGATTCCTGAAGGAGTTACTTCACACGGTTTATTAGAGCGGATGCGGTAAACCGTTTTTTAATGCGCGTGGTTTGGCAAGCTGGAGGCTTGGTCTGCTTCATAGGCTATGCCGGTGCTCCGTGGTAGCCACCTCGACGTATCGCGAGTATGATTCGACTTGGCCGAGGCCAAGCTGACCGGCCACGCCAAGACTACGACATATGAGGTGAAGAGAGGTTTGGCTATGAAGATAAGTCCTAAAGACCAACTCAAACCAAGAGGGTTGAAGGGAATATCGGACCAACAGGTCGAGTACCATTTCGAGACTCACTATAAAGGATACGTCAACAAGATTAATGAGGTATGGGAGAAGCTGCAGACGGCTGATCGGGCCAAGGCTAACCAGAACTATAGTGAGTATAGGGCGTTGAAGGTTGAAGAGAGCTTCAACTGGATGGGTGTGGTTCTGCACGAACTCTACTTTGAGAATATCAAGGACGGACAAGGAACCCAGCTTGGAGCCAAGCTGACCAAGATGATTGAGGAGAGCTTCGGTTCATTCGACAAGTGGAGGGAAGACTTCAAAGCGTGCGGAACAGCGTTGAGAGGCTGGTCTATCCTAGTATACGACCTCTCAAGCCGCAGACTCGTCAACAACGGCTTGGACGCCCATAACGTCTATGGATTCCTAAACGCGATTCCCCTTCTAGTGTTGGATGTGTATGAGCACGCCTACTACGTAGACCAAGGACCCAAGAGAGCACCGTACATAGACGCGTTCTTCGAGAACGTCAACTGGGATGTTGTGAATAAGAGGTTGGATGCCGCTCTGAGAGCGTCCCCTCCATAGGGCACAGAAGCATAGGATTCAGAGGAACATGTGAGTCCAGCTCAGGTACCGTGAGGTATCAAGGCTCTCCTCCAGCAAATCTTGAGGCGTGATCCGTGTCTTAACCAGGTAGCTTGACGAGTTCACTGTTGGTTTTCAAGATTGAGGAGGGGAGTAGAACTGTACTACTCCTCCACCGAGGTGATGATTCTTCTCTGGTCCCCGTACTCCCAGCTGTATTTTGGCCTCCACCTATCGACGTACTTGGGATACTTGTATCTTCCAATGTCTTGGTCTGTTGGGTACTCGAACTTGCTACCCCACTGCAAGATGACGGTCTTCATCCAGGGCGCATTATTCTTCACGATCCATTCCAGCTCGTAGGGGTCTCCCTGCATGTTAGCCCAGTTTTCGTAGTGCATCGGAATCAAGACCTTGGCGCGCAGAGCCTCCGCAACCCGGAAGCAGTCGAAGGAGGTCATCTTGTCCGTGACCCCTGGGGGGTTTCCACCAAAGTTGAGGCAGGCAACGTCTACAGTATGTTCTACACCGATCTTGTAGAAGAGGTTGGAGTAGTGTGAGTCACCGTTGTGGAATATGCTGCCGGCCGGGGTCTTTACAAGGTAACAGACGGAACCCTCCTCAAGAGTCTTCGGCAGGTCCTTCCCGCTGAAGAGTAATGTTCTATCAGCGGTCTCCGTCGCAACGATCTCTGTGTCGTTAATCTTGACGGTGTCGTTCCACTTGACCTGCACGATCCTGTTGTTTGGAACGCCGAAGTCGCGGAACTTGTCACAGCACCTCTTAGGACCTATGAACTTTGCGTCTGTATTCTCGGCCAGGGGGGTTATTGTGTATGGGTCACAGTGGTCAGGGTGGAAATGTGTCGAGAGGATGGCGTCACACTCCTTTATGGCGAAGGGATCGATCACGTGGGGATTGAGCCTCAACCAATCTATTCTTTCGGCTCCTGACTGCCTGCAGACCCCGCAACCATCCACCAAGGTTGTGTAGAGTGAGGGGCCACTATACTGGTCGACGATTATGCTGGCTTTGGGGGTCTTGATGAAGTAGCCGCAAGCACCGAACCACCACATGACGAAGGTCTTGGGCTTCACAACGGTTCTCTCAATCTGCTTGTTGAGGTATGTACCCCACTCAGGGAAGGCTGACCTCAACCATGACTCCCTAGTTATCTTCTCGACCTTGGCTCCTGGGACATAGGCGTACCGAGCGTCGGGAATTCCAATATCAACTTCCTCAGGCATGAAATCTTCACCAAGATGCGATCTGTAAACCACCAATTTCTGTCTTGTGGTATGCACAACCCGAAGACTGGGTGGAGGCAAACTTGATTCTCGAAGTTCATTCCTGAGTATGAAGATTTGGTTGAGGACTAGTGAAAATTTCTTGACGCTGCCTCAAATACCTCATCCAGCTCTTGTATAGAGGTTATTCCAACCGCCACGCCATCAACCTTGTCTGCAAGGTAGTTGAAGGCCTCCATAGGGGTCAGCAGACCCGCAGCCAAAGACTTCATCGCTATCACCCTCTTACCCCTCTTCCTAGACTCGGCTATAGCGTCTAAAGTGGACTCCACATCAGGCTCCATAAAATCCCCCTTCAAGTTAATTGGAGCCAAGATGATGTCTACTTCTCTCAGTCCGAGAACTCTCGGAACCACATCTCCCGGGGAGTGGGTAGCTATCCCGGTTGGAAGACCGTTGAACCTTTCCTTAATCTTCCTCAAGACCTCTCCTAAACCCTCAACCACACTGTCTGTGTATGACCCGTGGGTTATTATGGAGTCAGCCCCAACCCTCTCGCAGAGGCGCAGCTGCTGCTGGAGGTTCTCAGCCTCCACAGTGGCCAAGACGAAGCTTTCGACGCCTGACTGCTCTACCGCCCTGATTATGGCTTCGACTATGACAGGGTCGCTTGGAACATGGATCGAATTAAGGCCTTGAGAGATAGCCCTGCCGTAGAGCCTCGTAATATTCTGGGGGTTAAGATAGAATTGCCGGTAGTAGCTCATCGCCCTATCCCTGAATTGGCCCGCGCCAAAGAATGGGGAGGTGCCGAAGAGGACGCGGGGAAACCTGACATCCCCTACTGAGAAGTAGCCGAAGGCATACGCATCGTAGAAGCTGGCCAAACCCATATACTCATAACCCTTAAGATTGGAGTGGTATCTCTGTCAAAAATCTGTTCTAGGATCCTATCTTGATGAACTCGAAAGACCTATTTCTCTCTTAGGAGAGTTCAGAGCCAAAATGACCGGGATGGGAGTTGCGATATCAACTTTGGCGAGGCCCTCAGTCTTGGTGAGAGGCGTCACAGCAACAGGGGCAACTGGCCCCCTGACGGAGAAGAATATCGTCATAGAAGAGTAAAGCGATGTAATTGTATGGAGGACGATAAGGGAAGCACTCCCTCAGCTTCTACACGGCGATGGTGAAGATGCTAAGCAAAGAGGATACGGAGCTGCGACAAAAGGCTGATCGGGAAAAGAAGATTGTTGCACTCAGCTCAGTCTTCGCCGCGGTCTTCCTGACGGTTATGAAGCTTGTGGTTGGGTTGATGACCGCAAGCTTGGGCATACTGTCTGAGGCCGCTCACTCCGGTCTGGACCTAGTTGCGGCAACAGCGACTCTCTTCGGGGTGAGTGTGTCTGGAAGACCGGCTGACCGTGAACATACCTATGGTCACGGGAAGGCTGAGAATCTGTCGGCCCTATTTGAGGCGATGCTCCTGTTAGTCACCTGTGTGTGGATCATCTATGAGGCTGTCCAGCGCATATTCTTCAAGAGCGTTGAGGTTGATGCTAGCGTCTCAGCTTTTCTCATCATGGGGATCTCCATAGTCGTAGATTTTTCACGCTCACGCGCCCTGTCAAGGACTGCCAAGAAATACGACAGCCAAGCGCTGGAGGCTGATGCACTACACTTCACCACCGACATCTGGTCCTCATCGGTCGTTATAGGCGGGTTGGTCTTTGTGCGCCTCTCAAGCCTTCTTGGTTTGGATTGGCTGATGAAGACTGACGCCCTAGCCGCTTTGGGGGTGGCGGGGATCGTGACATCCGTAAGTCTGCGGCTCGGCCAAAGAACCATCGCCGGCCTCTTAGACGCTGTACCGCCAAGGTTACGTGACGAAGTTACACAGGCACTGCAGATACCCGGCGTGTTGGAGGTGAAGCGGGTCCGTGTTCGACGGAGTGGGCCGGAAACCTTTGCAGACGTGATGTTGACGGTTAGCCGCGAGAACACGCTTGAACAGGCACATAATATTGCAACTACAGCCGAGGCGGCGGTACGTAAGATCTTGCCTAGAGCTGACGTGACGGTTCATGTAGAACCAACCCCAACCAAGGACGATGTCGTACTGGCCACTATCAGGAACTTGGCACGCCAGATAGACGGTGTGAGAGACATACATAACATAAGAGTTCTGAGCCTGAAGGACGGTTTGCAGATTGTCCTCCACGCCCAAGTTGATCCTCTCATGAATCTGAAAGATGCCCATAATGTTGCTGAACAATTGGAGCAGGCATTAAGGGAAAAGATCGCTGATGCAAAACATGTGTTTGTTCATCTGGAGTATTACCATAAGGATTTGGCTAAGGCTGAGCCGCTTGAGAATTTTGGGATGCTACAAAAGATTTGGAAGACCGTCTCCAGCCACAGAGAAGTCAAAGGACTCAGGAAATCAAGGATCTACGCGACTGAAGGTAGGCTTCACATATACTTGGACTGTCTGCTAGATCCAGAAGAGTCTGTTGAGTCAGTTCACAGAACCCTGAGTCACATAGAGGAAGAGCTGAGGGATACCTTCCCCGACTCTGTTGTGGAGATCCATTCTGAACCCTACCAGCAGCCAAAGTACACCAAGCAGAATTAGGTTAGAGTTTGAAGACTGTTCGGTGGTGTTCCTATCTTATCTTGATCTCTACGCCGACGGTTCTCTTAACCAGCTCGGCAAGCTGGTCCACCCTAGGCTTCTTGCCTCCCTTACCAAGAACAGATATTATGAGCGGATACTCCTTGGCCTTTCTGGCTCTGCTGAGCAAAGGCTTCAGCCAATCGTTTACCTCCTCTGTGACGATTATGAGGGATACGTCTTCGTTCGATAGTAGTTTGGTCAGTCCCTTCTCTGCCTCTTCTCTATTGTCGGCTGGGAAGCAGTTACTTATCCCGGTTAACTTGAAGTATGTAGCCGTCTCCCTATCGGCCAACACTCCTATGGTCGCCAATGACTCTCAACCTGCCTGTGATCTTGTTCCACGAGCGTTTGTCTTGTCTTCCCCTTAAGCCTCTCTATCTCTAGCGGATTCAAACTAGAACTGGCTGAGTATGTCTCTCTTCTCCATTATCCGGTTACAGTAATGGCAACGGAGACGGATCGGCTCACCCTCCTGAACGTGAAAGAGGGAGCTTACAGGCTCTTTGTTTGATATGCAGGAGGGGTTACTGCACTTGACTATTCCCTTGATAACGTTTGGCAGACTGACTTTCTTCTTGTCCACAACATCGTATTCGCGGATTATGTTTATTGTTGCTTTCGGGGAGATGAGGGCTATCTTGTCAACATCTTCAGGCTTGAGTTCCCCTCCCTCGATCTTGACTATGTCCTTCTTACCAATCAGTTTGCTTGGAACGTTAATGACGACTCCTACAGTATTACTCTCTTTACCTGTGATGTTGAGTATCTTCAACACGTCGAGGGCGTATCCTGCGGAGATATGGTCTATAACGGTTCCATTCCTGATCTTCTTGACGTAGAGTTCAGCCCTACCAGCCTGAGACATTTCCCCTCACTGTTAAGTTGGTCAACCAAATATTTATGGTAACTTGCTTCTCTGGCTAGGAAGGGTCTTAGCTAAGCGGCTGGTTCTCAGACTGGTAACTCTCAAGCTTACCTTTGTCGCGGGCGTGGTCGAGGTAGTATGAGACTATGTACCTCATCTTCTCACCCTCAACTAGGAAGGCGTCGTGCCCATAGGTTGAGGAAACCTCATAGTATATCACCTCTTTGTTTGCTGCACGCAACGCCGAAACCAGCTCTTCAGAGTCTGGTGGGGGATAGAGCCAGTCTGAGCTGAAGGAGATCACTAGGAATCTTGACTTCGTATCTTTGAACGCTGCCTCAAGAGACCCGTAGCCGTTGGATATGTCGAAGTAATCTATGGCTTTTGAGATGTAGAGGTAGGAATTCGCGTCAAACCTCTTGGTGAAGGTTTCGCCTTTATGGTGTATGTAGCTCTCAACCTGAAACTCAGGTTTGAGGCTGAAACTCAACTTCTGGCTTTCTTGGAGTCTGCGGCCGAACTTTACGCGCAGGGTCTCGTCGCTCAGATATGTTATGTGGCCGATCATTCGTGCCACGGCCAAGCCGTCGATGGGCGGGGTCTTCCCGTAGTAGTTGCCGTTTCTCCAGTTTGGGTCGCTCATGATCGCCCTGCGGCCGACCTCGTGGAAGGCTATATTCTGGGGTGACTGCCGGACCGCTGTGGCTATAGGCATGCAGAGGGCTACCCGGTCAGGGTACGTGACCGCCCACTGAAGGGCTTGCATACCAGCCATCGACCCCCCGACGACCGCGAGTAGCTGATAGACCCCGAGGTCATCGATCAACTCTTTCTGGGCCCTCACCATGTCCTTTATCGTCACCATTGGGAAACTGAGGCCGTAAGGCTTCTTCGTCTCGGGGTTTATCGAACTTGGGCCCGTAGAGCCTTTGCATCCACCTATTATGTTCATACAGACCACGAAGTACCTGTTCGTGTCGAAGGTCTTCCCAGGCCCAACCATGTTATCCCACCAGCCTGGCTTTGGATCGTCCTTATGGTGCCGGCCAGCTACGTGAGCGTCGCCCGAGAGGGCGTGAAAGATCAGTATGGCGTTGCTCTTGTCAGAGTTGAGCCGCCCATAGGTCTCATACGCCAACGTGATAGGCCCAAGTTTCTTCCCGCTCTCAAGAATCATCCCGTTCGGCGGACGGGCGAAGGTGAAGGTTTGGGTCTTGACTATTCCTACAGATCCTTCCTCCATTCAGTCCACCTCAACCCACGCCTTCAATCCAAACTTTCCAAGAGACCTCGCAACATCACTCTGTAACCATCTTGATCCTCACCCAGACTGGGCCCTTGACTCAGAGGGGGAGCCTGCTTAATATATTCCTTAATTAAACTATTTCTGAGTAAGCTATTCCAACTGGAATCTCTGTCCACATCTCCCACCCTTCAAGTTATCTAGTCAATATGCTGATGATGATGTGAGGGTTCGGTAATGAGTCTTGATGGAAGAGACATAATCTCGATAAGGGACTTCACAAGGGCTGAACTTGACCATATGCTCTCGGTTGCAGACCGGATGGAGCCTCTGGCAAAGACGGGTTCAGATATGCTCAGGGGCAAGATAATGGCCACCCTCTTCTTCGAACCGAGCACAAGGACGAAACTGAGTTTCGACTCTGCAATGTATCGTCTGGGAGGGTCAAGCATAGGATTCGCTGAACCCGGCAGCACATCAGTACAGAAGGGCGAGAACCTAACGGATACTGTCAGGGTTGTGGAGAACTACTCTGATGTCCTGGTCATCAGACACCCTCTGGAGGGGGCTTCACGGTTGGCAGGTGAGGTCGCAAATATTCCGGTGATAAACGCCGGGTCAGGCTCTGAGGAGCACCCAACCCAAGCAATCCTTGACGTCTACACCATGAAGCGAGAGTTCGGCCATATCGACGGTTTGAACGTCGCTTTGGTTGGCGACCTCCGTTACGGCCGAACAGTCCATTCTCTTGCGTATGCCCTGTCTCTTTACAAGGATACGAAACTGTTCCTGATCTCTCCGGACCTCCTGAAGATGAGGAGGGAAGTCCTCGAGGATATTAAGCATAGTATAGGGGTTGAGGAGGGGAGGGACCTCAAGAAGATCCTGCATCAGATTGACGTCATATACATGACCAGGATACAGAAGGAGAGGTTTGCCGATCCAGCTGAGTATGAGGCCGTCAGGGGCTCATATAGACTCACTCAAGCCGACCTCAAGGAGGCCAAGAGAGACGCGATAGTGATGCATCCCCTACCCAGGGTCGACGAGGTTGACTTCGATGTTGACAGCACGGCTCACGCCAGATACTTCAAACAGGTTTGGTACGGCCTCCTCGTGAGAATGGGGCTGCTGGCGCTTGTGCTCGGCTCAGTCCAATAGGAGCGACTTTAGGCAATTTATGATACGGAATAGAGCGTCCTGTTCTCAACATCTCTTCTTTTGGCCTCAGACCATAACTCAAGCGGCGCGTACGTCGCCGAGGACCTTCCGAATACTGTGGGGTTAGTGGAGCCGCACTGGGGGCAGGTTAAAGCCGTACCCGGGAAGGTTCTGTTACACCTTCTGCAGTGGATGCAGTAGCTGGTGTAGGTGAAGAAGCGCAGCTGACTGCTGCACAGCTGCTCTGTGAGTCTCATCAGCCTCGTTAGGCCTTGTTCTGTCGGCGCCAGACAGATAGGGGCTAGATGCCCGCCTGGAGAATAGGCTTGGAACTTGCTCTCCAAGGCGACTCGTTCTTGGAGACCTATCTTTGCCGAGAAGGGTATGGTGAAGAGGTCTGTGTAGTAAGGATAGTCTCTGATTCCTTCTGAGGCCACTTGTCCAGGACCATACTTTCCCATGTCAAGCCTGGCAAGTCTGAAGGAAGCTTCTTCTTGGGGTCTCTGGGCTACGACCAAGCGCATACCTGAGTTCTTGGATGCTGACTCTGCAAAGTCATTTATTCCTTTGAGTATCTTTGAAGCGAACTCTAGAGCCCTCTCGCTCTCATTCATGGGCGAACCGATGAAGGTCTTGACAGCCTCATTCAAACCCAAGAAGCTTATTGCGTAGGTCGTGTTCTTCTCAATAAAGTATGAGTTCCCAGCACTTCCTGATAGGAGTGGGAGAAGCGACTGCTGGAGTCTCTCTTTGAGGGCCTCACTCTTCCGCTGGAAGGCTTCAGTCGTGAGTCCAAGATTTGTCTCAAGTATCTTCTGGAACCTGTCAAGCTTCCTGTGGGACTCATAGGAGATTCTTGGAAGGTTCAGAAATATGGTGTCTGCGTTGCCTGTCCTCATACAGTCTTCCTCCCAATTCCCACTCCAAGAACTGTCGATCCTCAGGCCTGTGGCTGTGTAGACGGTCTTATCTTCACTCTCAAGATTTGCGAAGTAAGGTAGGAAGGTCTTTGCTGCGAACTCGTGGATCTTCATCATCAAATGGTCATATCTCTTGTCTTTCGGTGTTGGACTCCTCATCTTGAAGATGAGTCTTGGGTTGAAGAGGGGTTTCTCTTGGGAAGCCTCTGCTGCTGCGTCTACAGCCGCCTCAAGAATCTCGGCAGCGATCTCATCGTAGTCGGAGTATTTCCCGAGACTGGAACCTTCAGATCCGATAGCCTCAACATCACGCAGAAACTCTGGAGTGGTGAGTTCAAAGGCTAGGGAGAGTCCGCTTCTGAAATCCTGTGAGTAGACATCTTGACGTACATTCGTGAAGAACTGGTAAAGTGACTCTTTCAGCTGTTCCCTAGAGATCTTGGATGCGTATGGAGCCAAGAATATGTTGAACATGTCGAAGCACTGCTCACCCGCCACCTCACGCTTCGTGAGTTCGTAGACTAGTTGCGCAGTTGCTAGGGCGCTCTGGAACGTCTTTGGGATCCTCTTTGTCGGCAACCCATTCTTGAGGAAGAACCTGAGGTCGTGAACTATCTCACTTGGCTTGAGTATCCACTCCCCGAGATTGTCGATGTGCAGGTCTCCAGAGAGGTGGGAGTCAGCGATGTTTCTCGGCAAGTAGTTTAGGAGTACATATTCTTCAATGACCGAGTCGCCGGCGATGTCTTTTACGGCTTGGGCGTTAAGCATCTTCTCGCTTGAGTACTTCAGTAGTTCTGATACGTCGTGTACGGGCATACCCAGTCTTGTGAGTTTATGTCGATAGTCTTCAAGCCTCTTCTCGATGAGTATCGCGTTGATGAATTCCCTTATCAGGGGCGCGGTCAAGTAACTTGTTCTCAGCCTGAGAAGCCTCTCTTCGGCTTCCGCCGCTATCTCTTGGGCTAACTCGTATGGGACTGCGGCCTCGTTTACGAGTGAGTTTACAATCTTTTCTCTCTCAAACTCTTCCAGCGAGAGCCTTGATGTCCTGACGTAGAGTTTCCCTCTCTTGGCCGCGACGTATTCTTCTAGGTCTCTCTCAAAGTTGACCACCATCTCGCCGAGCTCTGTTATCATGTACTTCTTTGATTTCTTGTCAAGTGCGACTAGGTGGGTTCCGGTTACGCTTTTGAGGTGGTAGACGAATTTGCCGGCGTCCCTTATCGGGTCCAGTCCGAGTGTTGACATTATCTCTGTGTAGGGGAGGGGACCTCTTGACTTCAGCAGCTTCAGGATTCGTAGCCTTACGGGCGAGGAGGAGGCGTTGAGGATGTCTACACCGGATTTCTCGAATGGTATGGACAAGATCTTGCGGCCTCTGATTAGGGGTTGTGCCCAATATTTTGTTTAAAAGATTAAACAATTCATTCGAGTATAGTACAGTTTCCTGAAGTTGCTGTTCTTGACAGGGTTAGTGCATATTGGGGGATTGGAGCTGGGGGTTCTAGTTCATATTCAAATTGTGTACTTGTGTAGCACATAGAAACATTTATACATCAAACCAACTACACTCTATAGGGAGAGGGAGAGAGATGAAAAACACTGGAGCTCTGCTGACCCTGCTGCTGCTGGCATCAGTAGCCTCAACCTTCGCTGTAGAGCCCCTATTCGCAAAGAACAAGACCAAGAAGAGCACGGAGGCTGTGGGATTCACATTCCACACTACCTCTGGCAAGGCATACCCAATATCGGACAGAAAGACCAGCTACACAGCCACACTGACACTCAATGGAGAACGAGTGAAGATCCAAGAGCGAAAACAGCAAACCATCAACGCTGAAGAGGAACAGCAACTAACCGAGAACACTCAGGAACAGAGAAGGTTAACCAAGAGAATTCGAGAGCTAAAATGGTTGACACATACTGAGAGACTCAATATAACCGATGGATCATTAGCAATCGGCGATTATTACTATGCAGCCAAGGTCTATAAGATCTTGAGTGGTTTCGGACTCTACAACGAGAAAAACGGTGGAATAGTAATCGTCTGCGTGACACAGGAAGAAGGCGGCCAATCTACCTACAGATTAATTCTCCACGGCAAGATGAACTCTGACGGAATCGTCTTCGAAGCACCCCAGAGCAAACTTGTGTCACAGTACTTCCTAGAGATCTCCGGAAACTTGGAGTAGCCTTCCCTCCTCCATTTTTTCTTTTTCTCCTATTTGGGCCCCACGCGGGCCCTAAAAGAAAATCAGTCCGCTCAATAGACCAGGAAGCTGCATCAATCATATTATGGCCCGCCCAACTCAGAGCGACAACGCATTTTAAGCAGGTGCATCTAGTTCTTGAGCTGGGGGCGGTGGTCCAGTTTGGTTTAAGATCCCGGTCTCGGGTCCCATTTGGAGGGAGAGCCGGAGATCGCGGGTTCAAAATGAGGGTTAGACCACATGAATGTCCCGCCCGCCCCACCATTACCACCAAGAAAGAACTTTGAAGGAAGATTTCTCTCAGCACATCTGCAGCTGTCGCTAGATGTACCGTTGGTGCTGCACCAAACTCAACCGGGTCGTGTTGTGTTGCTCAGTGAAAGTTTGGTGGCTTGAATTTGAGTGATGCCCCAGAGCAACCTCAGAAGTTACTTGTTTGCTTCCTTCTCCTTCTTCTCGATCTCCCTTGCGGCCACAACACCAGACGCGGATGCCTGAATGAGTCCTCTTGTTATTCCTGCTCCGTCTCCTATAGCGAAGAGATTTCGGATCTTCGTCTCGAAGTTGTTGTTCAGTTCAAGTCTTGAAGAATAGAACTTGACCTCAACCCCGTAGAGCAGAGTGTGTTTTGCGTATACCCCCGGTGAGACTCTGTCCATGGCCTGTAGCATCTCTTTTATGTCTTCGAGGTATCGGTAGGGCAGGATGAAGCTGAGGTCGCCCGGGGTTGCAAACTTCAGTGTTGGAACGACTAGGTTCCTAGCCATCCTCTCCTCGGTTGACCTTCTGCCAGCCTCGAGGTCTCCCAGTCTCTGGACCAGGATCCCGCCTCCCAGCAGATTTGCGAGTCTGGCTATGTACTTGCCGTAGGCTATGGGTTCCCTGAAGGGTTCTGTGAATTTTGTGCTTACGAGTACGGCGAAGTTTGTGTTCCCAGTCTTCTTCTCGGCGTAGCTTTGGCCGTTGACGGTGACTATGTCGCTGTAGGATTCGGTTATGACTTCTCCTGAGGGGTTCATGCAGAATGTTCTGACCATGTCGTCGAAGGATCTTGAGTGATAGATGAACTTCGGCTCATAGAGGGCCTCAGTCAACTCTTCCAGAACTGGAGCCGGCACCTCCACGCGGACACCCAGATCAACCGGATTGCTTGAGGTCTTCAGGCCGAGGACTTGGGCCTCAGACGTCAGCCACTCTGCACCTACTCTGCCGGGTGCGACGACGACGTATCGGCTCTGGATTCTTTCTCCGTCGTTTGTCTCGACACCTTTTATCTCTCCATCCTTCACTATCAGACTCTTGACCTCTGTTGATGTTCGAATCTTGATCTTCTTCTGGAGGGACTGCTTGGTCTTGCTGAGGATCTTGGTGCAGTTCTCGGTTCCTAGGTGTCGTATTCGAGATGGAATGAGCTTCAGCCCCGCGAGGGCTGCTTTCCTCTCTATCTCCTCGATTTTGCTCATGTCTGTTCCGTAGAGGTGTTTGGGCGCTCCAAACTTTACGTAGATGCTGTCGACGTAGTCTATCAGCCTGCTTAGCTCGTCGCCTTGAATGTACTCGTCGAGCCAACCCCCCACCTCTGTTGAGAGTGTAAGTTTTCCGTCGCTGAAGGCGCCGGAGCCACCCCAGCCGGTTAGGAGGTAGCATGGGTCACACCTTACGCAACCGAGTCCACGGTCTGTGGAGCATCTACGCTGCTCAAGCTGTGGTCCCATATCGAGCATAAGAATCTCTAGGTTTGTCCTGTTGACTAGTTCGAGAGCTGAGAATATTCCTGCGGGCCCGCAACCGACGATCGTCACGTCATAACTCAAGAATTCTACCTCGGAGCCACAAGAATGGCAATGAGGTCATGATATAAGTTTACCTAACCCTGCGTAAAGACAGGCCTTGGGGTGCCAGTGAATGATCCTGTTAAAGAGTTATGGTCCTGCCGTGAACCTCAAGTCTAACCCCAGATTCCTCAACAACCCTTCCAATCTCATACGTCTTGAAGCCTGAGGCTTCACAGAATGAGGCTGCTTCCTCAAGATTCTTCTTCGGGGTCATCATGCAGAGGCCGATTCCCATGTTGAAAGTTCTATACATCTCCTCGTCAGTGACCCCTCCCGTCTTCTGTATCAGTTTAAAGATCGGTTTAGGCTCAGGCATCTTGTCTAGGTGGAAGCCAACCTTCGCGTAGGGCTCGAAGCGTCTGAGCTTGGTGAAGGCCCCTCCGGTTATGTGGGCCACCGCGTGTATCTCGGTATTCTCGATTGCGGACATCACGGCCTCAAGGTAGATCCGTGTCGGCTCAAGAAGTTCCTCACCTAGGCTTCGCCGAAGTTCCGGAGGTTTCTTCTTCAGGTTGAGTTTCGCTTTCTCAAGCAGGATCTTTCTTGCAAGTGAGAGGCCGTTGCTGTGTATTCCGCTGCTCTCAACCCCGAGGATTACGCCACCAGGTTTGAGTTTGTCACCTCTTATTATGCGGTCTTTATCGACTAGGCCCAGACAGAACGCTGCTAGGTCGAATCCCTTCCCCGGCACCACGCCCGTTATTACGTCCGGCATTATTGCGGTTTCACCGCCTATGATCGGGATCTTTGTCTTCTCTGCAGCCTCAACCAAGCCTTTCATGATTTCACTTATCATGGATTCGTCTGGCTTTTCTAGGGCTAGGTAGTCGATTAGGGCCGTCGGCTCCGCGCCCAGACATACAAGGTCGTTTACACACATGGCTACACAGTCTGTGCCTATGGTGTCGAATCTGTTCATCAGCTGGGCGATTAGGACTTTGGTTCCGCATCCGTCGCAGTGGAGCGCTAGCACCCTTCCGCCACCTATGTCTATGAGGGAGGCGTAGTGGCCGAACCCTGCGAGTACTTCTCCAAACTTCCCATTTCTGAATTTGTATGTGCTCTGGATCAGCTTGGCTATTGCTGAGTGTGCTGTTCTTACCTTATCTCGGTCTACGCCTGCCTTTGCGTAACTCCAAGCCAATCCTATCTCTCCATGAGTCTGGATCTGAGTTGGGGGTCTGTTAGGGATAGGATCCTTGCAGCCAGCAGTGCAGCGTTCTCGCCGTTGTCTATTCCTACTGTGGCGACGGGGACCCCTTTTGGCATCTGCATAGTCGATAGAAGAGCGTCTAAACCTTCAAGCTTGACGTTTACGGGTACGCCGATCACTGGCTTGGAGGTCTTTGACGCTATGAATCCTGGTAGCTGTGCGGATAGGCCTGCTATGGCTATGAAGACCAGTGCTTCTGAAGACTCTACGTATTTCTTAAGCTCCTCCGGGTTTCTGTGTGCTGAGAGAACCTTGAGTTCATATGGAATTTGGAGTCTGTCGAGTGTCTTCACGGTCTTCTCAGCTATTGGACGATCGCTTTCACTTCCCAAGACGACGGCTACGAGCTTCTCAGGTTTAGAGCCTTCTGTCTTCAAGCCGAGATCTCAGCCTCCCATAGTCTAACGCTGCCGGTTTGAGCCTTCTCCTTCACAGCGTCAAGAATCCTTTGAGCGTAAGGTGTTGGGTATTCGCCTCTTAAGCATGCGAGACATAGGTCCTCTTTGGGGAGGCCGATGGCTTCGACGAGTCCCTCATGGGTTTGGTAGCTGAGGCTGTCAGCCTCAATCTTTCTCTTGATGTTCTCAACATCCATCCTTGCCGCGATCAATTCGTTGTATGTAGCTATATCTATTCCATAGAAGCATGGAGAGATTATTGGTGGGCACGTACTCATCATATGGACTTTCTTGGCCCCGGCCCTTCTGATCATATGTATTATCGCCTTGCTGGTGGTGCCTCTGACTATGCTGTCGTCTATCACGAGGACCTCTCTTCCAGTGACTACTGATTTGAGGGGGTTGAGTTTCAGCTTCATCGCTGATTCTCTATCTCTCTGCTGGGGCATGATGAAGGTTCTGTGAACGTACCTGTTCTTTATCAAACCTTCAGCCACGGATACTCCTGTCTGGCTTGAGTAGCCTTCAGCCGCTGTTCTGGATGTGTCGGGTACAGGAACTACAACATCGGGCTTGATGTCGTAGGTCTTGGCCAAGTTGACTCCTAAGTTGAATCTGACATCGTAGACGCTTCTGCCTTCAAGGACTGAGTCGACCCGGCTGAAGTAGACGTATTCGAACATGCAGTGCGCTTTCCGTCTGCAAGGGAGGTACCGCCGCTCGTCACATGAGTTTTCAGTAGCTACGACTATAGTTCCAGGCTTCACGTCTCCAACAAGTTTCATATTGTTGCTGTCTAAAGCCACGCTCTCCGAGGCGAAGGCTGTCGAGCCTCCTTCTCCTTGGCAGAGCGGCCTCAACCCAAGAGGGTCTCTGGCCGCGATCAATTCACGGTTTTTTGTGAGTATTACGAGTGAGTATCCGCCCTCGATCTGTCCAGACATCTCCCTGAAGGCCTCAACGTAGTCTCCGTATTTTTCCCAGTAACTACTGAACAGTCTCAGCATGACCTCTGCGTCGCTGTTGGCCTTGAGCTTGAAGCCTTGATTCTCCATCTTCCTCCTTACATGCATGTAGTTGGAGAGGTTGCCGTTATGCGCGAGTGAGAAACCGTTATACGTCATCGGTTGTGCGTTGGCCAAGGTTGAGGTTCCAGTTGTCGAGTATCTGACGTGGCCTATTCCTATGTGGCCTGAGAGCCTCCATAGTTTGGGCTTCAGGTTTTGAGAGACCAAACCCCAGACTTTTCTGGAAGATATCTTTCCATTCTTGAGTGTTGAGATTCCTGAGGATTCCTGACCCCTATGTTGAAGGGACATGAGCCCGTAGTAGATGTTGCCGACGACATCATGTTTGGAGTTGCATATCCCAAAGACCCCGCAGGAATCCTTCTTCCCTCTCTTGCAGGTTTCCACTCTACGCCATCTCCATAAGTTTCGGAATCGCTCCTCGCCAGACTTCCCTCATACGCCCGACTGAACACTCAACCAGTTCCTTTCTGTTCGTGGTTATCCTGTAGTTTGACTCTGTAACCTCACCAATCTTGGCGGCTGGAACACCTCTCTTCCTCGCCAGAGACAGTAACTTGGATGCACGAGCCTGAGGTGTAGTCAGTATGAATCTGGCTGAGGATTCAGAGAAGAGTATCTCATCGATCCTCATGGTTGACGCGTATGGAACCGCCCCCAGATCGACTGTCAGTCCTAGGTCTCCCTTGATAGCCATCTCGGCGAGGGATACAGCGAGCCCCCCTTTTGAGCAGTCATGAGTTGCTGTGACGTAGCCGCTTCGAATTGCCTCAATCACAGTTCGTATAGAGGCCCTCTCTTTTGAGGCGACCGGATGAGGCAGCCTACCTCCGTTGAGATTGATGAGCCTGTAGTACTGTGAGCCACCCAGCTCGGGGAATGTCTTTCCGACGAGAATTATTGATTCCCCTGCCTTCTTGAGGGCCATGCTAGTTATGTGACTCAGCTTCTCAATCAGGCCTAACGTCACTATGGTGGTTGTGGGTTTGACTGCTCTTCCAGTCCTTTCATCCTCATTGTAGAAACTGACGTTTCCTCCAACACAAGGTATCTTCAGACCGTTGAGCATGTATGCGATTCCGCTGATGGCCTCCTTGAACTGCCAGTAGACTTCAGAGTTCTCTGGGTTACCGAAGTTGCAGCAGTCTGTCACCGCAATGGGTTCAGCGCCAGTGGCCGCAACGTTTCTTGCTCCTTCAGCGACTGCTGCTGCGTGGCCGTCATATGGGTCGAGGTGGCAGTATGAGCTGTTGCAGTCAACCTTGACTGCGATAGCCTTGTCTGCACCTATTATTCTGAGGACGGCGGCGTCTGCGTCTCCAGGTTTCAGTACGGTTCTGACTCCAACCTCGTGATCATACTGTCTGTAGACCGATTCTTTACTGGCGATATCGGGCTGCGAGAGGAGGCGATAGACTATGTCTGATAGGTCTTCGGGAACAGGTCGTCTTGAGGCCTCTTTTACATGTTGAGTCCTAGGCCTTCTCGATATTCGCTGGGCCAGAGGGGAGTTAGTTAAGAGTCTTGATGGAACGTTGGCGGCCACTCTGCCGCGGTACTTGGCTACTAGGAGGCCTGTATCTGTCACCTTTCCTATGACGGAGTAGGGAATCTCCCATTTCTGGAAGACTCCTAGGACTTCTTCTTGACCTTCAGGGGTTACTGTGAATAACATTCTCTCTTGGGATTCTGAGAGTAACAGTTCATATGGGGTCATTCCTTGCTCTCTGACATGGATTTCTTCAAGGTTTATCTCGACCCCTGTTCCTCCCTTGCTCGACATTTCCGAGAGGGCGCAGGTTAGGCCTCCCCCACCTAGGTCTTTGACCGCCGCCACCTTGCCTGTTCTCAAGGCTTCTAGGGTGGCCTCGATGACTACCTTCTTGGTAAACGGGTTGCCGATCTGGACTGCGGGTCTATCTAATTCTGATTCCTCATGGATGGTTCTGGACGCGAATGTTACGCCGTGTATGCCGTCTCTACCTGTGGCTCCTCCTACTAGGACGATGATGTCTCTTGGCCGGTCCATCCTGCCAAGAGTGAGGTCCTCGGCCTTTCCGACACCTACACATGCCACATTGACCAGACAGTTGGTCTCGAAGCTCTCGTCGAACTCAACCTCTCCAGCGACTGTTGGGATACCTGTGCAGTTTCCATAGTCAGCTATTCCTTTCACCACGGTCTGGAATAGCCACCTGCTATGACTGCTCTCCAGATTCCCGAAGCGTAAGGAGTCAAGCAGAGCTATGGGCCTGCAGTTCATGCATAGAATGTCTCTAATTATTCCTCCTATGCCCGTCGCGGCGCCGTTGTAAGGCTCTATTGCTGAAGGGTGGTTGTGGCTTTCAATCTTGAAGGCTATGACATCGCCGTCTCCAATATCTACAACACCTGAGTCGTATCCAGGCCCGACGACGACTCTTCTGCCACTCTTAGGGAGTCTCCTCAGGACTTGCCTGCTGCTCTTGTAGGAGCAGTGTTCAGACCACATTACATCTATCATGCCAAGCTCGGTCTGATTCGGTTCTCTGCCTAGCCTCTTCCTAGCCGCCTCAAGTTCTCTAGGGGTCAGGTTGACTTTGATTGTTTCTGTAACCATCAAGAGCTGGGAACCTCAGGTTTGAGTTAGTGTGCTGAGGATCTTTAGGCCGTCGCTATCCAAGAATGGACTGAGTATAGGTTCGGAGGCGCGTTCAGGATGGGGCATGAGCCCTAGAATGTTTCTGTCTAGATTGCAGATTCCAGCTATAGAGTCCATGGAGCCGTTTGGGTTTCCATCCTCGGTCAGGTCACCATGATCGTCTACATATCTGAATACGACTTGGTCGTTCTCATGGAGTTCTTTGAGGCCTTCAGGTTCGTTGACATATCTTCCCTCAGCGTGTGCTATTGGAACCTTGAGAACAGTTCCTTTCTGAATGTTCTTTGTAAATGGGGTTTGGCTGGTCTCAAGCCTGATCTTGACCCACTTACAGATGAATGTTGTACCTTGATTTCTCAGGAGGGCTCCTGGCAGGAGTCCTGACTCGATAAGAATCTGGAAGCCGTTACAGATTCCGATTATGGGCTTCCCTTCTCTCGCCATCTCTTTGACATGTCTCATGGCTGGACTGTACGCCGCAATTATTCCAGCCCTGAGATAGTCACCATAGGAGAAGCCTCCAGGTAATACGGCTGCACCGTAGTTTGAACCTTCAAAGTCTCTGTGCCAGATCAGATCTGCCTCTACATGGAGGATATCTTTGAGAATATGAAGTACGTCGAGGTCACAGTTGGATCCTGGGAACTGTATTACCGCCGTCTTCACTGCGGCTCACCCTCGACTCGGACGGTGCAGGTGTGAACTACAGGGTTGAATATCCTCAGGGCGTTAGACATCTCGACGACGAGACGTTCAGCATCTTCTTTGTTCTCTGCATCAACGAGGAGTCTCAGGTATTTGCCTGACCTTACGCTCTTTACCGCCGAGAAGCCTCCTCTGTTGATCAGCTCCTTGGCTATGGTTTCGCCTTCAGGATCTCTTGCGACCTTCTTGTTTTCGATGATTACTTCAACTGTATAGTTCGGCGTACCGATTACTCCTCACTACAGTGTTTTGAAGAATTTCGGGGAGAGAATTGTGTTGATATTTCGAGCGGTTGTGCTGCTTCTGATGCCCAGAGTTGTAGCGGCCTCTAAACTCAGAATGCTTCTCGTTAAGCCCGCTTGTGAGGTGTATTGTGTCGACTTCCCACCCCTGATGTCCTCTACACGCTTGGACGTTAAGACGTACCTTACGTCTTCTTATATCCATTTTTGACAAAAAATAGTACATCTTTAGGACGTAAATTTACACGTTTTTGTATAGGAATCCTCACGAGAATTTTTGGAGAGACTTGAGTTTACCGAGGTAAGACCCGTCCAGAAGATACGCATCACCATCCTCAAGAAGTACTCCGCCAGACTTGAGTAAAGGCCCCAGATACGGCCCCTCAGACCTCGAATCTTCCAGACTCTTGTTTATGGTTTGGCCGCTGAGGAGGTTATTGAATGAGGGAAGGAATATGCAGCGGGGATTTGTCAGAGTCACACCGAATTGTCTCTTCATGGTTGAACTGACATCGTCTTCTACCTTTATCTTTAGATGTTTCAGCAGGCCCTTGGCGAAGACTTTACCGTCAGAATCTGTTCTGAGCCAGACTTGGTGAGTTGTTGAGATGTAAAGAGCGTCTGTTAACCTGATGATTGGGTGAAGATGACCCATGATGATGTTGTTGCACCCTAGGATCTCTGGCTTGGGCCAAGCATGGCCGTGGATGATTCCAACTTCACTGTCAACTGTAAATCCAGATGTTGGCAGAATGTTCACATTTCTCGGAACCAGTGCCTCCAAATTTCCATCATGGTTTCCAGGAATTACTGAGACCTCATCTACAATTTCTAAGAGGGTCTCAAAGAAGATTGGAATATCGCGCCACTCCATCAACTCAACCCTTTCAACAGTGTGTTTGATGTCACCAAGGATGATCAGATGCACTGGATTAGTCTCCTCAACGATCTTTCTGAGTCGTTCGAGGAGTTTGGGGGTTTGCGAGGGTATGTGCAACCCTTGTTCTGCAAGGGAGGCTTCCCAACCTATGTGCAGGTCGCCGATGACCAAAGTCTTCTGTGAATTGTTCTGTAAGAGTAGAGCGGGATGGGGAGTTACAGGGTTAAGATTCGTAAAGCTATATTCCCCCGGTAACCTGAATAACTCCGGAAAGAGTCTCATAAATCATGTGTAGTTACAGACTCCTGAGGTTGACAGTTGAGTTTCCGTAAGATTGCATAGTGAAGAAGACATGAAGCCGACTGAAGAGAGTGAGGCGAACTTGATCGCCCAAATATGCCTAGAGATAGAGGCAACGCATTCCTTAAGAAAGGAACTTGCTAGGAGGCTGGAGGAGTCTTTTGGCGAGAGATACAAGAAAGCCATCAGCCTAGTTGAGGGGGGAGCTGTAAAACTGTATCTCTTTAAGCCCAGCGGCCGCGAGATCTGGGAGATACGGGGAAAGAAGGGATTCTATCAAGTGATGCCGCATACGAATTTCTGCAACTGCAACGACTATTACTTCAGGGTTATGAACGCGAAGAAGCAACTCTGCTATCACATAATTGCGCAGAGGATGGCCCGCGCCCTCGGCAAGTTCGAGAGGGAAAAGCGTCCAGATAGAGATTATGGGAAGATCACGAAAATATGGAAGAAGAGTATAAGGTGACTTGATTCCAGTCATGTTTTTAAAGAAAACCCCTCAGTAAGATTGGGGGCACAGGAAGGCGCAAGTCATGGGTGTCGACGAATACTACGAGCTTCTTCAGTTAGGAATAACACTTCTAGGAATCATATCGCTCATACTAGGCTTTCTTTACGTTGGTTACGAGAAGAGTGAAAGCAAATAATCCTATTTGACCAGAGACGTAAAGAACTAGTAGGTCCACCGCGAAGTTGCACCACACCTCACTTGTCAGGATCTGAGCAATAATAGGAAGATGGAGCCGAGACTTCTAGGCCCCAAGTTCTTGCATTAACTTGTAGTTGTGGAAGTCTCAGGCCAGAGCTGGGGTTTCCTCTATCTGGACAGTGGCTGTTATTGCTGGGTGAAGTTTTGGAAACTTGGATAAGTACTCTATCCGCTCCTTCTTGAGTGACTGAACATAGTAAGCTATCTGCTCTGGGCTGTAGTACCGTTTGAGGTCGAACTTCTTCATATCTACTCCCGGAACCTTCTTCGGTATCTTTGTGTCGAAGTTCGGGTCGTCAGTCCACTCTATCTCGCCTCTCGCAATCCCTCTGATGATGGCTGCCATTTCAGGTATCTCCACCCGCAGAACCTTCTGTTTGACCACCTTGGAACCGCCCTCAGCCTTGAGTATGATCTCTCCTACTCCGCCTGTGTTGAGTAGGTAGAGCTGTATCTTGTCTTCATGTTCCTTGATGAATTTGTAGAAGCGGTTTCCCTCTTCAGCCTCATCCCCTATTATGAAGGGATTCGTTCCCACCTCACGCACCGATTCGCCTGCTCTTCTTGGGTCGCTTCCTGAGGTCTCTATCGACTCGCCGAGCATGAAGGCGGCGGCCGTCTGTTCAGCCGTAAGTCTTGAGGCGATTGGGACGACGGTGTTTCGGCGTGTTATGAAGGCTATGATCAACCCGTCAAGTTCACTTATCGATGGAAGGTTTATGCTTGGGTTCTTGTATTTGCCGAAGTCTTCCCTCTGCATGATGCCTCGGGCGTTTCCTGTAAGGGTCTCGTCCCCGAAGTATACGTTTCCTAGGTAGTCGACCAAAACGTTCTCGAAGATAGCGTCAGGCTTTGTGACCGCGTCGTATATGAGGGGTTGAATCTCCGGAGTCACCCCTTCAGTCTTTAGATAGAAGCCTTTCTCTGTTCCGAGGGCTGAGCAGTCTGGACGTAGGAAGACCACATCGTCTTGAATTATCTCTATGCCCTCTCCTTCACTAGTCAGGCCGTGATTGTGGCAGGTATGCGTGGTCTTTCCTGTGGCTGTCAACCCGAAGAGCAACATGCCGTATCGGCGGATCTTGCCGTCGCGACCTCTGGCACGTATGATCTTGGCGCCTGCGTGTAGGCCGAGCATTCCACGTTGCTTCGCCATCCACATTGCCATGCGGAGAAAACCCTTCTTTGCTTCTCCATAATAGTCGGTTCCGAGGACGTAGGTTATACCGATCTCGGGGAAGACCAGTATCTGTCGATCCTTCTCCTGCCACTCGGGGACATAGACGAGTTGCAGGTGGGGTTCGCCTGGTTTTGGTGGGAAGAGTGTCTGGCTGACCATGTATGACAGACGCACCATCTCTTTGCGTTGAAGTGAAACGTACAGGGTGCAGTGGGGAGTGAATATTGGGTTGTCACCCATAGCCCGTTCAACGGCTACCAGAGGCGCCCGTTCCAAGTACTTGTGAAGTTCAGCTATGGTCTGTGGTAGGTTTCGAAGTATCTCCCTCTGGCGTGGATTCAAGTTTCGCTGCTGCACCGCTGGGCTGCCGACGTAAACGGTCATGCTGGCACTCCTGTTCTTGACGGTTGAGGTGAAGTTGTAGTTGCCGAAGATTGTCTTGGTGCCGTGCTCTTCAGCCATTTGTCTAACCTGAGCCTCATCGAGGAAGGTGACGTTGGAGCGGGACCTCAAATCATCTACGGTCTTCTTTATCTCCTCAAGATTGATTGGGACTGCAGCTACCTCGGCTGGCTTTGGGGGGCTTACCGGCTCAAGGTACTCTCTGAAGAGTATGATCTCATGCAGTCTCTTCTGGACTTCAAAGATTGGCTTTGTCGTGTTTATGCTATAGCAGGCGACAAAATTCAGGATCTCACTGAAGAATGATGTTAGCTGCTCCTTCCTCTCATCATTTCTGTTTTCCAGTATATCTAGGCCTGACGGTGAACCTACCAAGAGAGCCAAAGCCTCTTGGTTGGTTAGGCGCTTGTCAACCATCGGGTTGTCTTTGTCTGGTTGAAGGAAGAAGATCAGTTTGATTCTGGTTGTATCGACATGTTTCTCATTCCCACCGATCCACCAAGGATCCAGCATGAAGTATCCGTCTTCACGTTGACATCTGAGGAGTAATTCTCTGAGGCGGGAGTTTATCTTGGCGAGTTCCGTCTTTAGGTAGAACTTGCGTTCACAGGCCTGAGTTGAGAGACGGCCCTTCTCGCCCCCCAACTGCTCAACAGCGAACAGGTCGTTTGAGTGTATTCTTGCGCGCTCTAGATCCAGAAGGAGGAAGGCGTGAGTCGATTTTCCAGTGCCGCCGCTGCCGGTCAGCATGATTCCCTCACCGTTTATGTCTACCAAGGCGCCGCGTAGGAGGCTGACACGTTTCTGATCTAACGATACGTCCATTACGATCCTGAGTCCGAGGTCACGAATGGCCTCGTAACTTTGAGGGTTGAACGCTACTCCAGTTTTTGTCTCTTGGTGGTAGTAGATTCCCGTCTCGGCCTCCGGAGCTTGGGTGATCGCGTAGATGATTCCGTGCGGCCTCAAGTTGTGGTTGTAGGCTGCTGGATACCAGTTCTCCTTCCAGAAAATGTCCAACTTGCTGTCGTTTGTGCGCAACTGAACTATGATTCCGTTGATGTTGACATTCCAAACATAGAGGGAATCGTAGCCTAGGTAACGTTCAGCCAGCTTGGTGAGTTCCTTTACTTTGCGCAGGTCGATCTTGCTGACCATAGTCTGTGCCAATCTATTCTTCCTTCTATACTATCACTAAACGCGTTTAGTGTTGCACCTTCTAGGTTCAGGTTAGCTTAACCAGAGAGGGCCCGATAGATTTCGCTATAAATGTTAGTGAAGTTTTAAAAGGATTTCTTTAACAAAATGTTAATTGAGTCTAGTAATGAAAACCAAAAAAGTTAAAGATTCCATACTGCTGCGATTGGACTGTTTGATAAGTACCCGAACCTTCAGAGAGGATTCGACATCTGAAACTGTTGCTTGGACAAGACCTGCCCCTGAATAATTCCATCCGTAATTTCTCGTGCATTTATTCTTTGGCAACCATGACCTCTGTCGATTTGATGACTGCCTCTACAGAGTCACCGGGTTTGATTTGCAGATCCTCAACAGCCTCTCTTGTAATTACTGCTGTTATCGTTACGGGCACATTAACCTCTATCTTTACGGTTGAGGTTACATCCCCCTTATTCACCTGTTTCACTACGCCTCTCAAGCGGTTTCTCGCACTTATTTTCAGGCTTATTGCCTCCCAAGTATCTTCATCTTGAATCACCCTATCAACATATCTCTCCATCTTTTCATATTGCTTGAGCAACATTCTGGCTGATTCTGTCAGTTCGGCTCCGCCGCCAACCGCTCCGCCACGCCGTCTCAGAAGCAGAGGGACCCCAAGCCTTCTTTCCATTTCCTCCAGTTGATCCCAAGCAAACTTGTATGAGACTCCTATCTTCTTGGCGGCCTTCGCTATGGAGCCGTATATCTCAATACCTTTGAGTAGTGAGGCGCCCCCCTCACCTACAACATGACCGCCTTTTCCCCTCAGCCAGATCTTGAATGACGGGGAAAGCTTCTGCACTTTGCTCCGCATCGATCTCAACTGTTTGATTGGGATCGTTATGTTTATAAAGATATTTCGGCTACGTCAGCCGATATGTTTCATTATATATAACGGTGGGAGACAAAAGATATGACGGAAAAGACTGCTGGAAGGATCAGGGCTACCAAAACCAAGACGCTCATCGTAATCATCTTGGTAGCCATAGTAATTGGGGGGGTAGGATACGCCTACCTCGGCATGCAGGGAACACAGAAGCAACATCTCATAGTCTCTACGACGACCAGCCTGTACGAGACCGGGCTCTTGGATGTCTTGAAGTCACGGTTCGAGAGTGAATATCCATCAATCAACGTATCCTTCATCTCTCAGGGAACTGGCTTGGCTATACAGACGGCTATGAGGGGAGACGCAGACATGATACTAGTCCACGACCCTGAACGTGAACTGAAGTTTCTACAGGAAGGATATGGAGTGAACCGCAAGGTCATAGCATACAACTTCTTCGTCGTCGTAGGACCGAGTGAGGATCCCGCCAAGGTGAGGGGCCTATCGCCAACAGATGCCTTCAAGAAGATCAGAGAATCCGAAGAGAACAAGACCACTTTATGGGTGTCTCGAGGTGACGATTCGGGCACTCACGCCAAAGAGAAACGCATATGGAAGGCGGCTGGATTTGACGCTGCAAAGCTGAGAGAAAAGGACTGGTACCTAGAGGCTGGGTCTGGAATGACCGCTACCCTCAAGATAGCCGAGGAGAAGGGAGCCTACACCCTCACAGACTTGGGAAGCTACCTCATGAACCTCAAGAACAAGAACATTAAACTTGAGATTTTGATTGAAGAAGGAAGGGACACACTCAATGTGTACAGTGTTATAGCGAACAACCCAAGAAAGACAAAGTCCAACCTTGATGCCTCAATGAAATTCATAAACTTCCTTGTATCGGATGAAGGACAGAAAATATTTGGTGAGTTTGGAGAGGAAAAGTTCGGGAAACCACTCTTCGCACCCTACATCAAGTTACTCAAGAGCGGAAGCGGACAGGAGCTAATAAGCTGGATTCAAGAGCTTGCATACTTCGATGGATCAGAATGCCCAACAGAATACAGATACCAGGCTGACCAGCTCTACCAAATCATCTTTCGTGAACTCATAGCATACACTGGAATCGATAGGATCGAAAATTCTCACCCATCTTCCTGTGACTATTATGCTTGAGACACTCATCGAAGCCCTCCAGCAGGCTCTGGATCTGATCTGGAGTGGCGACCCAGAGATTGTCTCAGTAACTCTTAGGTCACTATATGTCTCTGGACTGGCCACATTACTGTCCTGCATATGGGGTCTTCCTGCCGCCGTCCTTCTCGGCCTATCATCCTTTCCTGGAAGAAGGCTCGTCAAGGGCTTCTTCAACGCATTGCTTGGGGTTCCAACAGTCGCTCTCGGCTTGATTCTGTATCTTTTGTTGTCAAAGAGCGGCCCTCTAGGCATCTTCAGACTTCTTTATACTCCACTTGCGATCTCCATAGGCCAGTCGATCCTCATCACACCGATAATAGTCAGCTTCGTCAGTAGCGCCTTGGAGTCTACAGATGTTGAGTTGAGGGATCTAGCTAGGACTTTGGGGGCGTCTCGTCTCCAGACAAACCTCGCAGTCATGCAGGAAGCACTATGGGGTGTCACGCTAGCTGTCGTCGCGTCCTTCAACAGGGCCATAGCTGAACTTGGCGTAGCAATGATGTTAGGAGGCAACATCAGATATGTGACGAGGCTACTGACGACAGCGATAGCGTTGGAATCGGCCAGAGGAGAGATAGCGTTCAGCATAGCCTTGGCAATAATTCTCATGGTGGTAGTCTTCTCGATAAGTATCCTACTCAACTTTCTCAGAAGGGGCTGAGTCATGGCTGATTATCTTAGGACAGAAGATGTCGACAAGATGTATGGTGAGATCAAGGCACTCGACTCTGTGACGCTGGATGTTGAGAAGGGCAGAGTAGTAACGCTCTTGGGAAGTAACGGCTCCGGCAAAACCACCCTCCTGAGGATCTTGGCTGGCTTGGAGGAACCTCGCAGAGGCAACATTCTGCTAGAACATAGGAAGGTGAGTCCGGAAGGGTTGCGACAGATCTCTACAATGGTATTCCAGAAGACTGTGATGTTCAACACAAGCGTTTACGGCAATGTAGCGTTCGGCCTCAAGGCCAGAGGCCTCAGAAACGAAGAGGTTGACAAGAGAGTGTCACAGGCGCTGGCTTCTGTAGGACTAGCAGCCTTCCAGAGAAGAAAGGCGAAGAAGCTGTCTGGTGGGGAACAGCAACGAGTCGCCTTGGCAAGGGCGTTTGTGCTTGAGCCGGAGATTCTTCTTTTGGACGAACCGACAGCCAACTTGGATCCTGCCAACGCTACCATCATCGAGGACTCTATCAGAAAGATTAGGCAGACAGAAGAATGCACAATTGTGTTGGCTACCCACAACCTGCATCAAGCAAAGAGGCTGTCAGATGAGATAGTTCACATTCACATGGGCAAGATACTAGAGGCTGCAAATCCCGAAGACTTCTTCATGCATCCCAGCAACCAGATAACTAGAAGGTTCATAAACGGAGAGCTACAATTCTAGACCCTTCGTTATCTCATACATACTAACGACGCCATTGCTCTTTATGAAATGAGAGCCTGTCATGAAAGAAAGAGTCTTGAGACTCTTCTCGACCCAATTCGTCGTTAAGACTTGGTGGCTTGAGGCTGAAACTTGCATATTGTTTAAATTGGTTGAGCATGGCTTGTTTAGTCTTCGTTGATATTTGGAGGTAGTTGAACACATGCCTGTTATTGATAGCAACCGTTCTGAGAGCGAAGGTCTGCTGGATGTCGCAAGGTTGATGATGATATCCGCTAGGACCGCCCCCAAGTCCGGAGGAAAAGACGATATTGAGACACTGTTAGTCTACGAAAAGGAGAAGGACAAGATAGCAAAGGAAATGGAGAAGATCGGGAGAGAAAGAAACTCAGAGGGATTTCTACGCGACGGCAAGAACGTGAGGGACTCAACCGCCGTCATCCTGATAGGTGTTGAAGGAACGAAGAGTTTCGGATTAGATTGCGGAGGATGCGGCTTCAAGACCTGTGCAGAGTTCGAGAAGGCTGTCAGGTGCAAGGGACGGGACTTTACAGGTCCAAACTGCATCTTCAAGTCACTGGACATGGGCATTGCACTAGGTTCCTCCGCCAAGACCGCTATGGACCACAACGCCGACAGTAGGATCATGTTCAGGATTGGAACTGCAGCTATGAGGTTGGAGCTGACCAAGAAGTCAAGTATGGTCATGGGGATACCCATATCAGCCAAAGGCAAATCCATCTACTTCGACAGAAAGTGACTCAATCCTCTCCTCTTTATTTCAGCATACATTCACACATGATGTAGCATCAAGAATCAATAATCGATGGAACTAGGCGGCGAGTTCTCGAATCCTCCTCAGATTCATCAAGTCAGTTCGACGCGTGTCGATCGGGGTCTCCAGTATCAGAGGTAACCTGCGAAACACCTCAGCATGAAGTATGGCCTTGAATCCCTCTTCGCCTATGCAGCCCATACCGATATGCTCGTGTCTGTCGACTCGTGAGCCTAGCTTACCTTTGGAGTCGTTCACATGGACAACCTTGAGCAGATCCAATCCTATGATCTCTCCAAGCTTGGCAACCGTCTTCCCTACTGATTCGGTGTCTTTCAGGTCATATCCTGCAGCGAAGGCGTGACATGTATCGAAGCAGACTGCCACCCGAGCCTTCTCAGCTACATGGTCTAGGATTTCCCGTATATCCTCGAAAGACGATCCCATACTGTTCTTCGTCCCCGCCGTGTTCTCAAGCAGAAGCATCGTCCTTGACCTAGAAGAATCGAATGCAGTATTTACAGCCCTGATGAGCCGCTCAAGCCCGATCTCTCTGCCTTTCCCTAGGTGGCTTCCAAGGTGAGTTACAAGGTAGGGGATACCGAGAGCATCACACCTCTCAAGTTCCACGATCAATGTCCTCACCGACTTCTGGTAGATCACTTCTTTGGGACATGAAAAGTTCGCCAAGTAGGGCATGTGCGCAACCGCCGGCTCGATTTTGGAGGTCACCAGTTTTTCTCGAAACTGGGTCACCTCATCAAAGATGAGTCTCTTGAACCTCCAGCTACGAGGATTCCGCGTGAAGATCTGGAATGTGTTACAGGTCTTCTCTCTAGCTCGATCCACAGCGCGATCGATCGATCCTGCTATAGAAACGTGCACCCCACACCTTACCGGACTATCAGCAGGCACCTCGGCTACACCGCAATTTAAAGCAAATAAGACTGAGCCGATTTGTAAGGCTTCTTAATTAGATCGCCGCTTGCATCAGCAAACAATATCTTCAAAGTTCAATTGTTATTGGACCTTACGATGGGAGATAGCCATATGCCCCGGCGTTTACACGAAAAATCATAGGTTCAAGTTGGTATGCTCTCACCAAGGGACACATGCATATGACTGCTTACAAGAGCACTTCTCTAACCAGATCGATTTACGCGATTAAGATATAGCTTCCCACTCTATCCCAAGATTGGTGGCAGTGTGCTATCAAGTTGCCTGGTTTGTCAGTCTCCTCTTTAGGTCCCACATCGACGCATGTCACTCGTCTTATCGATCTTCTTAAAATGCGGGTGGGCCTTTAGAATAGGCAAAATTTATGTTTGTAGTATTGGAAAATGATGTCAAGTTAGTTTGGGACAAAACATTGTTGAGATTCCT
>CAYZRW010000003.1:0-109014 GCA_964480955.1 uncultured Candidatus Bathyarchaeia archaeon | reverse complement strand
CCACAGCTGGTGAGAGCATCTGAAATTGAACCGTTAGAGCAGGTTATTTTCTTGTGTGTGTGGGTCCCTTGGTGAGAGCATCAAGATTTGAACCGTTGAATCATGGATTTTTGTGTGTGTGCCATAGCTGGTGAGTTCAAACTAAAGAAAAAAGGGGGTTGGGCTACCATTTGCCGAAGCCAGGACCAGCAGGGCTGACATAGGTTGCGCCTTCTCCGCTGGCGACTTCCTGTATGATAGCAAAAGCACCCCAAATCACTGGGCCAATCTCTGTACCGTCAGCTGCGTACCAGACACCGCCAGTTGAGGTTGCATCAGCAGGTGCGGCCACAATCTTTACGAAGTAACTCCAATGCTCCCCGTCTTCTTCACCCTTCTGGTGATTTGTCAACCAAGCGCCAGAACCGATGTAGGTTGGATAGCCGTGATATCTGTCTAGTAGACCGTCACCGTCACGGTCCATATTGCTGAGCCAAGCATCATTCCACTTCATCATGAGCCAGACATCTCTATAAGGCCAGTACCACTTTGAATCCGCACCTGGGTTCTCAGCTAAATAGGCCGCATCATCGCCTTCATATGGTGGGAATCCGTCTCTTCCAAGATAGACGTTAGCGTAGAAGCCAAGGAATATGTGGGCCTCATAGTTGTAGCCGTATGGGTCGAAGCCGACCTTCAGTGGTTGACCTGCAAGGTAATGCCCCGCACTATATGTGAGTACTCCATCTTGAATCCGAGTACCCTCCTTCGGCTTTGCCATTGCCACAGGAACCGTTGTGGAGACGATCAGCAAAAGTAGCAGGGAGAGTATCCTAACTGTCTTCATACTCCTTACCCAAGTTATATTATGAGGAGCCACTATTCAGAATTCTGTAACTCATCTTTCAAGAGAAATGTGACGGGAAAGTCGTGGCCAAGAGCCCAAGTTAGCCTCCTACACGCAATGAAACTATTATGAAGGTACTTCGATACTCCAGTACACATCGACTATTTGATTTCCATCCGATTATTACTCAGCTTCTCTACACTCATATTCTGCTACATTTCCAAACAATTTTCGGATTCAAGTCATTGACGAAATAGACTATCTCAAGTCGAGCTGACCAAAGAAGAAGCGAAGACTCCTATGATGCTTGCTACACTCCCAACAGTAAAGGCAATAGCGGTTCCTAGCTAAAGGAGACCTTTCTCAGGGAAACACGTCTTCTCTTCATCATCGAGAGTTGAAGCGCAGCTTGAAGCATCTCCTATAGATTGATCGGAGTGTGAGTATTGGCAGCAGGATGTAGATTATTGTTGATGAGGTTGCTACAAACAGAAATGCAGTCACAGACGCAAACGATGTGTTGACAGATGCTATTGCCCCAAAGATGAAGGCTGTTGAATGAACTGTCACAATAAATGGTAAAAGCAGAATTCGGAATGTGCCTTGCAGCACCTCCGAGTCTCTATCAAAGATTTATACTAATAGTGGGGAGCTATCAAGGAATGTTGGTGACTCGATTGAAGGTTCTCAGCAGTGAGGATGCCAAGAGCTTCGACCTTTTTGAATCCATAGAAGCCAAAATGGTCTTCTCAAGCGATCGGACGACGATCATACTGCTTGAGATACCTCTAGGAGCAGTGGTCCCCGAGCATAGTCATCCCCACGAGCAGATGGGATTCTGCCTTCAAGGACGGGCGCAGTTCGTAACGGACGAAGGTGAATACCTTGTGAAGTCAGGAATGTTCTATTGGATTAGACCAAACGAGAAACATAGCGTCAAGATCATTGGAGACGAAAAAGGAACCTTCGTAGATATCTTCTCTCCACCTAGAGAGGACTACACCAGCAGGCTGAAGAATGAATAGTCTTCAACAGGATCGAGATAAGAAACGAGAGGTTCTGTCAATTACCAATCCATCTGGCGCGTGAATTTATTAAACTGCAAGAGGTTTTAGTTATAGGGGAATTGTCATGTCAAATAAGAAGTACAGTTTCCATAAGGTCGCCTCGACCCTTCAAACTTACTCACCGTTTGATGTGGCGGAGCTTGACGGGGAATACGTTGTAAGAATAGCTTTGATGAAAGGTACCTTTCCGTGGCACACCCATCCAAAGGATGAGTTCTTTCTAGCCCTCAAGGGTGGCCTAGTCCTTGAGACTGAAGACTCAAGAATCATTCTGAATGAGGGTGAATGCACCACTGTGAGGGCGAGCCTTGAACATAGACCCTCAAGCGACAAAGAGGCTGTTGTTTTGCTGGTTGAACACAAGACAATAAGAACATCGAAGGCCGATTTCCCCGAGGTCAAAGGAAAACTCTAACATCACCCTCTATCTCTTGCGGAGAACCAGCAGGATCAGGGGTACCGCAAGCAATGTAGGGATAGCGATTATGCCGAATGCGAACTCAAAACTCACCGTGTCCACCAAGTAACCCATTACCGGCGGAACTATTGCACTTGAAAGAAAACTTGCTGTGATGTAGAACCCGAAGACTGTCCCCAATGCTCGACCCCAGTCCATACTTGTTACGGTTGCATCAGTAACAGCAATCGACCCATACGCTAGACACCCGAAGACTACAAGTATCAACGGCAAGGCTTCCAAAGATGCAAACGCGAGCGTGTATACCAAGAGTCCCTGCAACAAGACCGTCATGACCAAGACCCCTCTCCTTCCAAAGCGATCCGAAAGGTGACCGAATAGGGGGCCGCTAAAGATCCCTGCAACCTGAAGCATCGAGAGCAAGAAGGCTGCATATCCTAAATCAACCTGAAACTTCTTTACAGCGAATAGAGTCAAGAACGCGGTCACGCCTCTAAATCCGAAGAGCCAGAGCAGAGCGAAGAGCGTGACCAGTGCTGCTAGCACATAGTCAACCCTTCCACTTTTCTCTTGTTGTAGCTTGACTTGTGGGTCTGGCTCCTTCACGTACAGCCATGCGAGAAGAGCGGTTATGAAACCGACTGGAGATAGCAAGATGAAGCTGTATCTCCAGCCGAAGATCGAGGCAATGAATACCGCGGCCAGAGGCGACAAGAGTGAGCCTACGGCACCACCCATCTGCACAAAGCCCATAGCCCTCCCAAGCCTTTGTCTATCCACAAGTTGAGAGAAGAGGGGTAACCCTACGGGGTGGAATGAGCTGCCGCCTATGCCCGCGAAGACCTGTGCCACTGCGAGTTGGGAAAAGTCAGTTGAGAATCCGCTGGCAATAATAGCAACTGAATACACAAGGCCGCCGAGAACCATTATGTTCCTTCGTCCAAAACGGTCTGATACATAACCTATAGGGACTTGAAGTGCAGCGTAGGAGACGGCGAAGCACGCCGCTAGGATCCCCGCTGAATAATAGGAGAGCTTCAGTTCAGCCGTTACGGACGGAAGCACCGCAGGCAAGATCAATTGGAACAGATGATTTACTCCGTGTGACAGCGGAAAGATGAATAGAGAAATTGGTGAAGTGTTCCTGTATCTGGTATTGAGGTTGATCCTATTGGTAGCCAGCAACATCGCCTTGGAAGTTTGATTAGCCATCCAAGCGGTACTACCTTACAATTAAGTCTGTAGGTTGATGCATTCCTAACTCGTCTGTTCTAGGAATCGGCGAATCTAATTCAATAATATCGTGCTTTCGCTGCCTCTAGCGTGTCTTATACGAAAATACTACACTTAAAACTAAAAATTGATAAAGTCGCTTTGGCAACTAGTCATCTAAGTTGTCATACTTTCTTTAAGGTTACAGTCGCTTCTCTCCAATTATCAACATTGCGAAGTGAACTCAAGATTCCAACAACAATATTTGTAACTATTTTTTGCACGAACCTATTCATCGGTATGGTTTTACCGTCAACCCTTAGTTCTATCTTTGCATCCTCAGCCTTCATCATTTCGATCCGTTCCTTGACATATTCCTTCAGGGCAAAGCCTAACTTTAACTTATTGCAGTTCTTGCTTGCTCGACAGTCAAGCACCTTGAAGTCTAAATCCAGACTCGATACAGGGAAGGTTTCTGAAGCAATAACCCTTTACAACAAGTTCAGAAGCCCAGAAGCAACGGCTAAACTGTTGACTCTTGACGGTGACAGGCTAACGCTTCAGTTTGAGGGTTCGTTCTGCACCACCTGTGGCTTCTATGACTATCTTGAGGACTTCATATTCGAGCTCAAGCAACTAGTTGATGTTGACCTAAGGATCGATAGCGTTGAAGAGAAAAGCTTCCAGACTTTTATAGTAAGATATGTGGTTGAGAAGTAAGGCTGTGAGCGGTGTTCCTAGTATGTTGGGTAAGCAGATACTTCCGATGAGTCTGACTCCAGAGATGAAAGTCGATGAACTCGTACATGCATTCGGGGGCCCGCGCGCATATAACGCCGGAAGACTCTATGAGGCCTGTAGACTTTACGAGAGGATGCTTGATGAAGACGCCACAGTCGCCTTGACCCTGGCTGGCGCCATGACGCCTGCTGGAATGGGTGGGCCGATTATACAACTTATGGAACATGGATTTGTTGACTTCATAGTATCGACCGGCGCGAACCTCTATCACGATCTACATTTCGCCCTAGGTCTCCCAGTATATCAGGGAGACTTTAGAGCCGACGATGTCGAACTCCGCAAGAAAGGCATCGTAAGAATATATGACATATTCATTCCAGACGAGACCCTGCTGGAGACCGACAAGTTCCTCAAAGAAATTTTCCTCTCATCAAAACTTGACAAGCCTATCTCAACCGCTGAACTCCACAGGTTGATCGGTGAAGCGGTCCTAGATAGGGCGAGATATCCGGAGAGGTCTCTTGTCGCCCAAGCCGTAAAGTATGATGTTCCAGTATACACGTCTTCTCCCGGCGACTCCTCAATAGGCATGAATCTCAGCGCAACCAAGATGAGCGGAGGCAAAGTCACAGTAGATCCAGACCTTGATGTGATGGAGACGACAGCCATAGTTTATGGAAGCAAGAAGAACGGGGCAATAGAGATAGGTGGAGGTTCACCCAAGAACTTCTATCTGCAGACACAGCCTCAACTCTCACAGATCCTAGGCTTCAGCGGAGGCGGCCAAGACTTCCTCATCCAGATAACGACGGATACACCCCAGTGGGGAGGAATCTCAGGCGCAACATTCCAAGAAGCGATCTCGTGGGGTAAGGTCAATCCACACGAACCAAGCAACAACGTAGTCGTATACGCAGACGCAACGATCGCGGCCCCAATACTCTTCACTTACATAATCTCAAGAAGGAAGAAGAAACCCTTGAAGAGGCTCTATCCGGAGAGGCCGAGCCTCGTCGAGAAGCTGCAAAGAGACTACAAGAGGAAACGGTGAGTTCCACACAGTTGAGGTGCAGCTTCCCAGAGGTCTTCAGGCTCATAAAAGAGATGAATCGCCTAACCGACCCAGCCCAATCCACAACCCTACAAGAGGTCAGTGAAGAATCACATGAATACCCCTTCAGGGTCCTGATAACGACGATACTGTCCCAGAGGACAAAGGACGAAAACACGAGAAAGGCTGCAGACCAGCTCTTTTCATACTACCACGACGCTGAGAGTCTGGCCAGAGCAGACAGAGAACACGTGGAGAGGCTGATTCGCCCCTCAGGTTTCTATCGTGTAAAGGCCCGGTCGATAATCTCTGTCGCTAGGGTCTTGGTCGAGAAGTATAGAGGCAGGGTGCCGAAGGACCTTGATAAGTTGCTTGAGCTTCCGTCTGTTGGAAGGAAGACCGCCAACTGTGTCCTAGCCTACGGCTTCCAGATTCCAGCGATCCCAGTCGACACCCACGTACATAGAATAACAAACCGCTTATCCATAGTCAAGACGAAGACCCCTGAAGAGACTGAGTCTAGACTCTGTGAGAAGGTTGAGAAACGTTTCTGGCTTGACCTGAATGAGGAACTTGTCAAGTTCGGCCAGAGGGTCTGCAGACCTGTGAGGCCGAGATGTTTGGTATGCAGATTGAGGCGGTGTTGCGGCTGGTACCGAAGCCACCGCAGGGTTGGAGAGCAGCTTTGGAGCATGGAGAAAGAGCTTGGCAGATTGAAGGCTTCAGCTTAGATGTAGTCGCTGATCAGTTTACCCTCATCTGGCCTTTGGTTCCTGTCACCGGTGACTTTGAGCTCAGTTAGACTACTGGAGGACATCACAACCTCGTCTGAAAACTTGGATCTAGGCTGTATCCCAGTAACCTTGATCTTCATTCCCGCTTTCAGGTTGCCGGCTTTCTCAGCAAGCTCCCTCCAGAGCGAGAGCCTAGCCCTACCTGTACCGTCATTCAAGATTACTGTAGCGACCTCGATGCTCTCACCACTCCCGATCTGGACGCTTCTTAGGTCTGCGTCCGCAACAAGAACTCCTTCAACAATTACGGGTCGAGAGAAATCGTTGAGATCGCCAAGCATAACTTGGCTTGGATGCTTGGGAGCGTCTGCGTCGCTCAGCTCTGGATTGAATGTTAGTCTTCCAGAGTTGCTGACGCTGACGAAGACTTCTCCACCCTTCTCTCTTGCTTGGGCGTCCTCAACGAGGAGGATGTCGCCTTCACGTATCGTACTCATCGGTTTGACTTGGTCGTCCCAAAGAAAGAGTCTGATAAGTCCTGTCTCGTCGCCTACGAGCAGGGTTCCGTAGCGGCTCATCCCTCCGTCTGTCCTTGTAAACTCTCTAACCTCACCGACCTTCAGAACTCTGACAAGCATCGCCAAACCTTTGCTTTGAGGCTTCAGACTTGAGATTTGACGGCGACCTGACGAGGCCACCTTGAGATATGGGGGCCTCTCTCTGAGTATGGAGGCGACGCTGCCGCTTCCCAAATGCACCTCCGGGGTTCCGGCTAGGTCAGCTTTTACCCGACCATTTATGATCCGGAGAATGTTGCCTTTCTCAAGGTTGGTCAGGTCCTGAACTTTATCGTTCCAAGCGACCACGTTTATGGTTCCGGTTCCGTCTGCGATGGTTGCTCTGAGTACGGTTCCTTCTTCCTCACCCTTGGTGAAGGTTGAGATCCTAGGCGGGGAGTCGACTACTCCGACGACGCTCACTTCTTTGTCTGTTAACTTGACGTTACGAATTTCTTTGAAGAATTCTGAGATGTCAGGATAGTCTTGGTTCTTTGAGTCTGGAGGTAGTATGGTGATCTCGCATCTGTCTCCTCCGTTGAGTTCCGGGGTGCCGAGCCAGCTCTCACGAGTGTATCCGTGCGCTATTCGAACTATTCTTCCTTGAAGGTCTCCTGCGGCCGCGGCCTGTTCGGCTTTGCTGTTCCATAACGCGCATCTTAAGGTTCCAGTCTTGTCGGCTATGATGAGTCTGACCAGTTTTCCAGAGGTTCCGTCTTGCTTCTGGAACTCTTGGAGGGGCCATTGGGCAACTACTCTGCCGGTCAGTGTAACGTCGTTTAGGCTGGTGACCAAGTTCACTATTTTGATCTCGCCGAAGGTTCTGCCCTCTATCTTGACAAGTAGGTCTTGAGCTACGAGCCTTGCGGCTCCTTCATCAGAAAGAAGATCGTGAGCTTCCTTCTTCTTTACCTCTATTAGGTCAAGTACCTCTTTCCTCGTGAGGTCTTTCCTCTGCTCAAGTATCTTTCTGATTATGCTCTCGAGGTCCATGGGTTATCCTACTGTTGTGGATTTCTACTTGAAGACCTTCCAGTACTCGCTGAGGATAGTCTTAAGTTGCCTGATCCTTTCTTCAACCTCTCGGCTTCTCTTCTGTCCGGGCGGCGGATATGGCTCCGAGGCCTCGGAGCCGGGCAACTCGGCCAAGGTTGCTATTATGCCAGTTATGATCTCTGGAAGAGCCTCCAAGTTGTATCCTCCTTCCAGAGCCATGGTCAACCTGCCTTTACATATCGTCTGTGCAAGGTCCATCAGTCTTCTGGTGGTTTTAGTGTATGTGTGGACTGTGAATTGTAGGTTGGCTATTGGGTCTGCGAAGTAGGCGTCTTGGCCAGCTGATACGGCGATGATCTCAGGTTTGAATTCCTCGACCAAAGGATTGACCAGCTCACTCAGGATCTGTTCGTATGCTTCTCCTGTGGTTCCAGCTGGTAGGGGGAGGTTTACGTTGTAGCCTCTTCCTTCGCCTTCACCTATTTCATTCATGTATCCTGTTCCCGGGTAGAGGGGCATCTGGTGTGTTGAGAAGTAAAGGACTGTAGGGTCTCTGTAGAAGATGTCTTGGGTTCCATTGCCGTGGTGGACGTCCCAATCTACGATCATGAAGCGCTTCATTCCAAATTTATTTCTTAGGTGTTCAATCATCACGGCTACATTGTTGAAGTAACAGAAGCCGCCGCCGTAGTCTCTTCCAGCGTGGTGTCCAGGAGGGCGGATCAGGGCGAACGAATTCTTTACTTTGCCTTCAATTACTGTTTCACCGGCGAGGATTGCGCCCCCAGCACTCAACCTGGCGATTTCAAATGTTCCAGGCCTGACTGGTGTATCGAGGGTTAACATACCTCCGCGACTACTGGTCAACTTAACCTTCTCAACATATTGATCAGTGTGGACCAGCTTCAGGTCTTCTATGCTTGCCGACTTCGGCTCAAGCACTTCAACACTTGGATTGTTCAGGAGCCCTCTCTCTTTGAGGACCTGAATAGTTCCGCTGATCCTTTCGGGTCTTTCAGGATGGTCCCAGCCAGGGTCATGTTTGAGGTAATCTGAATGATAGATTAAGCCTGTTACCGCCAGGATTTGAGTCCCCTCTAGTCTAGCTCACTGACTCCATTCACTTAACATTTCAGATTGATCCTTCCGCAATCTGCCATAATATGAAAGGTGAAGAAGATGGCCAGTGTTTCCGAGATCTGAGGTTACTGGTTAATCCCAGAAGAGTCTGGTGCGCTGGTACTCCCTCTCGGCTTTCAGGATCTCCGTGTAGAACTCGGCTTCACTTCGTACGTAACGTCTTAAGACGCGTGCCGCCGTGGCTGGGCCGACACCCCTTGCCGCTAGGGTCAGGACGGCTCTTCTTCCAGCTGTCTGGACTAGGCTGGCGGATCTCCAGGCTCTGTTCCACCGCTCCTCCTCTTCAGGGGTCAGTTTGACCCGATTCCTTTTCTTGTTAACTATCGATAGAAGTTCTTGGTCTCCTTGGTAGGTAACCGCGATCAATGTCGACTTGCATCTTGGGCAACTTATGACCTCGGGCAGGGTCTTTACAGCCCTTACGCTCTCCCAGTCCGCATTGAAGATGCAGACCAGTCTGACGTTTGTTGACATCAGCCGCTCCTTTATTATCTCCGCTAGAGGTTGGGTTGGTACTGCAGGCCTCAAGAGATTGTGTGGAATGATCTTGTCAACTATCGGCAGGGCGAAGGGTGAGCAGCTCATTCCCTTCTGGTCTATCAGCTTGACCTTGATCTCTCCTGAGAGGATCTTCTGGATGACTCTCGCCGCGTTTTCAAGATCCATCTTTTCCAAGAAGATCTCGCGTTGCGCCTCTTGGTTTAGTGGGGTTTCATGGAATATGTCGACTAGAAGTTTGGCTCTTCTCAGTCTATAGTCTGCCTTCGCCTCGACCGCTCCGAATCTTTTGGCGATGTGCCAGTGTCTCCAAGCGAAGAGCTCCGTCTTCTCAACAGTGTTTCTCACGATCGTTTCGACATCGTCTGGTGTCAGCTTCAGAAGCTCGTCCGCAACGATCTTGGGCTCCAACTTCAGCGGGCTGACAAGAGCTATTCTATAGGTGTCGACTTGCGTGATTATGTTCACTCCGTATTTGGCCTGTAGCATGGTAGATAGGACCAGGGCGAGGGCCTCGTTCACCAAGTTGCCCAAGCACGCGTGAATTACGATGCAGTTCTCGAAGCGCTCCACAACTATCTGGTCGTCTGTCGGCAGAGGATACTCTCGAGTGTGAGTCTCTACTGCTTCCTTAACCTTGGCCGCTGCGGCGTCGTTGATGTGGATGCTCTGTGAGAGGGTTGCGAGGTCTTGGCTTGACTCTAAGGTTTCTGAGAAGGTCTCTCTTAGCCTCCCTACCTCCAAGGCGACTTCATGTTCTACCGGTATTATCTCACCTTCCCAGCTCGGTACCGCGTTGAGGCTTGGCGCTGCTGCCTCGACTTCTACGTTAAGTTTCTCGTCGTCAGCACTTATCACCCGCCAGGTGCTTCCGTGCATGATGAACTCTGTACCTGCGCGGCAGCGTCTGACCACGAACTCTTGGTCGAGGGTTCCCAGACGCCTCTTTAATGTGAAGTCAAAGACAGTGTACTTCTTGACGTCCGGTATTACTGAGAGGTTCTCGTAGTAGTATCTGTGTGTGTTCGGGAACCTAGCTGACAGGGTCTCGTCTCTGAGGTTTATTATTCTCTGCTGCTGGAGCTGTCTGATGACGCTGTAGAAGGTCTCGGGTTCAATGTTCCTGTATGGGTAGGCTCCTCTGACTATGCGGTAGGCTTCTTCAACAGTGATCCTTCTTGTGTCCAGTACTAGGCCTACTATTTGGTGGGCTAGAACGTCAAGGGCTCCCTCGTGAACTTTTACCTTCTCGAGCTCTTCTTTCTTTGAGTGGTTCAGCAGGACTGCTGACTCAAGTATGTCGTCGGCCCAGGTTGCGATTATGTGTCCTCTAGGTAGGGCCTTGATTTGGTGTCCGCTTCTACCGATCCTCTGTATGAGTCTTGTGGCTTCTCTTGGAGACATGTACTGAACTACTAGGTCGACTGTTCCAATGTCTATTCCAAGTTCAAGGGATGAGGTGCATATTACTCCTTTGACCTTGCCTGTCTGGAATCCTGCTTCAACCTCTTCCCTTATCTCTCTGGAGAGTGAGCCGTGGTGTACTTTGACCGGGCTTTTGCAGCCGATCGCGTTTATCTGGGAACCAAGCGCCTCAGCATGTTCTCTCGTATTCGTGAATACTAGGGTTGAGCGTTGTTCAGAGAGGAGTTCACATATTCTTCTGGCCCGACCTACAGTCGGCGGAGGAATACCTAATCTCTTGGCCTCTTCATAGTCGCTCTTGATCGGGTTGACATACTCAACCTTAACCTCTAACCCTCTCAGCTCAGCCGACTTGACTACCGTAGCCTCGCCTGCTGATCCAGCCAGAAACTTGGCTATCTTCTCAGCCTCACCTATAGTCGCCGAGAGTCCTACCCTCTGAAACTCTCGACCTACAAGCCTGCTCAGTCTCTCAAGCGCGATCGATAGTTGAGCGCCTCTCTTGTCTGCGGCAAGCTCATGAATCTCATCTATGACAAGCCACCTCACATGCTTGAGGTGTTCCCTCATCTTCTTTCCAGGCAGGATCGCTTGGAGGGTTTCAGGGGTCGTTATCAACATGTCTGGCGGCGACTTTGCCTGTTTCACCCTCACATTCGCTGGGGTGTCTCCGTGTCTGACCTGAACATCCAACCCTAGATCCTTGCCGCTATCCAAAAGTCTCCTTAGAAGGTCACGGTTCAGGGCCCTAAGAGGCGTGATGTAAAGTATCGCTATGCCTTTGAGTTTCTGCGTTCTTCTCAATGAGACGTAAAGGTTGAGGATCGGGAGCATAGCGGCCAGAGTCTTACCTGTCCCAGTTGGAGCTATGAGGAGAACATTTTCTCCCTTCAGTATCGGTGGGATCGCCAGCTTCTGGATCTCGCTAGCCTCTACGATGCCCTGCCTCTCGACCTGCCTTCTAACATCCTCCTGTAAGAGTTCAAATACGCTCTCAGTCATCGAAAGGTCTCCGGAAAACTACGCTCTCCTTCACTAGAGTTGGACAATCCGTGTGAGGCTCCAGCGAATGTGTGTCGGGCTGTTGATTGAGGTGTCCTTCCCGCTGTTCTTCCCTGTTCAACTATTCTCTATCTGACCTTGAGCTATCGCAACCCCATTCAGATAAAGATTCCAGCTTCAAGGCAACTCAGTACGTTGGGAGGCTGATGAATACCGTGTAAGCAGGAACCACGGGCCTCAGCTGTGGAATCGTCAAACCTTTGATCAGGTGGCATGAAGTCTTTTATGTATCACCTCAAGACTTACAGTGGGAAACTCCGATTGGACGACCGTGCTTCAACTGGAATAGAGGGGCTCGACGAGGTTATTGGGGGCGGCTTCCCGAAAAGAAGCTTAGTACTGCTTGCTGGCAACCCAGGAACCGGCAAGACTGCTTTCTCTGTACGGTTCCTGCATAAAGGCGCGGAGTTGGGTGAGCCTGGCCTATACGTCTCCTTGGCCGAGTCTGAGAATGTACTCGTTCAGAACGCCTACAGACATTTTGGCGTAGACTTCAGACAGTTGAAGAGAGAAGGCAAGATTAGAATCTTGGACCTGGTGGCCATGAAGGGTGAGGGCGTCTCCGCCGCGGTGGAGGCCATTATTGATGAGATAGCGTCCTCTGGCGCCAAGAGGCTCATAATAGACTCCTTCACCGCTATGGCTCAAGCCTTCAAGGAGCCCATAGACGTTAGAGTAATCGTGCATACAGTACTGAGTAAGATGATTGGGCAGCTGGAATGCACAACGATTATGGTGGAGGAGATGCCCACTGGCTCTGAGAGGGTCGGCCTGGGTTTTGAGGAGTTTGTTGCTGACGGCGTCATCGTCTTGAGGAGGGGGTGGCTGGATGGAAGGTTGCTCAGGGAGCTGGAACTCGTGAAGATGAGGGGTGTTCCTCTTGAGGAGCCGAAACTCATCTTCACACTCAAAGGAGGCTTCAAGGCCTTCCCACCTTTCAGGCATAAGACCATCGATAAACCTAAGAGGTTCCAGCCTACCCCAGACCCACCTGGTAAATTCTCAACCGGCATACCCGACTTGGATGTTATATTGGAAGGGGGATATCCTAGAGGAAGCTATAATCTGCTTGAGGTAGATTCTGAGGTTCCGCTGGATGCTTACGGCCACATTATACGGAGCGCTCAGCTTAACTTCCTGGCGAATGGAAACGCGTTTTTGTCGCTACCGTTGGTAGGTCTCACTCCCGACCAGATAAGGTCTTTCCTAACACCGTATATGGACGGGGAGATCTTCGACAGAAACGCCAGAATCATCCATTACGGTACGCCGACCGACAAGCCGTATGCAGTCAATGTTGCCGGCAAGACTTTCGAAGAATCGTTTGACCAGTCTTGGAGGGAGATTGAGAGGCTTAAGGATAGCCGTAACAAACCTGTCTTCTCGTTCATAGACTTGGTGACTGTCGAGTATGTCTACAGTAGAGAGGCTGAGCTGAGGGCCCTCGGCAAGGCCATAGCGAACGTGAGGAAGTATGGAGATACGAGGATGAATTTTGCCAAGCCTTCAGTTACGCTCCTTAAGGAGTTTAGAGACATCTCCGACATCCACCTGCGTATACGTATGGTCCACGGAGCCTTGGTGCTTTACGGCGCGAAACCCTATACCGGCCTTTATAACTTTGATATAGACATCTTGAAAGGATATCCGTCGCCCAAGCTGACCCCAATAATGTAGTTAGTGGCCTCTCGTTCCCTGAATTCGCCATTCCTCTGCAAATACTAACTGATCAATTTCGCCTCCTTTGATAGATCTCCAACTGGTAGTTTGCGGCCCCACATAAAACATTCAATCTAAGTGACTAGACAGATGAGATTTAGGCTCAGACTTGCAACGTCTATCTTCGCAGGATTCATGGTTGCTCTCGCCTTGTCTTACACTATATTCCAGCAACCACTAGGTGCCAAACGTCTGGTCCTGATTCTTCCCCCAACCATCCATCCGAACGTTGCTGCAAGGATTACAGTCGCAGCCGTCAACGACCTCATGCAGGTGGATACGTATAGAGAAGACTTGGTTGAGGTCTCAGTAAACCCGTGTTCACACGCAAGTCTAGCCGTTGAAGGGGCTCCCCAGCCAGAATGGAACTCGCCAGTAACCCTCAGGCTCTTCGAGAGCAAAGCCACACCAATAATGGTCGGAGACAGATACGAGACGGTCGCCCTGACCGCCAGATGGATTGGCGGAGGACCAATCCTACAATTCCATACACATTCTTGCATATTTCTGAACCTTGGAATAACTGTCTTAGACATAACTATGTGACGCCACTACGGCGCCGACAACCAGCTTGCGGTTCTGTTGCGGGAAGCTGGCATGCGATAAGTTGGACTCCCACTGTTGCACATGCGTGGCATGACTTATTTACTTGAGTGCATGATCATGAAGAAATTAACGATGGTAAGTCATGGAACCTCGACTGAGAGGACACCCAGCAGAGTACTTCGGTCATCCCTACACGATTCACAGTGCCATAGTAGAGGAAGAGAGACAAAGACAACACTGTCCTTTTCTAGATGAGGAATGCAAGAAGCCAAGAAAGAGCCAACCTGAGATTAAGATCGGTATCTGTACAGTTGGTTACAAGACAGCGTTCTTGCCAAGCCATACACCTGTGATAATTTGTCCTTACCGATTCAACATAGACCCAGTTTATCGCGCAATTGAACGAGAATACATATCTCACATTGACCCCAATAATTTGATCTGGGTGCCAGAGGTCTCCCTCGGAGCTGCGGGGAGCGTTGATTTCGCAGTCGTGCGTGAAAGCAATCTGAGGGATTTTCTCTGCGTTGAGTTTCAAGCTGCTGGAACGACTGGAACGCCGTGGGAAGCTGTTCAAGAGTACAAGAGAACTGGAGGATTCAGCAAAGATAGGTACAATTATGGGATTAACTGGGCTAACGAGTTCACAAAGACGATGATGCAACAGGCATACAAGAAGGGAATATTAATCGAAATGTGGCACAGACGGATAGTTTTCGCAATGCAAGATGTCGGCATGAGATACTTGCAAGAAACCAATGACACAAGTGGGCTACATGAACAGCGGAATGATGACCCTATTCATTTTTGCGTTTTCCAGATGGTTTGGAACGACGGCGATCAGCACTGGGGTCTAGTTCTCAACCGAAAACTCAGTACAAATGCGGAAGGAATACGGAAAATGCTCTCTGGTTCGCCTGAGGATGTCTGGCCTACGGAAAACGAGGTCATAGAGAACATACGAAGAAAGATGCAAGCTGAAAATCTGTCAGCGAGGTCACAACGTAGTCTGAATACCTTTTAATCGTTCTTTCGCTATACCAAGATACTTGCTGCTAATGTCGATTCCAATTCCTTTTCTGTTGAGGCGGAGAGCTGCAAGCACAGTTGTGCCAGTTCCGACGAATGGATCAAGAACTATGCCATGCGATTCTGGACACGTTGATCTTATAGGAATCTCCAACAGCTCTATTGGAAAGGCGGCATAGTGGTTATAGCTTCTTACCTCGTCTTCAGGAACTATGTTCCATATGTCGGACGGCATATAGCCTTTGGAATGACTCTTTATGATGTAGAAGCCTTTCTTCTCTAATTCCTTCGCTCTGCCGCTTACATTGCCATTGTCGCTGTGAAGAAGTCTTTGTTGCCCACGGATAGTCATTCTAAAATCAACGATCTCTCCCTTTCTCATTTGTTCCAGAACTTGCTCCAAAGCTTTCAAAGCAGATTGACGCTCGTGTTCCCTGAGTGCCGTGGATTCGAGAATCTGCTTCCGATACTTCTTGCCACTAACACCCGTTGCCGAAATGATTCGTCCATTGTTCACTGTTGGAAACTTGCTTGGTTTGATCAAAACATCTTGATAGTTGAAGTAGTATCGGTCAGATTTGACGAAGTGAAATATGTGTTCGTAGACATCACGAAAGCGATCCTTGGCGCTTTGAGTGCCTTTCATACTATACCAGATAATGTCGTTTCGCAAAATCCACCCTTTGCTCTGTAGAGCCAAAGCTACTCGCCAAGGCATACCCATCAAATTCTTCTTCTTGTACTTATCACCGATATTTAGCCATATGGAACCATGAGTCTTTAAGACTCGCTTTGCTTTGCTGAAGACTTCAACAAGATTTCTAACGTATTCTTCTGGAGTTTTTTCGCGGCCAATTAGACGGGCAATATATTGTTCATCAATCTCATATTCTCGTTGCCTCCAGTAAGGAGGTGAAGTAATTATGCAGTCAACACTCTCTGCGGGAAAAGTTTCGAGGACTTCCTTACAATCACCCTTCAACAACATGAACTGTGGAGTGTCTTGGACGACTGTTGCTACTTGGCTCCTATTGAAAGTGCTGCGCAAGTGAGAGAAGCCTTTGGACATTTGGCGAGATTCACTATCTATGATTGAATTTGTTTCTGATTCTTGAATCATGTAATCTTTCCTTTCTTGTCGGCTTTCTCAATTACGAGTTTTGCACCGTCTATTCTAGCAATTAGCGGCTCTGACGGTTTGAATGGAAAAGTGCTGTCTTCCACAAGACTCTTCTGTAGATACAATGTGTGACGTGAACCTACTTGATTGATCTTGGTGGGGGCTTCCTTGACCATAAGCATTCAGTGTATACCTCCGTATCACCAATATTTAACATTATGGTATGTGCCTCAGTATAAACAAACTTAAATAGTAGTTTACACATTGGTATATGCTGTGGTGTACAATGCTGGCGATTGACCAGAGACCGAGCAGAGGATTAGCGATTCTAGCGTTAGGCAACCAGATCAAGCGCCTAGACCCCTCCACATACAAGGTTAAATCGCAGAGCAACGGCGGATCATACCTCGTAGTCAAGAATAGGGAAGATTGGAGTTGCGAGTGTCCAGACCACAAGTATCGAACAGTCACATGCAAACACATACACAGCGTACTCTTCAGTCTGACCCTTCGAAACTCGATTATTACTTCTCAAGACGTTATCCCCCGCATTGATGAATCTACACCAGACGAATGCTCTTGCTGCCACTCTGATAGGATCGTTAAGCGCGGAGTGCGAAAGAACAAACGAGGACTAACTCAAATCTTCTGGTGCAAATCCTGTAACAAGCGATTCGTTGTTGACCTCGGATTCTCAAGAATGAAGGCCAGCCCACAGGCGATCACGGCAGCCCTAGACCTGTACTTCAAAGGAATCTCACTAAGATCAATCACAGACCATCTCAAACAATTCTACGGCCTCAAGGTCAACTGTTCCACCGTGCTTCGATGGATTCACCGATACATCAAACTCATGAGCGAGTACGTCAAGGAACTCATGCCACAAGTCTCGGACAAGTGGCACGCAGACGAAACCACAATCAATGTGAACGGCCACTACCGATGGCTCTGGAACCTGATGGATAGCGAAACCCGATTCCTGCTGTCAAGCAAGTTGACACAGACAAGACGAGAGCATGAAGCAACAAACCTCTTCTTGGAAGGCAGACTCAGAAGTGATAGAGCTCCAAACCTTGTTGTGACCGATGGATTGCTATCTTATGAGGGTGCATTCAGAAATGCCTTTCCAAAAGGCACAAGACATTTGTGTAGTCCTCGATTCATTGACAGAACCAACAACAATCTTGTTGAACGTCTGCACGGCACGGTGAAGGATAGAACCAAGGTTATGCGGGGCCTAGACCAAGATTTACCTACCAACAAGATTGTGGAAGGATTCAATGTTTACTATAACTTCATTCGGCCACACAAAGCTCTCAATGGAAAAACTCCAGCCCAAGTTGCCAAACTTGACATGGGACTTGAAGGCAACAGGTGGAGGAGCCTCATAGCTAAGAGTGCAGATGAAGTTTCTAGGCGTAAAGATGCAAAGAAGAGCATCAGCCTCAGAGAATACCGCATGAGGGCGATCAAAGGAACTGTGAGAACTTACCTGAAAGGTGAGAGAAATGGTGTTACATTGAAGTGGTTGAAGAAGCAGGTCGAATATCTTAAGAAGAATGGACTTACAAAAACAGAGTTGAAGAAGACTCTAAAGGAACTCCAAGCCCCAGAGTCTTTAGAATCCTTCCTAACCTGAAATGAGGTGATGAGAAACTGGCAGATGAGTTGCGTAAGTGGTCCATATTCTTCCTCTGCATCTTCGCCTCAATATTCATCGGCTCTGTGATATACCTACGAGCAAGAGCAGTAGGCTTCGAGAACGTGCATCCAGTAGCTTATGCCATTTGGTTCATACTTATCATGGTACCAGTAATCCTTGCCATACTGGTAGCTAGAACCAAACCACACTGATCCTTACACGCTCTCTTTTTCAAGTTTAGGCTCCATACTATTTCTTAAGTATGGCTGACGAGGATACTTCTCCCTTAGAGGCTGATTCCTTGTCTGGCAGAAGAAGGCGGCCCAGGACTAGGCGAACTCAAAGACCGCCACCGAGACCTAGGCCACCACCCAGAATAAGGATACAAAGAAGAAGACCGGCAATTAGGAGAGCGCCACTTAGGCGCAGACGATCAAGGAGCCTCTGGGACATCATTTTTGGTCGATAAGACAAAGGTTGCTTACATCGATACAAGTGTTCTTGCCAACTGGATGCTATACAGAAAGAAGGTACGAGTACGTTTCAGAGCCGAAAAACGTGCAAGACAATCTATGAAGTTGCTGAAGCTAATTCAGCACCACAAGTATAGTTGCAAATTTATTACGTCGACCTTCGCCTTTGCTGAGATAGGTCAATCGGCCAGAGATGCACGAACTGCGGTCAAGATAATCCGTGATGGGTTGAACCCTAGCTGGTTCAACCGCCTCAAGAGATGGTATCCGCTTAAGCCTAAAGAAAGAACCGATATTATGCGAAGCATTCAATCATTCTACAATTATCTAGAAGAGCTTGGCGTTGAAGTAAAGTCTTCAATAATCGATCCAAATGAAGTCAACGAGATCTCTTTGAGGCATTCCCTTGAAGTTTGTGATGCCACTCACGTAGTGATAGCGAGAAGCGAAAAAGCAGATTATCTAATTACGGTTGATCCAGACTTCGCAGAGGTAAGGCCCAAAATAAGAAAACCCGAAGCTATGAATCCAGATACGCTATATACGAAGCGATTTTTGCGAATTAACAAACACTAACAACTTCCATGCCACGTATGTGCAACACGCTATCCAATAAATTGGATTGCCTCATCTACGCAACAGAACCCAGCTTGCACCCCCCCAGGGGGTGGGGGGGTGGGTCCCCCTCTCAAGACAGAAAAAGGAAAAGACCGGAGAGATGCCCAAATCTATATAAAAAATAATGTGTAAAAGACAGCGGCATTCACATAAATGTCTGCAGCTTGGCCGTGACCCAGGAATGACCCTCGAAGAATACCTCACGCAGAATAGTGTCTGGCACCGCTTCGTCCAGAAGACCGAGACTATACATACAGCCGACGCCGCGAAGGCCGCCAGAATACCCCTCAACAAGGTAACGAAGAACCTGGTCTCAGTCACCGAGACCGGAGAACACGTCCTACTCATAGCGCCAGGAGACAGGAAGGTCAACCTGAACGAGGCCGCCAAGGCCCTAGGCGTCAGCAAAATCAGACTCGTCCCGTTCGAGGAGGCCGAGAAGATCAGTGGGTACCCCCCAGGAGGCACCCCCTCAGTAGGCCACAAGACCAAGATGCGAACAGTTCTAGAGAAGAGCCTCCTCGACTACGAGACCGTCTACTGTGGAGGCGGCTCACGAGACAGACTTCTCGAACTACGCGTCCAAGACATCGCAAGACTGAACAACGCCGCAGTCGCAAACATCACCCAGTAGAGACCGAAAAGAGATTTAACCCCGCAAGACTGAGTCTTCACCCTGAGCCGGGGTGGCAGAGTGGCAAAACATTAAGTGGGCCAATGCGCCGGACTCGAGAAGCAAAAATCGACACATCCGGTTCTCCGATAGGAGAGCAGGGGTTCAAGTCCCCTCCCCGGCGCCTTCAACAACAACATTTCACAATCTACGTCGCCTTAGTCAAGGTCACGTCCCTCACCAAGACGTGAGGGGTCAGGGTCGGAGTCTCAACCTCCCACCACTTGACCCAGTACCGCCTATCAGACAACTCAACGATATTCCTCAGGATCCTCTGAAGGTTCCCGCTGATCCTCAAGCCCTTGAGCGACTGGACAATCTCTCCACCCTCAACCCTGAATAGACCGTCCCTACAGACCGTCGAGAAGTCCCCTCTTCTGTAGTCTTGGAATCTGGTGTACCAGTTATTCGTTATGTAGACGCCCTCACCCAGATCCTGAAGCAAAACCTCCTCGCTGACCCGGCCCGGCTCAACGATTATGTTCCAGGGCTGAGGCACTATCCAACCCGCGTTCCCAGTAGTCGAACACCTAAACTTTTTTGCCGTCGAGAAGTTGTGGAGGTAACTCTGAATAACACCCCGGTCAATAACCACCGTCCTCCCGCTCGGGACACCCTCATCATCAAAGAGTCTCGAGTTCAACCCTTCAGGAGTCGTTCCGTCATCGATGAGCGTGAGGCTGCTCGAAGCCACCTTCCCACCAAGCTTATCCGCCATGAACGAGAGGCCTGCCTCAACATTGAAGGCTGAGGCTGCAGTCATTACATCATTCAAAAGATTTGCGAAGACGTTTGGGCCCAGAACCACATTGTATCTTCCAGGCTTACCCTCGACAGGGTTAACAGCCCTCCTAGCTATTTCAGCCGCGGCTCGACCTGCCTCCTCAGGATGAAAATCCTCCTCCCTCCTAGCACATGAATTGGCTTGGCCCGACGCCTCACCGTCACAGAACGCCCTGACAGAGATCTCCAGAGACGACGAGGCATCGCTGCCTGAGGCGCCGGCCGAGGTCTCTATCTCAGTATCCACCCTCCTGAATACTAGGGCGCCCGCAACCCTCTCCGCGCCGTTCGAGACCACGCTCTCAACCGCAACCTTCACGTGATCCACCAATGTGGAGCCTTCGGGCGAGGGAAGGCTCGGCTCCGAGGCTCTGTACTTGAATTGGCCTCGGGGAAGACCTGCGTAGTCCTTGTTCGGCCCGGTGGATTCGGCGATCCTGATGAGGTCCTTCAGTGATTGCTTGACTGAGCCCCGCGAGAGGTCCTCGACGCTTCCTATCGCCACTCTCTTCCTGATCGCGACCATGACGCTCAGTATTGACGAGAGCCAGGCCTGGGTCACAGTGACCCTGTTATTCGAGAACCTTATCATCTTCATGTTCTCTCTCATGCAGACGGCGGCGACGTCGTCCGCCCCTCCCCTTCTGCCTTCTTTGACCGCGAATGAAACCAAATCCGCCGACGACATATTAGAGTCCTCCCAACCTGATCCTCCTCACCCTTATGTCCGGGCCGCCTGTCCAGACAGGAACCCCCTGCTGCGGATCCCCTTTTCCACAGGTCGCTGCGCTGAAAGAAATCTCCCTTCCAACAGCGTCTACACTCATGTAGAGGCGGGGTGTAGTCGTCTCAAGGATTGGGTTACGTACAGGTTGCGTCAACTCTCCTTTCCTTATCAGATAGGCCTCCAGACCCACGTAGCGCTGATTGAATCTCCGGTCGTCTATGTTCCACTCCATGAAACTCTTGATGTAAACACCCTTCGAGACCGATCCAACCAGTTCCTCAAAACCGTAGTCCCCAGTATCCATGTAGGTGTTGGACATCCTGACTATCGGCTCTCGACTATAGGAAATGGCGCGGGCCGACCCGTTGCTCTGAACCCCAAGCTCAGCAGCGGTCTCCCTATTATGCAGAAAAGCATTCACAACACCGTTCTTTATGAGTTCACGCCTTGAGGCCTCAACCCCCTCATCATCATAGAGATAGTAACCGTAAGAGCTAGGAATCGTTGGGTCATCGACCACAGTCACCTCATCGCTCCCAAGTCTTCTCCCCAGCATCTCAACACTCATGAACGACTCACCTGCAGCAGCTGCCTCCCTCCCAAGTATACGGTCAGCCTCGAAAGGGTGTCCACACGACTCGTGACAAATGATCCCTACAACCTCACTTCCCAAGACCGCGTCAATCTCACCCCTTGGAGGCTTCCTCCCTTCAACCAAAACAGACGCGAGGACTCTCGCCTCCTCAGAGACGAGCTCAGTCAAATCCCATGATGAGAGAGTCTCCCAACCGCAACTCTCACCCTTCTTATTGAACCTTTGAGCCGTACCTTTGCCTGGCCTGTATGCAGTCAACATATAAGTGAAGGAGACTCTGGGAACCTTCGAGGTTACGCATGTTCCCTCACTATTGAGAAAGGTCTTCTCCGTAACAGTCTCTGTCAAAGTCAGAAGTCTTGCGGGAAACTTAACGCCTCTAAAAGATCTGAGAGACTTATCCACATCGAAGAGAGTCTTGAGCTTGTCCTCTACGCTGAAAGAACCAAGCCTACGCTTCGGCCTGACCACCCACCTATCTCGGCTCGCCTTTGCATCAGAAAGTGGAACAGGCTTCTTCAAAGTATCCGCGGCAGCACCGGCCATGGATGCCGCTGACGAGACAGCCTCAGCAACACTACCTTTACTGAGTTCGTTCGTTGATGCGAAACCAAGTGCGCCGTCTATGATCAGTCTGACGCCTATGCCCATCTCCCTGAGGAAGCCTGAGAACTGGGGCCTTCCATTCTTGATGGTGGTTGCGTTATTCACTACCTTCTCGACTCTAGCTTCAGCGTACGTCGAGCCTAAGCCGCCAGCATAGTTGACGGCGTATTCCGCAATATCCTCCAATGTAAGTCTCCAAAAGGAGGCCTTCACCAAAATTTAAGCAGATCAAGAAACCCTCAACTATGCCTCTCAAACCAGCCCCTAGCCAGTAACATAGGCACAAATATGTTAATAATAATCAACAACATATACCCATGTTTGACAGAAAACGGTAAAGATAATGCCTCCTAAACCTCGATAGAGATCTCCAGCTCAGAATATAGATAAGTACCGAGTCCCACTAGCCCCTAGTTAGCAGAACCCCCTGAAACTCCAACAAACCCCAAGTCTCAAACAAGGGGAAGGCCTCGTTGTCCAAGAGACTCAGAGAAGCAATCGAAGAGATCATCCTTGCGGGTTACCAGCTCCAAGCCGAGGCCTTCGAGCTTCTTAAGATCCTACAGGACGAGGAGTACTTCAGTTCCGTCATCGCCGAATCGCTAAGGGAGGCGGAAGGACAGTATCCCAAACCGGTCGTTATCACACGTGATGTGATCGAGAAAGCCCTAAAGGAAATCACTCACGAAAAAGAAGTCGCGACGACAAGAGTTGAACTAAGATCACTGATTCCACTGGCAAAAGAGATCAGCAGTGACTTAGAGATTCTCCGAGACGGAAATGAGAGAGCGGAATCAAGCGGGACGATAAGCGACTTCAACCAGTACTTCAAAGACAGATTTGAAAAACTCTCTAGGATCCTCCGTGAGAGACTCGACTTCAAAGACGCAGGCAACATCACCGATGCCCTTGAGACGAAGTACGGCGAGAAAGTGAAGATGATAGCCATCGTCATGGACAAGCGCGAACGTCCAAATCAAATCTTCATAGAGATCGAAGACACAGAAAACTCGGCAACATTGATGGTACCCAAACATGGAAACCGAGAACTATACGAAACAGCACAAAGGGTCACCTTGGACCAAGTTATCGGAATAGAGGCGGTGCACGGCAGAAACGACCTCTTCATAGCTGAACAGATACTCTTCCCAGATGTTCCAGAGAAGAGACCGGCCAGCGCCGACCAACCAATCAACGTGGTCCTCCTCTCAGACATCCACTTAGGCAGCAAAACCTTCTGCCACGACGCCTTCGAAAGGCTGATCATGTGGCTCAACGGAAAAGTTGGAAACTCAAGACAGGTCGACGCCGCATCAAGGACCAAATACGTCTTAATAGCCGGCGACCTAGTGGACGGCATAGGCGTCTACCCCCGCCAAGAAGAAGAACTCGCCATCACCGACATCTACCAGCAGTACAGACACGTAGCCCAATACATTGAACAGATACCTGACTACATAGAGGTCGTAATCGTCCCCGGCAATCACGACGCCGTCAGGCAAGCCCTCCCTCAACCAGCAATACCCAAAGAATTTGCAGAACCAATCTACGAGGTTAGAAACGTGAAGAGCCTAGGCAACCCTTCAGAGATCAAACTGCACGGAGTTCACTTCCTACTGTACCACGGAAGAAGTCTGGACGACGTAATAGCGAGGATCCCCAACCTAAGCCTGAGAACGCCCGAGAAGGCCATGGAGTACCTGCTGAAGTGCAGACACTTGGCGCCTGAATACGGAGCGAGAACCTCGCTAGCCCCCGAGAACAGGGACCGCCTCGTCATCACCCAGCCACCAGACGTCTTCCAAGCCGGCCACATTCACGTTGCCAAAAACTCAACCTACAGAGGCACCCTAATAGTCAACTGTGGCGCCTGGCAGGAACAGACCCAGTACCAGAAGAGAATGGGGCTCGACCCCACACCGGGGATCATGCCCGTCCTAAACCTTCAAACAATGAATCTGAGCATGATAAACTTCTTACATGAGGAAGCAACTATCTCGGGAATCCAGTAGTCCTTCTCAGCGAATGAGGCGTATAGTGGAACATTGGCCTTAGCAGACCGTCTTCAGACAAGGCCTCAACAACCGCCCTCTCCGAGACTCCCAACCGCACCTTCTTGGTTCTTCCATACCTTCCAAAGTTCACTACCCTAGCGTTGAGGACACCCATCATATCAAGTTCACTTATCAGTCCGCTAACTCTCCTCTGAGTCAGCGAGTCAACCTTGACCTCTCCACATAATTCCTGGTAGATAGCGTAGATGTCACCCGTAACGGCGTCGTCAGGTGAATGACTTCTAAACAGAAATACGCTGAGTAAGACCAGCCTCGAGTGGAGTGGAAGCGAAGTCAGGACCTCAGTTATTCGGTCGTGCTCGACCTTCCTCTGCGCAATCCTAACGTGTTCTTCCGTCACCTCTTCAGCGTCACTACGCTCCGCCAGCTCACCTGCGATACGTAAAAGATCAAGGGCTCTCCGGGCGTCTCCATGCTCACCAGCTGCAAGCGCCGCACAGAGTCTGACCGCGGATTCTTTAAGACGAGCCTCATGGAACGCCATCTTAGCTCTGGCCTGCAGGATGTTATAGAGTTCGTCGGCTAAGTAGGGCTTGAATATAACCTCCTCCTCTCCGAGACAACTCAGAATCCGAGGATCAAGAAACTCCTTGAAATGTAAGTCATTGGAGACCCCCACAAGACCTACCCAGCCTCCATGTAAACTCTCGTTTATTCTCGTCAACTCGTACAGCAGACTGTTCTCCTCACGCCGTTTCACCAAAACGTCGATCTCGTCCAGAACGATCAAGAGACAGAATCTCGCCTTATTGATCCCCCCCTTGAACCTGTCAAAGATCTCGCCGACAGCCAACCCTGTGAACGGAACCTGAATCCCAATGGAACGGCAGATCTCTGCCATGACTCTGTAGTTCGTGCCGGCAAGTCTACAGTTGACGTACGATAACCTCAGTTTGGCCCCTAACTGACTCGCCTTATTCCCTAGATTATCGAGTACATGCTTCACTACAGCAGTCTTGCCAGTGCCCGTCTTTCCATATATGAAGATATTAGAGACCTTGCAGAGAGTCAAGGCTGGAGCCAAGATCCTTCCCAACCGGTCAACCTCTTGATGACGGTGGGGAAGGTCTTTTGGGACATAGTCATGCCTGAGAACCTCTCGGTTCAAGAATATGGTACTCCCGGACAAGAACCTTTCAAAGATTCCCTCGAGAGCCTCAGAGCTAGGCAAAACCTGTCCTCCAGCAGCGCTACCGCAACTCCCTCTACAGAAATATTAAGAATTTCTGTACATCAAACCCAATAGAAAACAGTGGAAAACTAGATGTCTGGTCCTAAGATTGACTGCAAGTCAGCCAAAGAGCAACGACGGGATACAACTACGATTAAATATGACTCAGATATCCTAGCTTACGTTACGTTTAGAGCAACCGTGACAATATAGTGACTAGTGACGCTCGATGAGAATCTACGACTTTGAGCAGGGCGACGGCAAAAACAAGAAGCTACTCGGCGGAAAAGGCGCTGGACTCTGCGAGATGACTAGGATAGGCCTGCCAGTTCCCCCAGGCTTCGTCATCACAACCGAAGTGTGCCTCGAATATTATGAGGGGGGAAGAAAACTACCGAAAGGCCTGATGGATGAAATCAGAAGACACATAGCCACCGTAGAAAGGAAGACTAGAAAGAAGTTTGGCGATCCAAAGAACCCGTTACTCGTCTCGGTTCGATCCGGCGCTGCACTCTCAATGCCCGGAATGATGGATACCATTCTAAATCTGGGGCTCAATGATGAAACTGTAGTCGGACTTGCCAAACAGACTGGCGACGAAAGATTTGCCTACGACTGCTACAGACGTCTGATACAACTATTCTCAAGAATAGCGATGCGTGCAGACGGAGAAAAATTCGACGGGAAACTTGAGGAATTCAAGAATAGGTACAACGCCAAGTTCGACACCGACCTCACGCCTCAGGCACTAAAAGAGATCGTCAAAGAATTCAAGAAATTATGTGAGGAAGAGGCCGGCAGAGAGTTTCCCAACGATCCCTACGAACAACTAGAGATGTCTATTGAGGCGGTCTTTAGTTCATGGATGGGGAAGAGGGTTGTCGATTACCGAAAGTTCAACAAGATAACAGCGGAGATGGCCAACGGAACCGCCGTCAATATTCAAACCATGGTCTTCGGCAACATGGGTGCAGACTCTGCGACCGGCGTAGCCTTCACGAGGGATCCAGGGACGGGTGAGAACATCTTCTACGGTGAATATCTCACAAATGCGCAAGGAGAAGATGTTGTAGCGGGCATCAGAACACCCAAGCCAATAATAGAGATGAAGAAGGAATTACCGCAAAGTCATGAGGAGTTGTGCAGAGTTCGCGAGATCCTTGAGAGGCATTACAAGGAAATACAAGATTTTGAATTTACTATCGAGAAGGGGAAGCTCTACGTTCTTCAAACGAGAAACGGAAAGATGAATGCCCTAGCGACTATCAAGACATCAGTCGACATGCACAATGAAGGCATCATCACCAAAGATGGGGCTCTTCTCAGAGTTAGACCGGAGCAGCTTGAGCAGCTCCTCCATAAGACTATTGACCCCAAGTCTCCGGAGAAACCTGTTGCGTCAGGTCTAGCTGCCTCCCCTGGTGCTGCTTCAGGCAAAGTGGTCTTCGACGCTGACACCGCAGCTGAACTCGGCTCGAAGGGAGAGAAGGTAATTCTCGTCAGGGAAGAGACGAGGCCGGAAGATATTCACGGCTTCTTCGCTGCTCAAGGAGTCTTGACTTCGCGGGGAGGGAAGACTTCGCATGCAGCAGTTGTTGCAAGAGGGATGGGTAAACCTTGTGTCTCCGGTTGCGAGCAGATAAAGATAGATAGTCACCTCAGACTTTTCAAAATAGGAGACATAAACGTCAAGGAAGGAGACATCATAACTATTGATGGAAGTATCGGCTCAGTATATCTCGGCGAAGTTCCCACGATCGATCCTGAGCTTCCAAGAGAACTTGAACAAGTACTTCGATGGGCCGACGAAAAGAGAAAACTTGGCGTAAGAGCCAACGCTGACACGCCGGAGGATGCAAAGAAGGCGAGAGAGTTCGGCGCAGAGGGCATAGGTCTCTGCAGAACAGAGAGAATGTTCAACGCTGTAGATAGACTCCCAATAGTTCAAAAAATGATCCTCGCAGAGAGTGATGAGGAAAGGAATGACTCACTGTCAGTACTGCTACCGATTCAGAGGAAGGACTTCATAGAGATCTTCAAGGTAATGAATGGCCTACCGGTGACTGTACGCCTTCTTGATCCTCCGCTACATGAGTTTCTTCCCTCAATAGAGGGCCTGCTTCGTGAGATCGCGAATATGAAAGCCAGAAACCTCAATACGAGAGAGAAGGAAGAGACCTTGAGAAAGGTCAAAGGTTTGGTTGAAGTCAACCCGATGATGGGGCATAGAGGGGTGCGACTGGGAACAACGAACCCTGAAATCTATGAGATGCAGACCCGAGCAATAATTGAGGCAGCTGCAGAATTGATCAAGCAAGGTTACGATGTCAAGCCTGAAATTATGGTCCCCCAGGTTTCTCTTGCCTCAGAGTTAAGCAACATCAAACAGCTACTTGGCATGGTCGCAAACGAAGTGATGGAGAGAAGCGGGGTTCAAGTAAAATACAGCTTTGGAACAATGATGGAGGTTGTCCGAAGCTGCTTAACAGCAGATAAAGTAGCTGAATTCGCAGAATTCTTCTCATTCGGAACCAATGATTTAACACAGGGAACCTACTCTTTCTCGAGAGAAGACGCTGAAAATAAGTTCCTCCCAAGATATCTTGAAAAAGGAATATTGACCTTCAACCCATTCGAAACACTAGACAAAGATGGGGTAGGCAGGCTAATGAAGATTGCAGTCGAAGAAGGAAGAAAAACTAGACCAAACTTGAAGGTGGGCATTTGTGGTGAACATGGTGGTGACCCAGAGTCAGTCAGGTTCTGCAGTGTGATTGGTCTAGATTACGTTTCATGTTCAGTCTATAGGGTTCCAATAGCGAGATTAGCTGCTGCACAAGAAGTAGCCAAAACACATGACATATAGACTGAGGGGCTCACCCCTATATTTCCACTGGAGCTCTTTTCTCCTTTTGGTTGTTGGTACTATTGATGATTAAATATTCTCCAATTGGTAACTCTTACAATAATATAATTGCCCACCGATTGAAAAAAAGTCAGTTGAAACTTTACATTCTTGAACAGTTCAATCTTTCAAGCCCTCAACATCTCCAGTGGAAATACTGGGGCTTGTGTCTGTGAACATATGTAAAATCTCCTAAAATTCTCTCGAAAACCTACATGATTAGGGAAAAATACCGGCTATATGTTCACTTTTGGCGAAAAGCTCCATAACCCCTACATTTCCTTTGCAAGCATGCTTTTTTCAATTGGAAGAGAAAACATCATATTCACAAGGCCGTTGTTTTCACGGCAAAATAAATAAGAGTGTTCACAGATATTAGATTCACCTGTGAATAGTTAGCACTGGTGCTCTGGTTGCCCGCGCATCGCGTCAAGGTCGAGTTCTACGACAAAGAGGGAATCAAACATACGATGACTATTGAAGGTCACGTCACAAGAGAGAAGGTTGGAAAAGTTCTCGACTATATTGAGCTTATGGGCGGTGCAGAGGGAGTTCTTCCTAACAACAGAGTCTTCCAGAGTTCACTTGGCAACCGCTTCGCGAAAACCCTTACATTAATCCGCTCCCACTTTTCGGACAAAACGTTTCTTTCTAAAGAAGTGCAACAGACATACAAGTCTGTTTATGGTGAAGATGTTCCGTTGAGCACAATCTCAACATACCTTTCAAGACTCACCGAGAGAGGAGTCCTCACACGATCCGGCTCCTCTTTTGAGTGGAAATATGCTGTCAGGTCTATTGGTTCTCCGGAGAGCGGTTCTCTAACAAGTCCCAGAAGTAGCCGTTCCTAGGGGTGTGCACCTATCACCTCACTCTCTTCCCCTCCTTTTTAGGAAGTTCGTCAAGACCTCAGTCAACTCAGCCGACAGAGAGTCAACCAGTTCCCTAGTCTCATCGGTAACCTCTTTCCTCCTCAGGTCAATGTAGGCCTTTAGGCGGTTGCTCACCTCCAAGAAAGGCCCTAGTTGCGGGGTTTCGAGTAGTCCGGTGTAACCCAGCAGGAGGACTGTGTAGATGGCTTCAACTATGTTTTCCCTCGCCTGGTTCAGGGTCCTGTCGAAAGAACCGCGGCTGAGGTAGTTCCTGTCAGTCCTCAGTCTTGGTCGTTTCACTGATGTCGCCCGTCCGTTTAGAAAATCCGGAGATAAAGCATCTATTAGGAATGTTTCGAATTGCTTTCGCGTCATATTGCTATTTTCAAGTAGAATTATCAATATTATATCTTGAAAAGTCTCTTTTACTAAGTTTCTGGCAGACGTGATACTGTCAGGATAAGTACTCGAAGCCTCGCCACCCATGAATACACTTTTGTATGCACAACTATTAAATGGTGCCGCTGTCGACTCGACGGAGTGACTAGCCTGTAGATACTGGAAACCGCCGCCAAGGCTGGACCTTGACTATACAATGTATATCTCTTGAGCTTCGATTCTCGCGGATACACGCACCAGTGCTTATGAGCGTTTTCAAACGTCATGAGAACGCTCTCTCAGGGTATCCACTATTTCTGTTCTGAGATCCCGAATGGTCGGGACGAACGGCCTGACTTTCACCAGGTCTTCAAGATCTATGGTCGCGAGGACAAGGCTCTTCCTCGTAGTATCAAGCTTTTACCAGAACGCCACCGTTTGGACTTAAGACATGGCTATCTCCCCAAAAAATGTAGGCCGTCCTCTATCCCTACACGGTTCGCGAAAACAAGGAAAATTCCATTCTCAACAGCCCCCGCCTTAGTCAACACTCTAAAATGATCTCGGCGTATAGATGGTGACGCGGAGATGCAAGTTACGAGTTCAGATCCCTCAAGCGCCAGGATGCAGTATATTTCTGGGAAGTACAGGTCATAACAGATCCTCAGCCCAATCTTGCAGTTCTTACCTTCAAAAGATTTGATCTAATGACCAGGTCGGAATTATCTTCTTTCCTCGAAGACCGTGTGAGTAGGCAAGTACACCTTGTTGTAATCTACAGTGTCTCCGTCTTCACCAATCATGATCGAGGAGTTGTAGAGTGCACCTTTCACTTTCCTTCAAGGGGCATTCCGAAGATTCTTGTCAAGTTGTTCTGTTCGGCAACTCTACGGATCGATTCTACCGATATTCCGTCTAGGGGATCGGCCAACTGATAAAAAAGGTCGCGACAAACGTATCCAGTGAGGGCTAACTCTAGAAAGTAGGAGGTTAGCATCTTTCCTTCTTGCTTCCACTGACACTTGTTCCATACACGGAGGTTGTGAGGTTTATCACCAGCTTTTCGAGAAGTCTGTGCCAAAGCTACGGCAAGTCTCTTCAGGCATCCTCAAGCCTAAGAATACGTCCAGCCTAGGCTCAAATATAACAGATAGTATTTTCCGTCAATCCAACTCTAGACATTTTCATGTTCAAAACAACTACACCACTCTGACCTTCTTAACATGTTTTGTAAAGGCGCAGGACAACTCTTCTACGGAATGTAAGGCAGACGGAAGTCATGGCCCACGGTTCCTCAAGAAGAGCTTGGGTACCAGTGGTGTCCGCCTCTTATGTTCCGTCAACCTCCACCTTTCAAAGACCCGCCCGACAAACTCCTTGGGAAGCTTGAGTTCCTCGGCGATCTCGTCGGTCGTCCACCAATGTTCAATCCCCCAAAGTATAAGATCAAGAAGATCATAGTCTGCGCCTAGTTCTTCCCTCGGTCGCTGGTTAGGCCAAAGATCTGGTGACGATGGCTTCGTCACTATCTCAGCAGGGATTCCAAGGGTAGTAGCCAGTTGTCTAACAGTTGTCTTGTAGAAGTCCGCTAGCGGTTCTATATCACACGCCCCGTCGCCGAATTTTGTAAAGTCTTCGGGGATGCGTTTCAGATGAACGCATCCTATCCGAGCATCATCTCACTCTTGTCGGTAGTGCCGACAACGAGGCGATTGAGGACGTTTGCGTGGTAAAACAAAGTTACCGCACGGACTCTTGCCTTCACGTTACCGTTGGCAACTATGTTCCTCGGGTTGAAGATTCTGAGATTCTTGAAGAAGGCTTGAACCATCGGTGTTACGTCGATTTTTTCGATCTCTATATTGAAGATCTCAGCAACGCGCTCAGCGTCCTTGACGTTCTTTGAATTGTAGGTCTCCTCTTCGGGCATGCACAAGCCAAGGACTTTGCTGCGTTCATTGAAGGCTTTTGAACAAAGAGCGGCGACCACGCTGGAATCTAGTCCCCCAGACATGCCGAAAACGACGCCCTCAGCTGAAGCTTTCTCGACGTAATCTCTGAGGAAGCTCTCAACGCGAACGGCAGTCCCAGCCGGATCCTCCAGCCTCAATAGGTCTTGTTTTAAACGCATCACTACTCATCTCCCAGGTATTACATCTGGCCGGACGACTTAAGGATTGACTACGTATGTGTCTTCTATAGAACAGAATTGAGTTAGCTACTTTTCCGTTTGCTCAGCTTTCCGGAGGGAACCATTTGATGCGGTCAAAATATCTTTAATAAAATGGACCTGAAAGTATTACCCTACATGAATAGGTAAAGGGATTAGCTTGCTCGACATCCATCAGAAAATCGTTGAACTTCTGCAGAGTGGGGAAACTTTTGCTGTTGCAACGATAATAAAGGCTGAAGGATCTACTCCAAGAGGCATCGGAACGAAAATGATAATCATGAACGATCAGACAACTTATGGAACGATCGGCGGAGGATGTGTCGAATCAGCGGTAATCGCATCGGCTCTCGAAGCTCTGAAGGAAGGGAGCTCACGCATCGTCGACTACACGTTAGAAGAGGAAGAGAAGGGTGGAGTAGGTATGAGGTGTGGGGGCAAACTTGAATTATCAATTGAGATACTCCAACCAAGACCAACACTTTTCGTCATCGGCAGCGGGCACATCGCCTCAGTACTAACGACCTTGGGGAAGATACTGGAGTTAAGGGTAGTAGTACTCGATCCCTTTGCCAAGAAAGAAGAGTTCCCTGATGCTGATGTTGTAATAGCCAAGCCTGTCGACGAAGGAATTGCCGAAGTAAAAATTACTCCCCAGACCTACGTAATCATAGTAACCAGACACCAATATGATGAGCCAGCTCTGAGAAAAGTGATCGATTCTGAAGCTACCTACATAGGAATGGTTGGAAGCAAGAACAGAGTTGAGATGGCGTTTAATACTCTGATGAAAGAAGGTATACCTGAAGCGAGTCTGAAGCGAGTCTACGCACCTATCGGACTCGACATAGGTGCTGAGACGCCTGCAGAGATCGCAACGAGTATAATAGCAGAAGTAATAAAACATCGCCGAGGGGGAAGCGGAAGGAATCTGGCTCTCCTAAGGAACTAGAGCAATCTGGAATTTGAGGTGGGATTGTACATATGGGCAGGAGAAGACGAAGAGTAGTAAAGATCGTCAAGAAGAAGTTGCCGACAATATTCACATGCCCAGCATGCGGTGAAGAGTCTGTGAAGGTCATTGTGAAAAGCGGTTCAGGTAACGCTGTAGTTCAATGTGGCTCATGCGGAATAAGGGAAGAGCTTAGTGTACCCCCCTCATCCAGTATGGTGGATGTCTACTGCATATTCACTGATAGGTACTATGCAGATGGACAAGCCAACTCGGGACAGCAACAAGAGGAATCTTAACATAAAACCGATATTTTGCCTTTCCGCGGGCATCCTTCAATTAACAAAAGTTAACATATTTATGTCTAAATGGTAGGCTGGGAACCAGCAAGAAATCTGAGTCATTTACTTCCCCTTCAGGCGAAGCGGATGTTCATAGGTGTTGGCGAGCTTGCACTGATTATCGTGGTTATGATCATACTGTTGCTGCCAGAGTTCTCCAAGGGCGGAGGAAATGAGTCAACTTACCGTTTCAGACTATACGCTATAATTGCTCTGCTATTGTTAACGGTCGTTCTATTGTCTAGACTGGTTCTTAGACTTCTAGTGATCTTAATTGTGTTAGCGTTCCTAGTCGTAACGGTCATCGTCGTTTTGATCAAGTACTTAGCGCGGAGATAAGTAAAACAGTGAGTCAAACAAACTCGTTGATCTTGCTTTGCATTTTGGTCAGTATATTCACCTGGGGAGCAGACTCTTCCGTAGCGACATTCCTCGCTTTCAGTACAACCAACGTTCTCGCAGGCAGAATCTGGACTGTAGTTACAGCTCTCTTCATACATGCCAACTTGGCCCACTTAGTTGGTAACATGCTGTTCCTCTACGTCTTCGGGAACACTTTGGAAAATGTGGTTAGTGGAAGAAATGTGTTAATAGCATTCTTTGCGGGAGGCATTGCAACATCCATTTTGAGTATGCCGTTCTATCCAGTCGATACACTTCTAGTAGGAGCCTCCGCCGCCATATTCACGTTGGCAGCGGCGGTCATGCTCATTAAGCCATACAAGTTCTCTTGGCTCTTTCTTCTCCCAACCGGCCTAGTGGCCATCGTTTACTTCCTGTACAATGTTGTTGCAGTTTATCGTGGCTTCTCAGGCGAGGTAGCCTACATCTCACACGTGATAGGTTTCCTCATAGGAATTCCAATAGGTATATCTTGGAGTCCAAGGTGGATGCGGAACCTCGTAGTAACGCTGGTCCTGCTGGTAACCTACCTGATTATGATAGTCTTTATCGCACCAACAATACTCGAAGTTGTCGACAAAACATTGACTCTCGATTTATCCTCTCCGACAAACATCAAGTAAGATTGTCTATCAACGCTAAGACGCCGCCGATCAAGATCAGTATTCCCCCTATTCCACCAGCCACAACACCCACAGCGACCAAGATTATTATCCATGTAAAAGTCCGTATTTTTCTCAAGCTGATCAATGCGATTATTCCGCATATGATGTTTATGATGGAGTCTCCACTCATACCCGCTATCAGCGGAAATATGTATCTAGACGGTACTAGCCAGTAGAAGGGTATAATGACATCTGCTATTCCTAACAGCCGCAACAAATTGATGATGATCAGAGTAAGCGCTCCTACCACGCTCAGCGCAAACGCAAGTGCGAATACACCTACACGGGCCATGGTTATCGAACTCAGTCAATGAGATATGCCGAAGATTTTGCATGCGTTACCTGTTGTTACGTCCGCTAACTGGCTGGGGGAGATGCCTTTGAGCTTTGCAACAATATCTAAGACCTTTGCCATGTCACTCGGCTCACTCGGAACGCCATGATACCTCACTGGGGCATCAGTCTCCAGCAAAATAGCCTCAACCGGAGCCTTTTGAATGGCTTCCCTATGTCTTAAGCTATACTCAACGGCTGGCGTCGCGGAGATAAAGTAGCCATTATCAATAATCCTCTTCAAAGTTCCGAGGGGACCACTATACCAGTGAAAGACGCTTTTCCGAATCCCGCAGTATTGGACACAGGAAAATACGTCATCCCAAGCGCCGCGTGAATGCAAAGAAACCGGCTTATCACACCTCTTAGCTATCTCCAGCATATTTTCAAGAACCTCTTTCTGGCGGCTTCTGTCCGTCGTGATCTGGTAATCCAGACCTACCTCGCCTATCGCTACACATTTGCCTGCGTTATCGCTTATGAATCTGACTGCCTCATTCAAGTTTCCGTCTGCCTCAGATGGATGTATACCGACCGCTGGATAGATGAAGCCGCTGTACTCTCTCGCCAGTGCCAGAGTTTTCATATTTGCTTTTGGGCTTGAGCCAACTGCCACTATCGCTACGAGTCCCTTGGTCTTGGCTCTCTTTAGGGCCTGCTCAATATCTGCGAGTTCTTCGATATGAGCGTGAGTATCGATCAATCTCATCCGGTTTCCCAGAGAGAAGTTGTAGTGCCACCGTAGCATCCCGTTCAAGCTCTTCCTCGGAGCCCACACCTATCATACAACATGGAATATTAAGATCTTTGTAAATATACTCAAGGGCTGGCTTAGGCGGGATCCGGCCTCCGGCAAATGGTTTTATGGCTATTACGGGTTTGCTTGTGCTCTTTATTGCGGCTTCGCTCAATTTCTGTGTGGGGAACATCATTACTCCCAGTTTGTTAGCTGGTGTGACGTATCCGTAGAAGTCAATTTTCGATCTTTCTAGGATCGGTATGGTTAAGCCACCATGGTGGCAACCTAGAAGACACTTGTATCCAAAGTTATCGGAGATCCACCCGACTAGGTCACTCAAGATGTCTAGACGTTTACCCATAGCAAGAAAGTCTGTCTCTGATCCAAGTTCAATGAAAAGAACTCTTACGTCTTCAAGTCCCGCTAGTGCCTTACGAACTCTGTCATAGTCAATCTCTAGCTTCTCCAGCTCTTGGGAATATGGCTGGGAGGTCTTTAACTTGGCGATAAACCTTGACTCCCAATTCTCTCTTGCTTGAAGTACTGGGTCGCTGAGGTATCTCCACAGAATATCGGTTTCACCATATCTCTTCTCAATATGATAATACGTAAGCCAACGTCTGTAGTCATCAATTCGGCGGTCATCTACCAGAAGAGGGATTCTCAGACATATGATTAAGGCCAAACACGTGTTGACGCTTTGAGAGATCCGTTCAATCGCTTTTAATAGTCTGATGGCTGATCTACCCTCAAGCGGCGTTGGAGCGCTCATGACGGTTATACCGTATTGTTTCACAGCCTTCGTCAGGACAGTTACTATGCTTCTGATTCCAGAAAATCTTCTGGAATATTCAGCGTTCTTTGAAGGCCCTTGATACGATTCCCCGAGAAAAGGCAGATGTCCAAGGATCAGTCTCGGGACTCTGACGCCACCGATGCTGATCATAGGTACCGAATGCACGGCTTCTCATCGCGCCTTATCCATAAAGGATAGTCAAGGTTAAACTTAGTATCTAGAGGATCACATAGTCAGTGTAGGGGTATGCTCGTTTGAATTCTATCCCCGCTTGGTACAAAGATTACGTAGCCCAACTGGAGAAACAGTTTATAGAAGTTTCCTCAATTGCTGCAAGAGCACGTTCACTGGGGTACGATCCGTCACCCGAACTCGAATCTGTGGTAGCAGTAGACTTAGCCGAGCGTGTAGAGAAATCTGTCGGCCCGGCTGGTGTAGCCTCCAGGATTAGGGAACTCAGCAGAAAGATGCCTAGGGAAGAAGTGGCCTTCAAGATAGCTGAGGAGGTAGCTCAAACCTTCAGCAAAATTGGTGAGGAAGCGGCCGCGGAACAAGCAATCAGAACTGCCCTCGCAATACTTGGTGAAGGAGTTACAATAGCGCCCATACAGGGGATCTCAAGCGTCAAGGTAAAGACAAACCCTGACCACAGCAGATACTTGGCGGTATATTTTGCCGGGCCCATACGCTCTGCCGGCGGAACTGAAATGGCGCTCATACTCGTTGTCGCAGACTATATACAGCGCCTTATGGGTTTGAGCAGATACAGGGCGACTGAGGTTGAGGCAAGAAGATTCGTTGAGGAGCTACGACTCTACGAGCGAGAAGTATCAAGGTTCCAATACAAAGTCTCCGATGAAGAATCATTCAATGTTATAATGAACCTTCCAGTTGAAGTTAACGGTGTCCAAACAGACCAGATCGAAGTAGCCTCCTTCAGGAACTTACCAAGGATTGAAACTAATGGCGTCCGTGGTGGAGCCCTCCGCGTCGTCAACGACGGCCTGATAGGTCGAACCCAGAAAGTCGTGAAGATAGTTGAGAAGCTGGGCATCAGCGGATGGAGTTGGCTCAGAGACTTTACTCCATCCACCACGAAGGTTGAAGAAGCTCGAGATTTTATGTACCTTGAAGATGTTGTTGGCGGTAGACCTATCTTTTCTCTACCGGCAACCTCAGGCGGTTTTAGACTTCGATACGGCAGATGCAGAAACACAGGACTTACGGCGCTCGGTATTCACCCCTCGACAATGCATATTCTACGTGACTTCATCGCCACAGGCACTCAGCTACGCATAGAAAAGCCTGGTAAGGCTGGAGTAGTCGCTCCAGTGGACTCCATCGAACCACCAGTGGTAAAATATGCCGACGGTTCAGTTCAACGGGTGGATGAACCTCAACTTGCGAAGAAGACATCAAGTTCTGTCACGAGCGTACTCTTTCTGGGAGACATCCTAGTTTCGTTTGGCGAGTTTCTAGAAAATAACAAGCCCCTAGCCCCTTCAGGCTTTGTAGAGGAATGGTGGAGTGAGCTTCTGCATGAGGCGATCCCAAAGAAATACGGCAACATTACAGTGACTTCCACCGAACTGGGGATCGAAGCTGAAAGGCTCGACTCATTCATAGTAGCTCCACTTGAGGCCGTTCCGACTCAAGATGAGGCATTAAAGCTGTCAAGGGTCCTTGGAGTACCGCTTCATCCAAGGTATACTTACTTCTGGAATATCCTCGACCTAAGCGAGATAACTCAGTTGAGAGAGGGATTGCTCAATTCCCTAGTTAAGATTGACGATTCACAAACGATGATTCTAAATGAGCTAGACGACAAAGTCAAGAGTTCACTTGAGAAGCTATGCGTGCCGCATAAGGTTGATGGTAAGAGAGTCATCATTCCAGAAGCAACGGTACTATACGAATGTTTGGGCTTGGGCGGGGCATGGAACCCTCCTAAGGCCGACCTACCGAGTGCAGATTACGTCTCCAAAGCGTCTGGAATACCGATTCGCGAAAAAGCCCCAACCTTCATAGGAGCAAGGATGGGTAGACCTGAGAAAGCAAAACGCAGAGAGATGAAGCCGATAGTTCACTGCCTATTTCCAGTTGGTTTGGCTGGCGGCGCCAGAAGAAACATTGTCGAAGCAACCAAGAATAACACAGTCGTATCGGTAGACATAGAGAGAAGACTGTGCCCTAAATGCCGCGATTTCAGACATACAAATTTCTGTTCGGCGTGCGGGTCACCGACGGTTATTGAACCATTCTGCCCCAGATGTGGCAGAAGTTACGATAGGAAAGATTGTCCTTCATGTGGGGTTCCAACCGTTCCGCATGAGAGGCGCCCGGTAAACATCAGGTTGCTTCTAGAATCGGCGACCAAGAGACTTGGAATGGCTGCTCCGCCTGAAACCGTCAAGTGTGTGCGTGGAATGGCGAGTGAGGCCAAGAAGCCTGAGCCTCTTGAGAAGGGGCTTTTACGCGCAAAACACGACCTCTCAGTATTCAAGGATGGCACGATTAGGTTTGATGCTACAAACGCCCCACTAACACACTTCAAACCTATTGAGGTTGGGGTATCGCTTGAGAAGCTGCGTGAACTTGGCTATGACCGCGATGCAAATGGTGAACCAATATCAAGGCCAGACCAGTTGTGCGCACTACGGATGCAAGACATAGTAATTCCAGAAAGATGTGCCGACTACTTTGTCAGGGTCACTTCATTCTTGGACGAACTTCTAGAGAGATTTTATGGAATTTCGCCTTACTATAACGTCAAGAAGAGAGAAGACCTCATAGGTCATCTGGTGGTAGGTCTATCTCCACATACCTCGGTTGGCGTATTGGCTAGGGTAGTCGGGTTCACCAAAGCAAGTGTTTGTCTTGCGCATCCACTCTGGCATGCAGCCAAGAGGCGTGACTGTGATGGAGATGAGGATGCGATTATAGTGTTGCTTGATGTTCTCCTGAACTTCTCTAGATCCTTTCTACCAAGCAGGATAGGAGGGTTAATGGATGCCCCCCTCCTCCTCTCTCTGTTCATCAATCCTAATGAGGTGGCAAGGCAAGCTTTTAACATAGAAGCTGTTGGCAAGCTTCCTTTACAGTTCTTCTATGAGGCAGAGAAACGCTCAGACTCTAAGGCTACGGCAAATATTGTTGAGACGATAGCTAACCGTCTCGACGGTGAAAATGTATATGCGGCCATAGGTTTCACTCACAACACGGGAAGCATCAATGCTGGAAACTTGGAGAGTGTATATAAGCGCCTCCCCTCGATGCTAGCGAAGATTGAAGAACAACTGAGATTGGCTGATGTTGTGAAGGCTGTAGGGTCAGGGGAGGTCGCCAAGAAGGTGTTCTCAACCCACTTAATGCGTGACGTAGCAGGAAATCTGAAGGCTTTTTCATGTCAGAGATTTAGGTGCTCAAGGTGTAACGCAAAGTTTCGGAGAATACCGCTCCGCGGTGTCTGCTCGAGATGTGGTGGAAAGGTTTCCTTAACCGTACATAGGGGGGCCATCGAGAAGTATCTTGGCGTTGCTGAGAACTTGGTTAAGCGCTACGGTATAGGGCACTACTATGAACAACGTCTGAGGCTGATATCTGATGAGATAGACTCTCTCTTCCAAGGGAGGGGTGTACAGAAACAGCCTGAGCTTGTAGACTTCATGTAGTGGCTCCTTTATGCAAACCCACCCAGTCCATCCCAAAGCGTACCTTACAACAAGAAGGAATGTTAGTACAGGTCTCCGTACGCGCACGAAGATAATAGAGTCTATTGAGAGGCAGGCGGCTCAAGTCAACAAGATCGCTAAGGATACAGGGTTGTCCCACGGCTCGATCAGGTATCACCTTCGGATATTGAGGAAGGAGAGGATTGTGGAGCCTGCAGGTTGGGGGCGTCCATCTACTTGGAGGTTAACGAGCTTCGGCCAACAACAATTGGTCTGAAATTAACACTTTCATGTCATGATCTGCCAAGGGCACTATTCTCATTCCGCGTCAATTTACATGATAAGTTAAAGGACAACTAGCACATTCTTGTAATTTCCTGCAATCTTTTTAAGGCGTTTTAGCTCAAAATATGTAAATCTGTAGCCTAGGGCCTGAGGGGTAAGATTTTGTACTCTTCTTTGCAGGGCGTCCCTTCGGTCACGTACATTCTCCTTTGATTCAGGTTCATTACAACAGATGTTATGGTCTCAAATTGGTCGTCCGCGTGGAGTCTCGGGTCAGGGTGTCTACATATTGAGTTAGGATAGTCAAAGTGGTCGCTGGTCACATCCCTTATGGCGCGGACGCTCAACCTCTTCTTCCGCATCAAGAGTCGTCTCATTCTATTCCATCTTATTGGGGAATCTGAAAAGACGATCTTTCCCAGATCTTTCAGGTTCATAGTCAAGGAGAGAAAATTGTTCGAATGTGTTAAGATGCCGTCCTCAGGATGCAGAACCGCAATATCGTCAGGGGAAACCTCGAGGTCTACAGCTTCACCTCCGGAATGAGCTATCATATAATTTATTGAAGCAGATCTCTTTGTTTTCGAAACGGCGTGAATGGCATCCCTTATAGTGTTTGAGTTCAGTATGCTGCGCGCTACCACCGACACGAGTGGAACTCCAGGGTTGACGCGGTCTTTGTCGGATATTAACGCGTTGATGCAGAGGCCTAGACCGGAAGAGTTGAGGCCTTTGTGGCCCACGGTGCCAGCTTCAAGATGCGTCACAATACTGGGCCTCCCCGCCTGTTTTATGCTAAGAAACACGCATGTCTCTTTGAACTTGCTTCTGAAGTCCCAGTTCTCGCCCAGAATCACGTCGCTGGAAGAGGCTGAGTCTGGCGTAGCTGCAAAAGAGGTGCATTCTCGGTCAGATCTTCCTGAGAGAGGCGTTATCGCAAATTCATATCTTGCGTTGAGCGCCACGATTTCTTCAACGGTTCTATCAGCTCCGGCTGCGATGCCTTCAATCTCGTCCATGATCTCGTTGTCATACTTTCTCACTATTGGAATCCAGTTTGAAACATCTGCTTTTACTCTTTCCCAGTCGAGCTTCGCGAACCTTTCGAATTGCGCTAGATAGATCTCTATGTTTCTCCGGATCAAATCCCTGGCAGAGGAGCCGTATTGAAAGCCTCTTTCTCTCGGTCCACCCTCAATTGAGATGATCTTTGTTGAAAAACTCATCGAGAACACTTCTCGCCGCATTCGGTTTTGTCTGACTATCTCGATGTCGGCTACGTTAAGTTATCGGTCTGGGTCTCTTCAACTATCTAGGTTTAAAAGGAGCTGGATGAAACCTCTATTGTTGTGGTGACTTGGTTGAGTAGCCGTGCGAAGAAGAGACGCCGAGAATCGCCGATGCCTGCTGCAAGTGCCGGTCTCCTGCGTTTCTTTGAGGAAGAGACCTCTGGCATAAAATTGAGGCCAGAGATAATCATAATGATGGCTGTAGGCTTGATAGCTGTAAGCTTGTTTGCTTACTTCTCCTTCAAATGAGAATGAGACGAGCTAGAGTAGATCCTGTAGGCTCTTTTGTCCAAGGGCTGGTAGGGGTCTACTTGGTATTCCGAGTCTCCTTTTGAGTTGGTCGGCAAAGACCTCAGCTTGGCCTGTGAAGCCGTATACAACTTTGGCTTTGCAATCCTTGACGAACTGTAGGAGTTGGCCGAAGTCGGCGTGACTGCTTAGGGGGAAGGCGGCAACTCTCTTCATGTTCATCTTTAAGGCCCAGCCGGTTGCCATAGCCTTAACATGCTTTCTTGCACCGAGCAGTCCTGAAGGCTGTGTTGTTACAATAACACAGGCCTCCTCCTCTGCTTCACCATCCATTTCTCTGTAGTCCAGTCTTAGGCCGCTTTCAGAGTATACTTCATTGACCCTCGCTATCCTTGGACCGGTGACGACATCTAGGTTTGTGTAGATGTTGAAGAGTCTCACGAGTTCCTGAGCTTTTCCAGCCGCATACGCATGAAAGATAGGCACCAGTCCCTTCTTGATTTGGCTTACAGTCCATTTGACTATGTTGGCGTAGATCTCTTCTCTCTCAGGGAAGATGTACGATGGCTCTCCATAGGTCGCTTCCATCACGAGGACATCGCATTCAACTCTTTCAGCCTTCTTGGTAGTGAGCGTATCTAAGTAGTTGATGTCGCCGGTGTACAGAATCGTGATGTCAGGCAATGTCACCAGAAACTGTGTTGACCCCAACATGTGCCCCGCATTTATTGGGGTTACTTCAATGTCTCCAAACTTTATTGGTTGCTTGATTCTGGTGTCGCGAAAGTTAATTACGGATCTGTTGTGGAGGTTTTCAAAGATCTTTCTTGTCTCTGCCGTCGAGTATTTTTGAGATTTGGATTTTAACCCGGTAGAATGGTCTGCGTGAGCATGGGAGATGAAGATGGTGGAGCCCTGCGGCACGGTGTGAGCTGAATCCGGATCGAAGACTAGCTGGTTCTCTTTGGTTCTTATTGTAAAGCCTCCGCACCGGCCAAGCTCAGCCAAATCTAGCAGCGCCCAGCAGCCTCTTCTCCATGAATTTGGGTACATAACCGTCTTTCCACTATTTCTGACTATTCAGGGTTTAGACGAACATCGTAGGAAACTTAATCTTGTCAGTGTCTTCCATACTAAAAGTGTCGAGGCGACTACTGGAGCGACAGCTATGACCACAGATCAGGGCAACATGGTCCGTATAGGAAGGAAGCCGATCATAAGCTACGTTGTCGCATGCGTCACATTGTTCAATTCGGGGAAGAACGAGATCATGGTGAGGGCCAGGGGGCGAGCTATTCCCAAGGCGGTTGATGCTGTTGAGATGTTAAAGAGGTCCTTCTTGAAGGAACTTGTGATCAAGTCGATTGATATCGGGTCTGAGGATATTAAACGGTATGATGGGAGGGGAAGCAGCATCTCGACGATCGAGATAACACTCGTCAACAAGGCGGCTGCAAGTTAGAGGGTTACACTTTAAACAATCAATTATATCCTTCCTTTGTTTTGTAGAGAGAGTATGGACTGCCCCAAGATAGTGGCGACTCCGCCTGGACCTAAAGCCCGCAAACTGCTGAATATTGATGAACGATTGTTGTCGCCGTCACTCCGCAGGCTCTATCCACTTGTGATCGATCACGGTAGAGACTGTGTAGTTAGGGATGTTGACGGCAATGAGTACCTAGACTTCAATTCCGGCCTGTCATGTCTTAACGTTGGGCATTGCCACCCCGCTGTCGTCGAGTCTGTGAAGGAACAACTTAACAGGTTCACCCATTACTCGCAGACAGCCTTCTATTATGAGGTTATGGTGGAGCTTGCCAAGAAGCTCTGTAACATTACACCCGGTAGATTTGAGAAGCGGGTGTTCTTCAGTAACTCTGGAACAGAGGCTGTGGAAGCCGCGATCAAGATACTTCGTTGGCACTTCAGAAGGTCAAGTCTCCTAGCATACACCAATGCTTGGCACGGGGAGACCTTCGGGTCTATGAGTCTCTCGGCAAGTAGGTTGGTTCAGAGGCGGTATATGACTCCCCTTATGTCAGGTGTTGTACATCTTCCTTATCCTTACTGTTATAGGTGTCCTTTCGGTCTCTCCTGCCCAGACTGTCGCTATGAATGTGTAGACTTCATTGAGGAGTATGTTCTGAGGGGGGTTGTTGCTCCGGAGGATGTTGCAGCAATATTCTTTGAACCGATCCAGGCGGAGGGGTGCGTCACGCCGCCTCCTGAGTACTTCAGTAGACTCAGGAAGCTTGCGGATACTTATGGGGTTGCTCTTGTGGACGATGAGGCTGAGACAGGTATAGGGCGAACAGGGAGATGGTTTGGTATAGAATATTGGCAGACAAGTCCCGATGTCGTCTGTATGGCTGGGGGTCTTGCGGGAGGCCTGCCTTTGGGGGCTACCCTAAGTAGGAGTGAAGTTATGGATTGGGAGCCTGAGGTTCACTCCAGCACATTTGGAGGTAACCCGTTGAGCTGCGCGGCGGCCTTGGCGGTCCTTGAGGCGGTCAACAGAGATGGTCTCCTTGAGAACGCGACCAGACAAGGCAATCATATCGTGCAGAGACTTGGGGAGATGATGGAGAGGTTTGAGCTGATTGGGGACGTACGGGGGCGGGGGTTGATGGTTGGTATGGAGTTGGTTAAGGATAGGAAGACCAAGACTCCGGCGACTGGTGAGGCGAGAGAACTCCTTCTGAAATCGTTTGGGCGTGGGGTTGCTTTGAGGATGTCTGGATCCACGGTTATGTTTACGCCTCCTCTGACTATTACGCGTGAGCTTGTTGATAGTGGGTTGAACATTGTTGAGGGTGTGCTGAGGGAACTTAGAAGCGGCCTCTAGTCAACGACAGGTTCTTGTCTCTTCCCGTTTTTCTGTCTTGAGAGGGGGACCCACCCCCCACCCACCCCCTTTGCGGCATCCCGACCGCTTTAGCAAATATACGTAAAGAATGGAGGATTCTCCATATGAATTTACCCACATTGATTAACTCGTTATAGTTAATTTTCTGCATTTTCATATCAGTGACCAGCAGCGGAGCTGGGAGATCGCGATCCTATGGTGCGGATGGAACGTGTAAGGAGAGAAGGCTTTTCATTCTCGTAGCAACATTATCTGTGTTGACATCGTCATGATGAAGAAGCTTCTTGTACCTGTTGACGGCTCTCAGAGTTCTGAAGAAGCTGTCAAGTATGCATGCAGCATCACTCAGAAGTATGGTTCAGAGATGACTCTGCTCTGCGTCATTCCTCCCCCCATCATACTGGGAGTCGAGGCTGGAATAATCGACTACAGGCCGCTCGAGGAGTCTGGACACAAGGTACTTGAAAATATGAAGAAGATCGTTGACTCCGCTGGGTTGAGAGCTTCGACAAGACTTGAGACCGGACAGGTCGCCGACACAATAATTAACGTCGCCAAAGAGGAGGGAACCGACTTGATCGTTATCGGCAGCCGCGGTCTAAGCGGAGTGAAACGTTTCCTCCTTGGAAGCGTCAGCAACAGCGTCAGCCACCACGCACCCTGCCCAGTACTCATAGTGCGATAAGTGGCTTAGACAAAACTCGGAGAACCGGTTATCTTTTCTGTTTTGAGAGGGTGCCCACCCTCACCGCCCCCTAGGGGGTTATCTCCAAGCTGGATTGTTTGTCGAAGGTTGATTCAGAGTTTTTAAGCTTCCATCGTCTAACTATACATGGTCTTGCCAGATGAGGGATCTATTGGCAAAGGACATCATGATCAAGGATGTTTACACGATAAAGGTCGGCAGCAAAGTGGCTTTGGCCAGACTGAAGATGATGAGGCACGGTGTTGGGGGTTTACCGGTTGTCGACGATAAAGGAACCCTACTGGGCATGATTACTCAACGAGACGTAGACCTAGCCGGCGCCGACGTCTCACACCTCCCGGTCGAAGACCTGATGACGACGAAGCTTTTCAAGGGTAATGAGAAGACAACCCTGAGGGAGATCGTTGAACTGATGGTCAAGACTGGAATACAAAGGATCCCCATAGTCGACGAAGGAGGAAAACTGATAGGCCTCGTAACACAGACATCGATCATCAAACATACCTTGGCTTACAGTCTACTATAGGCCTGCTGAAATTCCAACCATACTTTTATAGAGTGAAGCCAGCTCTTATTTAGCCAAGCGTCAATAAGACTCCCATTCTAGGTGATGTGGAATGAGTGAAACCTCTGAGAAGAAGGAAACTCCAGAAAAGAAAGAGGCCGAGCCACAAGCAACTAGGCTGATGATGTTCTTTCCACCAATGAGACTTCGCATTGAAGAAAAGATAAGCGTAAAAGCCATGACAGACGAAGACATAATCGACACAACAAGAGACGACTTAGTTGAACTCTCAATAAATCCTGAGTGTCAGACTCATTTCAAAAATGGTGAGAAAACAGTCAAGATTCAGTTGACGAAGGGAGAGGCTGATGTAGAGATCTCAACGGGAGACAGAGTAGAGACAGCAGTCTTCAAGGCAACTTGGATATCAGGCAAGTCTCAACTTCAATCGCTTATGGTAGTTATGCCCGTGGGAGGCGTGGTCATCTAGGCACATCTATAATCAGAAGCTAGAGTTGTGGCCAAACGTTAACAGTGTTGGCTTTCAATGTGCAGCTTTTGCTCCATTATCTAGAGGGTGCTGTAAAGCCTCTCCAAGACTCCAGCAACAGTTGAGTCTATCTGAATATGGGAGTAGGGTTTTGCCTTCGACTTAGCCTTGAGCCTCGCCCCAGTAGTACTACTAGACCTCCTCTACGCTAGGCTAACCGTTAACAGGTCAGATTACTTTAAATGGAGAAGTTAACGATTCCGATTGCTGGAAAATAGGCCGTCGCAAGCGAGCTGTATTTAAAGAATAAGGAAGTTGACAAGTGTTAAATACTTTCGGGGAAAACTTAGAATCGCCTATAGAAGGCAAATAGGAGAAATAGAGAAAATGAGTGAAGAAAAGAAAGAAGAGAAACCCGGAGTATCAAGAAGAAGATTCATCCAAGGCACGGTCGCAGGACTCGTTGTCGGCGCAGCAGCGGCGTACGGCGCAACCACATTGACGATGCCCGCGCCACCAGCCGCGCCACCAAAGGAACCTATCACGGGAAAGATCATTTCGTTCACTATCAACGGTAAACCAACAACATTATGGGTTAACGCTCGCTGGAGCCTGACAGACACTCTCAGAAACGAACTGGGCCTCAGAGGAACAGTGAAAGGATGCGACTACGGAGAATGCGGATGCTGCAACGTCATCGTCGACGGTAAAGCGGTACCTTCATGCATGATGTTGGCCATCGAGATGGACGGAAAGAATGTCGAGACTATTGAGAATCTGGCCAAAGGCGGAAAGCTTAGTGCACTTCAGGAAGCTATGGTGAAGCATAGGGCCTTCCAATGTGGATTCTGTGCACCAGGATTCATCATGAGCACCAAGGCCCTGCTGGACAAGAAGGCGAGGCCAACTGAGGATGAGATAAGGGAAGCACTATCAGGCAACATCTGCAGATGCACAGGATACCACAGAATAGTTGAGTCCGTTCTGATAGCTACAGGACAGAAGGAGCCGCTGCCTAGGATATCATCCGGAGCAATTCCATAATAGGAGGAGAAAAATTTGGGTAAAAGATTTGTTGGAGACCTAACGCAGTTCGCAGACAAGATGGCAAAGTACGGATACAGCGGACTAAGATATATGGGACAGAGAGTCGACGACGTAAACGGCCCAGGAATAGTTACAGGAACAACCGGCTGGGTCTTTAACGTAACCATGCCGGGCATGCTTATTGGCAAAATCAAGAGAAGCCCCTACGGCCACGCAAAGGTCGTGAGCATAGACACAAGCAAGGCTGAGAAGATTCCTGGTGTAGTCTTTGTGGGAACAGGCAAACATCCAATGTTTGCTGGCAAGTTGGCGCTTGGCGCTGAGCCGCTTCTGGTTGAAGAAGGGAGAACGGTTCATTACAACGGTGAGCCCATCGCTATAGTAGCAGCAGAGACACTGGAGGCAGCTGAAGATGCTCTCGACGCTATTGAAGTCAAGTATGAAGAGTTACCTGTAGAGATGGACCCAGAAGCAGCAGCAAGCAAAACCCCCTCAGTGGTCCAGTTTACCCCGCCACCAAATGTGGACGGGAGACCCAACTGCTACTTCTCTCTGCCACTCCGCTACGGGGACTCAGACAAGGAGATGGCAGCCTCAGATGTAACTGTTGAGCTTGAAGCTGAATTGCCACCAGACCCACACGGAACACCATGTCCACATGTCGCCGTTGCGGTATGGAACGGCGACGGCTCCATAAGCGTCTGGGACGACGTCCAGAACATTCACGCAGGACCATGGGCATCAATAGCAGGATTCGTCGGGCTACCTATGGAGATGGTTCACTTCCACGGCCCAGAGGTCTGCGCAGGAGGATTCGGCGGAAAGAACGCAGGCATAGCAGGCTATTACGCCGCGTTGCTGACGGTGATAACTCATAGACCTGTAAGAGTTCTATACGACAGAACGGAAGCCCTACTCCATGTAAGTAGGCCGAACTGGAAGTGGAAGATCAAGATAGGAGCGATGAAAGACGGAACCTTGACTGCATTTCAGGGCACAGCCTACATTGGAGCACCTTACCCAAGGTTCACAGCAGGAGGAGGTTTGCATGAGAGAGCAAGAAACGGAATCACCGGCAGCTACAGGTGGAAGGCTGTAAAGTTCGACGGCTACTCCTCGTATACAAATGCCCAGAATACCCTATCATACAGAGGATTCAGCTCACCAGAAACCTGTTACCCAATAGAGATGGCTATGGATGAGCTTGCCAAGAAGCTTGGAATGGATACTCTCGAGCTACGGCTGAAGAACTACCTGAATGAAGGCGAAAGGAACGCTATGAATGAGATCTTCCGCAGCATGGGTGAGCCAGCGCTAGCGAAGAAGATTAGAGAGTTCATGGATGCATGGGGACCCAAACCGTCGGTGCCAGAGCCATGGGTTGTTGGAAGAGGATTCTCTGGCGGAAACAAGTACACTCAAGGCGGTATGGTAACGAACGAGGCCCTCTTGAAGATCAAAAACAACGGAATGGTCGAGATAATCACGGACAGCATGGACTTAGGGACTGGACTGAACACTGTTTGGAGGCAGTTTGTTGCAGAAGGCCTCAACATACCTATTGAAAAGACAGTGAAGATAGAGGTCAACACAGACTATGCACCCTACACAAGCAATTCCTTCTCAAGCATGGCAACGTTTCACGGAGGATATGCGCTGGTAAACGCTACTATGAATGCGAAGAAGATACTGTTCGAGAATGCTGCAAAAATATTGAATGCGAAACCTGAGGATCTTGAGACGAAAGACGGAAAGATTGCAGTTAAAGGAAAGCCAGACACGGCTATACCATGGTCACAAGCGTTCCCAACTATACCGGGACAACCTGGCCCAGCCCAAGAGATGAGTGTTACCGGAGGAATATACGCTCCAGACGACTACCAAGGGCCTGGCAAGATGGACCCGGCTACAAGCCAATGTTTAGGTCCATACTTCAGGTCTGTCCTGTTCCACAGCCACCAATCCCAAGCAGTCGAACTGATGGTCAACAAAGAGACTGGAGAGGTTAGGGTGACCAAGTTTGCTGGAGGATGCGACCTGATACCGGCAAACCCATCAAACATTGAGGGACAGATTGAAGGAGCGTCACTGGTCATGGGTCTAGGAACCACGTTGACAGAGGAGAGATACCAAGACAAGGGAATGTACCTTGGCAAGTCATATCTTGAATGGAAAATCCCAACGGTGATGGATGTTCCAAAGACCGACAATGTAGACACAGCCATAGTTCCAGTCTGGGGTGAAGCCCACGGAGACAACCCCAGAATAGATGGACCTTTCGGAGCAAAAGGAACAGCTGAAGGAGTCCAAGCCCCAACAGCTCCATGCATAGCAAACGCTGTAGCAGACGCAATAGGCGTACGGCTGACCAGAATACCGTTCACGCCAGAAGTGATACTGAAGGCTCTGGGGAAGGCTTAAGGAGGTAGAAGACAAGTTGAAAGCAATAGCAGCATACAAGTATTATGAAGCAGAGACAGTTCAAGACGCATGTGAAGTACTGAACAGGTACGGTGGCAAAGCCAAAGCCCTAGCAGGCGGGACAGACATAGTCGACTGGATGAAGAGACGCTTCATGCCGACTCCTGAGGTTCTAGTAAACATCAAGAAGATACCTGACCTCAAAGGAATCAAGGAGGAGGTTGGAGCCCTAAAGATCGGTGCAACCACCACCCTAACAGAGATAATCGAGAGCAGCACCGTACAGAGCAAGTACAAGTCTCTGGCAGAAGCTGCAATTAAAGGTCCGCCTGTAGGAATCAGGAACATGGCAACGATCGCGGGCAACATATGCCAGTACGTCAGGTGTTGGTACTATAGGTGGCCAGACTGGTACTGCTACAGGAAGGGTGGCCCTATCTGCTTTGCAACTGGCGGCAGAAACGTTCCACACGCAATAATGGGACAGAAGGTCTGCAACGCCGTAGTTGCAAGCGACTTGGCGGTTCCTCTGGCAGCAATGAGCGCAACCGTAACGGTCCAAGGGACTGGTGGAACCAGAGAGGTAGCTGTAAAGGATCTCTACGAGGTCCTCGGAACAGTCTTGAAGCCAGACGAGATCATAACGACAGTGACTGTTCCTGAGGCGCCCACAAAGCAAGCCTTCATGAAGAGCAGAGTAAGGAACGCGGTCGACTTCGCCCTAGTCAGCGCAGCCGCAGCAACGACAGGTAAAGGAACAACAGTCGCCCTCGGTGGGGTCGCGCCGGTGATGTTTGCTGGAACGCCCGACGAGATCAACGCTGCAGTAGACAAGGCCACGCCTCTGAGTGAGAACCGGTACAAAGTATCTGTTGCGAAGGCAATGGTTAAGCGGGTAACCGCTTAACTTCCCCCCTTTTCTTTTTTACTTATACACGTATGGAGTTTAGTGAGGTACGAAGTTTAGTCTCCTTTCCCGAAAATATTTCACTACCCGTTATAGACGTTTTATGGTTAAGCTGAATGAGCGTAAGATACGCTGGATAATCCATGAGAAGCTCAGGGGGAGGGGTGCAGGCGAGTTAGCGTTGATCCAGCGCATCTCACATAGACGGGTGGAGCAGCTCTGGCAAGCATACAAGCAGACAGGCATCATCCCCACACTCAAGACTCCGGGTAGGCCTAAAGGTGAACCGATCCACCTGCATGAAGCCGCATTGGTCTTGAAGGTTTACGATGAGCTCAAGGTTAACGCTTTAACCCTGGAGCGTGTACTCAGGGATATTTACCAGGTTAAGCTGCCACATAATGCGATCCATATGGTCTTGAAGGAGGCTGGGAGAGCCATGCCAGAACCATCCAAACAGAGAAGAAGGAAATGCTACGGCGTATTCAAGGAAGCCACAGCCGATAACGCCCTGCTGGTCCTGAAGCAGGCCATAGCCAAGTACGGTCCTCCACGCGAGATACTCACCGATCGCGGAAGCCAATTCTACGCCAGCGAAGGCGAGAGGAAGGAGAAAGGCATCAGCCAATTCGAGCAATACCTGGCCGATAATGGGATCAAGCATATCCTATGCCGCGTCAACCATCCCCAGACGAATGGGAAGCTGGAAAGGTCCTACGGCGTCTACGACCAGAAGAAACATCAATTCAAATCGATAGATGAATACGTCCACTGGCACAACGAGATAAAACCACACCTCAGCCTCAACATCGAAACCCTAGAAACCCCAATCCAAGCCTTCTACAGAAAGCTTCCACTGGAGAAAACAGAAATAACCAAAACAGCAGAACCCCTAGTGAAATAATTATGGGAAATCACATAAGTACGAAGTTTAGAGAAAGCACCGCAGACTTAAGCGGCGTTCTTCCCTCAACCCAATTAGCGGTCAAAGTAACTGTCTCGCTCTTTGTGCTTAGCAGAGTAACTGTAGCCTCACCGTTAAGCAAGGTAACTCTTGTAGCGTTGAGTTCCGCGCCGCAATCAGGAGGATCCAGCATCAACTCGACAGTGTCGCTTCTACTTCTGTCTGTCTGGTCGTCTGCGTTTGCGGCATAAATTCTCACGGCAAAAGGTTTGCCAATCATTATCGTGTTGGGTGAAGGTACGATCAGGAGCAGTTTGACTGCTTCAGGCGAACTACGTCTGAACACCGCTGGCCAAGCATGATAAACGACTGCGCCCAGCAGAGACGCCAGAATTATGGCTGAAAGTAGGGTGTGAGCGATCTCAACCTTTCTCCAACGCTTCATCCTCAAAAACCATACCTCGTTTTACCTGCACATCTCTATGAACGATCTGATGTGAGGTTCAAGTAGAGCCACATCCTCGTCAGAGGAACTGAAATCGATCGAGGTTACTGGGACACCCAACTCTTCTCTAAAGGTTTCCTTCATGATTCGGTCAGATAACGCAAGATTTCGGCATCCCATTACGTTCCCAATGATGACGGCGTCAGGTCTCTGTCTCTTGATATGTGGGATGAGCGTCTTCGCCCTGTCGAGGCTTGGCATATGGTGGGGCATCATCCAGATCCACCTGGCAAAGTTCCTCATGGGAGATCCGGTTTCAGGAATCAGTTCGTAAAAGAGCGGAAGATATGTATCACAACCAATCAATACGCCACCGGAATTCTCTATTAGATTCCAAAATCTCAGGTCCTGAGGAGCCTCCCCAACGTAGTAGATTCTTAAAGGCTTATCCGCAATTTCTGGTGGGGATACTCCCTGCTTGACCCTTGCTTCAGCTTCTCTATTAATATCCGCCAAGATTGTGGCTAAAGCATCAGGCTCTTGGAGGTAATCGCCAGCGGTTGTGTGGGCTATGAAATACTCGAGGGCCGCTAAAGGTGGAGGTTCACGGGATAGAAGGGTCGTGATGTCGAGAAGAAGTTTCCTTACTACGTTTCCTCTTCTTATCTCGTTCAGGAGTCTCCGCTCAGAGTACTCGTAACCGAGGCGTCGCCCAAGTCTCTCAAAGACGGAAGCCAATTCTTCCTGGATGAACGAAGTCGCCCTCTCCTCGGAGTTGGCGTTGAAGATAGGTGTCTCCATTGAGTAGAATGGTTTACCCATATTTCTTGACATGATCCGCCAGCTCTTAGAGGATATGTCGCACAGCCCCGCCGCGGCCAAAAATATGTCCACTGGAACAGAGTCTCTTCTAGAGAGGACCCGACCGGTGGCTGAGATATTCCACAGGCACGAGTCTGCACTCAAACCTGCCTCAAGAGCGTGCCCCGCGGTCTCTATGCTTCTTACAGTGGTCTCGGTAAACCCTTCATGGAGAAGCAGGTCATAGGGAACGGCTCCAAGAGCATATACTACTTCTGGGGGGAAGAGCCTCCACTTAGCTATGACTTTGCTTTCACTCCTTTCGATTCTATCCTTAGTCTCCCTGAACATACTCCACAGTCTATTGAAGCTTCCAAGCGACTTGTCAAATCGAACTTTCGACGCCCCGACTGTCTCAGTCATGCTTACACTCCCCTCAACATCTCCAAGAAGGCCTCGACCTTGGTTCTTGCAGTTCCAATATCTGCTGTCGAGTACTCTGTCTCGATCAGCAAAGTTGGGATTCCGAGTTCTTTTTCCACCGCCTCTTCGAACATACTGACTTCAGACCTGAAGTTGTCACAGGACTTTAGACTGTAATATATCAGCCCTTGAGCTTTGCTTTCCCTAGACTTGGCTACCACATAGTTCAGCCTCATCGGAATATCTGTCATGTTGGGGCACGGAATATTGTGAAGGTACCTCTCTACAAGCCCCTCCATCGGCGGGCTGTCAGGAGATACGTCTTTGCGCCAGAATCTAGACCCACTGCATAAGGCATCCGCCACGATCTTACCGCCAGCCTTCTCCACGAGATCTATGACTTTTGTGTCATCATAAGCCATAACAGAGCCGTAGAGCATGAGTCTAGGTTGCTCCTCAGACCTCTTCTCAGTCCTTTGAGCTGTCCTGAGTTCTTCAACGATCCTTGTAGTTTCTTGGAGAAACTGGGCTCTGTCAACTAGGAACCCGGCGTGGGAGATTCTGAAGGCATCACGCCAAGAGATTGGGGAAGAATCATCCTTGAGGTGGTCGTAGAGCCTCCTCATTCTGCCCCGTATGAGGTTATGGAATTTCACACTTTCTCTGAGTCGCCTGTTTGTAATCTTTCTTCCGCCAAGGACTTCCAATTCTCTTTTGAGTTCTTCCAGTTCACCTCTGAAGTAGTCTACCGCCTGTTGACGTGTTCTGAATCTGTTTGATGTTTGGGGAACCCCCACGGTGTAGACTGGAATATTGAAGTACTTCTTCCAGTATTCCTGCAAGTTCTTCATGCCGTCGCATGTGCAGGCTACACATATAGCGTCCAGAAGTTCGAAGTAGGGATTTTTATTTACTCTGTTTCCAACGCAGGAGCGGATGTAGGGGCAACTGTACGGTTTGAGGTACTGCTCCCCAACAAGCATCGCTTCAGGACTGCTCCCGTTAACCAATCTGAGAGGGATCATACCGGCAGCGGTAATCAGTTCCTCTGGAATGTAGGCGCAGAAGTAACCTACAACCTTTGCGCCATCCTCTTTGCTACGGCTCAAAGATTCAGGCCGATCCTTCAGCATATCCACTAAAGGTTCGATCAAGATCAAGCAACCTCCGGAGATAGCATGAACGCTAAACCTTGAGTGACAAATATAAAACCAACCGTTGCCAAGGCTATTCCACTTATTCTCCTAACCCTCTCGATATTCGAATGCAGAACCGCGAGGTGAGTGATGGTACCTGCAAGAACTCCTAAAATTGGGACATAGAGTGTGGAGCCGAGCCAGAACGAAGCCATAAAGAGTAGGGAGCCAAACATGCTTGAAAGCGTCGCACTGTAAGTCAGGGCAGCCATAAGGGGGATGCATGGCCTGAGGCCCAGAATCAGTCCAAGGATGAAAGTTGACTTGACCCTGCCAAACTGGGAACAGACCTTCGACGCGTGCTTCGTTCTGGTGCCGAATGAAATCAGGAGCCCATACACAATCAAGATCGCCCCAAGCGGAATCATGACCGAAGCTACGGCTAAAGGATTAAAGAAATAGCTTCCAAAATAACCAACCAAGACTCCAAGGGTTAGATAAGCTAGGAGTCTACCTCCACTGAAATATATCGAGGCTACTAACCCTCCTTTGGCTTCAGGATGCTCGGCTGCAATATGAGGCGCCAAGACAGGTGCGCATTGGACAACACATGAAACGCCTAGGCCAAGGCCAAGCGTTACTCCAGTAGCTGCTTCAACTAGCAGATCTCAACACACTCCGATATGCGCTTTTTTGGCTGTGTTACAGTATTCAATCTAATAAAACTTGCATCGTGTAGCTTTCCACAAGCGTCTTTCGAGCTACAATAGTAGCTGGAAAGGTCTAAATACAATGCTAAGAAAGTCACTAGCCAAGTGATCATGATGAGGGAAGAGAAGAAGTGGTTCATTGAACGTCGGATCCAAAAAACGTTGAAGGCACTTGAAAAGAACGGGTTTAAAACTGTCTATGCTCCAACAAGGACTGAAGCACTGAAAGAAGCTCTGAAGCTAATTCCTCAAAAGGCGAAGGTCGGAATCGGCGGTTCAGTTACAGTCCGTGAGATTGGTCTCGTCGAAGAACTAGTCAAAAGAGGCAATGATGTCCTCGAAACTTGGAAGAAAATCACGCCTGAGGAGGATCTTGCTATAAGGAGGGGGCAACTGACCTGCGATGTCTTCGTCAGTAGCAGTAACGCCGTTACTGAGGATGGTAAACTTGTGAATGCAGATGGAACGGGTAACAGGGTCGCCGCAATGATCTTTGGGCCTCCTAAAGTCATTGTTATTGCGGGTGTAAACAAAATAGTCAAAGATGTCCATGAAGGAATTGAGAGGATCAGGAACGTGGCGACTCCGATGAATGTAAGAAGGGCTGGTGGAACCACCCCCTGCACCGTTGACGTATGCAACTTGGAAACTTGCGAGCCCCCGAATAGACACTGCCACGCAATCACTATACTGGAGAAACGACCTACAAAGACCGATACTACTGTGATGCTTGTAGGAGAGGAGCTTGGCTTCTGAGAAACAACGATATCAACCCTTCTCGCTCTTCCTCAACTTTCTAATGTAGGTCTCATCAAGTATCCCTGCCTCGTAAAGGTTGACCAATGAATTTCCGCTTGCCTCACCACTCAGTTTACCCAGCGCATCTTTTGTGTGCCGCCACTTCAACTTGGTCAAGCCACTCTTTGAATTATATATGACACCAAGCACATTCGAAACGCTTGTGAACTGAATATCCCTTATTCTCTGTAAGGTCTCCTTATCCTCAGCCTCAACATACATTGTTCCGTTCTCTACAGGCCTCTCTGGAAAGATCTTATTGTCGTCGAAAAACTCGTCTGGGATAAAGGAGCTGCATGTACTCAGGATCATGAACTTTCTGAACCTTTCAAGGCTGCAGACAACCTCAATCTTCATTTGCGCTTCAGCTCCCCCCACTAGCAAGAGTCTGTCAACTTCAAAGTAAAGGTTTCCAACAGATACGCTAAGCCGGACAGTTTGCTCCTAAAAGATTGACTTAAGACAAAAAATCTAGGAGAGAAACCAGTGTACTATTTTATACGTAGATGTCTAAACTCTTAAATTGGAAGTAGCCCCTAAACTTAAGGCCTCGCCTCCAGAGGCCTGATTATTTGAAGTCAGAAGCAAAGAACGCTACACAAAGTAAAGATTCCCATATTCATGACCGAGGGGGGAGAAGCCCCCCAGCGCAGACAACTCCTTCCAAGATTCGTAAACGTGATGGAAGTATAGTTGACTTTGACCGAGAGAAGATAACGACGGCGATATACAAGGCTGCAGAGTCTGTTGGAGGCCGAGATAGGGAGCTTGCTAGACAACTCTCCAACAAGGTTGTAGAGAATCTTAAGGAGAGGTTCGGAAACCACACTGTCCCTTCTGTTGAAGAAGTTCAGGATACTGTTGAGAAGGTTCTTATTGAGAATGGGCATGCAGCAACAGCAAAGTCTTACATTCTGTACAGGCAGAAACGGAAAGAGGTTCGAGAAGCGAGATCAGCGCTCCTTGACGCTGAACTTGATGGTAAGCTCTCCCCAAACGCCGTAAGCGTCTTGGAGAGAAGATACCTAAAGAGAGATGAGAAGGGCCATCTCGTCGAAACGCCTGCAGCTCTCTTCCGACGAGTAGCCGAAGCAGTCGCGGCCGCAGATACCATATACAGCCCTGAATCAGACGTGAAGAAGACTCGAGAAGAATTCTACAGGATCATGACGAATCTGGAGTTTCTGCCTAATTCTCCGACACTTATGAACGCTGGAACCCTCCTCGGCCAACTTTCCGCTTGTTTTGTCCTACCAGTAGAGGATTCAATGGAAAGCATATTTGATGCAGTGAAGCAGACAGCGCTGATTCACAAGTCTGGCGGAGGAACAGGATTTGCGTTCTCCAAGCTTCGGCCAAAGAACGATGTTGTGAAGACTACGGGAGGAGTAGCATCAGGTCCAGTATCGTTCATGCAGGTCTTCGACGCCGCCACAGAGGTGATTAAGCAAGGTGGAAAGCGTCGAGGGGCAAACATGGCCATTCTGCGAGTAGACCATCCAGACATTCTGGAGTTCATAACTGCAAAAGACGACAGCCAGTCTCTCAACAATTTCAACATCTCCGTTGGGCTGACCGAAAGATTCATGGACGGTATTGTTAAGGGCACTGACTATGATCTTGTGAACCCGCGAACCAAAGAGAGTGTGGAGAGACTCTCCGCCCGCAATGTCTTCAAGCTTATAGTCGAGCAAGCATGGAAGAACGGGGAACCTGGAATAGTCTTCCTCGATAGACTGAACCGCGACAACCCAACCCCGAACATAGGCGAGATAGAGAGCACCAACCCGTGCGGTGAACAGCCCCTCCTACCTTATGAGTCGTGCAACCTCGGCTCAATAAACCTGTCAAAGTTGGTTGTGAATGGCAAGATAGATTATGAGAGGTTCTCCAAGACTATTCGCATCGCAGTTCACTTCTTGGATAACGTAATAGACGTGAACAAGTATCCACTGAAAGAGATCGAGGAGATGACCAAAGGCAACAGGAAGATTGGTCTGGGCGTTATGGGGTTCGCGGATATGCTGGTCCAACTCGGGATCCCCTACAACTCCGACAGGGCAGTCGCGGTGGCGGAAGAAATGATGGCGTTCATATCTGAAGAAGCCGACAAGGCCTCCCAAGATCTGGCAAAAGAGAGAGGCGCCTTCCCCAACTTCAAGGGCAGCACATATGATTTCTCTGGCGAACCACCCAAGCGGAACGCAACAACAACTACAATAGCTCCCACCGGAACTCTCAGCATAATAGCTGGCTGCTCAAGTGGGATCGAACCAATCTTTGCTATAGGCTACATCCGTAATGTTATGGATAACACAGAATTAGTGGAGGCACATCCGCTCTTCGAGAGGGTCGCCTATGAAAGAGGCTTCTACAGCGAAGAGTTGATGAGGAGAATCGGTGAGGCGGGTTCAATTCAGGATTTCCTTGAGATCCCTGAAGATATCAAGAGCGTGTTTGTTACCGCCCATGACATAGCGCCAGAATGGCATGTCAGGATACAAGCGGCTTTCCAGAAACACACTGATAACGCGGTGTCCAAGACCGTGAATTTCCCCTATGACGCGACGCCTGAGGATGTAGAGACAGTTTACATGCTAGCCTACCAGCTGGGATGCAAAGGCGTAACGATCTATCGAGACTCAAGTAGAGAACACCAGGTCCTGCAGATCAGGCGAAGACGGGAAGATACAATTGTCGCAGTATCCCCCATTCTAGAGTCCGATAACAACTGTGGCGATTGTCTAACAAACTAAAGAGCACCAACCCGCGATAACTCAATCTCTACAGTTTATCATCAGAAGATCAAAGTCGCATATCGTAAAGAGAGGGAGCCCTCCAGAGAATAGCTGTGTCTATGAATAGTCGGCACTCAACTCTTCAGCATCACTTCTCGGGATAGGTCGGTCTACCTCGACGAATAGGAATGACTAGGTGTGATAGGTGCTTCAATAAGTGTTGCTGTGTTAACGTGAATTCTAGCGTCAACCGATATTTGATATCAAAGTACCAGCCGCTACTGCAGTTCGGCATTCAGTACGCACTTAAATATGCTTTAAGAAGTCTTCAACCTCGAACGTATATGAAAGCTACCGTTGAGGCTCACCCGATTCAGGGATTGATCAAGTACCACGGCTTACTGGATTTTGCCAAGAGGATTCCTTTTCACGACAGCATCTCGGTATGCGTCGAGGCTATGAAAACAACTACAACTGTAGAGGTAAGTAGGGATTTTGCCGAAGACGAAATTATTGTCAACGGTATTCGCCTTGGTGGAAATGAGAAAGGTAGGGTTCTGACAGTCCTGAATGAGCTTAGACAAGTAGCTCAGGTCAAGGATAAGATGAAGGTGGTTTCAGATAACAGTGTAAAGCAAGGGAAGGGTCTGGGCTTCTCGGCCTCCGGGTTCGCCGCCTTAGGTGTTGCTGCATCAAGGGCCCTAGAGATATCGCTTGATCACGTAACGCTGTCTGAAATAGTTAGGTTGGGAGCGGGTTCCGCCACGAGAAGTTTAGCCGGGGGCTATGCCTTGTGGTATGCAAACAGAAGCGGCCGATCCTATGCGGAGCAAATTGCTCCCCCAGATGCACTGGATCTTGGAATGGTCATTGTCCCTGTTCTCTCAGGAGTCAAGACAGACGAAGCCCATGATGAAGTCTTAGGCTCGCCCCTATTTGACCTTAGGCTGAAAAGAATAGGGGAACTCATTGAAACAATGAAGAGAGCAATCTATCTGAGAGATGTTGCGGCAGTAGCGAGACTGGCTGAGGAGGACACACTGAATCTCCACGCAACAACGATGACTGGAAAATACCATATGGTTCTTTGGGAACCAGAAACGGTCAAAGTGATAAAGGAAGTTGTAGCCATGAGATCCGAACAGGTTTCCGCATGGTATTCTATGGATACGGGCCCCTCAGTCTTCATAAATACATACACACACAATCTCGACCAGGTCGCCTCTAGAATCAGGAAAGCTGGTTTCAATAATGTCCTAGTGAGCAAGGTCGGTGGCGAACCAAAGATTATCGATAGGCATCTCTTCTGAAGGACGAACAAAACTAGCTTCCAAGTTATGTTTTCGAATATGCACGTTCAAGAGATAAGATAACAAGTAAAGATAACCGACTGGCTCAACTCTTATTGATCAAGGCAAACGATTCTTGGTTAAGATTTTATATCGTTACCCTTATTCTCTCTGGTTGAGGTCTCAAATTGCCTAATGCCAAGTTCACTAAGTTCCTAGAAGAAAGGGTTGATGAACTCAAGCAGGCGAGCGTCTTTTCTCATATAAGAGTTCTTTCGGGCCCGAACTCCACCAAAGCAACTCTTGACGGAAAAGAAGTCTTGGTGCTCTGCGCAAACAACTACCTCGGGCTAGCAAATCATCCAGAGATGATGCGGGCAGCCAAAGACGCTGTCGACAAGTATGGAGCAGGCATGGGGACAGGCCGCATAATAATGACCTACGACATCCAGAACGAACTCGAAAAGAAGCTTGCAGCATTCAAATCCTCGGAAGCGTCACTCTGCTTCGCAACGGGCTACATTGCAAACCTAGGAGGTATATGGCCACTCATGGCTGAAGGCGACACGATCATAAGTGAGGAACTCAACCATGCAAGTATAATCGACGGCTGCAGAATGTCCAGAGACGTAAACCGTCTCGTCTACAAACACTTGGACATGGAGGGCTTGGAGGAGAGACTGAAGACCAGCGCAAAGGAGCGGTCTAAAGGCAAGACTATGATAATTTCAGACGCGGTCTTCAGCATGGACGGTGACATATGCAAGTTGCCAGAGATGATCGAGCTTGCAGAGAAGTATGATGCATTCATTTTTCTAGATGAGGCGCATGCCTCAGGGGTTCTTGGAAAGACAGGAAGAGGCACTGTTGAGCACTTCAACGCTTACGGTAAGGTTGAGGTTCAGATGGGAACCCTGTCAAAGGCGATTGCAACCGTTGGCGGATATGTTGCTGGAAGCGAAGACCTAATCTATTATCTGCGGCGGGTATCCAGGCCCTTCATCTTCTCAACAGGATTCCTCGACCCCGCCACTTGTGGAGCAACTTTGAAGGCTCTTGAGATAATCGAGAGGGAGCCTGAACGTGTGCAGAGACTTTGGGAGAACACACGATACTTCAAGAGAGGATTAGAGGATCTGGGGTTCGACACCGGAGTCAGTCAAACTCCAATAACCCCTGTGATGGTAGGTCAAGCCGAGAAGGCCCGCGAACTCAGCAAGTATCTGTATGAGGAAGAGAAGATCTATGTCCAAGCTTTCAGCTACCCCGTCGTATCGAAAGACAAAGCCAGAGTAAGAACAATAGTCAATGCACATCACACGCGTGAACAGCTAGATTTTGCCCTAGGCGCATTCGAAAGAGCTGGAAGAAAGTTAGACATACTCTGACGCATCTAACTCTCCTTGATTTTCTATGTCATGCAGGACTTATGCGGCTTCTATGCGCTTTCATAGATCTCCTTCAAGATCCTGATGTTCTCCTTCAGAGTCTTTACCGGATCTTGAAGATTCAACAGCTCAATTGAGTAATAGCCATCGTACCGCCTCTGTTTCAGGGCTTTTATGAACTTCACTATGTCGCTTCTCGGCATCGTGCCGACATCCAGAGGTGTATGGATATCGTTCTTGCCATCATTGTTGTCAAAGTGAACGTGGTAAAGCCTATCAGTATTCATAGTGGTCTCCATAGGATCCTCCTTCGACATATTCAGGTGTCCGACATCTATGAGGGCGCCGAAGTTTTCTATGTTGAATTCCTTTATGAGCTGGTTAAGGTAACTGGCTTCTCCCACAAGTTTTCCCGGGGAATGTTCAATACAGATCTTGACTCCTGCTGATCTTGCATAATCACAAGACTTGACCAATGAATCGCGTAACAATCCCAGCGCTTTCTCAAGGTCTGGAATGTCGCTCCTGTTTGTTGGAGTGACCACATAGATCTTGTCTGTTCCAAAATCACTTGCCCAGTCGACACAATCCTTAACGTACTGGACGGTTCTTCCTCGAACAGTTTCGTCAGGACTCTCCAGACATAGTTTTCCTCCGCTCGGACCTATTATTGGGCCAGTCGCTATCATCATGGCCTCTAGACCGAGTCTTCTCAACAGGTTCTTTGTTTCTCTTCGTTTCTCCGACGTAAGCTCTACAGGATTGGCTAGAATCTCTACTCCCTTAAAACCTGCCTCCTTACTCAGCTCCAGCCTCTTCTCAGGTTCATCCTCCATGAAAGTTACAGTGTTTATTCCAATCTTCAACAGATACCACCGACATTTTGACTAGAATCTCGAAACGGATATATGTCTTTCACGGCTCTCTCGTCCTCTACTAGAGATTCAATAATTCAGCTTTCCACAAAAATATCATTATTGAGAATAAGGAATGGCTTGGCGATTACCGAAAAGATGATCTAGTGTTAATTAGAGGGCGCCACAGTCTACTATGTACAATCCTAAACAGAGAGGTCTGCGACGAAGTAGTTGTTCGCCCACAGGAGATTTGGCAATCACCGTTTCCGGTTCTAGTCCTTTATTGCTTCGAGTAAGCTTGCTACATTCCAGAGTTTGACTCGAGTGTACGGGGGCATGTTAGGGTCCTGAGAGATATCGTCAAGTATGCTGATTGCGTTTGAGGCCCTTACACCCAGGCTGTGCTCTGGAAACTGTAGGGCGTCCATCGCGTTCTTTGCGGCCCTCCTAATGTTCCTAGGTGTTGTATTGTCTTGAGAAACCTCTCCCAGTACACCTAGGGCCTGCCTAATCCTTCCCTCAAACTCTTCTCTCTTCTTTGATCGAGACATGGCCCAACCCCCATCTTATATATTTGTGAGTCAAATCAATCTATTGTTCCAACCTAAAACTCTTCCTGATAAGTTTCCCTCAAGTCTGGTGGTCAAGCGTGAGTTTAGAATTGAAGAGGATGTCTGAGCTTCTCAAGTCTGGTGCAACAATGCTTTCAGAGGCATGTCCAGAATGCGGGTCGCCTCTCTTCAAGGTTGGTCGTGAGATCATGTGTGCCAAATGCAATAAGCCGGTGGTCATAGTCAAGGCCACAGAGGAAGAGAGCAAGATCATGGGTGGAAGGGTGCTTGAAGATCTCGAGCAGACAATACTATCCAAGATTAGAGAAATCAATAGTGCAATAAGTTCTGAGAATGATGCTGAGAAGCTTACTCAGTATGGGAAGGCTCTATCAACCTGGCTTGAAGCTCTGGAAAAGGTTAGGAAACTGAAGCCGGATTAGGGAAAGGTCTATTTCTACGTCGAATGAACAGAAATCATCGGTCTCTTGAAACGACTGTAGAGGGGGCCACTCAGATCAGAATAGTCGACCAGCTTTTGGCCGCAGTAAAGGAAAAGATACCTGAACTTGATAGGCTGATTGTGGAGAAGGCTTGTATAGGGTTAGGCTACACCGGTGTAAAACTGGACTCTGGACACGCTGGTTTATGCCATACGTTGTCGCATGAGATGTCGCCTTACTGTTGTCAAGTGAGCGACCGAGCAGGCAAGATAGCGGGTAGCCTAGCGATTGACATAGCCCATATGGCCAAGTCATGGGAAGTAAGCGAGAGCGTCTTGGGTTTCGCTGCGCTCAACGCTCTATCTCAAGTATTCTTCGAGACTGAGGCTGCATCTTACGATCTTAAGCCTTCCAATCTAATAGATGAGTTGCAGGTCAAACCGCGTGATGTTGTCGTTATGGTTGGATGTTTGGGTCCCTTCATTCAACCCCTAAAGGAGAGAGCTCAGGCTCTATTCATCATTGAACGCAGTTCAGTTCTTCGTGAGGAGGGAATGTTCCCAGACACAGCAGCCGAGGAGCTTCTGCCTAAGGCAGATGTTGTCGTGGCAACGGGGTCAACTCTGGCAAACGGAACAATAGACAGAATCGTTGAATTGTCAAAGAACGCGAAAGAGTTTGCTCTCGTCGGGCCATCCGCCAACGTGATCCCTGACCCCCTGTTCAATCGCAGAGTAACAGTCATAGGTGGTGTGAAGGTACTCGACGCTGAGAGGATGATCCAGATAATTGCAGAGGGAGGAGGAACCCGCCAGTTAAAGCCTGTCACAGAGTTTATTACGATAAGACCGAAATGAAATCCCTCCGCATGTTTAGGTGAATGTGGAAAGTGATCTTTAGAAGATTCTTAGTTGAAGGCTCCAGAAACTTTGCATATTTGATAGGCGACGAAAAGTCGAGGGAAACGGTAGTAGTCGACCCCTCAGGCGCAGTAGCAGAGATCATGGGAACTCTGCAAGATGAGGGTCTGAAACTCAGATACATAATCAATACACACTCACATCCAGATCATACAGCCGGTAACAGAGAACTCGCCGCTAAGACAGGAGCCAAAGTACTGAGGTATGAGACTGCAGGGTCTAATGGAGATCTCAGGCTTAAAGATGGAGATGTGATCAGATTGAGCGGGATCCAAATGAGTATTATCCATACACCAGGCCACACACCTGACAGTATCTGTCTCCTAGTTGACAATAAGCTCCTGACGGGAGACACACTCTTCGTGGGAGAATGCGGAAGAACCGATCTCCCGGGGGGAGACTCTGGCAGCCTTCACGATAGCCTATTCGGAAAGATCATGCGACTTAACGACGATTTAGAAGTTCATCCAGGCCACGACTACGGCCCCAAGCCTGATTCTACGCTAGGCTTCGAAAAGAAACATAACTATACACTCAAACCTAGAACCAAAGAGGAGTTTTTGCGGTTCATGCGTGAATAGGCTCAGCCCCTATCTAGTCCACCAATCCCGAGTATGCCCTCAATCTTGCCTATCGGGACTTCCCTTCCATACCCCATCCTGACCGCTACTCTTTTCTTTTCCAAACCAGTACTCTCAAGGATTCTTTCAGCTACCACGTTATGCATTGGGGAGGAGAGTTCGAAATATTCCCCTTCAAGCCTAGCTATTTCTGCCTTGAGTAACTCTTCAGCAAATTCATTCTGATATTGCGGTTCACAAACCCACGGTCCTAACTCATACTCGCCTCCAGAGCCGCTGGCCATGACATATCCAACCAATCTCTTATTGACGTAGGCGCCAAAACAGTATTCTCTGAACTCTTTGTGGAGTCTACACAGCATCTTACGCCGATTTGCTCCAAACAACCTCTCATCTAGGGCTATCAACTCATTTAGAGTATCTTCTCTCAACTCCTCAACATTGGTGAATGGTGCCGCCCTTCCAGTTCCGCCGAAGACTTGGATGTTGAGTTCAGTCACAAAGCCGAGTCTTCTATAGAATCTTATGTTATGTGGGAAGCAGTAAAGCTTCGGGAACTCTACACCTTTACTCTGCATATACCCCAGAGCCTCCTTAACTAGCTTGGTTCCAGCGCCGCGTCTTCTTGCCGCCTTTGCAACGAAGAGGTTCCCTATCCAACCCACCTTCCCAAAGACTATGGTTGAGACTATTCCAAGCCTCTTCTCACCTTTGACGGCTATGAAACAGCCGTCCGGTTCATAGTCGAGGATACGAGACAGATCCTGCTTTGTGTACTTTATCCCCTCAGTTGCTGCAAGATCAATTATGAAGTCGAAGTCTGAGGGGTTTATCGTTCTGACGGTAAATCTGGCTTCTCTTTCTAGGGGACAGGACAATTCCGGATCCACTTCTATTAGGTCTTGATTCACTGTCAATCTTGATCTCGATAGTTTCAGTCTGCTGTGTCGTGGCTAACCGTTCCCCCAATAAATGGACAGGCTCTCCTAGCGATATTCTGGGAATCTTCAGTCGCATCCCTTTTGCGGCGCACCGTCATTCTTATGTGACCTTTCTCCTAATTGTGGTGATTGTGTGTGGACACAGATGATTGCGGGAACCTTACTGCTCTCAATCGCGAGTCTGCTTCTTCTTCTAGATATATACTCGCTTTCTAAAACTGTCTCTTCTGTTAGGTCCTTCAGGAATCGATCGTCGGCCTTTATTCTTTCAGTATTCTGCATACTGGTTGCTTTCATACTCTACATCGGTCTATTTCTCAGTAACGACTTCTCTTTGAGGGATGTCTATTCCTATAGCTCAGATGATCTACCGATTATGTATAAGCTATACGCCAGTTGGGCTGGCGTCGGCGGCTCCCTCCTCCTTTGGTCTGTGATGCTCGGTTCCATATATTTGGTCTACAGGACTTTGAATCGAAGAACCGTTGAGCAGCATGAATTGAGAAGCTACATGCACCTTGACATATACCTGATCTTCATAGTGACGGCAACCACACTTGCAGATCCCTTTGGCCGGTTGGGTTTTGAGGTTTCTGGTGGGCTTGGCCTCAACCCTCTTCTTCAATCTCCTTGGATGGCTGTACATCCACCGGTTATCTTTCTGGGGTACGCCCTTCCCTTCTTCGCTGTCGCTCTGTCGCTTGTTAACCTCAGCACGGGTAAGGATAGCCACGAGGATTCTATACGGTTCTTCATGCGGTCAAGCTGGCTTGTCTTGACGCTTGGGATAGCTTTGGGAGGCGTCTGGGCCTACGAGGTTCTGGGTTGGGGAGGATACTGGTCTTGGGATCCCGTTGAGACAGCCTCACTTCTTCCTTGGCTCATGTTAACGGCCTATTTCCATACTGCACCGATGGCCGGACGAGGCAGAAGCTTAGTCAGGGAGTTCTCAATCCTCACTGTGGCGCTCCTCGTGTTATTCGCAACCATAATCACAAGAAGTGGTGTCTTGGAGTCGGTTCACACCTTCGGAGTCTCATCAACAGCTATACCCTTCATTCTGTTCTTTCTCTATTTGGCTGGCTACTTTCTATATCTCAGGGGGAAGGTTGGCCGTCCCGTCTTCAGACTTTCCGGCGTCGGCCGCTCAAAGACCTCGGTCTCCTTAACCGTTGGGTATGTTGCCCTCGTCTACATAACCGTGGTATGTCTGTTGGGTTTATCCCTACCTTCGGTACATTCGATCCAGTTTGCTACAGCCTACAGCGTAGGCAAAGAATTCTATAATGTGTGGCTCTTTCCACCAACGATCCTCTTCGTAGCTACACTCATCTGCTGCAATACACCGAACAGGGTGGGACTGAGATCCTGCACTATTCCTGTTGCTGTTGCCTTCTTGGGAGGTTTTCTAGCCGCAGTCTTGGGTGTGCCTACGCCTAATCGGTTAGCCAATTTTGGCGTACCGTTCCTTCTTGTCGCTTTGGCTGTGATAGTATACAGCCTCTTGGGTGGTATAGTCAAACAGAGGGAGATACGTTCCTTGCCTTCTTTGGGCAGAAGCCTGATACACGCTTCACTGATCCTGATTCTGATTGGGGTACTCTTGAGTTCGTCGATGGAAGTGAGTGACCAGAAGTCTTTGAGGGTTGGGGAGGTCTATTCTGGGTTGGGGGTGACGCTCAAGCTTACTAACCTCCGGTTCGACGGCCCATCAGGATACGTCTACACGCGCAACGGCTCATTACCTGAGCATTCTTCTTTAGTAGTCGATGTAGTTGCCTCCTCATGTGGATCAAACTATTCTGGACAGTTATGGACTGACCTCTACACCGTATACGGTTTGACCTCTAGACCTCTAATCTTCAGGTCTGTCTTGAATGACATCTACATCACAGTAGGCTTCACAGATTCACTCTACCAAGCCCTGTTAACGAGACTTGCCTCTGTTGAGCATTCTCAATTATCTGAGTTAACAATCCACGTCAAGGTTATACCATATGTCAACTTGATCTGGTTTGGTGTGGCACTGTTCATCGCCGGTATGGCAGTATCTATAGCGGCTGATCGTAAGAGTCAGGGCGGGAAAGACTAAGTGGCTCTGAGGAAGTAAGTCGGGGTCACCCCACTTTCCAGCCAAATTTATGGTTGAGGTTGAACCCTTGATCAAGAAGCGTTTGTTGGCGGGCATAACCGTTAATGTCCTGATACTTGGGACTGTCAGCTTCCTGACTGATGTGGGTAGTGAGATGATCTTCGCTCTACTCCCTCTATACATGACAACCGTCTTGGGAATCGAGATGGCCTTTGTAGGCTTGATCGAGGGAGCAGCCGAGTCAGCAACAAGTATTCTCAAGGCGTTCTCAGGATGGTTCTCAGACAAGATTGGGAGGAGAAAGCCTCTGGTCGCTGTAGGTTACGGCGCCTCAACACTGTCCAAACCTTTCTTTGCGGTTGTCACATCTCCACTGCAGGTTCTATTGATCAGAGTGTTGGACAGAGTAGGTAAAGGGATACGTACCTCTCCTAGGGATGCCCTGATAGCGGACTCAATCAAGCCTGAAGGGAGGGGTAGGGCGTATGGTCTACATCGTTCCCTAGATACAACGGGCGCTGTGCTTGGGCCACTCCTAGCCTTTATTCTTCTACCAATGATCTGGTACACCGGAGTATTCATTGCGTCTATCATTCCGGGGGCGTTGGCAGTCATCCTCCTAGTCGCTCTTGTAAAAGAGGAGAGACACCCCGTTGAAAGTCATGGTTCAAGATATTTCCTTCGTGAACTCAGAACGTTCGATATAGAGTTCAAACTCTTCTTGGTTGTCGTGGTGATCTTTGCTCTGAGCAACTTCAGCTACGCTTTCTTTCTGTTGAGGGCCAGAGATACGGGAGTGCATGAGAATATCATACCTCTCATCTACCTACTCTACAATGCTGTTTACGCAACCTCAGCCTTTCCTTTGGGGTCCCTCGCTGACAAAGTTGGGAAGAAGACGATGTTGTTCTTAGGCTACCTCATCTTTGGCTGCACGTGTCTAGGTTTCGCTTTCGCCAGCTCACCTTACCATTCAGTCTTCCTCTTCGTTCTGTACGGTCTTTTTCAGGCTTTTACAGACGCTGTGCAGAGGGCCTTTGTTCCTGACTTCGTATCCGTTGAGTCGCGAGGGACGGCTTTTGGGATATTCCATACCAGTATAGGGTTGGCGGCGTTACCAGCGAGCCTACTTGCAGGTGCATTATGGCAACTCTTTGGTAGCAGTATACCCTTCCTAGTTGGGGCCGCCATCTCAATATCATCGGCTGTCTTGCTCTCTCTGATTGTGAGACCGAAACAACCTTTACAGTTGTGTAATGGTCTTTAGTTGGGTAGATGAACAGAGGCGAATGCATGTGGTTGAGGTGGCTCAGAAGAGATGGGAAGAGACAAATTTTGTCGCGAAGAGGGCACATGCGGTGGAAGCCTTTCCCATACCATGTGAAGCGCCGAATGGTATGCAGTGGACTGATGAGGGCCTCTGGGTTATCGATCAAATCTTTGATGATGCTTACCTGCTTGACGAGTCGGGTAGGATTCTGCGAAAGTTCCGCACCGTGACAGAGAACAGTTCCGGAGTCACTGTTGGTGGTGGTTACCTATGGACTGCTTCCAACGGCACAACCGCGGTTAGACCCTTTCGCCCCACCGATACTCACAAGTCGGCGGTGCTGAAGTTGAATATAGAGACAGGTGAGCTAATACGTCGCTTCCCAACACCTGACGGTGGATACATACACGGGATCGAGTGGAACAAGGGTCTCATGTGGATCACAGCTTTCAACCCTCAATCGCTGATACTTGTGGATCCAGAGGGCTTCAGGGTGGTCCGCAAGTTCCCGGTGCGGATGGATCGGCCTCACGGGCTCGCGATGGAAGGTGACGGCATCTGGTGCGCTCACACCACGGACAAGGTGATTCTCAAGTATCGCGCAGAGACGGGCGAAGTTATTGATCGTGTAGACCTTTCCAAGGAGGGGCCAGCCCCCCACGGATTGTCGATTAAAGACGGTGAACTATGGTGCTGCGATATTGATCGTACACGCGGCATTTATCGTATAGTAATTGTCAATAAGTAAGTTCATAATCAGACTCAAAGACAACATAGTGTTGCATACATCACAACCTTCACTTTCAACCCAAATGGTTGATTTCCCTTCAGCCTCGGTGTTTTCCTGACTTCTTATCAGCTTCTCTTTTGATATCTTGTTAACTTGGTCTAGAGGCAACTCCACCAGATGTCTGATTGAACCTGTGCTTGAGCCCCTCATGTCGATTACTTTGAATTGTCTTATTCCCATGTCCTCCATCATCGTCAATACTTTGCATCTTTCGTTCTCAACCTCAATGACAACATGGTAGGGGTCATTCCACGATTTCCTCATTACATATCCCTGCGGGATTGAGTTTATTCTTCAAGCGGTGGCAGATTCAAGGCTGGATGTTTAACTCTTTTGAGCCAGTCCAAAAGATCCTCAAGCTTCTGTGCTTGGTTCTCGTCCGCAATCTTGTCGTAAAGGTCAGAGGCCCCTTCTTCTTGACATCGCCTCCTCAGATCCTCTTTGAGAGGTTCTTTCAGGTCGCTTGGCATCCAGGCTATTCTTCTGATTCCTCCATCAGCCCTGAAGAATTTTCTGCTTGTTATCCACTTCTTTGAGTGGCCTAACATTCCAGGGGTTTGGCCCCCAATTATGCCGGCTAGGGTGGAGAACCTCATCCCGATAGGGGTCTCTTCCTTGTATTCTCGGCTGACGATGACGAAGCCTTTGCATTCCGGCAGATAGATCGAGATACACTCGAAACAGCCGCACGAGGTTGTTGGATGTGTCATCAGGCTGTAGAGGTTTACGCGTTCAGTCTCGCCGTGGGAGGCTTCGCGTACAAACTGGTTGACCCCTTCCCACTCGCCTCTCTCTTCATTCAAGACTTTGCCTTTTGGAATGGGCTGGTTAGCGCCAGCTCCACCTCGGATCTTATGTCCTGTTGCCGCGTCTGTGTATGTGACTGTTCCGCATAGGCCGTCTCTTTCAGGGGTTATGACGCAGACATGGTTTGGGGCGAAGCTTTGGCAGAGGATGCAGCTGTAGAATTTATTGACGTCTTCATCAGCTAGGTATGTGATCTTGGCGTCTCTTGATGAGTAGACCTGCTGCGCCTTCTCAAGCATCTCTCTGACTTTATTCTCGTCAGTGAGTATTGTCACCTGAACCTTCTGGACAAGCTTCGGGTAGTCACTGCGCAGGACATGCTGTATCATCGTTCCGAGATGCCGGATCTTGAATTCTCTCTTGAATCCTTCCTTGGATATTCTCACCCATCCCTTGTCTCTCTGGGCGATGTGCCACGTCTCCTCACCATAATTGATTATTTCGTGTATGCGCCGCTCAAGCATAGGCTCGAAAGCCTTCTCCATAGACTCTCCAGCCACCTCAACTAAGATGCCGAGAGGATAGGCTTCGCCCTCTTTCATCGAGTCTATCTCAGGCCCAACAACCGTTACTTTTCCATCTTCTAGATCATTCAGTTCCCTCATTTGGAGGAGTTCGAAGTATGGGGACCTTCCACCGCCAAACTCGACATACATCTGTTCCTTTCTGACTCGTTTACCCTCGAACGCTGGGCTGAAGGCTATGGGGATAGGAATCTCCATAACCTTTGTTCTTATTCCTCGAAGTTCGCAGGCCTTGGCGATGATCTTTGTAGTATCCTGCTCGGACACTACACCTAGCAGGTCTACGTCAGGCTGGTCTGTGATCAGAACCAGTCCGAGCGTAGCTGCACCCAATCCTAGAGGAATAAGAGGTCGGTCGAGACGGCCCAACACAACTATGAAGGCAGGAACCTTTTCTCTAAGGTATTTTGTGAGGGAGTCTTTGTCTCCAGGCTTTACCGCCCCGAAGGTCAAGGCGACTCTCACCGCAAGATTTGTCGCGTGCTCAATCGAGGATGGCTCCAAGCCTAGAGGAACGAGGAGGTATTCAAGGCCAAACTTTAGGTTTGCCTTCGAGGCTTGCTCGACTGCTGGTCCTGAGAGAAGTGTGAGCAACCCTCTTTTCTGGGCCTCTTGACAGACGATGGTTGTGGATTCAGGTGTCGGTGTGGTTCCAGTCAAGACAGAGATGCCCGGTACGACCCCGTTTACAAGTTTCACGCCAAGCTCTCTGAGTATCGAGTCCTGTATGAAGCCTGTGTAGGGAGGGTTGTATGGATTCTTGTCGCCGGCGTACTTTGAGGCCTCAAAAACCTCTGTTGCTATTACTGCTGCAACACCTGCTGAGGCGGCGTTTTCAACTGTTGGCTCATCCTTGACAGAATGTTCCAGTTCCTCCAGCACGGTCTTTAGGTCTGTTAATCGCTCGATCTTCTTGCCAGTTATCCCGTAGTAGATTGGCAGGTTGTAGGCGGTTCCTGGGAAACCGACTGGTGAGTCTGGACCTAGTTCAGCTATCTTCTGGGCTACTTGATCCTGCACTTTCTTAATGATCTCTTTAGTGCTTGAGATGGCCTCCTCCAGCGGGTTGACTCTGTTAGACATGAGGAGTTCTGTGCTATCTTTGCTGGGCTAATCCTATTAACTGTTTAAGGTCGTTAAGTATTGTCTACTCTCTTATGTTGGAGAGGTTCTCTCCGTTCTTGAGATTACTTCTAAGGTTAGATTGAGTATCTCGCTATCTACAGTCTCGATAGGCTGATTTCCGTCGATGTAGGTAAGCTCATTCCCTCTTACTAGGTCAAGATAGATCTCTCGAACTCTCGTCTCAAGGTCGATTCTTTCAAGTAGGCTCTTGCCTCTGCGGATTCTGGCCATGGCTACTTCTGCTGGGACATCTAGGTATATTGCCAGGTCTGGCTTTGGGGCGAATCTGTTGACATTTCTAATCCATTCCAGACTTACGTTTTGGGCGCCTTGATAGGCTAGTGAAGCGTAATAGTAGCGGTCTGAGACGACTACGCTGTTCTGTTGGAGCATCGGCAGAATCTCAAGCTGTACGTGTTGGAATCGGTCTGCAGCAAAGAGAAGAGTCTCAGCCTCTGGAGGGATCTTCGTCCTGTGTAGGAACTCATACCTGATCAGTTTTCCGATCAGGTTTTTGCTCGGCTCAGTTGTGTATCTGGCGTCTAAACCTCTCCTGTGGAGTTCAAAACAGAGATTTCTCGAATGGAGGGTTTTACCGGCTCCGTCGATGCCCTCAATGACTATGAAGACGCCGCCTTTTGGCTGCAATTCTTCACCTCGAGCATACATTATTACGTGCCTTCATGAAGTTATTATGGTCAATGGTTGAGGCTGGCCGTATTCTTGCTGATCGCCTTGACGCTGGAGGGGTGGTGAGATGGAAGGTTCGGGTAAGTATTGGGGTTTCATAAAGGACCCGCTTTACGGGTACATTAGGTTGACAGAGCAGGAGAAAGTGGTAATCGATACTGAGCCGGTTCAGAGGCTTAGGAGGATCAAGCAGCTTGCAGGCGCCCAATACGTGTATCCAGCTGCGAATCATACGCGTTTCGAACACTCGCTTGGAGCCATGCATTTGGCGGGGGCCCTCGCGGGCAGTCTTCCAGCGATATCTGAGGAATTTGAGAGAAGCAAGGTCAGGGTAGCATCACTGCTCCACGATGTGGGGCACGGACCACTTTCCCATCTCTTTGAGCCTCTGCTCTCCAAGTATGTTGGGAAGAATCATGAAGATATGTCCTTTAAGGTGATTAGGGAGTCTGAGGTTGGCCGAGTCCTTGAGAAGGTAGGTTTCGACCCTGAGGAGATTTCGCTTCTTGCGGTCGGTCGCTTGGCCGACTCGGAGCAACCCTTCCTCGACCAGATCATCAGGAGTTCTGTTGACGTCGATAAGATGGACTTCCTCTTGAGGGATTCCTATCATACGGGCGCCGGCTATGGTACAATAGATATTTTCCGTCTAATCTATACGATGGATGTTCTAGATGGAAACTTGGCCGTCGATTCCACGGCGCTCTCTACACTGGAGATATTTCTGCTTGCGAGGCTTGAGTCTTTCAGGGCGATCTATTTTCACCGGACCTCTAGGGCAGCTCAGATAATGGTTATCAAAGCGTTGGAGCAGGCAAAGGACGAACTCAGCTTGTTCAGTTCAGGGTCGCTGGAAGATTACTTGAAGCTTGACGACTACACGATTTGGGAGATGTTGAAGCGTTCAGGGAGCAGAGAGATCATAAGGGATTTGGATAGTAGAAAGTTGCTGAAGTGTGCGTATGAGAAGACGTTCTTTGTGAGGGACCAGCTTGTCACAAATATCTTTAGTAATGAGGCGGTCAGGACCGAGATTGAGGGGGAGATCGCGAAGAAAGCCAAGGTTACACCTGAGGATGTGACTATTGATGTTCCATCTCTTCCCTCGGTTCCGTATCACTACGCCATCGATATAGAGCCGATGAACATACCGATCTTCCTCAAGACCAAGAATGGAGAAAAGATTCCGCAGAGGCTTGAGGAGCTTTCAAGAATTGTTGATTCATTGAGAGTCTTCCTGAATATTATGCGGATATACACTAAGGAAGAGTATAGAGAGAGGGTCAGGAAAGCGTCTGTGGAAGTTCTTGGTGAGGCCCCACTTTCAAGTCTCGTCTCCTATTGATACGCAGAATCAGCGGTTCAAAACTTGAGTCCGCGCTCCGTACGACGATAGTGGGGAGGATTGTTGTGCGCGTACAGTCTATTGGTATACGATAGGATTTACCGCAACTTCATCTCTATGAGAGGAATGTTGTCGCTTCGACTGTAGAAAGCCTTATCATCAAGCCCAAGTCGAAACGAACAGCCATGAACGGTACAGACGCTGCGGGTATTCTAGAAGAGATCTCAGGGGCGATCTCCAACCTTGAGGGAATAGATCAGATTAAGAAGCTTGTTGAGAGGGCGCTGAAGCAGAAGCATTCTGTCACGGAGATCATTGAGGGGGGCCTCAAACATGGGTTGGATGAGGTGGGAGCCAGATATGAGAAGGGAGAGTATTTTCTCTCTGAGCTCCTCTACGCTGGAGAGATCATGACTAGCTTGTTCGACGTGTTGAGGCCGCATATGAAGCAGAATGTTACGGGGCAGATGGGGACTATCTTGCTCGGCACGGTCAGGGGTGACATGCACAACATTGGCAAGAATATTTTCGGTATGATAGCTCAGTTCTCGGGCTTCAAAATTCACGATTTAGGTGTCGATGTGGACCCTAAGAGGTTTGTGGATGAGGCAAGGAGGACTGGCGCGGACATAGTGGGGATGTCCACCCTTCTGACCTCAACACTGCCTGAGGTCAAGGTTGTTCTGGACGGGTTGAGGGAGGCAGGGATCAGGGATAAGGTGAAGATTATCATTGGGGGCAACGCGGTCACAAAGCAGTTTGGGGAAGAGGTCGGCGTGGACGCGGCTGCCCTCGACGCGGTTCAGGGGGTCGAGATATGCAAGAGGTGGATAGCTAGGTGATGACCCCTAGGGAAAGGATGAAGGCTGTACTGAACTTCCGCAAACCGGACGTTCTCCCTTGGCTCGAGAGCATGTATGAGGAGACTGTTCTGACCTGGTTCAGGCAGGGGTTTCCCCCGGACAAGGTCATTGTGATTGAGTGGGAGGTTGGGAGAGGGGGTACGAACCTGTATAACTGGCCCGCAGTCAAAGGTTTCGACGCCTACACATATTTTGGTTGTCAGAGCTTCTACGGGTCAGTAGTTCCGGTTGACATAGGTCCGTTGCCGAGGTTCAAGTTGAAGGTGCTTGAGGAGGATGATCGCTACGTGACGATCAGGACTGAGACCGGAGCGATTGCGAAACGCATCAAGGGTGAAGAGAGGACATGGTATAGTATGCCTATGTTCACAGAGTTTCCGGTAAAGGACCAGAGGAGCTGGGAGGAATACAAGAAGAGGCTGAATCCTAGAGATCCCAGAAGATATCCTAAGGACTGGAGTAAGGACGACTACATCTCGGCCTTCGAGAATTATCAGAGGGGGGTAACGATGATGAGGTTCAACGGCTTCTACGGTTTCGGAGCGGAACTGATGGGGATCGCGCCGTTCAACATCATGCTGTACAAGGATCCGGAGTTGATTCACGACATGGCGGATTACTGGGAGTACTACATAACTGAGACTTTACGCGACGCTGTCGACACCCTGAAGGACCGTATCGACATGGTGTTCTGGTGGGAGGATATGGCTGAGAAGCACGGCCCGCTCATGTCGCCGAAACTCTTCAGGCAATACTGTCTACCACACTACAGGAACCTCACAGGCTTCCTGAGGAAGAACAAGATTGACAGGATCATGGTAGACAGCGACGGCAACATCAACCCGATGCTGGACCTTTTTGTCGAGTCAGGAATCACGGGACTGTGGCCTCTGGAGGTCAACTGCAACATGAACGCGGTCGAGATCAAGAAGAAGTATGGAGACAAGTTCTTCCTCATAGGCAACCTGGACAAGAGGGAGCTTGCCAAGGGTGGAGAAGCGATGAGGAGGGAGGTTGACTCCAAGGTTCCCGTGCTGAAGGAGATGGGTGGATACGTTCCCGGTGCAGACCACCTCGTACCCGTCGAGTTCAGCCTAGAAAGATTCAGAGAATACACTGATTACATTAAGAGTCTGCTTCCTTACGAGTAACCTTGCAAACGGTTATGAAGAGACTCTTTGCATAATTGAGAGCTTTACGTTAGGAGAGGGAGCTGACCTGAAGGACTCGCAGAAGGAGATTGCTGAGGCAGTATCAGCGGTCTTTAACGCACCCCTAGTCGCAATATACGCTTTCGCAATCTTCATCTTCTCTCTGAACCCACCCATGTTCCTGCTACTCCTAATTGTATCAGCATTCTTTGCAGCGATCTTCCCGCTCATGGTCATCTTCTTCATGGTCAAGAGGGGGGTCATTCTGGACGTATACGCGTCGGAGAGGCGAACGAGGACGAAGCCGTTCCTAGTCGCCATTACGAGCTATCTCTTGGGCATAATCATCTTGACGATTTTGGGGGCGCCCCAGAGCCTCGTCGCGCTGATGGCGTGCTATTTCGTCAACTCGCTCGTCATGGTGGCGATAAGCCAAGTGTGGAAGATCAGCATCCACGCCTCAGGCATAACCGGTCCAGCGACTTTTCTGGTCCACCAGCTCGGACTATGGATGCTTCCGTTCTTCGCGTTGATATTTCCGGTTGGCTGGGCGAGGGTCAAGCTTGGGGCGCACGACCTGAGCCAGCTGGCGGCTGGAGCTCTGTTGACTATTGGATTGACACTGGTTCAGCTGGAGATCTACCTGAAGTAAACTGTCTTGTACCGATTATCGGTCTGTTTTGGTTTTCAACTTTCTTAACCACCTTTTCTGGGGAGACGAGCGGCATTATTCTTCAGTTTCACCACTCTCTCCGGTCTTTTCCATTTTCTGTCTTGAGATGGGCACACCCCCCCACCCCCTAGGGGGGTTGTGACACCATCTTTGGAGGGGACGAGGTCAGCTCATTGTTTAGGGGGCGTTTATGCGAAGTCGTAGAGGAGGCGTCGATACACGATTCTAGTTTTGTGAACCTGTTTCTCTCAATTGTTGCGAGGTTTAGCGAGATCAACGATTTTCTCGGTATATCTTCGCTTGGTGAGGACCATAATTTGGACCTTATATCATTTTGCCCTCGTAAAGGGGCATGACTACGAATAACCACTCAAAAGTAAGTCTGCTCAGAGACGCAACATTCTGGCATCATTTATCTGCAAAGATTTTGGGCTTATGTTCTTCACCTTCAACTATGAATTAGGGCATCGACATGTAGAGCCCGCCCATTTCCCATATGGCCCCTAGCGCCAATAGGATTATGACTATGACGTAGATTCTGGCAGCGTCCTTCCAAGCCTCCTTGAAAGCGGTCCGTCTACTATCAACCTGATATCTTCTCGGGAAGATTGTTGATAGGCTTATGTTGATTCCGGCGGCCGCGGAGAAGACGTAGGCACCCAACTCAAGAATCGCTGTGCCTACAGCAAGAACTGTATAGGCTACTGAGACTGTGAAGGCATAGTAATAGACCACACCTATCAGGAATCCGCGAAGGCCAGTCACCAATAAGGATCCCACACCACCTACAAGAGGAATCACTCCCAGTAGGGTTGTTGTAGCAAAGGCGCCGCTTGACAGGTTTACTAGAAAGGTTAGGGCGACTGCGAGTGCGAGATTTCTGCTCTTAAGAGCATTCAAGATAGGGGTATAGACTGGGCTGATAGAAGCGCCTTCAACAATTAACTCACTGAGCCTCACAACGAACGGCAGCCGAATATATATCAATACGTATCCAACTAGGAAGGATATTACATAGATTGTCGCAACTAAGAAAAGGAGCTTCTTCATCCTCCTAGAGGCTTCCAAAGATTGATTCAAGATCTTCAGCATCATTCATCCCAAACTCTTCTTGTCATGTGCAAATTTGAGCCTATTTGACTTGTCTATGTAGCATGCATATTTCACTTTGTAAGAAAGAAAACCATGAAACCTAGAAGCATGAGGATGAAAAGAACAACTCCTATGATGGTTACTGCGATCATAATCTTTCTCTTAGTTTCTTCTGGTTCATGTTGTATTGCTTGTGTGAAACACTAAGCAAAAATGAGTAACGCCGACAGCGTTATTACCGTATCCAAATCATCTAATGAGATTCCAGTCACCTTTGAAAATATGATTGACGCGACGATTACGATTGCAAGAAATATTGTTCCGGCATTACCTTTGAGAGATTGCTTTGTTTCTTCCTTCATCTTGCCTCCAACTTTTGCAAACATGAAAACTTAATCATTAATAAGACTTTCAGCGTCTCTCAACATGATCATGAGATCCAACAGCGATCTTCGATTTCTTGATATTGGCAAGCATAGTGCATGGGCTGGCGAAAAAGTCTGTTGACAAGGAAAAGTCGTTGAGAGATTCCTCTCCTAAACAAGATGAATGAGTTGTCATGCGTGCTTACTAGGGTGTACTCTTCATGGTCCGTCTATGCTAGGATATTGAAAGACGTGCCGACGTTTCCGTAACATTCGTGCGGAAGCAACCCCAATCACGCCGCACGTATCCGATCCTGAAGGATTTGCAGGTAGACGCGGAAAGCTTCTGACTCGGGGAAACTGGAGTGGAAAGAGACCAGGCTCATCCTTCCATAATGTGCCGCAAGCCTCTCAGACAGAGTTCTTGAGGCAACCAGATATTTTCCTCCCAAAAGCACAGAAGATTTGGTTACCACCTCCTCACCGCCAAGCGGCATTGAGAATGCAAGGGTTCCCAACTTCATCTCGCCCTCATAGAAGAATGCGACGACAGCATTCTCCAGAACTAGGAGTTTAAGGTGAAAAGTAACTCCGTTATGCTCACGAGTCCCCTCAAGAAAACTCAATAGTCTTACCTTCAAGGTACACTTCTATCATTTTTTAGATTTAAGAGATACGTCCGTTCTCCTACTCTGAGGCGAGCGGCTTGAGGATAGCTGTGCTCTCCGATATTCATTCCAATCTCGACGCTTTAGAGTCGGTTCTTTCAAGTCTTGAGGGTTATGATGCCCTATTGTGTTTAGGGGATCTTGTGGGTTACGGCGCTCAGCCGAACGAGGTTGTTGAGCGGATACGTTCCCTCAAGCCTCAGCTCCTCATTGCTGGAAATCACGATTTCGCGGTTGTAACTGGAGATACGTCTGACTTCGCAACCCATGCTGCGTTGGCAATAGATTGGACGAGAAAAGAGCTTCGGCAGGAAAACATGGTTTACTTGGCAAACTTGCCGCAACACTCAGGTTTTGAGGAAGACGATTTGCATATAGAGGCTTATCACGGAAGCCCAAGAGATCCTCTTAACGAATACATATTTCCGGGGACTCCGCAGTTCATCTTAATAAGCTTGATTGAACTTGCGAAGGCAGATGTTCTGCTGATGGGGCATACACACATGCCAATAAACATCAAGATTGGGTCTGGTTATCTGCTTAATCCCGGAAGTGTAGGTCAACCCAGAGACGGAGATCCACGGGCCAGCTACGCTCTTCTAGACATTGAAGAAGGTGACGTGAAACTTGAGGTCAAGAGGGTTGATTACGATATAGATTCCGCAGCTAACAAGATCTTGGAAAAGCCTATCCCCAGATTCCTAGCTGACAGGCTCTACCTAGGATACTAAGTTCTGTCAATCCATTAACGATAGTCTTCATGTCAACCCACTCATCTGCCCTAGGTTCTTTCTTCCACACCAATCACAGAACTTTGCGCCACTTGACAAATCTCGACCGCAGTATACGCAGAATCTTGGGGGGTAGGGTTCACCAACTTTTGTGGTCTTCTCCAAGCGAACTCTGTTCCCATTTATCTCTAACCTGAATCTCTTCTCGCATTTTTCACGGATCGGACATAGAATACACTTCATTTCTGAACATAGTCTACTGCTGACTATGCGGATGGGTTCGTCTAACTCCCAAGGTGGAATACCGAGGCCTGCAGCCGCGTCACTCCAAGCCTTTCTTGTGAGTGGCAGTATAGGATAACCATCAAGGAATCCTTCAAACAATTCACCTCCAAACTGTAGAACTCCAGTGTAGATGGTGAAGACCGCCACATTATTGTCAACGAAGACTCCTAGAATCTCCGAGTTCTCAAGCTTCATCAGCTTATTCGCGGTCATGATCTGTAGATATCTGCGGATACGTCGCTGCTCACTCGTCCCAAGAACCTCTCGAATTCTAGCTCTTATTCTCTCTAGATCAAGAGTCTCGTTCGTTGGTCTTCTTGGATCTCCTGAATAATCTTCGAGAAGAATCTTTGAGATGGTCTTCCACTTCTTTACGAGAGTGTTTATGTTGGAAACGCCAAGTCTCTTTAAGGCTTCAGATAGACCCTCGTCGCTTCTTGTCAGTATTTGCTTCGCGTCAAAGAACCACGGTATTTCTTCATACAGTCGCCTCGCCCTACTCCAAAGAACTCCGGATTCCACGTCTTGGTCTAGCGCGAAGATGTAGGTCAAATATAGGGCGTGTTCTTTCGACTTCATTATCATTCCTTTAGGCGGCTCATAGTTTGGCGGCTCACAATCTTTGAAGAAGCCTGTACTTCTCTTGTATTGGCGGTGAACGTCTTCAGCTATCTCTCTGGCTTTTTCAGGATTGATCTTGAACAAATCGTTAGAACCCATTTATCTTCACAAGGGCTTTGAAGTATCAGACTCTTCCGGTCAAGACTTAAATCTTGTTTGCATCAAACGGTTTGGAAGAGTCATTGTTCATAACCGAAGGTTTTTTCTCCAGAATTGACTCGTTCTCATATAGAGGCAGTAGGAGTCTTCTTGTCTGTTAAACTGGATGATCTTGATAAAGAGATTCTGAGGATTCTGCAAGAGGACGCTAAGAGGCCATACGCGAGAATTGCCAGTCAACTCAAGGTTACAGAGGGAACGGTCAGGTTCAGAGTCAAGAGATTGTTGCAGGAGGGGGTTATCACGCGTTTCCTAGCCTTAGTTAATCCAAGGAAGATAGGGCTGCAAGTAACAGCGATAGTGATGCTCAAGGTTGAAGCAACCTCCCTAGACGATGTCTTCAGTCACCTTGCCTCTCTGCCCGAGTCACATCATGTCTTTCAAAGCACTGGAGAATACGATATAGTGGCTATAGTGCATACACGCGACCTGACTCATCTTGGCGACTTGATGAACAAGATCAAGTCTTTTGCAGGAGTGAGTAACGCCTCGGTCTCCGTGATAACCCGCCTCGTGAGGGTTGAGCCGACACTGAAGCTGTAGTTGTTATGGTCCGTTCAGGACTTTTCGAATATCGTAACGAAACCGGAATTTCCTAGACCTTTCCGTAAACCTTTATATGCCAACTCAAGAGACCTTCACAACATCGCCGCTCGGAGGATCACGATGCTCATAGACATGAGGGTCTCTAGCAGGAGGGTGCTGGTTGTTGGTGGCGGCGAGGTTGGTGAACGCAAGGTTCTGGTTCTTGTGCGGGAGGGCGCCAAAGTAACTGTGGCCAGCAAGAGATTCACTGGAAGACTGACGAAACTGGGCAGAATCGGCGAGATACATCTAGAAAGACTCGGGGAGACATCTTCACAGCTTTCACAATTACTCTCCAATTCCGACCTTGCTATTGCAGCCACCGACGATGAAGAGATGAATACGCGGCTGGCTGAGCAGGCCAAGCTTGCCAAGATCCCGATATGCGTAGTTGACAATCCTAGGCTGTGTGACTTCTCTTTCCCCGCAACAACAGACTTTGGAAATCTAAAGATCGCCGTCTCAACCGGTGGAAGAAGCCCCGCGATGGCAAGGATTCTCAGAGAAAGGCTTGAAAAGTCAATCACAAACGAAGACATCCTACAGGTCGAACTCCAAGACTACGCAAGGAGTCTGCTGAAGTCAAAAGGCACAAAGAGTGAACTTCGAAGAAAGATTCTGTACAGCATCATCAGAAACAGGAAGGTCTCCTCACTACTTCGACGAGGAAGACTGGAGGAAGCCAAGAAGATTGCGAGAGAGATCATTGAGGCCGCCTGAGGAGCATTCAGGGTTGAAGCAGAACCTCATAAATCTACGCTTCACCTACAAGAAGACCCCTGTAACCCTGCTCGACTCCTTAACCTTCAAGAATAATCGCAAAGCCACTCTTGAAGTATACAAGAAACTCGGTCTACGTGAATGTTTACTGCTACAGACATGCAATCGGGTTGAGTTCTACACCGTAACCGACAGAGAACCTGAAGATGTAAAGAGAGCCATAGTTGAGTATTGGCTTCGCGAGACACGCGTACCGAAGACCGAGTTTCAGAATCACCTTGAGGAATCAAGTGACAGTGAAGCCCTGAGACACCTGCTCAGACTGACTGCGGGTTTGGAGTCGATGCTAATTGGGGAGGATCAAGTCTTGGGCCAGATCAGGGACAGTTTCGGAAGGGCCAGGAGTTGGGGAGTGATTGGACCGTTGCTTGAGGTGATATTCACCAAGGCCATAAGGTCAGGCGGCAAGATCAGAGCCCAGACCGGAATAAACAGAGGAGCGGTCTCCTTGGGCTCTGCAGCCGTAGACATGATAGAAAGAACAATTTCTGGACTGGGGGGAAGAAAGGTGATGATTATTGGCGCCGGGGAGACCGGAACCCTCGTGGGAAAAGCTTTGGCTGCAAGAGGACACAGAGCGATCTATGTTGCCAACAGAACCTTCAACCGGGCGGCAAGACTTGCAAAGCTCTTAGGAGGAAAGGCTGTTCGCTACGACAAAATAGACGAGGTCCTGCCCAGAGTCGACATAGTCTTTGTCGCAACATCCGCCCCACATATGACCCTGAAGAAGCAGCTGGTAGTTCGTGCAATGGAGAAGAGAAAAGACAAGAGCCTGCTGATCTTTGACCTCTCACAGCCAAGGAATGTTGAGCAGAGAATAGCCTCCCTAAAGGGAGTAAAACTATTTGACATAGATATACTCCAAGGCGTTGCAGAGGAGAATATGCAGGCTCGACTCAAAGAGATAGAGAATGCTGAACATCTGGTTGAGGATGAACTCAGAAGCCTTGAGGCGACCCTCAGACGCAGAAGATGCGAACCCACCATAAGTGAGATCTATGGATGGGCTGAAGATATCAGGCGACGCGAGTTCAGGAGGGCCTGCAGGTTGCTGGGTGAGATCGACAAGAGTCAACGTACGGTTGTGGAGAAGTTGACCAGAGCCATTGTTGAGAAGATACTGCATAATCCAGTCACAAACCTCAGAAGAGCCGCCGAGAACGGAGACGCTGAACTCTACAAGGTCGCCTGCACACTCTTCGGCCTAAAGGACGAAGGAGACTAGACAGTAATGGCGTTTCCAAACCTGAGAATGCGGCGAATGAGGAGAACCACCAAGTTCAGGGACTTGGTAAGAGAGACGAAGCTGAATGTTGACGACCTAGTCTACCCAATCTTCGTCAAGGAGGGAGTATCGAAGCCTGAAGCAATCGATTCGATGCCGGGCCAATATCGACTCCCAATCGACGCCACCCTCACCGAGGTTGAGAACCTAGTCTCCCTAGGAGTCTCAACCGTGATCCTCTTCGGAATCCCGAAGAAGAAGGACGCCGCCGGCTCAGCCGCCTACCAAGACGATGGTATAGTACAGCAGACCGTCAAGAAGATCAAGACCTCCTTCTCAGACCAGATCATAGTGATGACCGATGTCTGCCTCTGCCAATACACAGACCACGGTCACTGCGGAGTAGTAGAGGGCGGCGAGATCCTTAACGACCAGAGCCTCAAACTACTGAGCCAAACAGCCATAAGCCACGCGGAATCCGGAGCAGACATCGTAGCACCATCTGCAATGATGGATGGACAGGTCCAAGCCATAAGGAGGGGACTCGACAACTCCGGCCACTCCAATGTTGCGGTGATGGCCTACTCCGCAAAGCAGGCTTCATGCTTCTACGGGCCCTTCCGCGACGCAGCCTACTCTACGCCGGCATTCGGAGACAGGAGAAGCTACCAGATGGACTACTCAAACCCCAATGAGGCCCTGCGCGAGGTGGAGCTTGACATTAAGGAGGGAGCGGACATAGTGATGGTTAAACCAGCACTGGCTTATCTAGACTTGATCCGTCGAGTCAAGGACACCTTCAAGATGCCCACAGCGGCCTACAGCGTGAGTGGGGAATACTCAATGATCAAGGCCGCTGGAAAGATGGGGTGGCTTGACGAGAAGGCTGCCACACTCGAAGTCTTAACGGCAATAAAACGGGCGGGAGCAGACATCATCCTGACATACTTCGCAAAGGAGGCTGCAAAGTGGCTTCAAACTTAAAGTCGTCAACCCTCTTCGAGAAGGCACAGAGATTGATGCCTGGAGGGGTTAACAGCCCAGTAAGAATGTTCAAGCCCTACCCATTCTTCACCAAGCAGGCAAGAGGCTCAAAGCTTCACGATGTCGACGGAAAAAGTTACGTCGACTACTGTATGGGCTACGGAGCCCTAATCTTCGGCCACACTCACCCACCAATCCAAGAGGCAGTCAAAAGACAAATCGACCTAGGAACAGTCTACGGGACACCCACAGAAGCTGAGATCGACCTGGCCGAACTCGTAGTCGATTCTGTTCCGTGCGCTGAGATGGTGAGACTATCAAACAGCGGCGCAGAAGCGACTATGCACGCCATAAGGCTTGCGAGAGGCTACACAAGGAGACGGAGGCTGGTCAAGTTTGACGGCTGCTATCACGGCGCACACGACAGTGTACTCGTAAAAGCAGGGTCAGGCGCCGCGTCCTTCGGCACACCAACATCGCTCGGGGTTCCTGAAGAGACCGTCAGAAACACCCTGGTCCTACCCTACAACGATGTCGAGGCGCTCCACCGAACCTTCGAGGCAGCTGGAGAGGAGACGGCCGCAATCATAGTTGAGCCCGTCATTGGAAATATGGGGCTCATACTGCCCTCCAAAGGCTACTTGAATGAACTCAGAGAGACAGCGGACAAGTACGGCACACTCCTAATCTTCGACGAGATCATAACAGGATTCAGACTCACGGTTGGAGGCGCTCAAGAATACTACGATGTAAAGCCGGACCTTGCGACTCTGGGCAAGGTCATGGGCGGCGGATTACCTATCTCAGCCGTAGTCGGCAGCAAAGAGATCATGGAGAACTTCTCACCCACAGGAGGAGTCTACCAAGCCGGAACCTTCAGTGGTAACCCTGTATCCGTAGTCGCGGCCATGGCGACCATAACCGAGCTTAGAAGGGAGCGCTCCATAGTATACAGAAGACTCGAAGACTTCGTAACCAATCTGACAGAGAATCTTAGCGACCTCATCAAAAGCAGGAAGATTGAGGCCCAGATCAATCGCATAGCCTCAATGTTCCAGATCTTCTTCACCAACAGACCTGTGGACAGTCTGGAGGCCGCTCTCTCATCCGACAGGTCGAAGTTCAACAAGTTCCATTCAGGATTGATGAAGAGGGGAATATTCCTTCCACCGTCCCAATTCGAAACCTGCTTTGTCTCCACATCCCACAGTGAGGAAGACCTCCAGCACACCGCGGAAGCCGCAGCCCAGGCTCTAAAGGAACTCTGAGGTTGAGAAGAGCTGAGATTGACTGTTGGGACAAGAGGAAGCAGACTATCCATCATACAGACAGAGTCGGTTGTTGAAGCGATAAAGAGACACAACCGAACGGTTGAGGTAGAGACGAGGGTCATAAAGACAACCGGAGACAAGCTTGAGTCTGAACCTCTCCCTTTGATCTCTGGAAAAGGCGTATTCGAGAAGGAGATTGACGAGGCCATAATAAACGGTGAAGTGGACTTCGGAGTGCACAGCATGAAGGACGTCCCGGCTGACCAACCTGAAGGACTGGTGATCGCCGCTATTCCTGAAAGGGCACCACCAAACGATGTATTGATCTCACAGTCACTCTCAAAGCTGAATGATCTGCCTGTAGGAGCTACTGTCGGAACAAGCAGTCCAAGGAGGACAGCTGAACTCCTCAGGGTCAGGCCGGACTTGAATGTTCAGTCGATAAGGGGAAACATTGACACGAGAATACGTAAACTCGACTCAGGCATCTATGATGCCATAATTCTCGCAGAGGCAGGCCTAACACGAATGGGGATGCAGAAGAGAATAGTTGAGCGGTTGCCAATTGAAGACTTCACACCGGCCCCAGGCCAAGGCTTCCTAGCTGTTATGGCGCGTCGTGACCGGGAAAATGTCTTAGAGGTCTTGAGGCCTGTGAACGACCCATCGTCTTGGGCAGAAGCAATCGCCGAGAGAAGTTTCATGAGGGCGGTTGGCGGCGGCTGCAAGATTCCCATAGGCGCCTTTGCCCAAGCCGAAGGTGAGACCGTAAAGCTTCTGGGCTCAATCATATCGCCAGACGGAGCCAGACGCATAGACATTGTGGAGCAGGGCGACGTGAAACATCCTGAAGACACAGGAAAGACTGCGGCCAACCGGATACTCAGAATGGGTGCAGGAGAACTCACCAGGACTTGGAGCAAACCTTGAAGACCGGCAAAGTCTATCTGGTTGGGGCCGGCCCGGGAGACTCAGGCCTCCTCACACTCAAAGGACTGGAGACGATCAAGAAGGCAGACGTCATAATTCACGATAGACTCATATCAAAAGCAATCTTGAGCCAGATTCCAGCCAGAACAAAAAGGATCTATGTTGGGAAATCCCCGAAGGGGCACCCCACCTCCCAAGACGCGATAAACAAGGTCATGATCGAGGAGGCTTCAAAGGGCAAGACCGTTGTCAGGCTGAAGGGTGGAGACCCATTCATCTTCGGACGCGGCGGAGAGGAAGCCCAGTTCCTCCGCAGAGCATCCATACCGTTCGAGATAGTTCCCGGAATGTCCTCGGCGCATGCGGCACCCGCATACGCTGGAATCCCCCTAACACATAGGGACCACTCCTCATCCGTCGCGATAGTCACAGGCCACGAAGGATGGAGCAAAGATGGGAAACCCGTTGATTGGAAGAGGCTGGCCAAGGCCGCTGATACGCTAGTAGTCTTGATGGGTGTCTCGACATTACCCTCAATAGTTGAGGCCCTAATCAGGGGGGGCCGAAGTAAAGATACTCCAATAGCGGTGATCGAGAAGGGAACGACGAGCAAGCAGCGGGTGACGACCGGGGTATTGGCTGACATCGTCGCTAAAGTGAATAGAACCAAGGTGAAGCCTCCGGCAGTAATCGTCGTCGGAGAAGTGGTTAAACTCAGAGATGAACTGGCATGGTTCAGGGGCTCAAAGCTTGAGTCTAAGAGGTAAGGTAGTGGCTGTAGTCAGGCCGCCAGACCAAGCCAAGGATCTTGCTGAGGCGATTGAGTCCCTAGGCGGAACCCCATACGTAGCCCCTTTGATAGAAGTCAAGCCGACCAAGAGGCCGGAAGCCCTCATCGAATTGGTCAAAGCTACAGTCGCCGGCAAGGTTGACATAATAGTCTTCATGAGTCGAAACGGTGTCCTACAGACATTTGAAGCCGCAGAGAAGACTGGGCTCGCAGACCCGTTCAAAGAGTCCATCAAGGGAGTCACTGTGGTGGCTGTTGGACCAAAGACCAGGCAAGAACTTGACAAGTTTAATGTAACGGAACCGATGGTCCCGAGCGAGTACAGTTCTCAAGGCATAGTCAAGTTACTAGAAAAGGAGGATTTGAGAGGCAAGACGATTGCCCTTCCCCGCGCCGGAGTCGTCGACAACAGCCTTCGCGCTGCACTTCAGAGATTGGGTGCCGACGTGATAGAAGCAGCAGCCTACGAGATCGGCCCACCCTCAGACAAGTCATTGATCAAGAAGTTCTTGGAAGACCTAGTTGCCGAGAAGATAGACACTATAGCCTTCACAAGTCCATCCACGGTGAAGAGCCTCCTAAAACATGCTGAAGAGTTCTCCCTCACAAAAATAGTCAACGAGCGACTGAGAAGAGTCGTCATCGCAGCCATCGGGCCGACTACAAGAAAAGCGTTGGAAGACCTAGGCTTCAAGGCGCAGGTAGTTCCCTCGGAGTACACAGTAGAGGCCTTGGCCAAAGAGATCGCTGCACATTTTCAGGCGAGAGATGAACAGTCCCCATCTGGGGAGATATATGATTTAGACCGGCGAATACTCCAATCACTACAGTTCAACTTCCCACTGGTCGTTAGGCCTTGGGATGCTCTTGCAGAAAGGCTGGGGATAGACCCTCAAACCTTGATCTCAAGGGTGAGGAGACTAATCGACCTAGGAGTCATAAAGAAGATAGGACCCTTCCCAGACCTCAAGAGGGTCGGATTTAAGGCCTCAACATTGATCGGGGTCAAGGTGCCCCACGAAAGAGTTGAAGAGATAGCCGAGATAGTAAACAGATTCAGCAATGTTTCGCACAGCTACCTCAGAGAACACCAGTACAATCTATGGTTCACGATAACCGCCAGAGACACCCAAGAGATCCAAAACACAATAGATCTCCTCAAGAAGAAAACAGGACTCCAAGACGAGGACATCCTGAACCTTCCTGTAGTGAGCACCTTCAAGACCGATGTGAGGTTCAACCTACTATGAACAGTCCAAGACCCATCCCAGACAATCTAGATATGGCGATAATGACGAGCCTGCAGACCGGAATAGAACTCAAAGACGAGCCCTACAGAGATGTTGCGAGAAACCTAGGACTAAGTCAGGAGGAGATACTCTCCAGAATCAGGACGCTTGATGAAGCTGGAGTCATCAGGAGATTCGGCGCCTCAATAAACCCGTCGAAAATAGGTTTCCAAGCCAATGGGATGGTGGTCTGCAAGGTTCCACGTGAGAGACTCACAGAGGTTGGGAGACAACTCGCAGACGTAAAAGAGGTAACCCACTGCTATGAAAGAGAGACTGTTCCAGAAGTCTGGAGCTACAACCTATTCTTCATGATTCACGGTCCCACACGCAGATCCGTCGAGGAAATCGTGGCCACCCTGACGAGGAAGCTAGCCATAGAAGAGTACGAAATAATCTTCAGCGTCAAGGAACTCAAGAAGACGAGCTTAACACTCCAAGAGAAGAGCGGTCCATAATGATCAGGTTTACCGAACTCATTCATGGAGAAGGAACTGTAGCCAAGATTCTGAAACATCGAAGAGAAGACCCAACAAATATTCCAAGTAGGTTCTTGGCCTTCTCTGAACAGAAGAGGCCACTCATATTCTGGAACCTGACAGGTAGATGCAACCTTTCATGCCCACAGTGCTACATCAACGCAGGAACCCAAGAATCCAGTAATGAACTTTCACTTCAAAGTGCAAGGCGACTTATTGATGAAGCAGCCGCCTGCAAGACTCCGCTCCTGATGCTGAGTGGTGGAGAACCCCTCATCAGGCCGGACTTCTGGGAGATAGTCAAGTACGCCAGATCCAGAGGTTTGAGGGTGGCGGTCAGCAGCAACGGAACCCTGATAACCAGAGATGTCGCGCAGAGACTCAGAGAAGAACAAGTAGATTACGTCGGGATCTCCCTAGACGGAGCCCAAGCGTCGACACACGATACAGTCAGGGGCCAAAAAGGTAGTTTCGACAGTTCCACCAGAGCATTGATGAACTGTCTCGAATCAGGAATCAAATGTGGAATAAGATTCACGGCCACCAGAGACAATTTCAAAGAGACCCCTGAACTCTTGACGTTTGCCAGAAGACTAGGGGTCCCAAGGTTCTGTCTCTACTGGCTTGTTCCAAGCGGTCGAGGAAGGAGTCTGCACCAAAAGAGGAGACTCAGTAACGAAGAGGTCGCGTGGGTACTCAATCAACTATACGAGTCTGCTTTGTCGCTTGACCCAGAAGAGATAGAGATACTCACTGTAGACGCGCCTCAGGACGGAGTCTACCTTCTCGGGCGGCTGAAGGAACAGGCCCCGGGAAGATATGAGAAGGCCTGTGAGATCTTAGAGTTTGTCGGAGACACATGTAGTGCAGGTGACAGAATCCTGAACGTCGACCCTCAAGGCAACATTTATCCCTGCCAATTTGCTCAGCTTGAAAAGCTGAAAATAGGAAACTTGATCGAGGGGTCGCTTGAGAAGATCTGGAACGACCCCAAGAATTCTGTTCTTTCAGACCTGAGAAGCAAGGTTGACAAGCTCAAAGGCAAGTGTGGAAGGTGTGTTCACAAGCGAATCTGCACCGGGGGCTGCAGGATAAGGGCCTACTTCGAGTTCGGCGACTTCTGGGCTGAGGATCCCTGCTGCATATCTTATGAAGCAGGAACTACGCCACAAGACTTGCTCCAATAGGTCGACTATGACGCCTCAGGCCTTATCTCTTGAAGAGCCTCTAAACACAGACTGGCTACGACTGAAAATCTTTTATGAATCCTTCCATTATGACAGAAGAAAAACGAGGTTCCAGTAATGAAGTTAGTTTCTTTCGAAGTAAAGACTCCTCTTGGCAGATTCACAAGGGTCGGCGCTCTAAGTTCTGGTTGCATAATAGACTTGAGATTGGCCTATGCCTCCTACCTCTCGTATGAAAAGTCGGAAGACGGCTACGCCATAGCCAATTTCACTGTTCCCTCAGTCATGGTGGAATACTTGACGCTTGGAAGCCTCGCCATGGAAGCTTCGAGAAAAGCACTCGAATTTGTGGAGGCGAGGTTGAGGAAGGAAGACGAGTTCAAGGGACCCAGCGGCGAGCAAGTAGTCTACGGTAGGGAAGAGGTGAAACTTCTGGCTCCGGTACCTAGACCCACCTCGATAAGGGACTTCATGGGCTTTGAGAAACACCTAGAAACCGCCCACAAGAGGCGCGGCAAAACAATTCCCAAGATATGGTATGAGATCCCAATCTACCACAAAGGCAATCCAAGCACTGTTGCCGGTCCTGACGACCCAATCCTGTGGCCCAGCTACACAAACAGACTGGACTACGAGTTAGAGTTGGGTATGTATATTGGAAAGAAGGGAACAGACATATCCAAGAACAGGGCTGCAGAGTACATTGCGGGATATACGGTCTTCAACGATGTAAGCGCAAGGGACAGGCAGATGGCGGAGATGGAGGTCAACATGGGACCTGCCAAAGGAAAGGACTTCAACAACGGCAACATAATGGGGCCATGTCTCGTAACGGCCGACGAATTACACAATAAAATAAAGAACCTGAAGATGACCGCCAAGATAAATGGCGAGGTCGTCTGTGAAGGTAACAGTGGAGACATGCACTGGACTTGGGAAGAGATAATTGAGTACTGCTCTCAAGACGAGACACTTTACCCCGGAGAATTCTTTGGCTCAGGCACCGTGGGAGGAGGATGCGGAGTCGAGATAGACAGATGGATAAAGCCAGGAGACATTGTAGAGCTAGAGATCGAAGATATAGGAATCCTTGGAAACAAAGTTGTCAAGAAGTCTTGAAAAGGAAGACATCAAGATCAAAAACAGATCAATAAAGCCAGAAACTGCGCAAGGCTCTCCAGATTGTGGGTACCATGAAGGCCGCGGTCCTCTCCAGCCCATTCAACCTTCAGGTAATTGATGTTGAAGAGCCAACCGTCAGCGAGAAGGACGTTCTCATAGAGGTTGTCGAGGCTGGCGTATGCGGCTCAGATCTGCACACATACCGGGGACTCCACCCTTTCAGAAAGCCACCGGTGATACTTGGCCACGAAGTTGCAGGAGATGTTTGCGAGTTTGGAGCCAAGGTTTCCAGCGTCGATATAGGAACCAGAGTTGCAGTTGAACCTCAGATAGCATGCGGCAAATGCTCTTACTGCAGACAGGGCCGATACAACATCTGCCCAACAAAGATTGTTCCCGGTGTTGGCGGTTGGAAGGGAGCCTTCGCAGAATACTTTGTAGCTCCCGCAAAGAGGTTATTCCCACTAGCAAGACACATATCCTACACTTCCGGGGTTCTGGCTGAACCTATCACTGTTGGTCTACACGCCGCAAGAAGAGCCAGAGTTGAGGGAGCCTCGATACTGGTTCTGGGTTTGGGGCCTGTTGGAATCGGAGCAGCCGTCTCGGCAAAGATGCTGGGGTCAGAACAGGTCGTCGCCACCGACATTGCCAAGCTGAACCTCCAGGTCGCCCACCAGTTAGGAGTTGACAGAACGATAGATGTTGGTTCACAGGATCTCGCAAGCATCGCCAGAGAATTGGCTCCAGAGGGTTTCGATTCAGTAATCGTATCAACTGAATATCCTAAGGCAATCGACGACGCAATATCACTCTCAAGAAGAGGTGCTACAATCGTAGCCGTCTCCCTATTTGAACACGAGACCAAAATAGATCTCAACCCGTTAGTCGTCGGCGAGAGGGAAATCGTAGGGTCAAGTGCCTACACGCAGAGCGACTTCAAAACGGTCGTAGACTGGATCAACCAAGACAAGCTGAAGCCAAACAATATGGTTACGCATGTTATGCCCCTTGAGAAGGCCCCTGAGGCGCTTGAACTCCTACATAAGAGAAGCGAGCCAGCCATCAAGATAATTCTCAAACCGAGACAGTGATCAGCCAAAAGAAAAGCTGGGAACATACTCAATAACCTTGTATTCACTTTGTTTCTGCAACATTTTAGCTGAGTTCATTCACTACCAGCTTGAGTAGTGATAAACCATATTCTTGATGCATGTCACCAATAGAAGAGGTTCTGTGGCAATCAAGAGGAAGAACCCTACCCAAAGCTATCGCAACACGATATCCGTCTTGGTTATCTCCCAGACACCATTCTGCTTGATGAGTTCCATATTCTCGGTGACAGGCTCAGAGAAATCATATCTCCCAGAATAGACTACATAGTGACTTTGGACAGCGGCTTCGTTCCCGTCAATCTTCACCGTCGTAATTTCTACGTCCTTTACAGTTGCCTCAGGGTCTAGACTGAAGGCTAATGAGAGATACGACTTCATTTTTTCCTTGGGACCTTGGTAAGAGTAGTCGCTACCGTGGTTGATCAGTATCTCTACATTGTCTGTGAAGAACGACAATAGCTCTGCTACTGAGTGTCGATTGAGCGCCTCATAGTAGGCCGTCAGCATATCGCGGATGCGGGCTTCTTCGGTCGATGGAGTCTTGGGGGGTGTAGGGGTCGGTGTCGGCGCGGGTTCAGGAGTCGGGGTGGGTGAAGGTGTTGGCGTCGGCTCAGGGGTTACAGTTGGTGAAGGCTTAGTTGTCTGGTTGGGGTTTTGAGGTCCGGTCATGGTAAGTATGGTCGCGGCAACTACGATCAGCGTCACCAGCGCCACAGCGGCGGCGATTTTTCTCCTCTTATGTGATGGCTTGAGGGGTTGTGACGGAAAAGCTTCAGGGGAAGCGTCAGCTATAGGTGCTCCACAATTCATACAAAACTTTGAATTGACGATGAGTTCTTTTCCGCATCTGGAGCACAACACCACAGTGGTAACCTTCACTACATCTAGCCGTCTCTAACCGTCCTGTGCAAGATAGACCTTTCCCCACGGAAGTTATCCCTAATCTTCTAATTCTTTTAGCTTAGCTAAGAGGGAGAATATGTTAGAAATAGAGTAAGGTCTCCTGCAGGGCAGTTATGATGAGTAACCTGAAGGTTATGATTCGCGGGATATACACTACAGCCCTTACGAAGCTTCTTTCTGATAGAGGATTCTTGATCGCTCGGCCTTCTCCCATCACTGCCGAGAGGTTCAATCTGGGTCGGGTCTATGAGGAGAACGTTCTTGTGGCCGATAGGTCTGATAAGCAGGGTGTGGAGGTTGAGGGTGAGGCTGAACCTGCTGAAGCAATAGTTCAAACTCTTCTCCAAGTCCTCCCAGACATAGTAGTCAGGGAGAAGACGCTATCAGAGTTTCTGGCAGAGAAGATTTACAGCAGACTCAGTTTACAGCCCGGGTTCCTCTCTTTCGATGTCGAGTTTCCCCGCGGCTCCAAGCTATTCCTCGACAGGGTGAGGAGCCAAATTACGGCCACGATAAACAATCATCATCTACTCAAGATAGTTGCTTCTGACCTTGTGGACGAGTATGAGTCACTGTTGAGATCCCAACCTGAGAGGGCTGAAGAACTCTCAAATCTTGCCTTGGAAACGTTGGTTTACAGGAAGCTGACCCCAAGGGTGAGCCTCACGATCCAGCATGTCAAGCCTGACGGCTCTATCTTAAGGCTTGGGGAGGGTAGGATTCTTTATTTTCAGGGCAGAAAGTTGACACTCCACAGGATGATCTTTGGTGAAGGCTCAAAATATGATGGCCTAGGCGTTCCCAAAGCCAGCACAGACTACGCTGTGACCTTGGCGGAGGAAGGATCACCTATACTCAGACACTCTTACTATTCAGGCGACGGTGTCTTGAAGGGGGAATTCTACAACATCAATACTCCAATCGAGTTCTACCCCGACAGGATAAGGTATGTTGACCTTGAGATAGACGTTGTGAGGAGACCCCACAGGCAACCTGAGATAGTTGATGTGGATAAGCTTGAGGAGGCTGTGGAGTCAGGTTTTATAAGCGGCTCATCAGCCGAGGCTGCAAAGGGTATTGCTCAGAGGCTTGTCGCGGAACTCTCAGTGGCTGAGATCAGGTCATAGGATGTCTCTGTCAGAGTCTCTTATCGCGACCTTGAGCGTCTTGAGTGGAACCTGAAACTCAATGTCCTTGCCTTCATCCGACTTCCTGATTATTATTGAGATGGAGTCTTTATGCGCCCTCGCGTAGAAGTAGCAGTGTGGGATGTCTCGGCTGAAAGATACACTGTCAACGTTTCCCTCAGCCAGTATGTCGAGGAGTCTGAATACTGGAAGGTCCTCTTTCACCTTCATCAGGTATAGTGACTCTAGAATGTAGTCGATGGTTGCGTACTCAACCTTCCTCTTCGACGATTTGATGTAGACCTTCAAGATCCGGACTGTCCTAGTCATTACCTAACCTTTTCCCTCATTTCGCGGACTGCTCACTTAATCTCGTTCAGACGCTGCCTGACCTCTGTGATCTGGGTGTTGATCTAATCAAGCTGTCTGCTGATGCTCTCCATCCTCATCTTGAGTTGAGCGAGGTCCTCCCTTACCGGTTTTAGTCCTTTACCTATTGCCACGAAGGCATCGGTCACTCGGCCTAAACCCTTGATGGTTCTCGGCCTAGCTGCAAATTTAAAGGTTGATGATCGGTTCGTGTAAAAAGTCGAGGAGAGAGTCTGCTGAGTTTCTCAGCTCTTAACGAGAACCTGTTCAACAGAATATTTACAGTTCTTCTATGGCGGCCTTGACTCTCTCCATGCCTTCCTTAATGTTCTCTAGGCTGGTGGCGTATGAGAACCTGAGGTATCCCTCACCATACCTTCCGAAGGCCGTACCGTGCACACAGGCCACGTGTGCCTTGTTGAGCAGATGGAGCATCAAGTCTCTTGACTTCATCCCGGTGCTCTCGATGTTTGGAAAGACGTAGAATGCTCCTGTAGGGGTCTTGCATGACAGTCCTTTGATTGAGTTGAGGGCCTGAACTATGGCGTCCCTTCTCCTCTCGTATTCCCTAACCATCTGGGTGGCTGCGTCCTGCGGCCCCCTCAAAGCCTCTATTCCAGCCATCTGGCTGAAGGCTGAGGCACACGAGGCTATGTTGACCTGCAGCTTGGTCATGTCGGCTATGACTTTTGGGTTTCCTATCGAGTAGCCTAGGCGCCACCCGGTCATGGCGTAGGTCTTGGAGAACCCGTGGACCAGTATAGTTCTCTCCTTCATACCGGGCTCCGAAAGCATGCTGTGGTGTCTTCCTCCATAGATTATCTTGGAGTAGATCTCGTCCGACATTACCCAAAGGTTATGTTTCTTGGCTATCTCAGCCAGCTCCTCAACCTCGCTCTTCAGCAGGCTCGACCCGCAAGGGTTGTGTGGTGAGTTGAGTATCAGCATCTTCGTCTTCTTCGTGACTCTCCTTTTTACGTCGGCTGGGTTTAGGCGAAAATCATTCTCCTCCCTGAGGGGGATCGGTACCGGTTTTCCCCTAGCTAGATTCACAACCGACTCATAGATTGGGAAGGCTGGATTGGGCATGATGACCTCGTCGCCCGGATTCACCGTGGCTAGGATGCCTGTGAAGATTCCGGGTTTTGCCCCAGGCATCACGATAACCTCTTTCTCAGCGTCTATGTCCACATCGAAGTCTCGTGAGACGTACTCCGCTATTGCCTGTCTTAGCTCCAGTATTCCAGCGGCTGCTGTGTAGTGTGTGTAGCCTAAAGCTAGGGCCTTTCGGGCGGCCTCCTTAATGTTTTCAGGTGTGTCAAAGTCCGGTTCCCCCATCTCGAAATGGACGACCCTTTCTCCTTTCTTCTCAATCTCTTTGGCCATAGCGAATACTTCAAAAGCCGTTTCTGTTCCTGTTCGCTCCATCCTCTCTGCTGAGGAAGGAAGTTTAGCGGTTCTCATACTCAACTCAAACCTCTCGATTATGATTGGATTACCGATTTTCTACCAGTCTCTTTGAGGTGAACCCAAACTGAAACGTTCTTCGATTATTTAAGTATGATTGAGTCGCCAAGTAATGTTAGAGTTCAATTTTCATCCCAACCCTCTTCTCGGTGGCCTTTTTGTAGACGAGCTTCGCCACTACAGTATCCTGTATGGCCAGTCCTGTTGAATCGAACACGGTAACCTCGTTCCTTGCTGTTCTGCCCTTCTTCTTTTCAGCCACGATCTCTCCCAGCTCCCCGTAGATGTCGTCTCTATTTATGAGGCCCTTGCTTACTGGGACGTTTATCTCTCCGCTGTGCAGTGCCTGGTTCCAGTCGTCGATGACGAGTTTTGACCTCTTGAGTATCGCCGGGTCCAGCTCCTCTTTTCCAGGTGCGTCGGCACCTATAGCGTTGATGTGGGTTCCCTCCTCGATCCACTCGTTCAGGATAAGTGGTTTTCTTGAAGGTGTGACTGTCGAGATGATGTCGGCGTCTCGCACAGCGTCCTCAACGCTCTCTGCAGCTACGATCTCAATATCCTGATATTGTTGCTTGGCCTTCTGGACAAACTTCTTCTTCGTCTCCTCTATTATGTCGTAGACTCTGACCTCGGCCAGGTCTGTTACATGAAGTATGAACGCCAGTTGCTTAGTCGCTTGAACACCAGCCCCAACTATTCCAAGCCTGGAAGCTCCCTCTCTCGCCAAGTATTTCGTTGCGACTCCGGCGGCGGCGCCTGTTCTCGCCGCGGTTATCTCTGTTCCGTCCATGATCGCCTGAGGACCCCCGGTCTTTGGATCGATCAGTGTGATGACAGCCATTACTGTCGGGAGGTTGAACTTGCGATTGTCCGGGTGGACATTTACTATCTTGACCGCTGAGGCGTCCAGAGACTCCATGTAGGCTGGCATGACTCTGAGGTCTCCGTTGTACCTTTCAAAGTAGAGGTATGTCTTAGGCGGCATCTGAACCCTGCCCAGCCCCTTTTCGCGGAAAGCCTGCTCAACAACCTCAAGAACCTCATTCATCTCGAGCAGAGGTTTGATCTCTCGGTCGGTCAAAAGATGAATCTTCAAGTTGGCTCTGGAACTATCATTCTCAGCCTCAGAATGATATAAGTCGTTTCTGATTGCTGACTCTGACGACCAAGACTCATCGAGTGTGATTTTTCTGTCAAAGGCTTGGAACGGGTTTCAGCCCAACTGGGGATCCAGAGGAGCTAGAAAGCCGTTGTTGTCTTGGCAAACTTGTTTAGGAGAGTTGGCGGTGTGGGGTTTGCCAGTCGAGTTCCGCGCCGTGATGAGACAGTCTTATGTTCCCACACTCTATCTCTGCCACATCTCTTGTAGACACATCCGTGTATGCTCGTAGAATCTTTCTTCTTCTGTTAAGATTCTCCAGAATCCCTATTCCAAATAGGAATCCGTCTCTGTCGAGGAAGCCGAGGATCTCTCCACCCTCAAGTCTCTTTGTAAAGAGGCTGTCAGCTTTGATCCTCTCCAGTGAGAGGTTTTTGTGAATGGCGTTTCTGAGATGTTTTCTGTATCCGTGCTCGCGGAGACGTCTACGTTCCTCCCGGCTCCTGACTTTGATGAATTTTGGAACTTGGACCCTGAGTACGGGGTTTGTATATGCTTCGAAGATTGGGTTCAACTCGTCTCCTTCAGCCAGAGCTATTGTCAGGTTTGGCTTGAGCTCCTCCATCAGTCTAGTCTTGAAGGCTACTGCCTCCTCGCCCGTAACCCATCCGTCAGTATTTATCACGGTCGCGGTGTCTTTCGGAATCTTCTCTCCAAGCTTCAGGATTCCCCTGACAACTTTCTCGGTCACCAAGCTTGGGCTCGTCTCCCCGATAAATATCATCGCGTCAACCCTTGAGTTCTCCAGACTTATCAGAGGACTGGTGATGATGCTCAGCCCCAAACTTCCAGGTGGGCCCAAGTCTGATTGGCCTATGTCAGCGTCTATCACGGCAACATTTCGCTCTAGCTTGAGTGAGTGATTAGTGAGGAATGTGCAGAGGGTGCTCTTGCCCGTGTCAGTCGACCCTATCACGAGTGCCTTGCCAACCTCTAACTTCTGGAATGCCTCAGCGGCAGCCATCCATGAATCAGGCGTAGCGGTTCCCTGAATCTCTAGGTAGCTTGCTCTTTCGCCGAGTTCAGCCTCAAGGGTTGAGTCGTGGATGATCTCGATTGGGAGTTGTTTCTCCTTCATCACTGTAAGTTTCTGTCTGGGCTGGAGTGGGGCGCCGAATACTGTTGCTCCTCCCCTTTCCAGCCTCAGTGAGGCCGGGCCTGTGATCAGGAGAGTCTCTCCTGCCTGTAGGTCGAACTTCAGTAGCCTTCCACTCCAGAACCTATTTTCCATCTATGGCATTATGTAGGGTGTGTAAAAACTGCATGGTTAATATCTGGTTCTCCCCCTCACAGTATCATGTTCGGGTAGTTGAGTGTTCGGCAGCTGGAAAAGATGGGTGCGTTCTCGACTCTCACTCCGTCTCTGGATCGGTTGCTTGAGGGCGGTTTACCCAGAGGTCACCTCAGCCTAGTCTACGGTGAGGCCTCAACCGGTAAGACGACGTTGAGTATGCAGTGCGCGGTCTCAGCCTCCAAGGTGAGCTGCAAGACCCTGTACATCGACTCGGACCAGTCCTTCTCTCATCAGAGGCTTCTTCAAATAGTTGGTCCAGAGAATGTTGACGCTTGCGAGGACATAATCATATTTCTCCCCCAGTCTTTTCTTGAGCAGTCACGCATAGTCGAGAGCCTCGAGAACTATGTCACGAGCAGGGTTGGTTTGATAGTGATCGATACTGTAACCTATCTTTACAGGACGGCTCTGGGTGGGGGGGGGGTCTTCAATCTTAATCGTGAGTTGAATAGGCAGCTAGCATATCTTGTCGAGTTGGCTTCGAGACACGATTTGGCAGTGCTAGTTACAGGTCAGGTGAGGTCCACGGTTGACGGTTTAGGTTGGAAGATAGAGCCGGTTGCGCGGCGTACACTCTTCCACTGGCCCAAGATAGTCCTGAGACTAAAGTCAACAGCCAAACAGAACATTAAGGAGGCGAGGCTTGAGAGGTTTCTCTCCCGCAGTGTCTCCGAGGGGCGTTGCTACTTGAAGCTGACCGATAAGGGTTTGGGCGACTTCGTATATCAGCCAGAATGATTCAGGCCTGATGATGAGAGCTTGTTCGCCGAGACAGACATACTCTTCGCCGTTTACATAGCTATTCCAGCATATGTTGCCAACGCTTTTCCAACCCTCTTCAGGGGAGGCCCACCAATAGATCATGGTAGGCAATTCATAGATGGAAACAGGGTCTTCGGGGCGAACAAGACGTTAAGGGGATTTGGTTTTGGCCTCTTCTGCGGTCTCTTGGCGGCGCTCGCCGAGAGCCTCTTCCTTGATAGGAGCCTTCTGTTGCTTGGTGTATTGGTCTCTTTGGGCGCACTGTTGGGTGACCTGTTAGGCGCGTTCATAAAACGTAGATTGGGGCTGGAGCCTGGAACCCCCTCCCCTGTACTTGATCAGCTCGACTTCATCTTTGGCGCTCTGCTCTTATCCTATCCGATACATCAAGCAAGCCTAGGCACAATAGTGATACTTGTGGTCTTTACGCCGCCTATACATCTTCTGGCAAACTTTGTTGCCTACCATCTCGGGGTCAAGAAGAGTTGGTGGTGAAGCTACCCAGATATCTTGCTCTGGAGCAGTGAGGAGGAGTAGTAAACAACTAGCAAGACCAGCATCAAGCCCAGTATGAGTGTGAGGTAGGCTTGACGTGGCCTGTAGGCCAATCTTACGCTCCTGATCAGTAGGTAAACGCCTACGGCTCCTAGAAAATAGAACATGCCTGCTATGAGGCTCTCGTTTATTGTTTGCATGTTGAGGTTTCCAGGGTAGATGAAGGTCCAGCCGCCAGCCCTGGGCAGCATGGTTAAGGTCCTGCCAGACATGGCTTCAACAATACTATAGACACCTCCAGCCAGAACGAAGGCTGCAAAGGTCATGATCGCTATTGTTATGATGGTTACAGAGGGTTTAACGGTCAGGATTCTTGGCAGATGGATTATTCTGAGTCTGAAGGCTAGGTTGTTGAGGGACCTTTTAATCTTCCAGCTTCTGTCTCCAACTCGCTTGCTCAAACCTGCCACCCTGACTTTGAAGTGTCAAATCACAGTTATAAGTTTTGGAGGGTTCCAAGTTACATAGTTGAACATAAGTTCTTACGACTCTGTAGTCAGCCTCCACAGTGATCCTCTCAAGTTCATAGCGCGCGATTCCGGCAAGCCGACTTGTGATGTAGTGCATGAAGTCACATCCGTTTCTCTTCCAGTCGCCGCCGACACTTAGAACGGACCTGCAGAGGAACAGACTATGAACTCGTTCCGGATGAGCCTTGGCGTAGAGCATGCACTATTGTGGCTGAAATCGTAATATATGAGCGACTTAGTATTTCACAAGAGAAAAGACGTGATCAACAATGAATCTTGACTTTGAACTCATAAGGGTCCTGAGTAGATTTGACACATCAAAGATTTCTGACATCCTAGACGAGCTTGGCTGTAGAGGAGCTATGTCGGCCGGGGTCAAACCTCTTTGGGAGGGATTGAAGATCTGCGGCCCAGCAGTAACGGTTGAAGCTGTTCCAAGCACAAGCCCTAGTACTGGACCGAAGCTGTTTGAAGCCATAGACTCTTGTGAGAAAGGTTCTGTGCTTGTGATAGGCGTGAATGAGGACTCTTCATGTGATAGTTGGGGAGGGCTTGTCACTCGCTGTGCGCTAGCGAGACGAGTTGCCGGAGTAGTTACCGACGGACCTGCAAGAGATTACAGAGAGATCAAAGAGCTAAACTTTCCAGTCTTCTCAAAGGGCCTAGTTCCAGCATCGCCCAAGGGAAGGAGGATCTACACAGACTATAACCTTTCGATAATATGCGGAGGAGTTAGAGTAAACCCTCAAGACATAATCTTAGGCGATGATGATGGAGTTGTCGTGATTCCTAAGAACAAAGCTTTCGAAGTGAAGGAAAAGGCGATAAAGGCTCTAAAGATTGAGGAAGAGATAATCAAAGCCATTGAAGACGGGGCATCAGCGAAAAAGGCTCTAACCATGCAGATCGAAGGAGTAGAAATCGTATAACATCACGATGGCAGACAACAAGATGGCAAGTATTGCCACAAACGATTCAAGAATGTTTCAAGACAGAGAAAGGCAAAATTTGGAAGCCAATCTTGAATAGTATTTCAGTCCTAATTTTGCTCGTGGATCTTTGCGTTACAATCTACACTAGACAATAGCAAATCTATGGAGGCATTAGCTGATTTTGATCCAATTCCCTCACTTCATACTCTGAATTCTTGTTGAGCGCGTTAAGACATAGAATGGGATAAATTACATGATTGAAGAGATTGTGCCGAATCTCTACAGGGTCGAGGTTCCTCTCCCGAAGAATCCGCTTAAGGCTACCAACTCCTATGTCGTTAAGGCCTGCGGTCGGACTCTGGTCGTTGATACGGGGTTAAATCAGGAGGAGTGTTTGAATGCCATGCGCTCGGCCTTGGAGGAACTTGATGTGGATTTAGGTGAAACGGATTTTTTCATTACTCATATGCATCCAGACCATTTAGATCTGGTGTGGGCTCTCGCTAGAGATTCCTCAGCAATATACTTCAACAAGCCAGACAATGATGAGATTAAATCTAGTGGTCAGTGGGACGATGGTATGCACAACTTCGTTCGCATGAGCGGCTATCCCGAAAATAGGCTCCAAAGGGTCATTGAGGAATACTTTGGACATAAATACAGTGCATGGGGTCCTTTGGAATTTACCATTTTGAAAGAGGGCGACACGATAAGCATCGGCGACTTCCTATTCAACTGTGTAGAGACCCCCGGCCACACAAAGGGCCATATGTGTCTTTACGAGCATGACAAGAGAATCCTGTTATCGGGAGACCATATTCTAGATGGCATAACCCCCAACATTTCACTGTGGCTCTATGAAGATAATCCTCTGAACGAATACTTGGCAAGCCTAGACAAAGTCTATGAATTCGACGTAGAGCTTGTATTACCTGGCCACAGGAGTCCTTTCAGAGACTGTAAGAGAAGGATTCGAGAACTCAAGCATCACCACCAAATGAGGAATAGCGAGATCCTCTCAATCTTAGAAAAAGGAAGTAAAGATGCTTACCAGACCGCGTCACAAATGAGCTGGAATATGACCTACAACTTCTGGAATCTATTCCCTATTCCACAACAATTGTTCGCTACAACAGAGGCCATTGCTCACCTCAAATATCTTGAAGCAAACGGCTTGGTAAGAAGAGAAATGCAGAGGCAGAAGATAGTGTTCTCACTGGAATGAACCAAAACGGCGCGCCCGATTCCACCTAGGGATCTTTGGAATCATAGGGATTAGCTCTATCACCTAATTGATCTACTTGCCACAGAACCTCCTTGTGTCGGGCCGCATCAACAAGTATACTACTATTCCGTCTATCACGACGCTAGCTATGCCGGTCGGGAGGGCGACAAGGCCCATTATGATGCCTATGATCGATATGATTAGGGCTATGGTCCACGCCCAGCCCCTACCTGTCCAGAGTCCCCAAGTGAGTACAAGGCCGGCCAAGCACACCAAGACGTAGTATGTTGCGATTATCTGGTGAAGCGATTCCTCTACAAAGTAGGTTTCAAAGGCTCCGCCAGTCAGAATCATCATCCCCGCCAGTATTGGCAGGACGCTACCAATTGAATACGATGACCGCCAGTATCTTCACCATAGTTGGTCGTTTTGTCTCAGACATAGTTTTTCGCCCCCTTCCATTTGGTCAATCGTGTGACACAGCCAGAAAACGCTGATTGATACTCATAATGGCCAGCAGATTCATATGCTTCTGCAAGGATTTCAGATTTCGGGTTCTGCTTCCGCTATGCGTTGCATCAAAATTCCTCTCGTGGTTAAGATCGCAAACTTCATGTCCTAAAGATACAGAAACCCGCCTGAAGGCCATGAAGATCGCTTCGCTGGGAGTGTAGGGTTTTGGCAAAGGACGCGCATGCCAAAGGGTGAGTCGCTCCCCAACTTGTTGCTTCCTAGAGCTTATCTTAGGTTCGGTTGAGTCTCTGTTCCGTTGCATAGCCATAGGTACCTCAAGTATCTCAGTTGAATCTCCTACGGGAACCTCGATACATTTCAATGACGGCAGTGAAGTAGGATCTGAGGTATACAGCATAACCTGCAATCAACGCCCGCCATCTAGGCCTGTCGGCGGTTTGGTCATGCATACAAACAAGCCTGAGATCCTAACACCTTACCTAGCACTAACCGGGTTGGTTGCAGCCGTATCCACAGTCTACATCATGAGAAAGAAACCTAGACCATAGAGACTTTAGCGCGCGTGATGGCTAACCCAAAAAATTAATGATGTGGTAAGGTGCACGATGACTTGCGCTAACGTGTTTCACTATCAATGAGCTAGCGAGCTGACACATCCACAACTTCAACATCAAAACTCAAGGTTCGCCCTGCGTAGGGATGATTAAGGTCAACAAGTACGGAGTTTTTCTTCACCCTGCGAACGACAGCTAAGCTATTACTTCCGTCTGAGGATCGTAATTCGACCAGCATATCTTTGGAAAGTTTTAGCCCTTCGGGGAATATTGATTTGGGAACTTCTTCAAGAAGGTCCTCTCTTCTTTTTCCAAATCCTTTCTTTGGGGGGATCTTTACCTTTTTCTTGTCTCCCTTCTTTGACCCAATTAGAGCCTCCTCTAAACCTGGCAGCAGCGTTCTTGAACCAATCCTATAACTTTGAGGTCTCTTGCCACGTGTGGTTTCCGCTACTTTACCGTTCTCAAGTTTGGCAGTAAAATGAATCGTCACTTTGTCTCCGTTCTTGATTGACATTCATAATCACACTTGGCTCAGTGTTTGAGAATTATCGCTAATAAATGTGTGTGTTCACCATATGTGGCACACGCACTTTTATGGCGCGGGCTATGGTGATGATATATTATCTTAAGAAAGAGATCCTCTGTGACCAGATCATTACGCAAGCCTAGCAAGCCTGTATGTGTGTGGTCATAGCTGGTGTGCGACGATGAAGCGTCTGCTTTTGTGATACTAGTCTTCAGCGTCTTCTCCAATGAGTTTCCTTGCATCCAATAACTCAAAGATATGCAAAAAATAATAGAATACTTTGACAATGATCGCGGAGATGATCGCTATCCTCTACCCTCCATTCGTAGTCTTCGCCGTCACCCACCATCACTTTCTGGGAAGCGAGATACTAAACTCTTAGCAAAACTGCAGTTAAGAAATGTGGAACTCAAGCTGCAGTAAGCCCAGACAATATACGCAAGCCAACTAGTGTCTTTAGACCTAGTAGTTTTCGCAGAAGAGTTCAAAGTAGGCTTCTTCGTGGGCGCAGACAGGGCATTTGTCAGGAACTTCCTTAGCTTCTAGGATGTGGCCGCAGTTGCGGCACTTCCACTTGACAACATTGGGCCTCTTGAATACTTGTCCGGTTTCCACATTGTTCAAGAGCTTCAGGTATCTTCGCTCGTGATTCGCCTCTACAGATCCAACATGGCGGAATGTATCCGCTATCTCCTTGAATCCCTCTTTCTCTGCGGTCTCAGCAAATTCTGGGTACAGTGTTCCCCACTCCAACTTCTCGCCTGCAGCAGCCGCCCGCAGATTTTGCGCGGTGGTCCCTATCACACCTGCCGGATACTTCGCCGTGATCTCAACATCTCCGCCTTGCAGGTGTTTGAAGAAGAGTTGCGCGTGTTCCTTCTCGTTGTCAGCCGTCTCAGTGAATAGGGCTGATATCTGTTCGAAACCCTCTTTCTTGGCTACACTGGCGAAGAACGTATACCGAGTTCTTGCCTGCGACTCACCAGCAAAAGCCCCAAGAAGATTCTTTTCAGTCCTACTTCCCTTTAGCTCCAAGTTAAACATCTCCTATAGAATGCTAGTTCACCATGTTGTTTGTGCATATTAGGGTTTAGGGGCCCTCTGTATGTAATCAAAGCGAGCATCCGCTGAAGAGGGGTCATTAGGGTTCTTCTCTCTACGCTAGGTAACTTATTTAGTGAACATTATCCAAGACACATATGAGATATGATGGGCTTCATTCCTCTCCCTGTACCAGTGACTATTCTTGAGGCAATCTGGATGGGCATAGGGATGGTCTTCGGCAGAGCCTTCGGGAAGAAGTTGGACTTTGACATACAGCAGTCGGAGTGGTTCATAAGGCAGCCCATGTGGCTGCGCGGTCTGATAAGACGCCTCCTCGACTTTCTCCATCACTGGTGGATGGGTGCATTCCTAGGCATCTACTTCGGCTGGGGCGAGAGCTTCAAGGTACCTGGAGTCATCACACTATACGATGGACTTGGAAGTCTAGAGATAACTTGGTTTGGTTGGGGGCTTTTCTACGACGACTTCTACGACATCCCTAGAAGAGTAAGAGGATACTTCGAACACTTCAAGACATCCGCTTCTTGCCTTTGAATTGTGGCTAGACCACAAGGATCCTGAGATTTCTTGTCGATAGAATTGGGTCCAATGTTCGCATCTCAGAGGGTTCGAACTCATTTATAGATCAGATCACGTCGTCGTGGCCCCTTGGTGAGAGCATCAAGATTTGAACCGTTAGGTTCAATTATTTTGTGTGTGGTGGTGTGCGCACCGTCTAAGGTCCTAAGCCAAGATACTACATGATCACAGGCTGCAAGAAAGGAGAATTTGGAGCTGACCGATGCTCAGTCGGAACCGAGATGCATAAGATCATAGCGCTAATGACAAGATGCAAGTAGGGCAGAGACTCAGATTCACCAGCATAAAAACTCTTTTCAGCAAAGACGTAGAAGAATAATTGGTTCTGGAAGGTCATGGACAAAGAAGAACACTTAAACCGGATGTTAATGAGACATTACGAGCTTATATGGAACGGACATCACCACACGGAGAAACTATCGCATGAAATTCTTAATGTTTTGACCGCTATAATCATAGGGACTTGGGCAATCTCAAGCAAATCAGTCCTGCTAGAGAATATTTCACCAGATAGTAGACTGGTGTTGAGCATTTCCCAATACTTCTGGCGCTTGCAGGGCTATACACCTGACCTACAAACTTCAATATTCCGTCGAAGAAGCCCACCTGATACTAAATAGAATCCGAAGGAGATTGTGCTTGGTACATGCAGAATATGAAAGCGGAAACCTCATCTTTCCGCCAGAATGGGATAAGTGTGAGTAGATGATATAGAAGATATTTATCTCATACCGCGAAAAGGTATACCGTCAACAGGCAGATACGGTTGGTGGGCTATTTACAAATGGCTCTATTTAGGCATGCTTCTCGTTAGCTTGTATTTCATATGTCAGCAAAGAATGGAAATTGCAATATTTTGCGTATTTGCGATACAGGTGATAGAAATAGCCCTGTATAAGTTTAGATGCCGATCACAGGATTCGAAATACCCTAAACCTTGTAAAGAATAGCGTGCGGGTCAAAGTGCCAAACTCAAAGGCTTCCATCGTAGCTACGTTGCAAGTCCAATGGTAAGGCTACTGCAAATCCTACACCAAAGACAGTCTAGTCTGATGATCGCTCTAGCAAGCTCAATCGTCAAAATAGCTTACGTTAAGGTTCTATCAGGGATTTGTGTGGTTGGCGTCCCGGCCGTAACCCACCTTCTGTTTTAGGCAGCATTCATCTAGTCGGAGTACCCGCGCCTCATGCGGGTTTCATAGGCGCCTATTACCCCTTTCACAGCGTGGGCCGGCTTTTTCACCCTCACCAAATTCACTCAGCGTCTCCACATCACGGTCTATGGTTTGGTGAGGTTGGTTTTCTGTGGCCTGCGCCCGGATTCTCATCCGACACTTTATGTGCCACGTTCCCGCATTGTGGGTGGAGTTTCCGCAAGCATTATGCTCGGAGGCTGCCCACCGGCTCGCCAACCAATAGTGAATATCGAGGGTTGGGTCTGGTTAAGTCTTTAGGTTGTTTCAACCGTGCATAGGCCTTCTGGATTTCGCTTCGACTTGGGTTTCCTTTTGAGGCTTGGCACCTTGAGCGATTGGGGGCAGCGGGCTGAACGCCTCGGCCGAAGCCTCGGCGCTTACACCCCTGCTCCATCAACCTCATCTTCTTTGAGAGCTCTCGTCCAAACCTTCATGCCTGTTGCCAGACACTACTGTGTGGTTTGGATCGGCCGCCTATTTTCGGGAGAGGTTTCGGGCTTAGATGCCTTCAGCCCTTATCCTCGACAGCGTGGCTGCCCGGCACTGCCCTGTCGAACAACCGGTAAACTAGAGGCTACGATACCCCGTTCCTCTCGTACTAGGGGCGCCTTCCCCTCAGGCGACCAGCACTCCCAGCAGGTAGAATCCGACCTGTCTCGCGACGGTCTAAACCCATCTCGCATTCCCCTTTGATCGGCGAACAGCCGCGCCCTTGGGCCCTGCTGCGGACCCAGGATGGGAAGGGACGACGACGGAGAACCAATCCTCCTCGTCGATGGGGACTCTCGGAGGAGACGAGCCAATTACTCCCGGGGTAATTTTTCTGTCACATCCAGCCCCCAACAATGGGGACATGAATGATCGCTAGACCCGGCTTTCGCCTCTGGATCCCTTGCTGTGGAGGATCCAGTCAGCCCGACTTTTGGTCTTGCCCTCTACTCCGGATTTCTGTCCCGGATGAGTCGAGCTTTGGGCCCCCTTGATATCTTTTCGAGGGGGTGCCGCCCCAGCCAAACTGCCTGCCTGCCGTTGTTTCGGAGTTGCCTCCGATGAGAAGTACAGCCACAGATAGGTGGTGTTACATTGGCGCCTCCCCACCCCCCTGAGAGGATGGTTCGAAGGCTCCCACCTACGCTCTGTACCCGCAACCGCACCCCAGCGGCAAACTGCAGTAAAATTCCACGGGGACTTTTCGCCCCGCTGGGAGATCCTGGACTGTTCGTCCAAGTTATGTGGGTTCACCGGGCCCCAGGCGGGGACAGCGGGGATGTCGTTGGTCCATTCATGCACGTCGTAACTTACACGACAAGGCATTTGGCTACCTTAAGAGAGTCAGAGTTACTCCCGGCGTTTAGTGGCCCTTAGCTCGGTTGGACCCAAGTTTTAGGTACCACCACTGGCCAGGACTCAACGGCCGTACACACCCTTTCGGGCTTGCGGCCACCTATGTTTTTATTAAACAGTCGCATCCCCCTTGTCACTGCGACCTAAAGCCCCAGCCTAAGCCAAGGCTTCAGGCACCCCTTATTCCTAAGTTATGGGGCTATTTTGCCGAGTTCCCTCGCCCTGAGTTGGACCCGATACGTCTTAGGCTTCTCACCTAGGGCACCTGTGTCGGTTCTGGGTACGAGCACAAGGAATCCTTTCCACAACCTTTTTCATTGTCTCCAGGAATCGGCTGAACCACCATAAACGGGCGGCTATTCCCCCATTCACCCAGTTCTCACCTTTACGGTACTCCCTGGGCTTCAAGGGTTAAATGGGGCGACGACCCCACTCAACCTGTCCTGAAGTGTCAGGCTGCAGACTTGCGTTGCCGCACGTATCCTCGTGGTACCGGAATCTTAACCGGTTTCCCATTCGGGAAGCTCGGTTGAGGCTTCCCTTAGGATCGACTTACCCCCGGCTGACGACGCATTGCC
>CAYZRW010000002.1:57703-122278 GCA_964480955.1 uncultured Candidatus Bathyarchaeia archaeon | reverse complement strand
TCATGCGTAGAGGCGACACTTCTCCCTTTGTGTCCAAGTTCCTGAAGTAGCTTCAAATTAGAAAAAGAGATTCATATGAAATCCCTCTTTTTTAGTGAACCAATTATGCGAGGCTTGCAAGAATGAAGGTGTTCAGCAAAGAGGAGCTTGCTCGGTACAACGGGAAGGATGGAATTCCAGCATATACGGCATATAAGGGAAAAGTTTACGATGTATCTGGCAGTTTTCTTTGGAAAGATGGTAGTCATCAAGCTCTTCACATTGCTGGTGTGGACCTGACGGATTCCATTGAGTCAGCCCCGCACAGTTCAGAGGTGCTTGAGAAGTTTCCAGTGGTAGGAGTCCTGCAGTGAGCCTGGCGCGCGCGTTTCTCATCGTGGCCGGGTCGACGGAGTAAGGGGGACAGTTGATATTCGTTCCGTACCACTTACATTTCGGGTAGGTGCACTTCAACAGTACCCTTTCATCTATCATCACCTGGCTGGCTCGGATTATCTTGGCGTCAGAGGCTCCCAGGTCCAAGGCCATCTGCCTGTATCTCTCAAGGTCTTTCTGCAATGTTTCAGGAGGAACTTTCGAGACTATCCTTCTCACCATGCGGATGTCCCTCACCGTAAGTCACAGGACACCGTTTGATAAAAGGGAGACTGACGGGGATGGTGGGTTGAGTTTAACGTGTGAGTTGTTTCACTCACCTCCCCGGCTTTTCCAGATTCTGTCTTAAGAAGAGCAACCACCCCCCCGCCCCTAGGGGGTTATTCAGCGGCTGGATTCTGTTGAGCCTCTAAGCCAGATACGTTCTTCATACCTCTTTAGGTGGGAGAAATGTGTTGGGTCAAACGGGTGCAGAAGAATCTTTCTTGCGGCCCTATTCTTGGTGTGATTGAGTCGAAGGCTTAGGTTGCCTCGGTCGGTTTGACTGCGTAGATTCTTATGCTCAAAACCGAGTTTGCGACCTCCTTCAATTCGTCAGGCATTATTCTTAAGTCTCTCATAACCGCTTCCGCGGTTGGGTCGTTGGTCATGAGCTCTATTGGGAAGGATGTCTCGCCGATTATCTTGACCTCTTGAAATCCCGCTGCTCTTATAGCCTCCACATACTCTTCCCTCATGACTGCTCCGGAGAGACATCCAACGTATGCCTCGACAGAGTTCTTTATGGGGTCCGGAAGTTTCTTCCTCAAGACTATGTCTGAGACCAGCAGTCTTCCGCTTGGTTTCAGAACTCTAAAGGCTTCCTTGAAGGCTTTTCTTTTGTCGACCACTAGGTTGATCACACAGTTCGAGATGACTGCGTCGACAGAACTGTCAGCGACCGGTAGGTCCTCAATCTCTCCTAGCCTGAACTCTACACTATCATAGTTGCCTTTCCTTGCATTCTCTTTTGCCTTCTCAATCATCTCAGGTGTCATATCGACACCGATGACTCTTCCATTCTTACCGACTTTGTTTGCGGCGAGGAAGCAGTCGAACCCGGCGCCTGAACCGAGATCGAGAACGGTCTCACCCTCCCTAAGCGATGCGAGGGCGACGGGGTTTCCGCAGCCGAGACCCAGATTTGCGCCCTCTGGAATCGCACTAAGTTCCTCCTCAGTGTATCCTATCTTCCTACTGATGTCCTCCGAGAAGTCAGTACCGTCGCAACAGGGACTCGGAGCACAGCAGGAGCCTCCCTTCTTCGCTATCTTGGCATAACCCTCCCTCACCGCTCCCTTGATTCCCTTCTCCTTCATTTTGGTCATCTCTTACCCTATTCTAGAATAGAAAGAATGATATGCCTATCAAGATGAATACAACCCCACCAATTCTAGTAATGACTCTTCTATTAATCTTGTTCAAAATGAATTTTCCCAGATAGACTGCTACAGTTGATAACAGAGTCAACGATACCATAGTCCCAATCATGACTGATAAGGCGTCATATTCGGTTGCGAAAAGTCCTGAGGCGATCTGTGTCTTATCTCCCCACTCGGTCATGGAAATCAGTAGGAATCCTGAGAGAAACGGATTCTCAAGACGCAACTTACCCTCATTCTCCTCACCGTCACTTCTCAGCATCAGTAATCCGAAGATTATGAAGATAATTCCTGAAAGTACTCTTAACAAACTGCTTTTCATGAAGCCTGTAATCCATGAGCCCGCAAGAACGGCGAGGCCGTCTACAATCAAGAAGCCGAGTACGACACCTGACAATAAATCAAGACGCCTCCTAGTTTTTGCGGACAAGAAAAGAATCGATAACTGGGTCTTGTCACCTAGTTCTGCTAGACTCACAACAATAAAAGGGATCAAGATATCTGCAATCATATTCTCAGATCTTTGGTCTTCCTAATGGATGTAGGTCTCAGAGATGATGGGGAAAGTCTTTATCCGGTACACTGGGGATTTAAGTCTTTTTTGCGCGCCACCCTCCATTTAGTTTCTTCTAGTGGAATACGTCTTGACTGGACCAACATGAAAGAAAGTCTCCAGTAATCACTCTTCCTTAACCCAAAAGTGAGATCTATGAATCTGAAGGGCTTCCAAAGCAATTGTTGCGAACAACTAACTTTGTTCTTTAACAAGGTTTCATTTTTCTTTTATGTCGCAAGCATCTCTGTCCAGAGACGAGGTGAGATATGATGAGAAAATCGTTGAATATCCAGACGTGTGCCGCCGCCTTGTTGGTCGGACTTGCAGTCGGCTTAATGATACTTCCTCTTGCAGCAGCTGAACCCATTGAGAGGCGAATCAAAGTCGGAGATACCTTCACAGTTACCTCTGAACGTGGCGTGGCGATACTCGGGGAAGATGAAGAGGTAAGTCGTGAGCACGCGTCACTGGAGTTGAAATGTGAGGTTACAGAGGTGGGACCACGCGGGTTCAAGTTTGCGGTGAAAGAGGGAGCAATTGAGATCGATGGAACAAGATATGTTGTGACCTCGGCCGAAGGAAGAGTGCATGCACGCCCTAGGTTTAGAGGCGCACTCGTGGACATGAGAGGTCAGGATCAAGGAGGGGAATTTCATCTTAGAGGACCGACTGCACTAAGGCGTGGCGAGACAGTTGTTGGACTCAGAGGGCCGCTCGAAACCGGGGGCACAGTATACAGACTGAGATTTCTGTCGACCGCGTCCAGACCTCTCTAACCTTTTTCCACTCCCTTAAGTAACTCTTTCCACGAGAGAGTTCTAACGCTTAAGCTGAAAGATTAATCGCACTTTCTGGGCAGCTTATGGCGTCTCTGACTTGGGCGAGGTCTTCGATACTCTCTGCGTGGGAGTCACTATGGAGTCACAGTGAACAGTTCACATTCAACTTGTTATGAGTTGCTAGCAAAGTGAGAGAACGCAATATCCTGAAGTCAGATAGGGAGGTTAACCTCATTATATGCGCTTTAATCACATTCAGTATAGATTTGGAACTTGACATCTTGTAATGGTAGTATTGATTTGCGCTAGATTATCTCCACGTTGGGTAGGTCTCTGAAGTGTTGGTCACCGGTAACAAGGACTAAGCCTCTATGCTGTGATGTAGCGTATATTATCGAATCTATTGTGTGAAGATTGTGTCTTTGTTTGATATCTGCGGCCGAGAGGGCCACCTCTTTGTTCAACGGGATGATAAAGCTTCTTTCAGTAATGAGGTCTATTCTGGATGTTGGGTCTTTCTTCTCCCTCAAGTATCTTGATTTGATCTCAGTCAAGCAGATTGAAGGCGTATATAGAGGCCCGTCACCTTCCACGTAATCCTTTACTTTTGCACCCCTTTCTGAACCCATGAAGTATTCTATCCATGCGAAAGAATCAAGGAGTCTCATGTGGTTCTTCCTCATCCCTGAGGTCCTGTGTCGTGAGCCAACCATCCACGCCAAACATGCTCTTGGCCGGTTTGAAGAGTTCTTTCATAAGTGCTTGGTTAATCGCCTCCGAAATCTTTCGTCTCCCGAATTTTCTGATCAAGTATTCGTAGACCTCGTCTCTCAGTATTACCGTCGTCTTTACTGGCGTAACCATTCACCGTAGACGTATTACGTAGATGTAATATTTAAAGCTCCAAGCCCAAGCGCAATATTGAGTGCTGGCGTGAATCTCTTCAGGAAATACCGCTAGAGGATGGGCGCGCGCGGCGGCCTATTGACAGTTCCCAGAACTCTAGCCGAGTGTGAGCCATGAAGAGCCTCGAAAGACTAGAGAATCTCCCGACTTCAGTCGCGGAGAGTGTCAAAGAGCGCTGTCTGAGATGTCGCAGACGAGGATTGAATGAAGAGACCAGAAAAAAGATGGTTGAAAAACTAAGAGGATCGAAAAGATAGGGAAGATAAACGGGCGCTTCAACCAAGCGCATCCCTTGAGTCACTTTGGCTGATGTTCCAATGTTTGAACAGGGCGTTCCAAACCCTAACTTCTAATATCAGCTTCCGCGCAAGATGTGGTTATTGCAGGTGTTTGGAATGAAGTTCAGAATGAAGATAGCTGTCGTCATGATAGCTGTGATAGCTGTTTTAGCGGCGTCTTTCTTTACCGGCGCCCTCGTCACACATTACGGCTTCGAGGAGAGATATGAAGGCGTTCCAAAACCAACTGTCATGTCTGAACCCGGCCTAGTCATGAAAGAGGCTGGGCCGGCGCCAGTCCAAGAGAGGATGGTGATCTATAACGGCTACGTCTCCCTTGAGACAGGAGATATTGGGGGGGTACTGGATAGGGTCAGGTCTCTGGCTGATAGATACGGCGGATACGTGGCTGGGACATCACGGTCAACCGCCGGCAACCAGGCTACAGCACAGATAACGATCAGGATTCCACAGGACAAGCTTCACACCTCAATAAAAGAGATTGAGACCTACGGCAAGGTTCTGGACGAGCAGACAAACAGTGAAGATGTTACTGAACGCTACATAGACCTGAAGGCGAGGCTGAAGAATCTTCAGTCGCAGGAGCAACGGCTGGTCGAGATACTGGTTCAGGCAAAGACCGTTGAGGAGATCCTGAAGGTTGAGCAGGAGCTAGGCCGAATTCGAGGAGAGATAGAGAGCCTCCAAGGCCAGATAAACTATCTTGAGAGGTCAGTCTCCATGTCACTCATCACAGTCAACCTTAGAGAACCTCCGCCGCCATTCACACCGCCAGGAATGGATTGGGGTGAGACCTTCGAGACTGCGATGAGAGGCCTCTTCCTAGTCACACGTGGACTGATAGTCCTAGTAGTCTCTCTACTACCGTTCATAGTGATCATCGGGATCCCAGCATACTACCTCCAGAGAAGGAAGAGAAAGGCGCAGAGCAAGGAATGAGTAGCCTCCTCAGACAGTTTTTTGCCCTGCTTGCCTTAGCTCTCCTCTCAACACCCTCTCTTCTATCTTCGGTCCAGGGGGACCGCTGCATAATCCCAATAGTCGATGTTGATGTTTACGGTCCTGGCCAGAAGGCGATAGTCGCATGGAACGGTGAGGTTGAACACCTGATACTCTCAACAGACCTCTATACAAGTGATGAGGCCAAGGTATTGGAGGTTCTTCCGCTCCCATCCAAACCGAAGGTGGAGATTGGTAGCTTCGAGTCCTTCGACTCCATCCAGCGGATCATGATGAAGAATGTTCCCAAAGGTACAGAGCCATCAAGGGCATTTGAGGGTCTAAGGGTTGTCTCTCACGAGAAGATTGGCGCTCACGACGTAACCGTTGTGGAAGCTTCATCTCTGGAGGAGCTTGAAAGATACATCTTTGAATACCTGAAGAGTTCCGGACTAAAAGAGGCAACGTCGAAGATCGGGAAAGATACGGAGAAGATCGTTGAGGACTATCTTGAAAGAGGATACGGTTTCTGGGTCTTCGACCTTATCGACCTCTATTCTTCACCGAGGAGTATCGAGCCGATAATCTACGAGTTCCAGAGTTCAAGCCTCTATTACCCATTGGAGGTCTCAGCCACAGCGAAGGGACATACCGAGATAATCCTCTATCTAGTAACCCCTGAGCCTATAGGTGAGGACGCTATCCCGTCCAAGATGCGGCTAGCCAGCTACCTCCCAAGCAACAAAACAATTCGATTCCAACTCTCAAACGACGATTTGGCTGCGATAGATAAAGGGATATCCACCCTCTTTGGTCCAAGACCGTTGACTGACACTCCATCCACATCTCCAGCAGCATGGTTTACCGCCGTCAAGTATGAAGGCGATCTAAGTGACTTGGACTTCGATCTGGAGATCCAGACACATCCTTCACCATGCCGCTCAATAAGAGTCAGCGCTGACAAGGCTCAATATGATCTAGGAGAAATAGTGAGACTGACTGTTGACTTCACCCACTTGTTACCGGGTTGCTTCGAGGTTGAAGTCCTTCACTCCCACCACATTCAGCTGGAGGTATTCGACTCAAGTGGTAGTCCAATCCAATCTTGGCGGTGGATGAAGGACAGCGATCTCAATCAAGAAGTTATGTGGAAGCCAGAGCAACCAGGACTCTACACGATCCGAGTCAGTTCATGGTGGGATGGAGAAAGACTCGAAGTGGAGGACAGAACCTGGGCTGCCGTAACAGAGGAGACAGCCACCCCACCCAATCCTCCGGCAATTTCACCGGAGATCCAGTGGCTACTCTACGGTGTAGCCATACCGGCGACATGCATCTTGATAGGGGTTGGCGTGGCATATCTTTTGCTCAAGCCCAGACTTAAGAGCGAAGCCAGGAAACATCAAGATTAAGGCTTCGCGCTCTCAATCGACCCTATGTTAGGCCCAGCGATACTAGGTACATAGCCGCCGCTGCGGACAGTGGTACTGTGAAGTTGTCGAAAGGCCGCAGGGGTCCGGTTGTGCAGGCTTCCACAAGGGTTCCGACCACAGCTCCTGTCAGTGAGACGATCATCAAATTGATCATTGATGTAGATATGATGCCGGTCTGGAGAGAAATGATCATGGCCAAGAACGCTCCTAGCGTGGAGAAGATCATCATCACAAGCGATCCCTCAACGCTTTTGGTGGAGTTGGGATAGACGTGACGGTGCTTGAAGCGGGGACCAAGTAGAGACGCGGAACCGTCTCCCCAAGCCATGATCATCACTGCTGCCATGGCTATATACCTAAGGTCCCATAACGTGACCAAGAGTATACCAATTGAGATTATGTAGTATAGGGGCCCATATGCGTGGAGTCTATCATACTCATCGTCTATCATTGTTCTTGACATAAAGTCCCTTCTTGGGCGGCGGAAGGAGTAGAGCATCAGCAGAGCCAAACCTAAGGGTATTGTGAAAGGGTAGTACAGGGCCGAGAAGAACGGTAACAGGAGCATGTTGTCTCCTGCAAGAAGATGTATGGCGTGCCTCGTGATTATCGGTTTGAGTTTGAGCTTTACTCTCGCAAACTCCGAGATAGCGATTATCAGCAGGACGATCACATAGATGAGTAACACCAGCAGGACATCAAGAGTGGAGACCATATCACTAAGATTTCCTCAATAGTTTAAAGGATTAATCCTTGGCTATAGAAGAGTTCGGCCAAGTCCATTCCTGGATTATCAAAAACGTTATCAGGGCATCAAGATTCAAGTAAGGCATTGCTCGTGAACTTGGTCTGAGGTGGCCGCCACCGTGGATCTCCCAACAGTGACCGAGGCTCTGTTTGCATGCTTTCTCATAGGCGCCCTCTCATTGAAGATGAGGTTTATTGATGTCTCTGGAGCCGTTGCCGCCTTCATCATTGGCTTCCTCATATTTGTATTGCCGCCTGAAGGGTGGAGATGGTTCATAGTCATCTTGATCTTTCACGCGGTCGCAGCCCAGTTCACCAAGTACAAGTATGAACATAAGAGAAGAATCGGGTTTGCCCAAGAGAAAGGTGGAGCTAGGGCTTGGCCGAACATTACCGCAAACGGCGGGATTGCAGCGCTCTTCGCTTTTGGTGAGGGTTTATGGCCTTCGGGAGCTCTTGCCCTAGGGTTTATCGGCGCCGTATCGACGGCGACCGCGGATACCTTGGCTACTGAGATAGGTCTCTTGAGTCGGGTTGAACCCCGACTAATCACAAGCTTGCGCAGGAAGGTTCCGGCCGGAACATCAGGAGGAGTCTCACTCATGGGTGAGCTGGCCACTCTCTTCGGAGCCATTGTAATAGGCTTCGCAGCTTGGCTCCTAAATATGGCCAACCTTCGTGGCTATGGACTTGAGGCAACCATACTGGTTGCCGTAATCTCCGGGTTTGTTGGCTGTACGTTTGACAGCGTATTAGGAGCGTCTGTTCAGGGCATGTTCAGATGCAAAGTATGCGGTTCAGTAACAGAGAACAAGAAGCACTGTCACAGTAGTACCGTGCACCTCAGAGGATCAAGAATGATAGACAATAATATGGTTAACCTTATTGCAACCGCTGTAGGTGCCCTGGCCGCAGTGGCGGCCTTCATACTCATCTAGTCAACCTCAGCTCAGTCATCTCTATCAGACAAGTTCCACATTTGTAACTTGAACTGAGAGTAGGGTTGCCTAGAGTGCAAGTGAAGAAATCGTAGAAGGGGCTGCTCGCAGCAGTGGATCTTACAGTCTGTCAAGGTGGAACAGGTTATATGCTGCATTCATTTTCTTCATAATCATGTTATCAGAACTTGAACTGGTCGCAAGAGTTGTTCTAGCCTTCATTCTTGGAGGGATTATTGGGTTTGAGAGGGAGAGGGTGGACAAGCCAGCCGGGCTCAGAACACATATACTCGTCTCTTTGGGGTCAACCCAATTCACAATCCTGTCATTCTACGCCTTTCCGGGAGGAGACCCTTCCCGCATAGCTGCATACATCTTGGCCGGCATAGGTTTCATCGGTGCGGGAACCATCATTCAGACTCGGGAGAGAGTCGTTGGAGTAACGACCGCCGCGTCCCTTTGGGTTACAGCCTCAATCGGGATGGCCATCGGCATAGGCTTCTACTTGGCCGCCGCAGTCGTCACAGTCATCACTTACCTAACACTCAGGCTAACATGGCTGGAGAAGAGGATAACGCAGGGGGCCTAGCTTCACGGTCTGGTTTTTCCTGAAGATCTTCCTTTTGATCCCGCTGAGACTTATCAGCGAGAAGAACCCGCCTACTCTCTTCGCAAAGATTAAGTTACCTTTGCTTCCTCTCCAGTGCTCAAGAAGGATCTTCTCGTCGACCCTGTTCAGTATCTCGTTAAGAAGAATGCTGGCTACGATGTAGTCGTCCAAATAGCCGAGGATCGGAATGAAGTCTGGAACAACATCGAATGGATTCAAAAGGTAAGCTAAACATACGGTCGCCACCGCCTTGGACTGTTTGGAAACTCTGCGGTCTGCAAGCAGATCCTTCATGAGAAGTATGAAGAAGAGGATGAACTTCACCGACTCTTTGACCCTACTCCACAGTCTTGAGGACAGTCCTCAAACCTCCAACTCAAACATTATCAGTCCAGAAGGGCTGCGAACAATCTGAGGCGTTGAGATAGGACTTAATATAATTGGTTTGCTCACTGAAGACTTACATAGAGCGTCGTCTAGGCTAGGTACGTATGGGGATCTTTCAATTGAGAGCGTAAGATCTCTCGTGAATATACCCAGAGGTTGTGTGCGATTGATGATGCACAGATCGGACGGAAGCGAAGCACGTACTCTAACAAGACATAAGAGAGCGGTTGCGTTGCTGTCCGGCGGCCTAGATAGTGCCCTAGCCGTGGCTCTTACGATTAGGCAGGGTGTGGATGTGGAGGCAGTTTTCTTCTCGTCACCCTTCTGCCAGTGCAATAGGAAAGGAGGATGTCAAGCCGTAGATGTGGCAAGGACTCTGGGTATCAAGCTCAAGATAATCATGAAGGACGAGGAATATCTTGAGGTTGTGAGAAAACCCAAACACGGCTACGGAAGAGGCCTAAACCCCTGCATCGATTGCAGGATATTCATGTTGAGAAAGGCCAAGCTGTACGCTGAAGAAGTTGGGGCTTCCCTCATAGTCACCGGCGAGGTTCTGGGTGAGAGACCTATGTCTCAACACCGCAGAGCCCTTAAATTGGTAGAGAGGGAGGCTGGTCTTGAAGGCAGGATCCTAAGGCCCCTCTCAGCGAAGTTGCTGCCTAAAACCGAGGCTGAGAAGACAGGCCTAGTAAAAAGGGAGGAGCTGCTGGACATCAGCGGCAGATCGCGAAAGAGACAGATCGAGCTTGCTGAGAACCTCGGAATAGCAGGCTACTCCTGCCCGGCAGGCGGATGTCTACTTACAGACAAGAACTTTGCGAGGAAGCTGCGTGACCTCTTCAAGAATATGGAGAAGGTCACCATGAGGGATGTTGAGCTCCTGAAGGTAGGCCGCCACTTCAGGTATGGACCTAACAAGATTGTGGTTGGCAGAAATGAGGACGAGAACAGGCGGTTGCTCGATCTGAAGGGGAAGAGCGAACACCACTTTGAGGTTCCTGGATACGGTAGCCCAGTAACGCTGCTTCAAGGCCCGGAATCACAGGAGGCGGTTAGGGTTGCAGCCTCCCTAACAGCATATTACTCGGACTGCAAGGACTACTCAATCCTGGTAAAGTATGGTGGGGAAAATCTGGATAATACCATAAGTGTATCCAAGATTAGCGGAGAGGAAGTTGGCAAGTTAAGGATTGCCTGAAGACTTGAATGTTAGAGGGTGAATAGATGAGAAAAATGCAGGAATTCTTCGATAAATTCCTAGACCTATATGAAGTGACCAAAGCACATGAGAAATATAGAGGAAATGAATGCTTAAACCTGATCGCCAGCGAGGGATTTCCCTCACCCGCTGTGGAACAGATGCTGAGTCTCTGTAGGGACCTAAGATGCAGGTATTCTGAAGGGGAGAATGATTTCTCAGGCCACGTAGTATCCAGGCACTATCAAGGCCAAAAATATCTCAGCAAGATCGAGGACGCAGTGGCTGACCTGATGAAGGATGTTCTGAGGTGTGACTGGATCGATGTAAGACCGATCTCTGGGCTTCAAGCGAACCAAGTCACGTTCTGGGGGCTATCTGAAGTCACCAAGAACAAGAGGATGTTGAGCATTCCACTCGAAGCTGGAGCCCACTCTTCCCACGACTATACGGGTAACGCTGGCGAAGTGATAGGTCTTGAAGTGATGAGTCTCAGGCATGATGAAGAAGAGCTGAATATTGATGTAGAGAAATCCGAAGAAGTCATAAAGTCGGTCAAGCCGGGCATAATAACCTTCGGCGGAAGCCTATTCCTATTTCCCAGTCCGGTTAGGAAACTGGCAAAGGCCGCTAAGGACCTTGGGGCCTATGTCGTTTATGACGCAGCCCACGTTCTGGGCTTGATAGTTGGCGAGGAGTTTCAGGACCCAATAAGGGAAGGAACCGACTTCGTCACATCCTCCACTCATAAGACTTTTCCAGGCCCTCAGGGTGGACTCGTCTTCGCAAACCTGAAGGAAGATGGAGAGATGAGTGAGAGGATGAAGAAGGCGGCTAAGAAGATTCAACACGCCATCTTCCCCCTGTCAACCTCCAACACTCATCCCGGCAGGTTCCCAGCCTTAGGAGTCGCGGCCCTAGAGATGAAGATCTTCGGCAAGGCCATGGCTTCTCAAATAGTGAGAAACGCCCAGACAGCAGGCAAGTATCTAGATGACAAGGGACTGACGGTCCTGGGCAAAAGACAAGGTTTCACGAAATCTCACCAGATCGCCGTGGATGTAAGAGAATTTGGTGGCGGCAAGAAGGTTGCAGAGAGGCTTGAGGACGTAAACATAATAGTGAATAAACAGATTCTCCCATACGATAAACCGGGCAGTAGAGAAGACCCCTCAGGCTTGAGGATAGGCTTCCAGTACGTAACGAGGATGGGGCTCAAAGAAGGCCATGTGAAACAGGTCTGCGACATCATGTGCGAGGTCATAAAGAGCGGCGACCTGAGGGAACACAAGCGTGAAGCTGCAAGAAAGGAAGTCTTAGAGTCAGTACAGAGATTTCACGGCATTGAGTACGGCTTCAGAAGCCTAGAAGACGCTTTGAACCACATAGCCAACCAAACTTCATAACTATGAGAAAAGTGTAGCAGCGTTTTCTGTGGGTAACTGTCAAGGTAGCTTCTCTGAGGACTACTGAACAGCGGTTTGCATCCCAGTTTTATCAGATCTGACGCATGGTAGGTAGTATCACCACTATTGCCTAGACGAATACAGAGAGCCAAGTGAAGGTAAAGAACAAACTGATCGGAATGAACCAAGACCTAGCCCTCATAGAGGTGCCGCGAAGGAATATGTCCACAGCGCGCGCTGACAGTTGATTGAAACATTCAACCGGATTTTCTCCTCCCCTATCTTGGAAGGACAACCCCAAAGACCAAATAAGAACTGTCATTGCTATAAACGTGGCAACCTGAATTAGGGATTTCCCAGTATCTTGGTTAGAAGACAGCTACCACGGGGAATGTTCAAGTGGACGCAGACTCCGACTCATCGGTCGGTACAAGATATCTTGGAATCGCCTTAGGCATAACAATCTCTTTCTTCATCATCGAACTGGTTGGAGGGATATTTACAAACAGTCTGGCCCTTCTGACGGACGCTTGGCACATGCTGAACGATGTCTTGGCCTTGGTCTTCGCGCTAGTGGCCTCGTGGATTGCGAGTCGACCTGTAACTGTGAAGAAGACTTATGGCTATTACCGTGCAGAGATTCTTGCAGCCTTCTTGAACGGAATCTTCCTGTGGGCTGTTGTGGTCTTGATCTTTTATGAGGGTCTCCAGCGAATTCAGAGACCAGTCGAGGTAAATAGTCTAGGTATGTTGGTCATCGCGGTCTTCGGCCTCATGGCCAACGGTCTATCTGTGGCCGTTCTTTCGAGATCAAGGCATGAGAGCCTGAATGTTAAAGGCGCCTTTCTGCATGTGGTCGCCGACACTCTAGGATCTGTGGGAGTGATCTCTGCTGGGCTGATAATGTTCTTCACCGGCTGGTATCTGGCAGATCCTCTAATCAGTATGATGATAGGTGTACTGATCTTCTACAGTTCTGGGAGACTAGTTCGTGACTCCCTGAACGTTCTCCTAGAGGGTGTTCCATTCCACATCGATCTGGAAAAGGTGGAGAGCAGGATAGCTGGATTTGAAGGCGTTAGGAATGTTCACGATCTCCACGTGTGGTGCATCACCCCGAATAGGATGTGTTGCATGAGCGGCCATGTTGTGGTGAAGGGAGGGACTGACAGGAGAGAGCTGATCACGAATCTAATAGATATGTTGAAGGACGAGTTTGGAATCGACCACACAACGATTCAACTTGAGGAAGAAGACTATCCAAGAGCAGTTGGTGAACACCAAAAATAGGTTCTCGCACCCCAAGAATTCCTTGGGGGATTTACTTACTTCCTTAAAACATCTAGAAATTCTCTTGGCGTCGCAATTCTTGTGTTTCTGAATCTTCTAAGTTTAAGAAGATGTTTATCTCCGCTGACGATAAAATGTACATTTGCTTGTAGAGCACAGTCAAGTATCCTATTATCTTCTGGGTCCTCTGTAATAACTTTCAGTCTGACTCTGGGTCTGACTAGTGTTGAATTCTCAATTATCCTTTGAAGTATATCTTTCTGAGTCACTCCGGAAAGTTCTAGCACCTCACTGATCTTTGGATACATCAAAACTCTGGATATCTCTTTCAGAATTTCTTCCGTTGTATATACGATGATTCTTTCTTTCCTAAGAAGTTCCGAGAATTCCTTACTCAGGACTCTCTTGATGAAGATGGCTATCCAAATGTTTGTGTCGAGGACTACTTTGACTTTCTCGCCCATTCGACTGCCTCGTCTATGAGCGTATCAGCGTCAAGTCCCTTCTCCTTTGCAGCCGTTTCTGTTCTTTCCGCTATTTCCTCTATTGAGAGCTTCCCCAGTTTCTTGATTATGATCTCTTCATCTCTGCTCATGACTAGAAGCCTTTCTCCAGCAGCGAGCGCTAGCCTTTTTCTAATATCCTTGGGTATGACTATTTGACCTTTGGGAGAGACCTTCACGATGTCCTCGATTTTTCTATCTGTCATACTTTTCAAATTTGGTTTACAAGTACTTAAAGTTTTACTTGTTATACCTTGACAATCCAGTATGAACTAAAGTCTATGATTTCTCGTTTATGTTTCGAGTGCATTGCCTGATACGGTATCTCTCCGTCTCTTTCTCATTGAGCAAACAATAAGCCTATTTTAGCCTACTAGCAGGTGGATAGCGCGCGCAGGAGAATGATGGATGACTGGTTGTGGTTCCACTGGACCTCTTCATCACGGCGGCGGTTCTGGAGTCTCAGGGCCGAGTCGCATCAGATGGAAACTCACTGTGCGGGATTGGAGGGGCGACCCGCCCTCTAGCCAAGTAGCCGTCAGAGTGATTGACTCTGACTTGCGGGTGAACAATTCTACCCTTCCAACTCCCTGATCTAGATTGATCGTGACTTCTTTAGACCACTCTCGATTCAGGCTTGACTGGGATCGGATCACTGCTTCCTCGGATTCTATGCTGATCCTGACAGTGTCATTTCTCGTCGAATCAACCACCCCAGACGCGTTGACAGCCTTAACCAATACCTCTTGTTGTGCCCCCGACAACGTTGCCCGGGAGACTTGGATGTCTAGTGCAACAGCCCCTGCTGACCCCTCAGGGTGGATGATTGACCATACTATAGCTATGGACGCGATTGCGATCAACAGTAGGGCTGCCAAGATTGCGCGGCCAGCTTCCTCCCAATCGATGTTACGCTTCTTTTCAGAGTTCAACCGGTGCTCCCTCTACACTTATCGATTCATTAGGGTGCTCAATTGGACTAACCTGATTGCTTATCTTCTTTTTCCTTGGGCTCTTTGAATCTTGATTTCTTTAGGGCTAGGTTAAGGGGATGCCAGGGGAAGATTTTCCAATAGGGGTGCTTCTCCATAAACCTCTTGAGGTCTTCAGTCTTCAAACCTTCCTCACCATGGGAAGTGCCCAGCGTGTGCGCTATGGTTTCGAGTTAGAACTAGTTTAAGATTCGGTATGAAGCCTCTCAGGTACATCGAAGTGGAGGATAGCCTTCTAGATATAGCTATCGATGCCTGCGCTAACGCGGCGTTAGCGTCAGCATCATCGATAGGCAGAATCTCGGCGATACCCCGAAATTGTATGCTTCGTGGCGGGGCAGGTAACAGGGGCCAACGTACGGAGATTTGCACCGCGACATGCGGATTACGGCAAATGTTGCGAACCTTCGCTGTGTTTCTACTTGTTGGGATATAGATATCCAACCCTCTGGCCAAGTAGCAGACACCGGCAACATGGGGGCCGCTGGGTCCCTGCGTGGCTAGTGTGCAGAAGTTGCGTTTGGCTATGAGCCGGGCAAGATCCTCAAGGGTGTAGGTCACAGGTAACTTCCCAACCTTCGTTGGGCCAGCTCAAATTTCAACATTACCATCTTGAGATCCTTTGGTTTGCATTCGTGGCTTTTCCCAGACCTCTCCATGAATCTCTTAAGATCTTCAGGCTTCAAGCCTTGACCATAAGAGGAGAGACCCGATTCTTACAATTTCAACCTTGAATCCTTACGTTGCTTTAGAATAAGTCTATTTTTCAAATCTACCGTGGAGATCCACACCAACTTCCCTCACCGGCGGGGGTACAGTCCCTCAATACTGATCCAGAAGTTAACATGGTTTGACATTATTATCCAGACTACAAGTGGGGTGGAGCTCCCGACTCTGCCACAGGTCGATTGGAATGGGAAAAAAATTTTTCTGCAACCCTCTCTTTGATCTCAATTCTACCATAAACCTATTGTAACGTTAGGCTGTCGGAAAGCGCGCGCGCTTCAGCGGCATATTCCAGCCATTCCTTTCGCAGTTCACTCCAATGTCTATGTAAAGCTAAACCTTGGTCGCCTCTATCTTTCCGCCTTGTTCTTCTAGGTTCTCTGGTCGCGGTGGGGGTGGCTTCACCTGCGATCTGGCAAGAACTGAGGCCCGCCTATGACTATTTGGTAAGACTACTTATAATTTGTGAGGTAGGTAAGACTTAAATCTGTTTAGGCTAATGGTAAGATAGGTTGCGCAACTTGGAGCAGGCGCTGAAGTATAAGACAAGGGTATCAGCCAAGGGTCAGGTCGTTATCCCCAAGGCCCTCAGAGAGAGACTTGGGCTTGACACGGGAGCTGAGCTTACGTTGACACCCTTAGACGAGAACAGAATACTGCTGGAGAGGTTACCCCCTCTATCCGAGCTCTTCAGCTTCCTCGGTAGAGTCGAGGCCTCCAAAACCCTGCTGAGGCAACGGGAGGCAGAAACAAAGGCGGAGAGGCAAAGACAGGTCGAGCTAGAGAACCGGCTTGCGGAGAAGAAGAATTGAGGAGGCTTGTCTTTGACGCGGGTCCCTTCATTCTAATCTTCACCAAAGAGGAGGGGTCCGACGTTGCGAGGGAGGCGGTTCTCAAACATGAGAAGGGAGAACTTGAAATCTTCATCCATCCCAACAACCTCTCGGAAGCTTACAGAGTCATATCAATGATAAAAGAGGCAAGACCGAAATTTCTAGAAAAGGATGTAGATCCAAGGCTTGTCATTCGTTCAGCCTACGCAACCATTAACGTACTTCAAGACGAGGTGACAACCATAAATCTGGGAGCGCTGAAGCTAAAGTATAGGGATAAGCCTTGGGGCGACCTCTCCTCAGCCGCCCTAGCACTGCGCCTATCGAATGAAGAAAAAGTGCCGGTCGTAATCTTGGATGAGGAGAAACACTTCGAAGACATAAGCGAGGTCTCAACCGTCAAAATATCCGATCTAAGAGTTTGAGTTCGTAGACGGTTGTGAGGCTCTGAACCGGGGAACAATCCGTCCTACTACAATAAAGTCGCTCTGTGATTCGATTCGTCTTCTTATGGGTCTAGCTTTCACAGGTCTGAAAATCCCAATCATCGAGTTCAGAACAGATTTTTCTGAGGATCCCGACAGATCTATCTTCGGGAATATGTTGAAACAGTTTTCCAAGATGTTTGCAGAACTGCTTCGAAGATAGTGTTCGAGTCCAGTCAGCACAATCATGGAGAATAACCTGCTTATCGAAGTCGATCACGACATGGTACGAGCGAACATGAGCGGCCAAGCGTCTGTCAGAGACCTCTTCAATTCTCAACTCGTCGTCACGGATCGTTCGGGCTCGATCCAGCCTAGACTTGTCGATAAACTTGGCCAGAAGATCGCTTAGACCCACCTCATCAGCCTCTGGTTTGGACATGAAGGCGGTGAGTCTGGCTACACCCTCCTCACTTGGAACTCGTAGTCCAGAGACCCCGAACTCTTCGATATGCTTCTTCGTCTCAGACTGACTCCGTGTCAACGGACCTAGCATCTCAAGTATCTGAAGGCAATTCTCTACGGCGTATCCGTGGTAGTGATTGTTGAAGTAGCCGTAGACTGTCTTGACGTTCTTCATGGTCTCCTTGACCTTTGGAACCCAAGGAGACAGCTCCCCCTCATTGTAGCGGTAGTTATACCATGGTCTGCGGCCTCGACCGTGCCACCTAAAGTATGCAAAGTCAGAGGTGACCTTGACTTCGGGGGGGAGCAGAGGTTCATCAACGACCGTGTACGCGATACTATACTTCTCGAGGAGATTCCAAGTCTCAGCTCTCAACCAAGACGGATCTCTGAACTCGACTGCGAACCTGAAGTCGCTTGGAAGAATACCGAAGAAAGCCTCAACCCTCGCCGGATCAAATTTGAGGCTTGGTGGAAGCTGTATGAGGATGCAGCCAAGCTTACCGTTCAGCTGTAGAGGAGACATCAAATCGCAGAACCGCTCGACATCATCCTCAACTCCACTCTTCAGGTCAAGGGCTTTCTCGTGAGTGATCAGTTGGGGGAGCTTGGCTGTGAAGACGAATTCGGAACCGGTATATCTGGCCCAACCCATCACCACACCCTTGGAAGGATAGGCGTAGAAGGTTGAGTCGATCTCGGCTGTCGGGAAGACCTTTGCGTAGGCGCTGAGCTTACGTTCTTTGCGGTCACGATAGAAGACCCCAACCCACTCATCGTAAGACCAGCCGGAAGTCCCTAGAAGAAGCCTGCCCATGTGACCACACCGAGGCGAAAGACAAGATATAGCTGACTTCTACCAGTCAATATAAAGAGTGGGCTGAAGACTTGACTGAGGTCCTGATCGGCGCAGGTGGATGGGCCTACTTCCAGGTTCCAAACCGCGACAGCCTTGAAGCCTATTCTGAAGCTTTCAACTTCGTCGAGGCCAACTCAACCTTCTACGAGCACCCAGAAACATGGCAGGTCAAATCATGGAGAAGGCGTGTTCCAGAAGACTTCGAGTTCTCAGTGCGATGTCACAGAGACCTAACCCACAAGTACAGGCTCGAACCAATAGACGAGGCCTTCCGAATATTCGAGAGGACTATGACAGTCTGCAGGATCTTGAGAGCAAAATTCCTGCACATGCAGACGCCGGCCGACCTGAAGTGTGACAAAGCAAAGATACAGGCGATAGACAACTTCCTTAAAAGGGCGGATCATGAGGGGGTGGAGATGGCTTGGGAGATAAGAAGACCTGAAAATGAATCTGTACCCTCAGAGCTTCTTGAATTGATGCGAGAATATGAGATAATTCACTGCCTCGACCTGTCCAGAGAAGAGCCTAAAGTCAAGTCTGACATACTGTACACGAGACTTTTCGGCAAAGGAAGTCGCAACATCTACCAGTTCACAGACGAGGAACTCAAGGAGATAGATGAGAAATCGAATAAGAGCGAATACCGGAGGGCTGCACTAACCTTCCACGGAGTGAAGATGTACAAAGACGCGGCCAGACTCAAGACGTACAGAGTCTCAGGCAGATTTCCAATGGCAACAAGAAGCACAGGCCCAGAGTCATTGAGAGAGGTTCTCAGTGAGGATGCAGAGTTCCCAGCGACAAAGCAACAGTTGATAGAGGATCAAGGATGGAAGGTCATAGACCTAACTCCTGAAAGAAGAGTTCATGCATCAGTCCTACTCGAAGATATCCCAGAAAAGACCTACAAGACCATTGACGAAGTGATTCACGAGCTTCCAGAGGAATTCAGGTGAGCTACTGAGTCTCTCCAATGTTCGTATTGTGCAAGGGTTAAACTGTGTCCATGCGCAATGTCTGAGCTAGATCGAGCGTACGGTTTCGTGAATAAAGTCAATGTATGATCGAACGTCGTAACTATTGAATAAATGACGCCAACTATCAAACTATTGAATAAAGAAATGTGTGTCGGTGTAAACGATTTTGCTAACTCTCAACTGGATGCTGTCTCTCGATAACGCACATGTTGAACTGGTGGTTGAGTCGTGGAAATAATGTGTCAACATGTGCCAACCGTTTGCGATAAATCAAATTTAGGCCCAAAAGCTGTTTAGAAACAGAATCTGCAATCAAATCTTAGTTCTTTACTTATACGATTAATCTCCCTCTTCAATTTCTCGTAGTAATCGCTTTTCCCTAACAGAATATCTTTCCATTCTTCGTGGAGATGGGGGAAATGGTCCTGCAGAGACCTTTCCAGTTTTATCCATAGGCCGGGCTTCAGGTTGAGTCTATCAACGTAGACATAGTCTGCACCGGCCCTCAGAATCTGACGAAAACAATCTTCGAGATCTCGGTCTGAAATGTGGGGCAGTATGGGTCCAAAGAAGACGAAGGTTTTCACGTCGTTTTCTCTAAGTTTCTTGATGGCCCAGAGTTTCTCCTCAACAGGAGAAGATGCTGGCTCAAACAATTTCCTGATATCGTCGTTTAGCGTTGTTATTGTGAATCCAACTTCTCTTTCTCGAAACTTCTGGATGAGGTCTAGGTCTCTGAGGACTAGGGCAGACTTCGTCTGTATCGATATTGGAAACTGTTGCCGCAAAAGAATCTCGAGCAACTTTCTAGTCAACTCATATTCTCTTTCGAGCGGCTGATAAGCGTCAGTCAAGGAACTGAGGAAGACCGTTCCTTTCGGTTTCCTCTTAGCCTCCCTCACAAGGACAGCAGGCGCATTAATCTTGACGTCTACAAAATCCCCCCACGCTTCCGTATGCTTGGAGAATCTTTGAGTGTATGACTCAGCGTAGCAATACCTGCAGGCGTGCTGGCAGCCAATGTAGGGGTTGATGCAGTAGTCTGCGAGGCGACTCTCGCTGAGCAGTGACCTACACTCAACCTCTTTCACTATCAAGTCTTAACGCCTGGTGTCAGCTCTTGATCGTACGGCTTCTTGATATGCTTTGCAGCAATACGGGGAGTGGAAGTCCTACCTACTCTTTTGGGGACTTCACCTCTGGTTGGCAACGCATATATCCATTCTAGCTACCTTCTAACCGCTGGGGAGCCATGACGAAGAGCAAAGTCCTCCGGAAAGGTGTGAAGGGAGTAAGACCGGCCAAGCTGACGAAGCCTGAGATCATCGAGATGAGGACGCAGAAGATGGCTGTAGTCGTCTCCAAAGGAGACCCAAACGTTGCTGCAAAAAAGGTGTTGCCAACCCTCTTCGGTTCAGTCTACAAGCTCAAGTTCGAGTTGAAGAAGAAAGACGTGCAGTTCAAGGTTGGGAGGCTGCGTGCCCGGTGGCCCGATGCCCACCTAGCCCCTAAGGGTCAGTGGACAGGCATCTGGGCACTGCCTGTTCCAGAAGAGGTGACTGAGGTCCCTCAGAAGGCTCCTGAACCGAAGGTTCGACTGGAGAATTGGGAGTACGGGACGGTCGCGCAGATGTTGCACATCGGCCCATACAGAACTGAGCACGAGACGGTGATGAGGCTTCGCCAATTCATTAAAGACAACGGCTACGAGATAGCTGGCAGCCATGAGGAGGAGTACCTAACAAGCCCCAAGGCCAAAGTTCAGAGGACACTGATAAGATACCCAGTCAAGAAAGTGTAAGAAACATCTCTACTGAGATTCTCGGATAACCGGCTACCTGGGAAACTCAGCCGGTCTCAGGTCTTTAGCAGGACTGCTTCTAGGATGAAGAGGTAGTCTTCCCTGATCTCGTAGATTTTGAATCTGTTCTCCGGATCCTTCAAAACCCTCTCCAGTTCTTCTCTTGTTGTGGCTGAGTGGGCGGTCACCGCTCTGTAGAGGAGCCAGCCTATGAACCTGCCGTATCTCTCCTTCAGCCTCTCAACATCCTCGGGAGGTGCGTCCTTACGCAGGTCGTATATCCAAGCCTCGCAACCAGGCTTGAGGACTCGGTGAATCTCGTTCAGCACCTTGACGGGTCTCTTCCAGTGGTGAAAGCTGGCTGTGCTGACGACGAGGTTGAAGGATGAGTCGTCATATGACATGTTGTTCGCGTCCTCAACCTCAAACCTAACCCTGTTCTCCACTCCTTCTTTACGAGCATTCCTCCTCGCTATTCTAACCATGTCCTTGGAAACATCGATGCCGACAACCTCAACCCCCTCAGTCAACCTAGCAATCTCTATGGGGAGGTAGCCGGGGCCGGTTCCCACATCGAGTACTCTTCCCCTCGTCAGCTTCCTCGCCGCTCTTCGGGCAACCTCTCTGTAAGCGTCTCTGATGAACGGGCTGACCCTCGCTATGTGGGCGTAGCCCCGGGTGGAGGGAAAAGGTATCTCCTCCGGAAAGTATCTCTCAATCCTTTCGATCACTCTTCACACACATCTGGTCAGTTTTCTTCACATACAGCTCAAGGTGTAAGAGCCTTTTCCTTCGTTACCTGCTCAGCCGTTCAACTAGTAGACCAGCGGTATCAGCCGCTTCGTCGTCCTCATGTAGGTCCGGTACTCTTCACCAAACTCGGCCAACAACATTTCCTCTTCGCGCTCAATCCGCCTCAGGAGAAGCGGCACAAAGAGAATCTCCAGCCCAAGGGCGATTAGGCTACTCAAAGCCAGACCAATACCCGTCATGGACAGGATGCTGCCTGAGTAGCCTGGGTGGCGGACGAAACGATATAGGCCACTCACAACCAAGCGATGTCTAGGCTGCACGCCCAGCCGGTACGTGTACAGGCCGTGGAGTGCCCACATAGCCGCTGCCTGGAGCACGACGCCCAACGCAAGAAGAGCCAGCCCAACCCAAGCCAGCGGTCCGTCACGAGGAATGGGCCCTGCAAAGTTCGAGTATTCCCAGGGCGCCACAACGATGAGTCCGAGGAAGATTGGACCGCCAAGAGCAGCGAACGAGCGTTGGCTCTTGTCATAAGCCGAGAGCACACCTCTTTGCCGCCCCAGCGCTGTAACAAGGCACCACAAGATCCAAAAGACCAAGTACAGCGCCCCCACCGGTCGCTGAATGAAGGCCACTCCTCCACCTGCAACTACGACGATCGCAGAGAAGGCGGCTGTTGAGACCAGTCGCCCAATCAATGTTACGGTCGTCTTCAATTCTATCCGCCAAACGCTCAATAGAGAACTGAAGGAGATGTTGAGAAGTAGGTTCTCTCCGAAGAACAGCTATCAAACCTTTTGCTCTTCACAGTTTGAATCCCTTGTAATCCTATTGCAGTGGACATCTTGAATAGAATGCTTAGGTAGCTGTCCACTGCCAGGGTCACGGTCAAGACCTACACAACGCACTCAATCAAATACATAGAAACTCTGGATGCAGGTTCTTCCATTTCATCTTCTGAGACCCAAACTAGACAACTTTGATCATTCCCGCCTCCTCTGGACCCAAGAACAGAATGGTGCTATGTGCCGAAATGAGATTCAGGTAGAGCATTAAGTATTGGTTCTCTCTAGCCCCTTTAACTACGACGGTGTCGTCGTAGGCGCATATAGCGCTCAGTGGAATCTTGAGCACTCTATGCAAGGCCCTCTCATACTGAATCAGTTCGTGAACCATATTATGTCGAAAGAAGAATGCCATCTCGCCTGTAACGCGAAGTCCTTTGAAGCCTCTGGCCAAGGCTTCATCCAAAGACTTCTTCCACAAGGAAATTGTTCTGCCGATATCAAACTGTCCTCCAGTGATATACCAGTCTCGGTAATCAAGTATCCTTAAAGCGCCTGTACCCTCGTAATATTCGACGTCCAACCCAAAGCTCTTCATAGCTTCCCTTATTTGATGAGATGATTCTTCTCCTGCAACAAAGATTGCTGCCTCACCAGCGTCCAATCCAGCCGTCAAATACGTGAAGAGAACGAGGTGCTTATCTTTCTGATCTGTGTAGAACATGATCACGTGATCTCTTGCTCTCATATTTCTAAAAGTCTAACAACTCATTCTTCCCTAAGATCATTCACCTCCGCTGGCATTTTCACAAAACTATTGATTAGAAGCCGAGTATCTTTCTTGCCAGCGCGCACTCTTGACACTCCAGTTATTGCGTGGATTACTCTGAATCCTTCATCTCTAGTTAGGAGGTTCCTAGGCGGATCACTATATTTGGACGATTTCTCTTAACTCTTTGCACTATGATTCAAAGTACAACGAGTAGCGCGCGCTGGTCTCTCCGTTGTTCCCTCCAATCTGTTTTCAATCCAAGTCTTTTCACGAAACATGTGTAGAAATGCCCTATGTATTTTCACAAAACTTTTCGACTACTAAGTTCTAGGCGTTCTGAACAAGTCTGAATAAAAGAACAGATATCTGCTAGGGCAACTGCTGCTTGTTTAGTCTTCATTTTTTAGATATAGCTTGATTCCATAAGACCGCAGGGTCTTAATCATTAATGGCTTCGACATCGTCCTCAGCAATGTGTATCCTAACAGTCCAATCGCTACTAGGCTTCCTATGAGAACCCCGAATAACCCTACTGCCAGCGGCACCTCGAATAGGATGCTTAAGTAACTGCCTACTATCAGGCTCACCACCAAGACCTCCACAGCCACAGCGTAGGCCCAGCTTCCCTTGATCTTTCTGCGTCCTATTTGCCAAGCCAGAAGTGTGGCTGTGAAATTGGCTGCGGCCCCTCCTGCAATATCGACGATGCCTAGGCCCCCGTAGAAGTTGGCTACAACAGCCCCCACAGTGACTCCTACGATGGCGGGCCACCCGAAGATTACTGAGAGGGGTAGCAGCGCGTCTGCAACCCTGACCTGGAAGATGTGGAAGCTTACCGGCGCAAGGACTATCACAGCCACCGCGTACAGCGCGGTGAAGACTATCGCCAAGGACATTTCCTTTGCGGCTTGAGGATTCAAACCTAAACCTCCCGACTCCGGGGTTTATCTGGCGCAACGGGTGGGAGGCCCACTCACGCGCCTCAGCCACTCTTGTCACGATCAGCGTTTAATAAGCTTTGCAGACCTAGGCTGTCGCGCGATGCTTGTTCAAGATTAGTATCGGAGAAGTTGAAGAAGAATAAGATCTAGCCAGAACTGACTGACTACGATAAATATTGAGGTTATCGTGAGCGCTAGGGGTAAGCTGTTATTCAGGAATATGGCAGACTCAAGCTCTTGTCTATTCAAAGATATTCGATATTCCACCGATCTCTGGGAGACACATGAAGTCGCTCAGTGGACTGGGCCGGGCTAAAGCTTTTTCCTGAAGACCGTTACAGCCAGAGTAATAATCACGACGGCGTATACGATGAGAGCGAGCAGATCAAGGGCGACGACTTCGAATCCGCATCCCTTCACCATAACTGAACGCATCGCGTGAATCATGTATGTCAAAGGCAGACAGTAAGATATGGGCTGAATGAAATTTGGCATAGACTCGATGGGATAGAATGTTCCAGACAAGAATGCTGTTGGAATTATGAAAGGCAACACAGTCTGAATCGCTTGAAGCTGAGTCTTAGAGATGGCTGCGGAGAGAATGCCCAGACTCAGTGAAGCCGCTAGGAAGATGAAGATGAATAAGGCTATCAGAAACACGTTTCCTCTAATCGTGAGTTTGAACGCATATACAGCGATAGTCATCATGAAGAAGGCGTTCGTCAAGCCGATCCCCATGTAGACAAGCATCTTTCCAAGAAGAAGGTCCAGACTGCCTATTGGAGTAACGATAAGCTGTTCTATCGTTCCTCGCTCCCTCTCACCCGCAACAGCCATGGCGATCTGCATGATTGGGAACATCTGCAGGACGAATCCTACTACGGCTGGAGCTATGAACTCGACGTATCGGAGGGTTGGGTTGAACAGTATGATGTTGCTTGTCCTAACGACTATTCTAGGTGAGAAGCCTTGGGCAATGGCTTGGACTGACGGTAAGACCTCACCTGCAGACAGGGGGTCTGACCCATCTACTACAACATAAACATAAGCTTGGCCGCTTCTGAAGTTCTCATCGAAACTCTTTGGAATGAGGACGGCAGCCTTTGCTTGACCGTTCTTAAGAAGGTTCTCAGCATTATTGAGGTTGTCTGCGTAATACTTGATCTTGATGGTATCGATCTGCCTCAGCGCGTCCAAGAACATCGTGCTGAAGCCGCGGCCATCCTCATTGACGACAACAGTGGATATGTTCTTGACGTCGCCTGTGAACCCAAGCCCTATAAGAGTCATCATCATGACAGGCATCATCAACGCAATGAAGAGGACACGTCTATTCCTTGATATTTGAAGAATCTCCTTTCTTGCTATCAGAAGAGTCCTATCAATAGCCAAATTATCCACCTCCAACCTTGACCAATTCAATGAAGACGTCCTCTAACGAGGGTTCGATCTTCTGTACGGTGGATACCTCAACCTTGTTCTCCTTCAAGAGAGCTGTCATCTTCGGAATCGAGGAAGCCGCGTCCTCAACATAGAGGAGTAGCCGCTCGTCTTTCAGCTCTATTCTCCGAATCTCATCAATGTCCCTTAGGATAGAGTTGGCCTTCTCAATCTCTGGCGTGATCAGCTCAATCAGTTCTCCCCCCAATGTTGCCCTCTTCAAGTTCCTAGGGGTATCGAGGGCGATTAACCTCCCCTTATTAATCAACCCCAATCGATCACAAAGTTCAGCCTCATCCATGTAATGCGTATTGATGAATAGAGTGACTCCCTCTTTGTTCAGTTCACGAAAGTATCTCCAGAACGCTTTTCGTAGAGGAGGATCTATCCCGGCGGTCGGCTCGTCAAGAATCAGCAGTTCAGGCTCATGGACCAAGGAGCAGGCTAGCGCAAGCCTCTGCTTCAAGCCTCCAGAGAGCTCACCTGCAAGCTTATTCTCAAAGTCTTCTAGCCGCACAGTCTCCAGAACCTGTCTGATTCTGGTCCTTCTCCGTTCAGCTGGTATTCTATAGATTCCACCAAAGAAGTCAAGGTTCTCACGTAATGTGAGGTCATCGTAAAGGCTGAATCTTTGGGGCATATATCCAATATTCTCCTTAACCTTCTCAGGAAACTTGGTCACGTCGAACCCAGTTACTATCGCATGACCTTCTGAGGGAGTGAGTAGGCCGCAGAGCACTCTAATCGTAGTAGTCTTTCCAGCTCCATTAGGACCTAGGAAACCGAAGACCTCCCCTCTTCTAACCTTGAGGTTCAAATGGTCTACAGCGGTGAGGTCCCGAAAACTCTTCGTCAGACTAAATGTCTCGATGAGGTTCTCAGACATGTTGGGATTCACAACTTGTGCGACCGGTTGAAAACTGAATGGACTGTCAGGTCCTCTTATTCCCACTTCAAACCTTCTGTCTGGATCTTCTTCTGCGTAATGTGAGGACGCCTGCCAAGACTACTGCCACGACAGTTACGATTGCGCCATATATTAGTGAGAGCGGTCTCTGCGAGATCTGCAAGCCGATGGAGGAGGTTTGGTCGAGGCTCTTATCATCCTGAGTCCACTCGACTCTGATCTCCATGTAGCATCGGCCGGGTTTAATCTTACTGTCAACATCCAGGATGAAGGTCGCGGTCTTGTTTTCGCCAGCGTCGATAGTCCCAAGGTAGTCCGTCGTCGTTCCAGAGAAGAGGTTTCCAGTCTTCAACTGGGCCCTAACAGATTCGCCGGTAACGTTACTGATGTTTCTTAATGTGACGTGCATAACAGTGCCATAATCACCTGCGAGAACCTCTCCAGGCTCGACTGCGGCTACTTCAAACTTGGCCTTCTCATATATATGAAGAGGGATCGAGCTCCTACTGGCGTTTAGATTTGAGCCGGAGATGACGGCCAAGAGAAGCTGATGGGTTCCCGGAAGTGCTGGCTCATCAACATCTAAATAGAAGTTCGCTTCGGAGACTTGGCCTTGGAGCATTGTACCCAAGAAGACTGAATCTGAGCCGCTTGAAGATGGTTTGAAACCGGGTGTTAAGAGTAGGAGAAGATTCACGTCCTTCGCAGTTGCTATGCCTGAGTTGACGACCCAAACCCTCAAATTCACTTGTGTATCCCCTGGATAGATCCTCAATGGTAGCGGCATGAATCGTTGCACACGAATCTCCCCTGACCAAATCGGAACATCGACTGAACGGGTCGCAGTCAGAGTCATGTCCATAGATGTCTTGTAGCTGAGAAGCAGGCTCATTCGGTAGACCCCGTCTTTGGCTCCAGAGTCGATGCTCAAAAGATAGCGGAGGGTGAAGCTATATCCTGGAAGTAGCAGTCCTGCAGAAGAGTTCACTCGCGAGGCATAGAGAACTTTCCCATCCGATGTGTAGGTGTAACTGAAAGGGTATGATAGGGTCAGTGTCCCATTCACCTTCCAAGCAGCGGCATCGCCGGCGTTTGTGATTACAACCAATAATGGAACGTTGCTGTCGCCTGGATGAGCAGTAATAGGCGTCGTCGCGCTTTCGCCCCAGAAAACGCTGATGATGGCCAGGTCCACAGTACCCGCTCCGAATGCCTGAGGATACGCTGGAAGAAGTGTAAGTATGAGCATCGCAAAAAGGACAAGGTATCTCTCCAACGTAATCATCTTTCCATTGCACAGTTCAATCAGACTATCGTAACAGCCGCGCCACTCAATTCAGCTCCAAGTCATACCTTAAAGCTCTCAAGAAACATGGCAAGATGATTTAGTCGCTCAACCTAAAAAAGATAGCAAGAATAGATAAGCATACCATTAAGCTCCCTCAATCTATTCTCTCGCTGGCGACGAGCAAGTAGTAGGCTATCGGCCATTTGCTCCCAGCCCATATCTCTGAAATTCTCATCTTCTAAACACAGAAGCGTGAACGGTAAGGATCTCTATCAACCGGTCTATGCCCTTAGAAGCAGGAATGAGAAGAGCTTCAGCCGTGGGGTGCCAATTCGCTACGGGAGAAGTACCGCTCTCCCCTCTACCTCACCCTCTTTGAGTCTACGCAGAACCTCAGCCGCCCGGTCCAGAGGATAAGTCTCTATTGCAATCTTGATCTTCTCGGTGGAGGCTATCTTGAGAACCTCCTGCATATCCAGTCTGGTTCCGATCGCTGTGCCTTTGATGGTCTTCTCGAAGAAGAACATCAGGTTCCGGAGGTCTCCGGTCACCCCCAGAACGACCGTACCCCCAAGTTTGGTTATCCTCTGTGCCCGGTCTATCGCCTCCTGGGACGGTGCAAAGACTATCGCAGAATCAACGTAGCCCATCCTCTTCATCTCAGGCACCAAGTTATCGTCTTGGGCCAGCGCTCTGTCTGCGCCCACCCTCAAAGCCAGATCCAGATTTTTTCTGCTTCTGCTCACAGCCACGACGGTGGCTCCAGTCATCTTTGCAAACTGTACCGCGACATGTCCAACTCCACCTATGCCGAAGACCGCTACAGTCTTGCTTGGGGAGAGGTCTGCCTGCTTGACCGCCCTGTAGGCTGTAACCCCCGGACAGAAGAGCGGCGCAGCCTCGTGGTCTTTGAGGTTTGCGGGGACACGATAGACGAAGTTGGCTCTCCCCTTGATATACTCAGCATATCCACCGTCAACAGTCTCCCCGGTTATCAATCTGGAAGGGCAGAGGTGCTCCCTACCGCTCAGACAGAACTCGCAACTGCCACAAGCGGAATACAAGGGCTGAATCCCAACCCTGTCGCCAACAGCCAGATCCCGAACATCAGAGCCAACCTCATCAATCACACCCGCTATCTCGTGTCCAGGAACGATTGGGGACTTTGAGGGGATTCCAAGTCTGCTGTACACCCCCTCTATCACGTTAAGGTTTGACCTGCAGACTCCACAAGCCTTGATCCTGATCAAGACCTCACCGTCACTAGGCACAGGGTCAGCATAGTCTGAGTATCTGAGAGGATTCTGTTCTAGCGGCGCAGGCTTATCGAGAAGAATGGCTTTCATAGCGGGGTCCACCTTCTAGACTGAACAACTCCTATAATTCAACAAATGTGCATTTAGCAGTATTCATGTCGCGCCAAATCCCAAGCGTCATCAGAATAGGACGGCTCGTCAATCAACGTAGATCTATTCATTGTAATGGCTTCCGCCGAGGCGCGCGGTAAGAGATCGAGAACAATATATACCACACCTAGCAAGCATACGCCCCACATTCTTGGGTTGCTGAGTGAAAGTTGACTTCGAAGATTCTGTTCTTCGACTACAGCAAGAACGATGACGTACTGGACCGAATCAGAGGATACTTCAGGAGCATAGTTGAGGCCACCGTCTCTCGAGGCGACAGGGTCACCGTCAAAGTACACATGGGTGAGTATGGAAACCTCACATATCTGAGACCGCCATTCGTCAGGGAGTTTGTTATGCTGGTCAGAGAAGCTGGAGGCAGACCCTTCGTAACCGATACAACGACCCTTTACCCAAACCAAAGGTTCACCGCAGATCAATACTTAAGAACTGCGGCGAGCAACGGGTTCACAAGAGACTCTGTCGGAGCCCCAATAATCATTGCTGACGGCCCACTGGGCTACAGTGGCGTAGACCAGAAACTGAGGAAGACCGTTGACGGCTGCGAGATCAAGAATATCAAGGTTGCAAAGGCCATAGCGAACTCAGACGCGATGGTAGTTCTCTCACACACCAAGGGGCATATGCTGAGTGGGTTCGGTGGGGCGATAAAGAATCTCGCTATGGGCTGCACCACAAAAGAGGGGAAAGCGGCCCAGCACTTCGCAAATAGGGCGGCGCTGAATGTTGATAAGTGTAATGGCTGCGGCAAGTGTGTCGGAGCCTGCCCCTTCGACGCTGTCAGGATTGAACGGAGCAAACATACAAAGATCCTGTCCAAGTGCATGTCATGTAACAACTGCTACTTCGACTGCACAGAAGGCGCCCTCTACCTACCAGAAGACGCCAAGACAATATTCCAAATAAACCTGGCCCACGCAGCCCAAGCTGTCACAGCAAGATTTCGTAAAGGCAAGATAACCTACATCAATTTCCTTCAAGACATCACCAAGGCCTGCGACTGCTGCACACCATCAGGGATCCCCCTGACGTCTGACATTGGAATACTTGGGGGAGAAGACCCTGTAGCGATCGACAAAGCCTCAATAGACCTCATAGACAGAGCACCAACATACCGGGAAAACCTTGAGCGTAACGACACCCTTGGGAGGCTGAACGGGACCAGCAGCCTCATCCATCTGAAAACAGCAGAGAAACTTGGACTTGGAACCCTCAGCTACGACCTAGTCAAGACATGAACGCTTCATACAAATATTTCACATCCAGAATTCACTAATACTGAAGCTTACGCTCCGTCGTAATATTCGTTTTTCGAAAATTTCTAGGAATGATATTGTTTACAGCACAGTCTGGTAGAGAGTGAATCCTCAATTCTGTGAACATATATTAGTTCACGTCGTGTCCATTATAGTTTAAGAACCTCTCCATATGGGAATTCACTCCGATATTCCTTCGGTTTAGCGTGCGCTACGATCCAAGCTCATCCTCTAGATCTCCCATTTCCTTCCGAAGTGGATCTAAATCCTCTTGAAGTCATACTATCAATGGTCACTAGACAAGGAATATTTATACCGCGCCTGAAAAGAACAATACAAGGGATTGCGTCCCAGCAAGATCATCGGGGTTCCTCTTCTGTCAAACAAGGTTATTGTGGCGCTCCTAAGCGGGGTCATCCAGAACTCTATGAGAACACTTGACATCCCATACGACTCTGGCCGGATGACTGAGGAACATCCCCTCATACACTTCCTGCAGGAGGAACTCTCCAAGATGCTGGCTCTGGCAGGGGGCGCGAGATGTGCCCAACTTGAGGCTGAGCTCGGCAGGCTACTCTCTGAAGACCCCGAAAGGGTTGAGGCGATCGTTCAGGAACTCATTAAAAAATATTGTCAAGCGAAGATTCTGAGGGGTCCCCCGGACCGCTTCGAAAAGGAAAGAGAGAAGGCGAAGGAGATCTGGGGATGAAGCTAACCAATTCCCAGCATCTTTTGTGGCGGCCGAAGCTCCTATATGTGTACACGTAAACATGCGGAGTATTAAGCGACTACCTCTTTCCTGTTCCTTGAGGTCCTAAGATCCAACTCCTTGAACTCACACCTCTCACAGTCAAGCCTCAAAGTTTCACAGTTGTAGAGGAAACACCAGTCCCACTCTTGCTCCCCCATCTTCATGGAGCCCCTAAACCTACACTCATATTCTTCAGAGACCATCGACTAGGTCCCTTAACTAAACTTTCAGCGTCAGGATTCTTTAAAAGTTGATGCTTCCCATCTGAGACCATTGTTCAGAATCAAAGATGTTGTAACTCTACAGCAACAGGGTCGCATCCACAAAATATCGAGCAAATCATATCAAGACATAACCAAATCAAAATGTAAACTTCTTCGTCCACACTCGATTATCTTCAATACAGACAAAATGACTGTGCATGAAGTTAATGATGGAATCATTAGGATTCTCTATCGTAAATAGGATTTGGAAAAGCTGAAATGAAAAGTTTAAATTACATCAAAATACTTAAAATATCATAGATGATTGATATGCCGCGAAGAAAAGCTTCTAATGTAATAGGAGAGGTCTTATCATCTGCTGAGGACTTAAGGAATACTATAGGTGCACTGCCAGCTGAAATACAAGGGAAAATCAAAGATCTGGCTTTAACAATAATTAGTCGGCCTGTCAAGAAACGTGGCCGTCCACCGAAGAAGAGAGGCAGACCGAGGAAACGTGGAAGAGCACGGAAACCTAGGGTAGAAGCCCCAACCGAAGTCTAGCCTGGCAGAATTAGGGCCTCCGATTCCTCAAAACTTTTTTGTTAGCAAAAATTTCACGTTCTATACTGAGAAAAGTAGAGCGGATATTCAAGGTTCTACCTAGTGCTAGGTAGATAGGTCGATGGTTCATAGTATTGAGAATTCCATTTGGAAGAGACGGTGCAACATTTCTACTTATCAATCTCAACAATTTTGTTCCTAGATTTTAAGCCCGATACTATTCTAACTTGGGATGAAGAGACATCGAAGTGTTTAGCAAGTTTCTTGATCAACTCAAGGTTGGCTCTGCCCATCTCAGGTCTAGAGGTTAAGCCGACCAAGATTTTGTTTCCCTCAATCTTAACGAAGTCCTTGTGAAACTTGACTTCAACCTCAAATTTCATGGCGGTAAGCCTCTTCAAGAAGCTCAATCGTCTTCTTTAAGTCAAACATACACCTTCTTTAAAGGAATTTAGAGGACACCTTGCGCGCGTTACCAAGCAGTCTATTCACTTAATCTAAGGAGGATAGCAACGATCGGAGTCTTACGCCATATTCAAAATACTCACCGGCCATTGCGCCGGGCAGTCCACTCTAACTGACTGTGAAACCTTTTTCAACCTCTTTACGCCTGAAATTGGTGTCTAAGGAAATTCACGCCAAGGGAATCCTGAGAGATGCGGAGAAGAATCCTCAAGATAAATGAAGAACTCTGCAATGGATGTGGGAAGTGTGTAGTCCCCTGCGTTGAGGGGGCTATCACCATAGTCAACGGTAAGGCCAAGGTGCTGAGGGAAGAGCTCTGTGACGGCCTCGGCTATTGCGTGGGGATATGCCCCAGCGGCGCCCTCACCGTCGAGGAGAGGGAGACAGTAGACTTCAATCAGAAATTGGCGGAAGAGGCGAAGTCGAACAGGCAGATGGTCGCGGTATGCTTCAAGTGTGGACGGACAGAGAAGGAGATCACCCTCTTCCCAGTCAGGTTTAAAGGAAGGAGTGAATGGGTCTGCGCCAGATGCATACCAAGCCTAATTCACGGTTGAGAGGCCGAGTGGCGTGAAGATGAACGACCGCATAAGCTCTCCGTGGCCCACCAAACCATAAATTGCTTCTATGCCACTCTTATGGATCATCACCCAATCAACCGGTTGAGACCCTTATGGAAGACGAGCCGCTCAAGTTTGAGAGAAGGGGCAGTGTAGGCCTGCTAAGACTGAATCGACCCCAAGTTCTGAATGCGCTCAACGAACCCATGATAGACTCAATCCTCGAAAGGCTCAAAGAAATTGAGGAAGAGGATGAGTTGGGCGCAGCTGTTATAGAGGGTGCCGGCAGAGCCTTCTGTAGCGGCCATGACCTGAAAGAGATTCTGCAAACCAACCCCCTACAGAGAAGAGTTCTCTTCACGAAATCGATCAAGGTCTACGAGGACATAGCCAAGATGAGCAAACCAGTAATCGCTGCGGTCCACGGTTACGCTACTGCTGCAGGTTGCGGGTTGGCCGCGGCTTGCGACATGGTTGTTGCATCCGAAGACGCGGTATTCCAGACACCCGGAGTCAACATAGGCGTATTCTGCTTGACCCCGATGATACCTCTGCAGAGGTCAATAGGACGAAAGAGAGCTATGGAGATGCTGATAACTGGAGACCCCATCAGCGCAACCGAGGCTGAGAGGCTGGGTTTGGTCAACAAGATTGTTCCCGAAGGAAGGCATGTTGAGGCAGCTGTTGAACTCGCCGAGAAGATCTCGGGCAAGAGCAGAGTCGCATACAAGATAGGGAAACCAGCCTTCTACATGATGGGCGATATGGAGTATGTGAAGGCGCTCCACTACGCAAAAGATCTGATTACTCTAGCATCCACCTCCGAGGATACGGAGGAAGGAATCAAGGCTTTGCTTGAGAAGAGACCTCCAAGATGGAAGAATAGATGACATAGAGGGTTTGGGCCTTCACGTTCCAGAAGATATACTGGGTTCCACAGCGTTATGGACGTAGCGGTCAGGCTTCTAGCACATTCCACCTCCTATTTTCCATCCGGGTGTGACGGCACGACAACAGCCGAATCGACCTCTTTCAGTTCAGATATGCTCCACTATGTGTTCAAGAAACCTCCACTGCCAAGCGGAAGCCGCCCAAACATATCATAACTCTTAAAGAATATCATGCACATTCTTCTGGAAAAGACGTGTGGAAAGATCTTTGAACAACTCCCCAAGATGGACTCTAATATTCATCGTCGCATGCACCGTAGGCTTCGTATTCCAGAACATCACCAACCTATGGATCTACCTAGCCTTCTTCCCTGCATTAGCATTCGAAGCCCCATGGATGTTCGTCACATCGATCTTCCTGCATGCAGACTTCTCCCATCTATTCTTCAACATGATAGCCCTATTCTTCTTCGGCACCAGCTTAGAGAGGCTCATCGGTAGACGGGCCTTCGCCGCCCTATTCCTTCTCTCAGGAGTAGTTGGGAACCTCGGATATCTGCTCACCACTACAAACCTCTACATTCCAGCCATAGGTGCTTCCGGAGCAATCTACGGTGTGATAGGCGCCCTAGCAACCCTGGAACCGTTCATGTTGGTCTACATATACGGAGTAGTACCTCTGCCCATGATCGCCACCGCAGTTCTCTGGGGGCTCCTCGACTTCACAGGACTCTTCGTGCCCTCAGGGATCGCCCACGGAGCTCACCTAGGAGGCATGTTCGTGGGAGTCGCCTCCGGTCTCTACTACAGGATCCTATTCGCACGTGGACGCACTTGGCAGGCTCGCTATTATTGATATAGGCAACTATTCGTTTCCTAGCAAAGAACGTCTCACAGCAGCGGAATCTCTTTGGCATTTTTCCATTTAACCCAAATTTCCTCATATAAATAAAAGGAAATGTTCAAAGTGAGTCAACTATTCGAGTCTTTTTTAGGTGAAGACTTTTAGCATGCTAGAGAGATATTCGACTGCTAGCTCAGAACCCAAAGACTGGAGGTTTATGTATAGATGATTGAGAGGCTGGTCGGCGGAGCCAAACTTCGTCTTGTCCATGGCGACATAACCGATCAGGATGTCGACGCCATAGTTAACGCTGCAAACCCAAGCCTCATGGGAGGTGGAGGAGTGGACGGTGCGATCCACCGAAGAGGCGGCCCAAAGATACTTGAGGAATGCAGAAGAATTAGGTCTGGGGAGTGGCCCGAAGGTTTGCCGACGGGGCGGGCCGTGATAACTTCAGGTGGAGACCTCAAGGCCCGCTACGTAATCCACACCGTAGGCCCAATATGGCGCGGCGGAAGAAGTGGGGAGCCTAGACTCCTGGCAGAAGCATACCGCAACTCTCTAGAACTGGCGACTAGGAAAGGGCTGAAGAGAATATCCTTTCCATCTATGAGCACAGGAGCCTACGGATACCCAATAGAGGAAGCGGCCAGAATAGCGCTCAAGACTGTCAAAGAGTTCTTGGAGGAGAAGGACAGTATGGAAGAGGTGAACTTCGTCCTATTCACCAAGTCAGACGTACAGACCTATCAAGAAGCTGCAGCTGAAATCTTAGGATCCAAATAGATAGCTGTCACTCTAGACGGGGCAACTTGAACAAATATTCTGCTGTAAGCGCTAGGTAACAAGATTGTCAACTTTCTTTGGTCAACCACTTAAGAGAGTCAACGTACAATAGTTTGTGGCGGAGGATCAGTTCTTGATATTAGTCGCCTCCGATGTTCATCTGGGTTATCAAAATTCAAACAGGCAACTCTTCCTCAACTTTCTAGAAGAGGTCTGTAGACCATTAGGTTCAGAGGACCATCTTGTTCTCCTTGGTGATATACTTGACTTTTGGAGGAGAAATAATGTGGCGGTTGCGATTGAGAACGAAGTCATCTTCAAGGTTCTTGAGTCTCTCAAAGCGAAAGTTCACTATGTTGTGGGAAACCATGACTACACCTTGATCACACTCAAGCTTCCAGAGCATCAATTCTTCGATGTTAGAAAGAGCTTCAGACTTGAAGTCGACGGTGTATCCTACAACTTCATCCACGGCTACCAGCTGGAGGCACTCGCAGTCTTCGAACCACTCACAATCGAAGAATATGAGTCGTTATGCGTCTCACTCTGCCAGAGAACTGGAGACTTTATCGGAGACATACTGAGCGTCTTATGGGACACGATCCATCTCAGCTTCAAGAAGGGTGACAGGAGACAACAGACGATACGGTCAATAACAGAGGTTCCTGAGAGCCGCAGGGACATGCACAGGGTCGAGCAACTAGCTAGGTCCAGTGTCAGAGACCTATTCCTGGGTCTTTCAAGGAACGAAAGACTCGTCTTCGGCCATACGCACCGTCCATTCATAGAAGATACTGTGGCCAACACTGGAAGCTGGGTTTCTGACGCGGAGGTCCAAAACACCTACATAACGATTGAGAACGGAAAGATGGAATTGAAAATCTACCGTAAATGACCAAGAGGAAAGCGTTACCGAAATCCAAACCGCTTCTTGCCCTACAGAAATCAGTGATGCACCGGATCACTGTAAACACTGAGTACTTTCACCCTCCTCTCTCACATATCATTCTAGCCAGCGAAGTTCTGATGGGGGATCTGTTTGGAAACTATCAGTGTCCTTGAGAAGAGCGTGAGGAGAATAGAGTGCCTCGCCCTCATAGTTACAAAGGATGGTAGAGGCCTCTACTGTCGGAAATCCGGGGGACCCTGCACCTGCCCCGACGCCCTCCGTCGCCACCTGATCAAGAGCTAGCTACCGCAATCCCACTCAGCAACATCTTCAGTATACCTAGGAATAGTTCACCGTTTTCTCGTGGTACGGAACGGTGTCGTAAAGGATTCTACGAAAATAAGAGCTGAGGAGCAGATTTCTGGACAGCCCCCTCCTAACTTGTATATGTAGGAATGTCTCCTAATAACTGGTGCACACTACTGAAACGGAGTCAGGTATCTATGAAGTCACGATCAAAGTATGAGGTTGAACTGATCACTATAGAACGTAAAGACGAGCTGATGCAGCTCTACTCCAGAATGGTTCATTACGAGGAGAGGGCTGATGTCTACGGTTGCTGCGTCAAACTCCTGACGAACCTGAAATATGTCAAGGAGAGGTGGGACGAGAATTTCTATCCCATGTCCGCCCACGTCAGATCCCACGGCAGACTCATAGTCGTCGAGGAGAAGGATAAACCTCTAACCGTTCTGTATGATCCCCTCTCAAAGACAGCTTTTCTGATCAATGTAGACTACTACGGCTGGATCAAATCGATTGCTTTGGCCGCAGCCGGAGACATACTGGAAGATGAACATAACATAAACAGTGTTCACGGAGCCTGTATGGATCTCGACGGTCACGGAATATGTTTGATCGCGCCTCCAGGAACCGGGAAGACCACACATACCTATGGGCTCCTCCGTATTCCAGAGGTAAGAATACTCTCAGACGACTGGTTCTTCGTCAGGTTCTCAGACGGAGCCGCACTGGCCTACGGTTCTGAGAAGAACTTCTACACACCAGCAGACGTAGCGCAGATCTGGGGCGAATACAAACAGATAGTTGATAACGCGGAGTTTGACCCTCAAGGAAGAGCCATTCTTGATGTCAGATGGATAATAGGCAAAGGCAGGGTCGTACCCTTCGCCACAATCAGAAAAGTGATACTTCTCAAACGGGATCCTGAAGATGATGCAGGGTCAAGAAGAATAGATTCCGCTGAAGCCCTCAACTACCTTGAAGCCCAAAACTTCTGCAACCCCCATCTTCTAGTGAGATCAGCAAGGAAGACAAATGCCAGAAGACTCTTCTTCAAAGAATTGCTGAATAGGGCAGAAACCTACATGGTCAATACGACGCCACCCCCGCGAGAAACCCACGAGACTATCAAGGAGCTGTGTAAAGTCCGCTGAGGCGGCCAAGCATCACCCGGCAAATTCTGGACAGCAAGTTTCAACTATTGGTCGCAGTGGCCGCAAGCTACGAAGTAGTAATAACCTACCCAACATGTCTGGGCTCAGACGACTCAACCAACTCCGCTCTTATTATGAAAGACAGAATGTAAACTGGAGACGAAAGCTTGCGTCCAAGCTTAGGCGACGCTAATCGGCGGTCGATATGACCTTACAGGTCACTCCAAGCTTGAAGGAAAGGTTTCCCGGCTTACAGACCCTCATAGGTTACGTTGACGGTGTGAAGGTCGAGGAGAGCAGTGCTGAACTCAAAGAATTCAGTGAAGAAATCTCTCTAGAGGTGAGGCACAAGTACACTCTTGATTCCCTGAAGGATGTTCCAGTCTTCAGGGCCTACAGGGACTTCTTCTGGAGGGTTGGAATGGACCCAACCAAAGTGAGGCCTGCAGCCGAGGCGCTCATAAGAAGGATACTTGCTGGTAAACCGATACCTAGAATAAACAATGTGGTAGACGCCTACAACTTGGCCTCTATCAAAACCGAGATTGCCCTCGCAGCCTTCAACCGCGACAAGTTAAAAGGCGACCTATTGATGAGGCAGGCCGAACCTGACGAGAGTTTTCTTGGAATAGGGATGCGCGAGCCTACCGTGTTGACTGGAGAAATTGTCATTTCAGACTCTGAGAAGCTTGTTGCTGTCTATCCGCATAGAGACGCTGAGACATCCAAGATCTCAGAATCTACAACGAGTATTCTGCTTCTTGTATGCGGAGTCCCCGGAATAGATTTTAAGACTCTTAGAGGAGCTGGAGAGGTAGCCGTAAGCTACATTGTGCGTTTCTGTGGTGGAAGGGGAAGACTGGAGTAGAATCTTGACATAAACTAAGCTCGACAGGTTTGGCCCGGACCGGAATAGTCCCTCAACATGACCCCCATATGGAAGCTTAACCGTACGGTCAACTCAGTTGTCTCGATAACTCATAAAAGGATGCGTGTAAATTATTGATCTTGCGGCCTACCATGTCAATTCTAGGAACCAGAGCCGAAATGATTCATGATCTTAACCTCATCCTCCAGATATTGATCATAATAATCCTGTTTACTGGGGCATACTACACAAAGAGAAGAGTAAGATACAATATTCACGGTAGAGTAATGGGCTCAGCTGTCCTACTCAATGCTATATCGATACTACTCGTGATGGCCCCAAGACTCCTAGGAAGCATTAACTTCCTAGCATCAACCATGACTCAAACTCCGTCTCAAATAACGGTTATTCACCCGGCCTTTGGACTGGTGGCAGAGATACTGGGCCTGGCCACAATCGTTGCATTAAGGCCCTGCGGCTCCAAGATGGGAACAAACATAAGATGCCTGATGAGGGTCACATTCATAATCTGGTCAATAACGTTTCTAATCGGATTATCCGTGTACATAGCCGTCTACGCTACGTAGCCGCAGAAATCTCTCTACCGTATTTCAAAGCCTTCCTCGAGAGGTATCAAATTCACTCTTCGTAAGTCATTATATTCAAGAATCATAATAAAGAAGACTTGGCATAATGCCAGTTCAGATGTAACCGTCATGACCAACCTGGACAAGGGGAAAGAGGCTATCGTAATAGTCGATATGCAGAAGGATAACGTTGGAAGGTTCTGCGCCCAAATAATACCAAAGATCAGCCTCTTGATCGAGAAGGCAAGAGGGAGAAGCATGCCAATAATCTACGCCCTCGACAGCCGATACAGGGACGACCCCCTATTCAAGAGACTCGGGATACCGACACACACAATACGTGGAACAGAGGGAGCCAAAGTCACAGATGAACTCAAACCCCACCATGAAGACATATTGGTGGAGAAGAGGATGCTGAGCGCCTTCTTCGGCACAGACCTAGACTTCACCCTAAGACAGAAGGGGATCAGCAAACTAATCATAACAGGAATCAGGACAGAAGCTTGTCTGCTGAAGACCGTACTAGACGCCTTTGAACTAGGCTACGAGGTCGTAGTCCCCCGGACGCATGCTCCTCCCCCTCACCGCAGAATCACCAAGCAACCCTGAAGAGTCTCGAAGTGTTAAAGATACAGCAACCCACGACAGAGGAACTCCTAAGGGACTGAACGATAGTTCAGAAAATCCTTAGGATCACAGTCATCACAACATCTATTTGCGTAGAGGAGATGCCAATATTAGGCGGCCTGAATATTCTCTCCAATACAGAGCCCTCTGTCAGAGCCACAAAGGATCTCCATGATGCTTGGTTTTAAGGTCGGTTTCCGGGAAGATGTCTGAGCCCAAGATCGAAGACCAAATTGAAGCTCTGCCTGAGAAGACCGGAGTATACATCATGAAGGGGGAGGATGTTCTCTATGTTGGGAAGGCCTCCAACCTCAAAGAGAGAGTAAAGAACCATGTCCAAGCAGCCAGGTCAAACCCCCGTGAGTCTCTAATCATTAACAACACGAAGAAGATTGAATATATCGTCACAGGGTCAGAGGTGGAGGCGCTTGTTGAGGAGAATATCCTCATCAAACAGTACAGACCCAAATACAATATTCGCCTAAGAGACGACAAGACGTATCCATACCTCAGACTCAGCCTAGAGGAGGAGTATCCAGCTCTCTCGATTGTGCGACGGCCCAAGAAAGATGCCAGTCGATACTACGGTCCATACGCGGACGTGGCCGCCATGCGGCAGTCCCTGAACACTCTTAGAAGACTCTTCCCACTTCGAGTGTGCAAGTTCGACCTCAAGAAACCTAGAAGACGACCCTGCGCATACTACCAGATGGGCCTCTGCAGTGGGGTGTGCGCCGGCCTAATCTCAAAGGATGAGTACAATGAGAGGGTCAAGGCGCTAGTCCTCGTTCTGGACGGTAAGGCCGACCTAGTAATCAGAAGACTCCGGAGGGAGATGATGGCGGCGTCGGCAAACCTTGAGTATGAGAAGGCCGCCCGGACAAGGGATCGGATAGACGCGTTGGAGAAGACCCTCTCGGGTGTAACCGTAGTATTTCCTAAACCCGTCGATCTGGATGTCTTGGGGGTTGCGAAGACCCCTTCTGAAGCCTGCGTCCAGGTCTTGCAGGTCAAAGGTGGTAAACTCGTCTCCTCAGAATCTTACGAGTTGAACGCTCAAGACGCTGAGGACGGCGAGATCTTGGAGTCCTTCATCAAGCAGTACTACTCTAGAAGAATCTCTTCTCCACCAGAGGTCATAGTCTCAGCGAGACTCGAGGACTCCCAGACCATTCAGGAATGGCTCTTCGAGAGGTTTAGGTCAAAGACAGTCATATCGAGCAGGGTGAGAGGGCAGAAACGTCGGCTTCTCAAGATGGCTGTTGAGAACGCCAAGTCCCACCTTGAGGAGTCGGCTGGGAAGAAGAGAAGAACCCTCAAAGGCCTCCAAGAACTCCAAGAGAAATTGGGCTTGGAAACTATTCCAAAACTGATTGAGTGCTTCGATGTCTCAACACTGGCTGGGAGGAGTTCCGTAGGATCCATGGTGGCCTTCCAGAACGGTGAACCCCTCAAGAGCCGCTACAGAAGATTCAGGATAAAGACTGTAGTCGGCCAAGATGACCCCAGAATGATAGGTGAACTCGTCTATAGAAGGTACAGAAGGCTACTGGACGAGAAGTCCTCGCTACCGGACTTGGTGATAGTAGACGGCGGGGTTACTCAGCTGCACTCTGCAAAGATGTCGATGGCGAGGCTGGGGCTTGAACTTCCAGTTGTAGGATTGGCAAAAGGACTTGAACATATATATTTACCAGATAGTCCTGAGCCAGTAGAGCTTCCAAGGAACTCTGAGGGGCTCTACGTCATCCAAAGAATCAGGGATGAGGCTCACAGATTCGCCGTAATGTATCACCGAAAACTAAGAGCCAAAGCCGAGATTTCAGATTGACAATTGAGACCCTAACGTGGAATGTTAAGGCAGGCTAGCGTTTTGACCGGTAGAAGGTTCCCCCTAAGCCATTAATGGCCTGAGAATTCCTGTCATCTTGAAGCTACTGCATCTAGCTTGCTCTGGATCGTTATGGCTTTGTCCCTTCTATCGTCTAACCTCAGGGTTGTGACGACCCTTCTTGCACCCGCCCTGAAGACCGCCTCATGGGCTGCCTTGGTTGCGGCAAAGAGTTCGTCCAGCGAGTTCGCCTCGATAACGGTGCCCATGGCGTTTGGGACGTGTTTCACTCCGCTGCGTCTTAAAGCTTCAAGAGCCTCCTTGACAAACCTGCTTATGCTTGTACCCTCCCCAATGGGCTCAACACTTAGCTCAGCCACTATCATGCCGATTCTCAAACGAAGATTATCGAATACAGAGTAATAAGAGATCTTACCGAAGGCTAGGGTGCTGCAGACATTGATCTTGTCGTGGTCAGCGGGAGAAATCTCAGCTCTTAAATAGGTGGTGGATGGAGTATCCATCCATGAGCCCCGGCAAAGTCATCATCCTAATAATGCTCATTACAATTCCTTTTTCTTCATTCGCGTCAGTGGCGGAGGCTGAAGGTGGATTCCCACTAACTGTTATAGACGACTTCGGAAGGAACGTCACGATACTTTCCCCCCCAGAACGTATAGTATCCACGGCTCCAAGCAACACGGAGATCCTTTTTGCCCTGGACTTGGGCGAAAAAGTTGTTGGCGTAACTCAGTACTGCAACTGGCCGCCAATCGTTCTTGAGAAGGTCAGGCTAGGGCAGATCACCGTGATAGGCGGCTACGCCAACCCAAGCCTCGAGGGGGTTGTCTCACTCAGTCCTGACCTAGTCCTCGCAGCTACAGACATCCAATTAGAGTTTGTGTCAGCACTTCAAAATAGGGGTGTTGTAGTGCTTGGCCTCAACCCAAAGACGTTTGACGATGTCCTTCGAGACCTAGCCCTTGTAGGCACTGTGTGCGGCAAGACCTCTGAGGCAAACAGGCTCATCCAGAACCTGCAACTCAGATCCAACTACATCTCAAACAGGATAGCCAGAACATCTCTTCGACCAAGGGTCTATTATGAACTCTGGTACGACCCAATGATGAGTTTTGGCTCCAACACCCTATTCGATGAACTCGTAACAGAAGCTGGTGGAGAGAACATCTTCCATGAAGCCCCAGCCATGTATCCAATAGTCAACAGTGAAATGGTCATACAGAAGGATCCGGACATAATCATAGTCGCGGAAGGATACTTGGGAGGAGTTGCAGAGTCAGAGTTTGAGAAGAGAGCTGGCTGGAGCCTCATCACGGCTGTGAAAGAAGGTGAAATATACACCATAGACGAGAATCTTCTGATCCGGCCGGGACCGAGAATCTGTGAAGGACTTGAGACTATTGCCTCTATACTTCACCCTCAACTCTTCACAGGCACCATTCGTTACAACTCCTCGATCGCGGTAACTAGCAACTCCACAGTCTTCGCCGTGATCTACGATGATGGGAAGAGTTTGTTGAACTTCTCCATAATAGGCAGGGCGGGAACCGTCGCCTCGGTCAGGGTCAACATTGGAAAGAAGTTTCTTAAGGGAAGCCCAGTCGTTCTCGTCGACGGCATTGAGAAGTCAGTCTCGATCTCAGAAAACCAAGAAGAATATACAGTAGAATTCACTACAAGCTCGAGTACACATCACATTGTTGTTGGGGGTAGCCAGACCATCCCAGAATTCTCACAACACAACATTACTATGACTCTCCTCTTTGCATTGGCGGCTGTCTTCATCATCACGATATTTCACAGAGGCAGATGTCGTCCACAGGGGTCAAGGAGAGGCCTCCGGCTGCTAACGGCCAACGAGTAGCTTCGAATTTAACTTTAAGGAAATCAGATTCTCAGCTACCTACTACTCATGCAGGGTCAGGCAAGAATTCTGTCGATCGCTGCAAACAACAAAGAAATAACCATGTACGGGGCAGAGAACTTGTACATTATCCAGTTGCGCCTTCCAGACGGTCTGGCAACAGTCATTGCTGCAATAGCAAGAAGCAGAGAATTCATCAAGACAGTGCCTGCGAAGTAGGTAACCCCATAGTAGCCGAGGAAATGCAGTGACAGGGAAGTTATCGAAAGGACTATCGCAAGCACGAGTACATACCAGCCTGACTTCTTCACCCCGATGACCGACGGCAACATGGGAACAGAGGCCACTCCATAATCTTCAGAGAAGACCCTTGCCAGACTCCAAAGGTGGAGTGGACCCCAAACCATCACCAATAGACCTGTCAAAAGGCCGGCCAAGTCGAGGTGTCCTCTGCCGATAATCCAGCCAATCCATACTGGAGACGCCACAGCGGGGCCGGTCCCCAAGACGTTCAGGGTGCTATGTCTTTTGAGAATGATTGTATATATCAGTAGGTAGCTTGAGAGGCCGATAAGCAACATAATGGAGAAATAGGCGTCCGAGACGAGGGCCAGTATCACGGATACCGCGATGACTGAGAGACCGAAAGACTGGGCAGCCGCGGCTGATATTCTTCCTGAAGGAATCTCTCGATGTTTTGTCCTGCCCATCAACCCGTCTATGTCAGAGTCAAGAAGATTGTTCAGAGCATTCGACCCAGCCACCGACATCAGAACGATGACTGACCCGAGAGTCAGCCTCCAAGTGCGGTCAATCTGAGAGAGCCAGTCTTCGCCTCCGGCTCCAGCCATAACTGCTAGAAGGAAGAGTAGGAAGATTGCTAGGGTCACTCTTGGTTTGGTGAGTCGCCAGTAGTCAGCCGCGTTTCCCAAGACTAGTCCTTCAATTCTTTGGCTACAAGCTCTGTTATGTCAAGAACCTGAATGTTGCTTCTTGATCTCTCAGCGGCTTGTGTGAGGGATCTCCGGCAGAACGGACAGGCTGAAACCAATATCTCAGAATTAACCGACTTGGCTTGTCTGAGTCTTTCATCCCCAATCTTTGTCCAAAGGTCTTTGTTCACAACTTCTGAGATGCCTCCGCCTCCGCAACAGAAGGTGTCGAACTTCCTCTCCTTCATCTCAACATAGTTCTCAGCAACCTTTCCTATGATGCTTCTGGGTTCATTCACGACATCGCCGAGCCTCGATAGGTAACATGGGTCGTGGTAAGTTATCTTGCCCGAGACTCTTTTCTCAAGCTTCAACTTGCCCGATTCTACGCATTCATGAAGGTATTCTGTTGTGTGAAGAATCTGAAGTTCATGATTCTTCCCGAGGAGTTGAGGATACTTCCACTTCCACATTCTGTAGCAATGTGCGCAGCTTGTGATTATCCTTTTCGCGCCCAGAGACGACGCGACTTCCAAGTTGTGTTGCGCAAACTCTTTCGCCTTGTCTCGGTCGCCAACCGCAAAGTATGGGTCGCCACAGCACCATTCATCGCTGCCGAAGAGGGACCAGTCTTCATTCATCCTGTTAAGAATACTTGCGGTGGATGAGGCTATTCCCTGTTCCTGATATGAAGAGGTGCAACCAACATAGTACAAGGCCTCGGCTCTCTCTCCTGTCTTCACATCTTCTAAACCCAGTTCTTTGATCCACCTCAACCTTTCAGCGTGGTCGCGGTCGTATGGGTTCCTATTATGTTCAAGCGAGGCAGAAACTTTCATCAGGCTGGGTGAAGCCTCTCCCTCCTCATGGATTATTGACCGTAGCACCTCCCAAAGTTCAAGATTCTGAATGTTGAAGACGCATCCAGGCATGCATCTTCCGCATAGAGTGCATAGGTAGAGGCCTTTACTTGATATGTTGCGCAACCATTCTCTTGGAATCGGTCTCTGTCCGAGGACGGCTGAGAGGAAGCCTCTCTGCCTGTTCAGCAGTCTTCTGAACTCTACACCCTTCCATGCGGGTACGGCGTAGTCATCTTTAGTTACGGTGTACGCGGGGCAGGAGCGGCCGCAGGCACCGCATCTGGTACAGGTCTCCATATTGATAGTCTGGTAACCGTCAAGTAATTTGAATGACAGGAATACCTTATCGACCAAGGCAACTACACTCCATAGATCGCCCGTCTGAACCCAAACCATGTTCTAACCAAGAAGACTGCGGCACTGTGGATGAGTTTGCTGTATGGAAGATACATTATGAAGACTTGGGTTAGGATAAGGTGCAACGTCAGGATTGGCGTATGGGGTTCGTAGGAGACGACTGATAAGAAGCCTGTGAGTCCAGCTAACCATAACAGCGGCGAGGCGATCCAGTCTGTCTTGATAGTGACGGCCTTCAGGGGGCCACCTCTCAGTTTGTGGTATATCCTCCGGAGAATGAGTATAGCCAATGTTGAGAGAAAGATTGGGGTGATGACATAGGTTAGGAGTTTCCTTGGAACCGTTATGGGAAGGCTGGATGCAGGTATCACTGGAAGTCGAAACCTCGATGGGTAGACTGGGAGATCGAGGATGTGCAGAACAGAGGCTGCGTGCAATGCACCAAGCAATATCAATATGCATGTAACATGCATTGTTATTCCGACGACGTACGCCACTGGCTCAGCCCTTCCAGCCAAGTCCCAGGGAGGGAGCATGTTGATCGACCAGTTCTTGATAGCACCCCACAGTCTGTTGGACTTTGCAGGTGGCCTCCTCATTTTCGGAAAGCCGAAACTGGCCCATTTAGCGATTCGCAACGCTACTCCAATAATAAAGACCACAAGTGTTATCAGAGGAAGGACTGACCTCGAGAAATCGAAGAGCTGCATGTAGTTCAGCATTATAGGTCACTGGATGAGAGTTCTCGCTTATCTCTGCGGCCTGACTATATCTCCGAAGACCTCTATATGCCGGGTTGAGACCCTGCTCCCATCTAGGACATGTACTGCACATGCTATGCAGGGGTCGAAGGCCCGCACCACTCTGACCGCATCTAGAGTTGGGTCTGTATTCTTGACAACGGTGTTCGCTAAGGCTTCCTCTATTGGGCCACGTCTTTCCTGATTGTCTCTGGGAGAACCGTTCCAAGTTGTAGGTGTAATGACTTGGTATCTAGCGATCTTCTTGTTCTCAACCTTTACCCAGTGTCCAAGAGCTCCCCTTGCGGCCTCTGTAAGCCCATATCCCTCTGAACTCTCCGGGATAGAGAATGGCTGAAAGACTTCGCGTTCACCGCGGTTGATAAGGTCTAGAAGCTCGTAAAGTTTATCGATAAGCTTTGTTGCGACTAAGGCGGCTTCGTATCCTCTTGCATATATTCTCTCGATAGTGTCAGGTTTCTTCGGTGGGGACCAAACACCAGCGTCGGTCTGAATCTTTCCCCCGTCCTGCAGCGCCGTGCTCCACATCCGGGCAAGAGGCCCCACCTCCACAACGTTATCGTCCCAACGCGGTGCCTTACACCATGAGTATTTACCGTCTTTCTGTAGGCCAGTATACTGCGGTATGGGCACCTTTGTTTTGGTAGGTTCTCCGGCTGAATCCTCAGTATACCATGAGTGTGTCACGTACTCAGTGATCTTTGGGGCAATCTCATCATAGAGGTTTGTTGCAGTCAAGTTACCGTTTATGATGACTCCAGGCTTCATCATTCTATTCTGTGGGTTGAGTGTCTCGTCGTCGAATACTCCGTAACTGAGCAAGTTCGCCTCCCGTTCGCCGGAATCGGTCAACTCATCCTTGTAGGAGTCATAAAACTTGTCCATCAAGGGAATCATGTAGTCATCAATCCATCTCTTCACTTCTAGGAGTCTGTAGGTGAAGTTTGCAAATTTCCTAGTGTCCGGGAATTCTGTGATGCCGCCTGGAACGAACGTAGCTTGATGGGGCATCTTTCCTCCCCATACAGCCGTTGCTTCTCTAGCTAGTCTTGACATCTTCAACGCTTCAAGGTAGCCCTTGCCTTTCAGTGCAGCAAGTTCGTCAAGTCTCCCAAAAGGTGGGCCATAATCCGGGCCTTCCAGAGCGAAGAGTATCAGTAGGTGGTCATACAGCCACTCCGCGTATTGGGTGAGGACTCTGAGCGATGTTCCAAGAGGCGGTGGCTTGACTCTCATCGCTTGGTCAAGCGCCAAGGCTGCAGCTATTCCGTGTGAAGTGTAGCATACACCACACATCCGGGATGCGATGTAGATGGCGTCTCTAGGGTCTCTTCCTTGAAGAATCTCCTCAAAGCCTCTGAAGAGTGAATGTGAAGTCCAAGCATCAGTGAATCTATTTTCCTCCAGTTCCACCTTGATGTTGAGGTGCCCCTCAATCCTAGTGACAGGGTCTATCGTAATCTCAACCATTACTGGCCACCTCTCTTCTTCTCTTTCCTCCCTTGAAGCCAGTAGGCTCCCGCAAGGACTCCTCCAACAGCCATTCCAACCGCGGCAGCCTCTCTGTATGAGAGTGGAGGTATAGGGAGTGGTTCGAAGAATGGGGACGCTCTGTCGGGAAACTCTGGCTGGACACATGCTATACAAGGCGCGCCTGATATTGTGCATGAGTTTAAGCCATTGTTCCATTTCCTCGAATTGCAGTCCGCATAGGATATTGGTCCTTTACAACCCAACTGGTGTATGCATCCGTCATGGCCAAACCTTGCCGCGAACTCTCCTTCCTCATAGAGACCTCTCCTCGGGCAGTCATCATGAACCGATCTGCCGAAATACATCGTCGGTCGACCCAGTAAGTCAAGTTCTGGGAAAGGATAGCGTTTCCTTGCGGCAAGGACGACGCTAGCCAAGGTTCCAACGATCCAGTCTGGATGCGGTGGGCATCCCGGAACATTGACAATCGGCAGGTTAAGTCTAGAGGCATAATTGACCCCCAGAAACTCTATCGTTCCAACCGCACCAGTCGGATTTGGAGAACCAGCGGGTATGCCACCATAGGAAGCGCAGGTTCCAACAGCGACAACAGCCATGGCTTGCCTTGAAAGTTTCCTCACCCAATCTGCCACAGTTACAGCTTTCCCGTCGACCTCGCCGATCGTACAGAAGATTCCGTCACTCTTTGTTGGTATCGAACCTTCAACGATGAGCACGTAGTTCTCCGGCGGATTTCTAAGGGCCTCAAGGGCCTCCTCTCCCCACTTCGGCATCACTACCGTCTGGAAATCAAAGTCCAACTTTACCTCCGGGAGTGTCCCAAAGATCACGTCTGTGACATCTGGATAAGTTGTGTTTAGAAGTGAGACGGTGCAAGATTGGCAGGCTGCACCGCAAACCCAGAGTATAGAGACTCCGCCTTCACGTATCTGGCTCATAGCCTCCTTTACGATAGCGTCGTCAAGGCGGAAGGTGGAGAATAGTGCGGCGGCACCCACACCGGCTCTCAGAAAGCTGCGTCTGGAAAGTGTAATGTCTGTCTTCTTCTCCATGGATCCTTCAACTACAGATTTTGAGTTTCAGCATGTGCCGTCTGTTCCTCTTAAGCTTGACGCCACTCAAGGGGACTAATCTCTTCAACTGTTGAGAGGGTCATGGTCGAGTGGTTCGGTGAAATGACTAAGCCTAAGCAAAGACCCAGAACTCTCTGCGAGACAGATCAGTTCTTGTGATACGGTGACAGCTAACAGAGAGAATCAATGCGATTAAGCTGAGATTCAACAAGGATATCTGGCTTTCAGCACTAGTCCATAGATAAGGCTGGAGTAGTGAATTGAAGATACTTGTGGCTGGAGTTGGCAACCTCCTAAGATGCGACGACGGCCTTGGGCCTCATGTGGTCAAGGAACTCACCCGGATCAAGTTGCCCTCCAATGTTGATGTTATGGATCTGGGGACTTCGGGAATGGATATTCTTCACTACTCCAGAAACTATGACAAGGTCATATTCATTGACGCTGTCAAGCTAGGAATGGCCACAGGTACCGTCTACAGAATAAACCCTCGCGATGTAGATGTTGTAGACGAAGATCTACGAGAGATTGTCTATATGAGTATGCACGAGATCAATCTGGAGAAGACTATAGCTATAGGTCGAAGACTCAGCAGCATGCCCAAAGATATAGTGATTATCGGTTGTGAGCCCGAGGACACCACAAGAATGAGAATCGAACTCACGGAGAAGGTTGGCTCAGCCGTTCCCAAGATTATAGAATTGGTCCTGCGGGAGGTTGAGAGTTTATCTTAAATATGCTTGAATTTATTGCTTAGGAAAGCTTCGGGTTGACCAAGTTGAAGGTCGGCAGACTAGTTGAGAACAAGGCTTTGGTGGTTCTTCTCGTAATCATAATTGCCGCCGGAGTAGGCTTCTGGGAGTACACTGGAACCGCAGAGTTCTGTGGCACCTGCCATATTGTGAAGCCATACTACGACTCCTGGAAGTCCGGTCAATATCTGGATCACAAACATGCGGTTGAAGGTGTCACGTGCGATGATTGCCACATCGAGCCTGGTAAAGATAGAGTGATGGAGATTCCGACGTATATGAAGGAAGCATTTGACTATGTCACTGGAAGCTATGAAACGCCACTCCCGGAAGCCAACCTCACAAAGGAATACTGTCTCAAATGTCACGGCAGCTACGATGAACTAGCACAGAAAACAAGTAATGTAAAACCCAATCCGCATCAACACCACCTCGGAGATATTCAGTGTCAGCTATGCCACAAGTCTCATGGACCCTTCGTGAATCATTGTGCACAATGCCACGAGTGGACCTTCGAGAAACAAGCAAGCACATCCAGTGGGCTTGAGAACCTGAAGCTACCCGACACCGGAGTCCTCAGCTGGCTTCTAGCCTCCCTTGCAACATTGTTTTTGGTCGGCGTAGTTTTGGTTAGCCAAGAGCAAGAACGATGACGATATTCCTCCAGTTTCAACTCCCTTGATCGCACCAGTTAGAACCTCAATGGTGTTGGAGTCATTGCATAGTACCGCAAAGTCAAGAAGTCTATGGACAGACCATATGGGACACAGCAAACAGTTGAGGGCCAAGTTACTAACGATAGAAAAGGAACTCTTTAAAAACCTTCAAGCTCCCTCCGAACCTCAAATTCTCTATGAAGCCTCAATCCACCCAATCAGGTCTGGAGGTAAAAGGCTTCGTCCACTGCTAACATTGTTGGCATGCGAAGCGGTTGGGGGCAACTTTCAAAAAGCTCTACCCGTAGCTACCGCCATAGAGCTCATACACACTGCTTCACTGATACATGATGACCTCATCGATGAAGACAGAGAGAGGCGAGGGGCACCCACCGTCCACACGAAATATGGCAGAAACGTCGCTGTACTCAGTGTTGACCTCCTGACCGCTAAGGCTATGCAGATAATCTCCGAGAACTCACCGGCCAAGATTAGGAGGATCGTAGCTGAAGCATGCATAGAGATGTGTGAGGGTGAGTATATGGATATGTCATTCAAGAAGAGCCCTGAAGCTGTGACCGAAGAGGAATACTTGAAGATGGTTAGAAAGAAGACTGGAGCTTTGGTAAAGGCGGCGGCAGAGTGTGGCGCAATCACCGGAGGGGGAAATACTCGGGAGATTAAGTCACTCTCTAGGTATGGTGAGTTTCTCGGACTGAGCCTACAGCTCAGCGATGACGTACAAGAGATCTTGACTGCAAAACTATGTCCCACAGTTTCAGTGAGCAATGGTCTTGTTAGTCAAGGGTCAAACCTCGTCTTGATACATTCCTTCAGGAACTCCGACAGGTCGTCACAGAGCTTTCTGCGAAGACCAGTCACTTCAAATACAGATCGCAGCGGATTAAGGGCGGCCCTAGATGTCTTTGAAAGCTCTATGTCAATACAGCATGTCCAGAGGATGTCTGAACGATTTGAAAGGGAGGCGAGAAACGCCATGCTTGGAATGCATTTCCACAACCAAAGGATCCTTGAGGATCTAGCGAAGTTTGTCTCACGGTACTAGAGCGTGCCATATAGAAATCTAATTATGCAATGGACCGCCTTGCGGAGGCTCTCCCGATAGACATCAATATCATAGCCGTTTTCATAGCTAACGGCAACAATCCTGAAGCGCCTGCAATATGCTGAGACTACGCCAAGCTCCTACTGATAATGAAGTCGATCGCTATGCCAATAGAAATAGCCATGAGATACACAGGGGCACGAACACGCATTTTCACAGCATTCTTAGTGGTTGGCTGGTTCACAAGTCCTATACTCCTGTAGATTAGCCAAAGACCAGCTAAAGATGCTACTGCCAAATATGGAATTCCAAGTCTTGCCAAGACTCCAACAAGTACACCAATGATCGAGGTTACAGAGAAGAGAGCAAGGACGCATTTGGCAGCCGCCTTTGGCGATAAGATAACTGGCAATGTTAAGATCCCCTCAGCCTTATCAACCGCAACATCTTGAATCTCACTGATGAAATCACGTCCAGGCTCCCAAACCAAACCTAGAATCAGAAGTAGCCAAACATGGCCCTCTATCATCTTACCGGTCACGGATGCGCATCCGAATAGTATTATCAGAACAACTGCCATTACCGGGCAGACAAAGCCGAGAGGGATCTTGTGTCTTTTGAAGTAGGTGTAGATGAATGGCAGGGGAACTGCTACTATGGCTATCAGAGTAGAAGAAGCATTCAGCAGAAGAGTCGATGCAAATGCGATGATCCCTAGCACCAACCCGGTGAAGAGAGCCTCATATGGAGATATCAGACCAGTTGGAATTGGGCGTTTCGCAGTCCTTGGGTTCTTGGCATCGATTTTCCAGTCGAAGTAGTCGTTGGATATGTGTGCCGCCGCTATGGCCAAGATTACTGCTAGAAAACCCGTAAGAAAGGGTCTCGCCGGCGGAATACCATCAACACTCAGGAATGTGGGTCCAATGAAGAGAAGACTCGTAGATAGAAGAACATACGGCCGTGTCAACCTTATGTAGCCTGACAACTTCTTCATGGGTGTATCCTACTCGAGGTTCATTTGGGAGAGCCCCATGATTCCTGTTTGATCAGGGATAGAATATCAGGATGTTTGTTCTCAACGTAGTGAGCTAACGCAGCCGCAGTGACGGCACCCGTGTATTCACTTATGAAAATAGTAGGCATCACTACTTGCCAAACGAAGAAAGTGAATATTGGGACTACCCAAGTAAAAATCGCGCAGCCTATCGGAACATGCAGCAAAGGGAAGACAAGAGAGGCTTTCCAACCCCAACCGCGGTCTTGTGCCAAATACCCAGTTACGGCTAGCGTCCAAGGCGTCCATAGAAATCCAGTCATAAATAGAGTAGGTATAGGTACAAGAGACATGAGAGATCCAGCTATTATTCCGCCTATTGTCCCCGTCCAGATGGCCGCCAGTACTACGGGAGCCCAACCAAAATCTATTTTTGCCCCTGGAATAGCGAAACTCAGTGGAATACCCGGCATCACGGCTTTCACAGCCCATGCAGCAGCGCCAAGAATGGTAGCCAAAGCCAATTTTCTGGTGGGGATTTTCATTGATGAGACTCCTTCACGTGTAGGTTTTCGTCTGTCGATGTGTACATCTAGTGTACCCCAGATCAATGCAGGTCTTGAAGACAATATGTTCTCATCAGTGTTTTCATAAACCATTTCGAATACTTCATGATGAAATCGAACGAGAAATCCCCATATTTGGCTGCTCTCGAGATTGACCTTAGAACATGCTTCAAAACATAACTTCTTCTACTGTAAAATCTCTTGTAAGCCAATCGTTCCATCTTCTCCAGTTCGTCGTTCTCGAATTCACTGTATGGAACTGCCTTGAAGAACAGTGCATGGTCGGGATCTAATTCAATAGTCCATTCCAAAAGTTTCTCGAAGTCTCTTAGCGTCTCCCCGGGGAAACCAAAGACAACATTCGCTATTGGAAATATTCCTGCTTGGTGAGCGTTAGTGAATGCTTTTCTGACGAGATCTTCATATCCATGTCCGACAAGGTCGGGTGTGGGTGTGATGACCTCGCATTCAACGCCAAAGAAGAGAGCTAAACATCCCGCTTTCTGCATCTTGACCATCAGTTCCTTCGAGATATTTGTCCCCGTACTCATGCAAGCCCACTTTATGTTTAGCCCCCTATTGCGTATCTCATCCATGATCAATTCCACTCTCCTAAGATCCTCTGTGAAGAATTCGTCGAAGAACAGCAGGAGGCTTGGCTTGTAGACCGAGTAGACGTACTCCATCTCGTCAACAACTATGCTTGGAGTCTTGCCGCGCCATCTACCCTGATACATTCTTGGCACTACGCAGTATCTGCAGTTGCGAGAACATCCCCTGCTTGAGGAGAGTGTGCAGATTTGGATACTGCTGCATATCCTGTAAAGTTTCATCGGGAGAAGATGGAAGGCCGGAAAGGGAAGGGTGTCAAGATTAGGTATCAGGGGTGCTTCCGGAGTGATTCTGATAGTTCCTCTGTCCTTGAAGACTATTCCCTTAAGGCTTGCTAGACTATGTTTTGATTCTATTGATTCAGCCAATCTGGTGAAGCTTTCTTCTCCCTCACCTCGAACAATCACGTCAACGTTTTCATTTCTTATGAGGGTCTCAGAGTTGACTGTGGCGTGAGGGCCGCCTAGAACTACCGTTGCCCCCAAGGACTTCGCTACTTGGGCTACTTCTAGACTTTGCTTGACTCTTGTGATGGAGCAGTAGACACCGACGAGATCAGGATTTGCAGTCTCGAGTTTAGATCTAAAGTCATCTTTAGACATGTATTGGACTGACAAGTCTATGATGTCTGGTTCGAAACCCCTCTCTTCAAGGTAGGATGTGATATAAGCAAGTCCAAGCGGAGGGGCCTTTAGGCCGAACATGGCTTCGTGACAGAGGGGGTCACTTGGCGGATGTACTAAGACAATCTTCAACAGGCTGATCCTCCAAGCGCAGTATTAATCTAGACTGAGTTCATGTTGGCAGGGTCCTGTTTTGAATAGTGTTAGGCGGTGTATTTCGACGGACACTTAGTGAGTATCTGTTCAGCAACCATTTGGCCGTCTGTGTTGAGTTTACCTATGACCACGACACGAATTCCCTCCTTAAAGTTTTGGGGGATCGGGCCTGTGTACGTCACTTGGATGGAAGCTGAATCTTCCGTCAGTGTAAAGTTGAGACCTTGAACTCCTCCGCTCAAAGGGCCTGTAACATTTCCGATCATCTGAATCCCTTTACCGAAGTATCTCTCAGGATTCTTTCTAACTTCTGAGATCGATAGGTACGGATTCATGACTGTAGTCAATGCTTGAGATACAAGATAACCAGCCACGAATAGGACTACTGCCAGCACCAATATCTTGGGTAATCTCGGCTTCAAGTCGACTCAGTCTGTCTTAGTCTGTCTACAGTTTTCGAAATCTTCTTGATCCTTGAGTGGAGCCACAGAAGGTAGAGGAATATGAATCCCCAGAAGACTATTGAGACTCCGAGTAGCGTTTCGAGAGTGTTCATCCTTTACTCTCCAAAGAGGCAAGTTCGATAGCCTCAGTCAGCCTATACATGTTTATTGTGAGGTAGAGAATCCAGAAGAATAATAATGTTACTCCAAGAGTTGAGACTGCCAATGTTAATAGTATTGAGGGGTCAACAGCAAGCTGCAACCTGTTCGTAGGTAGCAGGGGCATCGGGTGGAGGGTCGACCAGAAGACTGTTGAGAAATAACTTAACGGAACGCTGACGAAGACAAGGATGCCGAGAACTGCTGAGACTCTAGCTCTGCGTTCCCTTTCGGCTATTGCCATTCTGAAACTTAGGTATCCAAGATATGCCAGGAAGAGTATCAATGTAGAGGTTTCCCTTGGGTCCCAATTCCAGTATAATCCCCAAGCAACCTTCGCCCAGATCGATCCTGTGAGCAAGGTCACCAAAGAAAAAAGAATTCCGAGCACCGCTGATGATGACGCATACAGATCCCATATTGGTTTTGCAGTCTTGAGATAGAGAAAGCTGCCAGAGAAGGTGATTGCAAATGCAAGATAAGAGACCCACGCCGAGGGTGTATGAATGAAAAAGACCCTGTAAGAGTCCCCAAGAGACTTCTCGGGCGGAGCCCAGATGAATATCATGTAGAGCGCGACGAGGTTGATCAGAAATATTCCAGCTAAAGTGGGTTGGCTCTTCATTGACCTTCCTCAAACTCAATCATACAGCACATATTCAAACGTTATCCACAAGACTGCAACCATCAATAGGAGGAATGCGAGGTTAAGCTGAAGTTCAGGGATGATCGCTTCTATCTGTGCTTTGGCTGTGAGTTTGCCTGTTGCAAGGATTGAAGGAACCAATGTTCCGGGGATGAGTGGAAGAGATAGAGCAGGAATGATGAGGGCCCTTGACTCGGCATACATCACCAAAGCCGAGATCATCGAGCCTACAACGGCTATGTTGAGGATACCCAAGACAAAAACCAGAACTACAAGCAAGTAGTCTGAGTGAAAACCATAGTTTAGAAGAACCATGCTTGAAGGGATTAGGAAGACTGCGCCTACACACATGAGCATGAAAGTGTAACATGCCTTTCCCATGAATATGGCTTGAGGGGGGATTGGTGCTAATCTTAAACCGTCGATGTAGCCCTTATCCATCTCCCGCACAAAAACTGTCGTGAAACTGAGCATACCAATGAACAGGATCGATATCCAAAGAACCGCCGGTACGAACTCAAGTACGTTAGGATTCAAAGGTCCCAATGCGAACCCGAATGAGAGGTTTGAGAGCAAAGCGAAGATAACGATAGCGTAGATCTCGTATCTTCTCCTCAACTCTAGACGAAGATCCTTAAACAGGATCTCCCATGCCTCTTTCAGAAAGACAACAACAGAGGACATACGCCTTATTCACTATCTTGTGATTCAATGTATCTCCATGATCCGGCCATCTCTCAAGGCAGCAATCCTGTCAGAGGTCTCTTTCGCTATGTCTAGACTATGGGTCGAGAGTACAATCGTTGAATTCTCTCTGGCATGACTCAGGTAGTTCTTGAGGTGGTCCACGCCTTCACGGTCGAGCCCTGCGAAGGGTTCATCCAGCAGTAGAAGTCTTGGACTGTGAATAGTTGCTCTGGCAATGTCAAGCCGCTTTTTTAATCCGCTTGAAAGCGTTCTAACTTGGTCGTCAAGCCGTTCATTAACGCCAAATATTGATGCCTTATCAACTATCTTCTGTTCTATTATCTTCCTGTCTCTTAGACCGTAGAGTCGCAAGTAGAATGAGAGATTCTCTTTCCCAGACAACTCATCGTAGAGGAGGCTTTGATGGAGCACCACACCGATCATCCTCCGGACAAGACGTGGTTGCTTGATGATATCATGCCCAAAGATCTTGGCCTCTCCACTGGTGGGCCGAGTCAGGGTGGCTAAGATTCTTAGCAGAGTTGATTTTCCAGCGCCATTTGGCCCTATCAGCCCGAATACTTCACGATCTCTAACCTCGAAGCTTGCATCCTTCAAGCCGAATCTATTTCCATAATTCTTGGAAAGACAGTATGCCTCTACAGGATGTGTTGGGGTACCCACATTGTTCACGTCTCTTATGTTCACACAGACTGCATTATGAAGTCTAGAATAACCAAGTCTAATAGACTCTTCCCTCAGAACTTTTGTAATAAATACTTTGAAGGGTATGTAACCAGAGTCTCAAGAACAGTCAGGAGATTCTTCTATCTGCAGGGACTGGCTAGATGGTGGCTCCAGAGACCTGTGGAAACCGGTAAAAGTAATAAAAGGCATCTGAATAACTGGGGGCTAAGGTAAGAGATTTGCCCAGGGTCTCAGAAGAGCTGAATGACTGGAGGAGAACACGTTACTCTGTCGACGTGAACCCAGACCTTGCGGGAAGGGAAGTTACAGTCTTCGGCAGAGTGGTTAGTATCCGCGAGCAGGGCGGCATTACGTTCATCATACTTCAGGACATGAAAGGAATAGTTCAGTTAACCGTTCACAGGGACAGATCCGAGCCAGCTGTTCTTGAAGGGGTCAAAGACCTCGAACAGTACTCTTTGATAGGCGTCAGGGGGTCTGTGAGGAGTATAGAGAAGGCGCCGCATGGAGCTGAGATTGAACCGTCTCAAATCAGGATCCTCAGTGAACCCCAAAAGAAGCTTCCCTTCGACCCCTATGGACGAGTTGAACAGAGCATGGACAAGAGGCTTGACCTGCGTGCGATAGACCTTCTGCGCCCTCAATCCCAGGCAATATTCAGAATTAGAAGCGTTGTCCTCCAAGCCATGAGGCAGCTTCTCCAAGAAGAGGGTTTCATTGAGGTTAACACGCCAAAAATAATAGCTTCAGCCACAGAAGGTGGAGCGGCCCTCTTCCCGCTACTCTACTATGACAAAGAGGCTTTCCTAGCTCAGAGCCCCCAACTTTACAAGGAGCAGTTGGCAAGCGTCTTCGAGAAGGTTTTCGAGATAGGGCCTATCTTCAGGGCTGAACAGTTCAGAACGCTCAAGCATCTCAGTGAAGCGATATCCGTAGATGTTGAACAGGCCTACGTAACTTATACTGACTTGATGGAGCTTCTTGAGAGAATGATCTCTCATGTGATAAAGTCTCTAATCGCAAGGTGTGAGAACGAGTTATCAACTCTAAAGATTAGGCTTGAGCCTCCCCATTTACCGCTCCGAAGAATAACTTATGACGAGGTTCACAAGATCCTTGAGAAGGAAGGAGTCGAGGTTGAGTGGGGCGATGATCTCTCAACACCCTCACTAAAGGCATACTCAAAGATGTTTCCACAGTACCACTTCATAACCGATTGGCCCACAACTTCCAAAGCGTTCTACATAAAGCCAAAGAGAAGCAACCCAGAGATTTGTGAGTCCTTCGACTTCATGTGCGGTCCCATAGAGCTTGCTTCAGGCGGTTCGAGAATAAGTAACCGAAAGGAACTCGTCAAGAGACTTAAAGAGAAGGGCCTAGAACCCAAGAATTTTGAATATCACCTGAAGGTCTTTGATTACGGTATGCCACCACACGCAGGGTTCGGGATGGGTCTAGATAGGCTCATAATGGTCTTGACAGGTGTTGAAAACATTCGTGAGGTAGTTCTCTTCCCAAGAGACCCTCAGAGGCTCACGCCATAAAGGTGGTTGATACGGCCAGACGCAAGGAGATAACGAGGGAACAAGTCAGGCATCTGGCTTGGCTTGCGAGGATCACTATCTCAAAGGCTGAGGAACAGAAGTACGCACAGGAGATGAGTGAGATCCTGAAGTACTTCAAGAAGCTTGATGAAGTGAATACTGAAGGTGTTGAACCAACCTACCACGTGGTGGAAGTTGTAAACGTCATGAGGGAGGATGAGCCGCAACCCAAACCCTCAGACGAGCTTCTCAAAATCGCACCAGTCACCAAAAAGAGATTCATCAAAGCACCCAGAATCGTCTAGTTGAACCTGATATGTCAGGAATTCTAGAGTTCTCGGCTTCCGAGCTCGTCGAGAAGATTAGAGCACAGGAGGTATCCGATGAGGAATACATAGGTGAGTGCTACGATAGGATAAAAAAGGTTGAACGGAGAATTCATGCCTTCCTAACCCTAACCGAGGACTCAGCCCTGAAAAAAGCTCGTGAGATAGACTCTAGGATTCGCAGGAATCAAGAGGTTGGATCCCTAGCCGGTGTCGCCATAGCGGTCAAAGACAACATCTGCACAATGGGGGTAAGAACAACATGTGCCTCGAGAATGCTTGATAACTTCATTCCTCCTTACGACGCTACGGTCATTGAGCGACTGAAGGCGCAAGACGCAATAATTGTTGGAAAGACGAACATGGACGAGTTCGCCATGGGCTCATCCACGGAACACAGTCGATTCGGTCCTACACTCAACCCTTACGATCTGAGGAGGGTTCCTGGGGGTTCGTCTGGAGGGAGCGCGACCTCAGTGGCTGCTCTTGAGGCAACAGTCGCATTAGGCTCCGATACTGGAGGATCTGCAAGATGTCCGTCAAGCTTCTGCGGTGTCGTGGGACTAAAACCGACATATGGTCTAGTCAGCAGGTATGGCCTAATCGCCTACGCCAACAGTCTAGAACAGATATCACCAATAGCAAGAAACGTCACTGACATTGCCTTGCTGATGGACTGCATAGCGGGCGGCGACAGTCGAGACAGCACGTCAGTTGATTCAGGCCCTCCAAGACTGAGAAAGAGTCTTGTTGAGGATGTCACCGACGTAAGGATAGGGGTTCCAGAAGAACTCTTCGGCGAGGGTACGGATGAGACTGTCTCAAAGAGTGTCTGGAACGCCATATTCAAGCTTGAGGAGCTTGGAGCTACCCACACTGAGACCAGGCTTGAGAGCTTCGACTATGCTTTGGCCTCATACTATGTCATCGCAATGTCTGAGGCAAGCTCAAACCTTGCACGGTATGATGGGTTAAGATACGGATTCAGACTCAAGGATGAAGATCACGACTGGAGTACAGCTTTCTCTCAAAACAGAAGAGCTGGCTTCGGCCCCGAGGTCAAAAGGAGAATCATGCTTGGAACCTTCGCCCTCTCGGCGGGTTACTACGATCAATACTACCTGAAAGCTCAGAAGGTCAGAACCATAATCAAACAAGCGTTGTCCAAGGCCTTCAAGAGTTTTGATTTACTAGTCGGGCCGACCATGCCAATCTTGCCGTTCAGGCTGAAAGAGAAGCTTCTGGACCCCTTGGAGATGTACATGTGCGATGTTGATACTGTCGTAGCAAATCTTGCGGGGATACCGGCGATATCGATGCCTTGCGCCTCAAATCGGGGCCTACCAATAGGGGTTCAGCTGATGGCCCCGGCATTTAGGGAGGACCTCCTCATAAGAGCCGCACATACTCTGGAACAGAACCTTGGGGAACTGAACTTGAAACTGCAGGTCTAGAGGGTTGAGAGGTGTTGGGGTCCACCGACCTCAGGGTCAAGATTGGGTTGGAGGTCCATTGTCAACTGACCAACCTCAAGAGCAAACTCTTCTGCAACTGCTCAGCAGATTACAGGCAGAGTGAACCTAACACACATATCTGTCCGGTCTGTACGGGACTGCCGGGAACCCTTCCGGTACTCAACCGCAAAGCCGTCGACGACGCTCTTCTGATAGCACTAGCACTGAATATGCAGATAAGCGATAGAACAATCTTCTACAGGAAGAACTACTTCTACCCAGATATGCCGAAGAACTTTCAGATCTCCCAGTACGATAAGGCGGGAGGAATCCCAATAGCCAAGAACGGAACCATAACGCTTGATGGAGGAAAGGTCGTCAGGATCTCTAGGCTGCAGCTTGAGGAGGATCCTGGCAAACTCAGCTATGAGGGTACTATAGAGACCTCAAGGTCAACTCTAGTCGACTACAACAGGGCTGGAGTAGCCTTGGCTGAGATAGTCACAGCGCCTGACATGAACTCTCCAAGAGAGGCCCGAGTCTTCCTCCAGAAGCTACGCTCAATCCTTGAGCACCTCGGAGTCTCAAGAGGCGAACTTGAAGGCTCCATGCGATGCGACGCAAACATCTCGATTGCGGGAAGAACTAGGGTAGAGGTTAAGAACATCTCGTCCTTCAAGGAGGTGGAGAGGGCCCTCAACTTTGAGATTACAAGACAAAGAAACCTGCTTAGAAAAGGGCTCCGCATCGGGAGGGAGACGAGACACTGGGATGAAACGAGAAGGATCACCATCTCCCTGAGAGTCAAGGAGGAGGAGGAAGACTACAGATACTTCCCTGAGCCAGACCTCGTCCCAGTACTGATCACAGAGCAAGAGGTTGAGAAGCAGAAACTCTGGATGCCTGAGCTTCCAGAAAGCCACAAACAGCGACTGATGGCTCAGTATAGAATATCCTTGCAGAACGCAGAAGTCCTCACAGAGAACAAGGCTCTTGCAGAGTTCTTTGAAGAGTGCGCCAAGAACTATGAGCGGCCAGACTTGCTCGGCAACTGGCTTGTGGGAGACCTCCTCTCATACCTCTATGAAATGAACCTAGAGTTGAAAGACAGCAAGATCAAACCTGAGCATATGGTCAGGTTGCTTGAGCTCATAGATGATGGGACGATAAGTGGGAAGATCGCTAAAGATATCCTGAAAGAGATGTTGACCACGGGAAGATCTCCAGAAGACACAATCAAGGAAAGAGGTATGAGAAGAATCTCTGACAGAGAATATCTGCAGCAACTGACTGAGAAGATATTCGACTCGAACCCTGAAGCTGTGAAGGACGCGATCAAGGACGAGAAGGCAATACGGTTCTTGGTAGGCCAGCTGATGAAGGAAACAGAGGGTAAAGCTGATCCTCAACTGGCAAACATCCTAGTGACTGATAAACTGAAAGTTTTACGGGCTAGGACAAGGCAGAATTAGCCGGCAACTCAAATTTTGTTGGGCTCTTTCTAGAACAACTCTTAAAAGTAGGGATTCCGAAACCTTTCTGGTTAAGTGAGAGTAAGCAAGATGTCGTTTGATGAAACTACAACGAGCAGTTCAGAAACCGTGAAAGTAGAAACTCTAAGCCCAAACTCGAGACAGGTGAACACCACCGTAAAGGTTGTCTCGAAGAGCCCGGTGAGGGAGACCATCTCAAGAAGGGATGGTTCTGTCCACAGAGTAGTGGATGCGCTTGTAGGCGATGAGACGGGTTCAATATACCTCACCCTTTGGGATGACAACATCGATACCGTAAAAGAGGAAGCCACCTTAGACATCAAGAATGGATACATATCCCTGTTCAAAGGCTCAATGCGGCTGAATATTGGTAGGTATGGGAGCTTGGCACCTTCAAGTCAGGCAATCTCAACTGTGAATACAACCAATAACCTCTCGGACAAACAGTTTGAGAGGGAGCAACGTTACCCTAGCTTTAGGCCGAGATACGGTGGAGAGGAACGGAGAGAGGGAAGAAGAGGCTATAGAAGATTCGGTTCGAGAAGAAGATTCTAGAAAGATTGGATGACGCATCAATGCGTCATCCTAGATTTTTCTGCACGAATCCGATATCTACTCGCTATTCTTTACCATACTCAACCCAGTAAGACTCACCAGTCTCCAGAGTCTCCTTCTTCCATATCGCCGCCTCCCTCTTTGCACGCTCAACAGCTTCCACAAGGGCCGGAAACACATCCCTCCTAGACCTTCCAGCTACCATAACAGTGAAGATAAGGTCTCCCAACTCAAGCTTCCCAGTGACATGGTGAATGAGACAATCAACTATTCCAGGTCGGTTCCTTATGTCCTCCGATATTTGGCTGAAGGTCTCCTCAGCCCTATCCTTATACGCCTCTAACTCGAGGCCCGTAACTTTCTTATCTTCATTTGTGAAACCCTTGACGAACCCAAGGAAGCAAGCAACCCCACCGACCTCACTGAACCTCTCGTTGGCCCTTATGAGATCGATCAAACTCTGAATTGAGAGTTCCCCCTTGCCATGTATGCCTACACGCGACAATCACGAAACCTCCCAGAACTTTGTCTTGAGCCTCACAGAACTTATGAACCTTGCCTAGAAAAGGTTGTCTTGAACCTGAGGGTCACGCCGGAACAAGAATGTCGTAACCCAAGGAGATATAGCTGATTGGAGGACCCAATTAGAAAACTTTCGGACAAATACCTGTTCTCCACAGACACAGTCGAGGTTCTGAGAGAAGTATTTGGAGGCGACTTGGAGAAGGTGGTCCAGTCACTCAAGAGGCCGAGTGAGAGATATTTCCTGAGGGTCAACACTCTAAAGACCTCCCCTGAAGAGTTAATTGAAAAGATTCGGATGAGGAGCGTTCAGATTTACAAGTTTGACCCAATCCGCGAAGCCGTCTTTACAAGCATTACTGGGCCGTATGAGGTTCCTAGAGTCGAGAAGAGCATTGTTGTAGACAAGTTCGCTGCTGAGTCTGTTCTTCAGGGAGCTCACATCTACGCTCCAGCAGTGTTGAAGTGCTCAAGACTCCGCCTCGGCGATGAGGTTGCAGTCAAAGACATCCACAACCAAGTTGTGGGCGTGGGAAAGATGCGAATGAGTGAGACGGAGATCCTGACCTTTAGAAAGGGACTTGCAGTAGAGGTAGTATCACCAATCTACAGAACAGTAAGTCTCAGAGAGACAGAAGAATATAGAGAGGGGCTAATTCACCCTCAGTCTCTACCAGCCATGGTCACAACCAGAGTCTTAGATCCGCAGCCGGGCGAGACAGTGGTCGACCTGACCTGTTCACCAGGTGGAAAGCTCACACATATCTCGCAGCTGATGCAGAACACAGGCAGAGTGATAGGGGTTGACAGAAATTCAAGAAAGATTGAGGTTGCTCGAAACAATGTTGAGAGGCTGGGTTGCCGCAACGTAACTCTGCTAGTACATGACGCTAGATATCTTGATGTCGACCATCCCGGATTGAAAGCTGATAGGTGCCTTATCGATCCTCCCTGCAGCGCCCTCGGAGTAGCCCCCAAACTTTACGTCAACATCTCAAAAAAGACAATTCAGGATCTTTCGGACTATCAAAAGCAGTTTCTCAAGGTAGCTTCAAGAATAATCAAGGATGACGGATCCGTTGTGTACAGTGTCTGCACGGTCACCAAGCAAGAATGTGAAGATGTTGTGAGATACGGTGTTGAGAAGCTCGGGTTAAGACTTGCAGAGCAAAGCCCCCATCTAGGAGACGGCGGCCTGAAAGATTTTGGAGAGCAAACTACGCTCCTACAGAGGTTCAACCCTCATAAAGATGGAATTGGTTATTTTATCGCTCGCTTCACCAAGGGCTAGAGTACGCCACGCTCAGTGAGGATCGCATTACTTATTCAGAAAAGCGTGCGCTTTGATAGCGAGCAAAGCCAGGCGGCGTTTGAACTTCAGCTGACGTATCCTTCAGACATCTTCTGAGCTCTGGCATGTGAAGAGGCTAGGGTGAATCGCGCTCACGCTATACTATGAGTGCTGTATTTTCATACATATGTA
>CAYZRW010000002.1:0-57603 GCA_964480955.1 uncultured Candidatus Bathyarchaeia archaeon | reverse complement strand
TAGGGTGAATCGCGCTCACGCTATACTATGAGTGCTGTATTTTCATACATATGTATTCTACATATGTAGCTGGCCTAGGTAGCCTTTATCGATCCTCCTGTAAATAGTGGTGGTACATTAAAGGAATCGATTACGCTGACGGGCTTGACGAATATTCTATGTAACTGAAATGGATGATGGTTAATGTTTCTCGCCGCATTTGTAGCAATACGCTGACTGTACAGGGTTTGCGGCTCCACATTTCGGGCAGAACTTTGCTGGTGGAGGTTCAGGCTGTTTGTGGTCTGCAACCATGATGATGAGATTTGAGGGGCTCAACTTCTCTATCTTCGGTATAATCCTGATGGTCTCTCCAACTTCCAGAGGGACACCGTTTGCTTCTCCGGATATGAATCTTCGGTCTAGAACAACGTCCACCTTCACGGTTACGTTCTTCCTTTCGTGATAAACCTCTTGGAGGAGGTCTGAGGCAGTCTTGAGGATGGTATCGGCGGCAGATGGGTTGAGAATAGTCAAGGCCAACTCAGGATAGACAGGTGGAACAGGATAACCTTGAGGCGGCTCTGGAATGATGAGAGTTTTCACCTTGAAACCTTTCGCTTCGAGTCTCTTAGTAAATTCTTCTGAATGAGAATCCGGTATTCTAGGCGTCTTCCAGACGATGGTTGTGACCCCTGCATCTTTGAAGGGTTTAATGAAATCCACAGGAGAGGGGTTCGAGCCCGCCTCAGATGCCATGAGGTATTTCACCAAGGTTTCATGTTGAGAAGTGTTGTTTAAGGTTTCGGAGTTCGAAAGCGACCACAGCTTTGCTGCGACAATAATCTGCAGAGGACTCGTTACTCTCTCAAATCTCGTTGGTGGGTGACTGTCCATGTTTCTTCAGACTGTGACTATTGGGGTTGATCGTCCTTGGATTACGTAAGCTGTAAAGGTAGATCACGATCGTCACGACCGAGGTGATGGTTGATCCGGCTAAAATGGGCCAAACCGGATTTGAGTCACTCTGCCGAAGAGTCCAAATTGCCGCCACGGTTCTTGGTGAGCTCATGAAGACTTGGCGATACAGGCTTCTGCTTGGGCTGTCGTTCCACCCAACGAATACTGGGATGGTCCCGCCTACATGAGATCTCTCATTGCCAGAATTGGTACTCAAAGTGATCTTGGCTGTGCTGTTTGCGTCATACCAACCGCCGCCTTGAACAACTCCATATTCTGAGTAAACAGTCAGGAGATACTGCGTCTTGTATCTTGCTTCGACTAGACTATCCTGAACCAGAGATATCTGTATCAGTCTCTTATCTGAGCCGTCTTTCCAAGACGTGAAGACCAATCTCTCATTCTCTGACAGCTGAACCGTCTCAGGAACATCGACTGTATGGTTTCCCTTCTCCAAGTAGACTGCCAATCTACCTTCAAGGTCTGTTCTATACGTTTCTTCATCGATCTTGAGATTGAGAAACACCGCTCCAGTCTCAACCCTAATTGCAGGTCTATCTGAGACCTCTATCTTCATGGGCGCTGATAGTCCGAGGAGACGAGGATAGCCCCCTCCATTGACGATCGCCACGGCCGCGAGTCGCCTCAAAGATTGATTCCTAACACAAGCAACAGGCAAAGAGTGCCAAGTCTCTTTCTCGAAACTGGCTCCCGCCAGAGTCACAAATGAACCCTCTTCTAGATCATAAATAGCGACTTTCCCATGCTCTGCCGCCTCAACATGTGAAACTCTCAGGCCAACTTGGAATAGACTATACGGGTGAACCCTGGCAGGATAGGACGCTTCGATTCTCTGTTCTTTCATCGGTGAGTCGTTTGTGGGTTCTTTGAGAAGTGCCTCATGCATGATGGACTCAATGTTTCTCAAACTTGACGCTCTGACCCTTTCCAGAAAATCTACGGCTATCGCAAGAGGCTTTTCGTCGTAAGAACCATCCTCCTCCAGAGTGAAGACCTCATGTTCAACACCTTTGAGGAGTCTCCACTCCTTATGAAACCAGTTTCCACCGAGCCAACCTTCCTCAGGAAGGTTTCTGTAGTACTCTTCACCCTGACGCCAGAACCAAGCCTCTTCGCCATACATCATGAGGGCACTTACTCTAACGTTTTTAGAGTATCGGGCGCTCATATAGAGGCTGACGCCGCTTGAGGTCCTATGTTTCTCAATCATCTCTTTCCAATCGACCATTGAACTGATTATTACAGCTCCATCTGGCCCGGATTCACTCTCCTCATGGACAGTCAACTCATATGCCAGTGCCATTCCTCCGGTTGAGTAGCCTACAACAAAGGCGTATGTGTAGCCTGAACCTCTGATCCAGTCACAGACTCTTGACACAAGTTTGGTGTCAACCCTGTATGACACCTCTCCTTCACTGAGAGCCAGCATCCCATACCTGCTAGACAGGTCTTGTATGAAACGCATAGTGTTCAGGGACTCTAGTCTGTAGGGGTTCACCGTGACATAGGTTGGAGTCACCTTCCCCCCTCCAAGCCAGAGAATACAAGAGTCAGCTTCAGCCCTTGGCCAATGATACCAATCATAGCCGGCTATCTTCTCGACTGCGACCGTCCCCTGAGGGACTTCATCAGCAGCCACGTAGAGTGGTGTAGCTATCATGATGAGTGCAAGAGCCAACGTGAATCCTAGCCTAGCCATGAATCAGCCGCAACCTCCTAAGGACAACGTATCCTAGAATGGCGCCGTCGAAGACTATGATGAGAAGTGATAGTGCGATGAGGATTCGTGGTTCTTGGTCAGTTTGCCAAAGGGCTTCAACGGTTTTGGGGGAGGTCATTTTAATCTTGGCTGTGGGTGTTACCGCGTCTGTGTCGCCCCTCCAACCTGTAAATGTATATTCTTCAGGAGTGAAGCCTAGAATGTTGGGGCCGGGGACTGAGTTTGGAACCGAGAAGGTTGCTGTTGACCCTGCAGGATACCAACCTTCACCTTGAGCGTGCCCAAAGCTTGACCCCACAGATAGATAGTGCTCGGTCTCATACTCAGCGGTCAGAGTTGTATCGTCTTGGGTCTCAACGACTCTGGGGTTGCTTACGGAACCGTCACTCCACCTCAGAAAGCCCAGCCTTGTTTTGTCTGTCAAGCTCATCTTTTGAGGGACTTCGATGAGATGTCTCCCAATCATTGCACTGGTTTGGGCTACTCCAAGGTGGTCCGTGTTGAGTTCTACGCTATCGACCTTGACTCTTGAACTGGGTGCCGGTAGAATTACGCTGAGTCGAATCTTGTCTGTAACCTTTACGGAGAAGGGTTTCTGCAGTGACTCGTCTTCGTAAACCCATCTCTCCAAGTACCAATAACGCATGAGCGCCTCAAACTTTGACTCCCCTTCTGAAGGCGGAGCCTGAATCTTGAAGAGAAAAGACTTGGAACCATCCCCCTCAAGGTAAAAGATTCTTGGGTCCAAGATCTTTCCGGAGTCAGAGTCGTAGATCCCAATGTTGCTCATCGTCCTTTGTCTACATGAATATGTTACTGATATGTTGACGACAAAATCTCCGCCTAGGAGAACTCTCTCAGGCAAGATGACCTCACCAAGCGCGATCTCAGGTTCAGGAGGCGCGATTGCACTCCAAGATGCGCTTACAGCTTGAGAGGTTCCAAGAATCTGAACCAACACCATCAGGAGAATGAAACGCCTCATCCAACCATCTTTGTTCTTGCCAGATAGTGTCAGTTAGAAATAGATTTTTCGTACAGCCATTAGCCAGAACTAGAGCTACCTTATTCATTCATCTCCTTGGAGCGTCCCCATTGGAAGACTGTGTATAGGCGAGGGTAGCGACTGTTATACTTGAGGCGACTGCGGTAACTAGATATTCTGGAGGTAGACATATCTTGAGCAGACCTGTCCGAAAATATCCTGACTTCTGCTTGTTACTGAGTCTGCCCCGCCAGCCCGCCACATCAGTGTCGGCAGATAGAGTGCCAAGTGGATTTGAGAGAATGAGTATCGAAGAAAACCAGGCTCTTAAGAATCTCAAGATAACTAGAAGTCTACCGCACGGAAAATACAAACTGCGCGAGGTCTTCTCTGGACTTGAGGCATCACCCTTTATCCGTAGACTCTTCGAGGGTGAGAAAGAACTCGAGGAGCTGCAAAACCTAGATGTTGAGATAACAGTTGACGTGAGATACATGAGAGTCAGTGACATTGACGGTAAACTGCTGGTTGGCTCAACTTATCTCAGGAGGGGGAGAAGGGAATTCATCTATCTAGATCTCATACATGAGTTGACCCACATCAAACAGTTGCATCACGGATATGATATCTACGACCCAAAGTATAGCTACGTCAAAAGGCCAACAGAGCTTGAAGCATACGCCAACGCGGTTGCAGAGGCAAGGAGGATAGGGCTCTCCGACCTAGAGATTTACGAGTACCTCAGGGTCGATTGGATATCCGAGGAAGAGCTTGAGATGTTGGCTGAGCGATTGGGGGTCGCGCCCCAATCAAAGGGACAGACTGAGCCGAAGATGGGATAAGGCGGTTGAGGGAGACTCATAGCATAAACTAGGCTTGACTCTTATAACGGAGACGCTTGACTTGGATTGGAAGAGACTGCGCTTGGTAGCGTGGGAGTCTACTAGAGCCTGCAAGTTTGCGTGTAGGCACTGTCGAGCGACTGCTCAGCCTACCCCAGATCCAAATCAACTGACAACCCTAGAGGTTCAAAAGATGATAGACGATATTTCCCAGTTGGCCAAACCGGTCTTGATAATCACAGGCGGAGACCCATTGCTCAGGAAAGATGTTTTCGAAATGGCAAGCTACGCCGACGGAAGAGGATTGAGCGTTGCGATGGCGCTGACTGGCGAAGTTGGCCCCAAAACTGCTTCAGCGATATCCTCATCTGCCGTCAGGCGGGTCTCGATAAGTCTGGACGGTTCCAAACCAGCCATTCACGACGAATTCAGGGGTGTTGAGGGAGCGTTCAAGATGGTTATTAGGGGTGTGGAGTCCCTAAGAGCCGAAGGTTTGGCATTCAGGATCCTGACGACGGTCACGAGACATAACCTTCACGACTTGGCCGAAATACACAATCTTGTTGTTGGTCTAGGCGCCGAAAGCTGGGACGTCTTCATGCTAGTCCCAACAGGAAGGGCTAGGGAAGATATGGAGGTCTCGCCGACGGAGTATGAGGATGTGCTAAATTTTGTTTATGTCCTCAACCAGAAATCCAAGATACCGATCAAGCTGACCTGTGCACCACACTACAATCGCCTCCTCCTACAGGCTAACGGTTTCAGCGGAGACAGTCCTGTAGGCGTTGAGCAAGAAATCTCCAGACTGAGAGTTGGCCGTGGATGCATGGCTGGAGACGGCTTCTGCTTCATTTCACATGCCGGCGACGTCTATGGCTGCGGCTACCTCCCAATCTCAGCCGGAAACATTAGGGAGAAGAGTTTCTCCGAGATCTACTGTTCCTCACCTTTATTCCTTCAACTTAGGAACAGAAGGCTTCTGAAAGGAAAGTGTGGAGCCTGCGTTTTCTGTGAGGTCTGCGGAGGCTGCAGGGCACGAGCATACTCAACCTGCGGCGACTTCCTTGCAGAAGAACCATACTGCACATATAGGCCGCCAAGCGCGCGCATCGGAAACACTTAAATCCGAAGTCCTCTTCCTCTTTGGGAAAAGGATGCGGAACAAGGGTGAAGAAGCAGAAAGAACGAGAATCGAACCAGGCAGATTTCGAAGCTACCGCATCCAAGCTTAATGCGATCAAACCCTTCGCTCTGGTAGTTGGATACGTAGCCTTCCTGATATGGGCTTGGTTCATACTGACAACCCCGAAGGTCTGAGAAGAAGTACGCAAGTAGCTTTGCCAAAGTTGCAACAAGACTTCTTGAAAGATCTATCCGAAGACTTACGAAGAGTGCTACACCTCAAAGACCTACCTTCCAAGCTATTTGGCGCGACTCAGACAGTTGCAGGAACTCAGAAGCCCAAGTCAAACAACTAATCTCATGTAGTCCTCTGCAACCGTGATCTCACCGCCATAATCTTGTGAGATTCGACGCACCATCTCTTCTTCCCTCCCCTCGCAGACTGGATAGAGATGAGTCAACACAAGCCTCCTACACTCAGTCTCCGCGGCGATCTGTCCAAGCCTTGAGGCTGTAGTGTGCAGACCCACAAGAAGGTCCTCGCTGGGGAAGGAGCACTCATGTATCAGAAGGTCCGTTCTCTTAGCCAACTCGACCAAGTTCCTGTCTGGCACAGTATCTCCAGAGTAGGTTACCGTTTTACCTTCGCTCTCTATCCTGAAAGCTACTCCACCTGCATGCTGGACCGGCGCCGCCAATCCAACCCAACCCGGGCCTTTCCTGAAGATACCGGACTTGACCTCAAAGAGGTCCAAAAATCCACTGCGTCCAAGGGCCTGCGCCGCACTATTCCAAGGCTCCACCTTCTCTAGAAGGTCTCTCGTGAATTTCTTGAGCCCCTCTGGGCCGTAAACCCTGAGGCTCCCCTTAGGCTCCATCTCACCGGTTTGGGGATTGAACGCTTTAGAATGTATCAAGGGAAGGTAATCGGCGACATGGTCTATGTGAAAGTGAGTCAGCAGCAACTGATCCAACTCATCAAGACTTGAGCCGGTCTGGTATAGTTTGTAAAGGGTGGCTGGGCCTACGTCAATGAGGATCTTCTCTGACGCCGCCTTCACGACTATTGAGGCGTAAGACCTCTTGGATGTTGGGATTACTGATCCGGCACCTAGAATCTGTACTTCCATAGTCAACATCAACTCTTAATCTGTAATCAGTGCATTCAAGCTTTATCATGACACCCTTATCTTCTAAACAGTAGGCGGATGAAGATTCTGCAAGCTAGGTTTGATCTTGACATCCTTCTCAGTGATAGAGCCAACCGTTCCCGCCGATAGTTTCGGTACGGTCTCCTGCTTAAGAGTACAGTCTGTAAGGTTTAGATCATATTTTATTTCACTCGTCCTGATTTGTTAGGTTGTTGAGACGATTGTCTAAAGTCGCTGTAAGTTTGAGGAGTCAAACCTCAGTGCTAACAGACCTATTCAGGAAGAGGGTCTCCTCACTTAGAAATCGAAGTGACTACTTCAGCACATTGAAGGCTCTGAATCTTGAGGAAGCTACAAGATTTGGAGCGGATTTTCTTGGAAGGGGTGGCCATCAAGCTGCCGGAATAGACGGGTCCATGGATTTCGATGAGGTTCTTGAGCTACTACTATTCTATGTCTGCGCCAGTGGCTACTCGGCTCCATTCCATGTGGAGGACGAAGGAGTAACCTTCGACCTGAACAGAGCGACCAGAATACCAGGCCTGTCGATGTCTGCGGCGGTACCACTTTGGGAGGAGGACCTGTCCAACCTTGTTGAGGTGACTGAGTCTGCAGAGTCCGATCCTGACCTGAGAAGGTCTAGAGAACGTATACCATTTGCCTTGATGACGATGGCGGAGTTGAGCATGGCCTTAGAGATTGTCAGGTCAGGCAGGTACAGTCTGCTCTTCCTCGATAGACCCCTATCAGGAACTTTCCCGGCGCTCAACAGAGACGCATCCATACTTCTGACGCGTGGGAGATCCAGCTTAGTCGGACTTGAGACAAGAGCTGGCCAGCTGAGATTTGTAGACATCTATCTTGCTTCAGGTCTTGGTGCAGGTGGAAGTTGGATACCAAAAAGGGGGGTAAACCTAACCTATGCTGCAATCAAGGCCCTGATTGATAACGGTAAACTTAGAAGAGAAAGACTTGGCCAGACCCTGCATCTCAGCTATAGCGAGCTCAACAACTTATGCAGCCGCCTGGTCAGCATTGATAGGCGACTCGGCTGGAGTCTTCTTGAAATTTCAGGCGACCTACTCAGCCTCAAGGAGGGGGTGTCTGACTACTGGGCACGAGTCATAGATGCAAGCGCGCAGGTTGTCTCCAAGGTCTTCAAGGACTCTAAACACCCCTTGGTTGACGAGAGAGGCAGATGGCTGAGTGTTCTAGACCTCAATACAGTCAACCTGTTCCTTACATACGCCTTGGAGCAAGAAGCGAGTGAACGAAACATACTGATCATTGGAGTCGCCAAGGACACTTCAGCAACCGAATATACGCGTGCTGTTCTACCATTCCTTCTCTCCAAGCAAGAAGGCGCAGTTTCCCCTAGACCTCCAGAACTGAAGAGCGACAAGGCGTTTCTGACTATTCTGAGTGCAGTCAACCCTGGGACTGTACCGACACCTTGGAGGACACCCGCCTATGATGCTTGCTTCACAACCCTGATGTGGAGTCCTGAAGACAAGACTCCGCTCAAGTCAGCGAGGAAAGTTGTTTCAAGAGAACAGATGTATGTTCGTTCATATTTTCAGCTCAGGAGCTTCTCAGATGATCCCTCAGTAAGGTCACCGGTATTCCTGTACGACAGAGTATTCACCCCAAGAATGGATGAGGCTATCTCAGAACTCAAAGCCATAGAGAGAGGGAGAGAGGCTATGCTGAGGGCCTTCATAGAACTTGACCGAACAAGTAAGATTGACAACCTTATACTCTATCTTCTGTCTCTCTCAGATAACAGGGAGGTTATGGAGGCTTACGGCCACAATCAACTCCTATACTTGGCCGACAAATACGTAAAGGAGGAGGTCGTACAGATGAAGGGGCTTCTCAGAGGGGTTGTGGAGCTGGAGCTGACACCGCTGGCCAGAAGGGAGAAGGTCTTCACTGTTGCTAGAAGATTCCGAGATTTGAGGGCTGCCAGTGAGATGGCGAGGAAGAGAAAGACAAGAAAGGTCGGAGGTGAGGGCCGCAGTTGACCCTCTCCGGGATCTTTGATGAGTTGGACCTGTACTTTGAGGGTAGACTTCGAGAACATAGGGTTGTCACAAAGACCTTCAGGGGTGAGCGGGGGGAGATCTCGGTCACAAGCGCAACCGCAATAATCGAGGCAAGATTCAACTTTAAAGTTCTAGACAGACTTCACAATCCATGTTTTCTCGCAGTTGAGCGAGAGACCGCTGAGGGTTCAACATACCTGGTCTATGAAGCGTTGGCTCCCTCAGCTACGCATTTCCAGATGCTTGGCATGAACGTTGCGATGCCAACTGTCGTCCGAAGGGAATTTCTAGATACCATAAGCAGCGGCTGGGGAAAGAGCGAAGAGACATGGATAGACGTAATAGCCGTCCCAACAAGACATGAAATGAATATTGCGGATAATCAACCAGTATACATGAGGTCCAGGCTCACACCGTTGACAGGTGCAAGAGCACATATTCTCTCGAAAGACTCGGTTGAGCGTTTCTTATGCGTCAAGCCTGGAACAGTTCTTGGCAACCTGCTGGGATTCAACCTCCCACTCACAATAGACATTGCAGATTTAGTCAGGTATCACGCTGGTGTCTTCGGCTTCACCGGGACTGGCAAGTCCAACCTAACCTCCTACTTGATTCGGAGGACGCTTGAAAACGATAGGGACCTCAGAGTTGTCATCCTAGACGTTGCCGGTGAATATGTTATCCATCTCATGGATATCATAAGAGATGACGGTATCATCTATACGACTGAGCAATGCGATGATGTGGAGCAACTCCTGAGTTGTCAAGTAGTCCCTGAGACGCTAGAGAAGCGAGCAGGCCTCACTAAGGCTTTGGAGAGCTGCGCAGCAAAGATAATTTCTGATGGGCGGGTTCGACCTTTAAGCCTAGCACGCTTTCGGGGACTGACACTCGAGTACTTGTCTTCCAGGCTTGAGGACGCTTCAGCAGGAAACAAGACGGGAGCCACTCAGGCGATGATAGCTCTAGGAAAGCTTGAACGGTTGATGTCTACTCGGAGACTGAACCCCAGGATGGATCTCTTGAGGTTCAGCGATGAAGATAGAGACGAGATAGTCGCCGTCTTGTCCTCTGTAATTGGTGAATTGCATGAGAAGTCTGGTCTACGATCAGACTTGGCAAGCGTGGTAAGTTATCTTCAGGAGAGGCCGACTGAAGAGGAAGACCTTATGGTTCCAAGTCGCCTCTCAAGCTATGTTCTCAGTCAGAGGTCACCTAGGGTCACAGTAGTCTACATCCCTGAACCCGAGGATGCACGCTTAGCAGCTTCAAGATTCATACACAGCCTCCTCTCATTGAAAAAATCATCCAGCGTCACTCGCAGCCGCAGGGTCCTCATCATCCTAGACGAGGCTCAGGAGTTCATTCCCGATAGAACAAGGAGCGAAGACTTCACAGACGCCTCAAACAGAGCTGTTGAGGCCCTGCTAAGACACGGAAGAAAGTATAGGGCTCACTGTTGGCTAAGCACCCAGCGGGTAGCTCACCTCAACGTGAATGCACTCCACCAACTCCACAGTTACTTCGTCAGCGTACTGCCGAGGTCATATGACCGCTGGGTCATCGCAGAAGCCTTCTCACTCAACACCGCACTTCTGGACAAGACTATAGATCTCGAGACTGGTGAGTGGCTCTTCGTTTCTTACAAAGCAACTAAACAGAAGAACATTCCAACATTCATAGAGGCTCCTGACAATGAAGAGATAGTTTCGAATAGACTCTTGAGTTAGTATGAGTACTCAAGGTTTAGAGTCGCTATCCCTGTGATGTCACATTCTGCTACAGGTTTGGCAGGAAGAAATAATCGTAATCCAGTCTTTTTTCTGAAGCGTTTTCTTGAACTAGTTTGTGGTTCTGAGAAAGGAGTTACTTGACTCCCAAAGGAAAGGCTTCATATCACCAAACCGTATGAAACCATACGCATGGCCTAGCCTCGTGAGAGCGATGTACTTCTTGAATGCCTTGGCGCTGTTCACCGGTGGACTGATCCCCCTTCTTATAGCTACTAGGAAGCTTCACTTCAACCGCGGCCTCTTCCTTTTGGGCTGGCTAGGTTGGGCGTGCGCCGTATCCCCAAAGATAGTCTTGCTTTCAGCCCTATGGGCCAGTTTCCCTATCTTGGCAAAGCCGGATACCGCCCCCAACATCACAGCATTTGCATCCTTGGAGTTGCTTGAAGTAGCCTCCGCCTATCTCTTCCTCAGCAGACATCCACATCTTAGAGGCGCGAACATGAATGGGCGGTTTGTCTTCGCGTTGGGGTTCGGGGTCGGTGAAGCCTTCACCCTAGCCATCTCGGCACTTCTTCCTGTTGATATCACCCCGTCCTTGTCTACATTGATGGTTACGGTCGAAAGGGTCTCTCTGGTTGTAGTTCAGTTTGGATGGGTGGCGCTGATCTCATACTACGTGGCAACCGGTGAATCAATCAATCTAGTACTAGGCGTGTTCTTCAAGATCTTGTCGCCGATAATCTCTCTTACCGTACCGATACTCTTGTTTCTGTATCATGTGGCGTTTGAAGTCTCGATCATATGCTTTGGTGGGGTCATGGCGGTCTATGCGGCCATAGTCCTAATGGTTGCTCTGCTTTTGAGGAGGCGAGTTGAAGATACAGGATCTAGAGCTGAGCTTTTTGATTCAAGATACCTCTTTGCAAGCTTCATTGCTTTTCTAGGCTTGGCCTTAGCTGTTGATACGTCAATTTCTCTTCTACACCTAACTCGAACTCTGGGGTTGGCAACAAGGCTTCTGCTCTTTATAGTGGCGACGATGATGTTACTTGAACTCCTCAGCTGGGCGGCGAAAGGGATTAGTCTCTCAGAGACCGCTCTGGGAGGCTTTATTGGAATGTTGCTTGAGAATCTGTTTAGATTTTACTTTGCCAAAGAGGCTCTACTCCAGAAGTTGACTTTCCAGGAAATTCTTCTCCCTCCAACCTCAGCTTTCCTCACAATATTGGTGGGGATAGCCTTCTGGAAGTATGCAAAACAGTCTGGAAGCTAAACCTCACTTGTAAGGATCTCATATTTTGAGCGGCCCAAAAGCTGTGATAGCGCGCCTGTGTGAAGGTCTCTCTTCTATCTTTCGCTCCTGGATGAGTATGTTTGGGCAGGCGCCTATTCGCCCACGAGTGGGGCATTATGGCTTCGCATCAGGCTCTCCTCAATCGCGCTAACGTCCACCTCTGGAGAGACAGCGCTTTGTCGAGGAAGGTTTCTTATGCCTGATCTTGATATGGCCTCCTGTTTTTGAGTACTGAGTAGCAGCACATCAATAGTTTTCTTGCTGCTGCTACTTGTCTTTCTCTTCTTTCAGCTATGCGGTGGTATGCTCTCTTGATGCTGGTGTCGTACTTGTGGATGTGTATCATGGCTGCTTCAACCATCAACCATCTTAGTCACCTGCTTCCTTCACGTGTTACGCCTCCATGAGGGGTTACTCCTCCTGAGGAGTGTGTTGAGGGTACGAGGCCTGCATATGAGCATAGCTTATCGCCATCGCTGAATCTGTTGATGTCTCCCACCTCACTCTTGATGAGTAGGGCTGTGTAGTATCCTACTTCTGGTATGGTCATGAGGAGTTAGCGCGCGCTAGCCACTCCACTCCTTTCTCTGTGAATAATCCATATTCTGCTGGAGGCTTGATGCCTTCGTAGGTTAGGATGGCTTTTATCTTGGCTCGTCTTCTAACCTTCTCACGCAGCATAGCTGTCTCTTCATCTGGCATGTATGCTGGTGGCAGCGCGTTCAACCTCACCAGCTCAGCTATTGCTTTGGAGTCGATTCGGTCGCTCTTTATCTTAGCCTCTGCGATGTACCGAGTCTTCTTGGGGTGAGAGACCGACACATCGTAGCCTTTCTTTTTGGTTGCCTGTAGAGTGGGGCTATCTGGTTTGAGGCTTCGATACCGACTCTGCTTATTCGGTAACCGGAGAGATATGCGAGAACTCTACCGTTGACCATTCTTCTTTGACCAATTATTCTTCCATCACAATCAAGGATCGTTGCATAGGTGGAATCCCTACGCACATCCAAACCGCAGAAAAAAGTGCTCATAGTATGGCTTGAGTGCTGACGCTTAACAAAAGCTCTTCGCATACCATCGCGCTAGTTGACTCTAAACTGTATGCGTAGAATCTGAGTAAATGATTGACTGGTACTGCTTATAGTCTGATGTAGTACTAAGACGTGAATCAAAAAAGGAAGGTTGGGGGTTTCTGCTCTTGTCTTGTTCTCATATTGTGATGGTTGGATAGTACTTCTTGAGTTGCTTCCAACCTTCTATCTGGGTCGCTCTTCCAAGCCGGTCAGTGGTCTCTTCCCATGCCTTTGCTGTGTCCTCCAGCGCTTTGACTATGTCGGCTGAGCCTGTGATGGCGGCGTGCAGGTTCTTGCTGAGTGTGACGTTGTATTCTGTGGCTCCTCTTATTCCTGAAAGCATAGGCGCCAATATTGTGGCATTGGCCTCGAAAGCGGTGACAACGGGTCCCTTGACCTCTCTCAATTTTGCCGGTGCATTCGGGCCGACAGCATTGTATCTGCACATGTCATGCCATGTGCCAGGAGCGGTCATGGCTAGAACGAGCGTATCTGGATCGGCGAAGTATGAGGCCAAGCAAACAGCCAGATCCCTCTTCTTGCTATGGTTGCTCACACATATACTCCAGCTGGCCAAGTTGACGCTTCTTCTGTTGAGTATCTTGTTTCCGTCAGGGCCGGTAACCCAGTATCCTGGTATGGGGTAGGTATCCCACTTGCCCCTTGACGCCGCCTTCGGATTATTGATGACACCTCCAAGCGACGGAGCGCCAAAGCTGAAGATAGCTCTGCCCTCAGCCATGGGCCCGTAGGCCGACAAGCCTGTAAGCTCAGGCTGGTTTGGAGCGTGGTATTTCGCCATTTCCACATATAGCCTCCCGGCTTCTATGGCCTCATCCGTGGTGAGCTGAGGTTTCATGTCATCATCGAAGTAGTACCAGTTCGGCCATTTCTTTGCGGTGACGTAGAGGTAGTAAGTGAAGCAATTTCGTGTGAGTTCCCTAGCCTCAGCGTTGCCGTACAGGTCAGGCGGTCTGGTGAAGAACTCATTCTGATCAGTGTATTGATCAAAAGTAATTGGAGGCGCAAGTGGGTAGCCGTACTGTTTCTCAAAGTTCTCCTTCTCCTTTGGATCTTCGAAGTAGTCTTTCCGGTAGAACAGCAACTGCACGTCTCCGTCTTGGACGAAGCCACAGAGATTTCCCTTGTAGTACGGTATTGTCTGGTCAAGCGGGTAGATGTATCCGTCTGGCCTGCCCCGTTCCCTTATGTTAATCCACATAGCCGCATCATTCAGCGGATACAGTAGCTGCGCATCAGCAAGGTCGGACAGGTACATTGTCTGCGCGTTGATCAGGTCTATGTTCCCGGTCTTGCTGACTGCTTCAACCATCATCTTATTGAAGAAATCAGCTATAGGCGTTGTTGCTATGGTGACTTTGATGCCTGTTTCATTTTCCCATCGATCCTTCATTGCGATGAAGCCAACCTCATATCCTCCGACGCAGGCGAGGACAAGCTCTGTACCCTTCCATTCAGGATGCTGCTCTAACACGAATTTCGCTGCGTTAATCGCTCTCTCAGCGACGGTATCTCCTTTCCTTGGTAGGTTGAATGGGAAAGCCATAGCTCCAGGCCCAGTCACAGTGACAGTTGCACCTGGACCTGCTGGAGCCATCGACGCTGCTGCTCCATATCCTATGCCTGCACCGACAGCCAAACCAACAATTCCAGTTGCCGCGGTCTTCATGAATCCCCTTCTAGAAACTTGGCCTTTGGACTCTTCGGGCATATTCTATAACACCGTTTCTTGTGATCGTCAAGTCGGTTATAAAAGCTCTGTGGTGCAGTAATCTTTGATTTATTAACCATAGCTTGAGCCTATTCCTACGAGCTGGCGCGCACAGGTTTGACCGTGCAGAAGCCGAAGACATCTTGAAAACGTTTATTTACCCGCAATCGAGGTCATAATGGAATATCTGCAGCCGGTGAGATGACAGGTTGCCAAAATTTAGCTGGTTTACGGACCCGAAGAAGTTCAAGATCCTGCTTCAGATCCCTGTTCAGATAGTTATGAATTTCACCGCAATAATTCCATTTGCGCTGACAATATATGTCGGCATGACTGACTGGCTCCCTCAAATCACTATTGACTGGTGGCGGGCAAATTTCATCGGTCCGTACGCCTTTGTCAAAATCGCTGGTGACCAACTATTTTTGGAATCGGTTGTGAGAACCCTGTTTCTCTCTGCCGTATGCGTGCCAGCCGAATTTCTGTTGGGATTCTTACTAGCTTATGTGTTGAGTGGAAGCTTTCTTGGGAAGAGGTTCTTCACCTTGGTGGCGGTTGTTCCTATGATGGTTGTTCCTGCCGCGGGTGGATACGTATTCTACTTGATGTTTGTTGAGAGTGGACCAGTTAACGGATTGCTACAAGTACTATTTGGCATGAACCCGATCCCTTTCCTGAATAATCCAAACTGGGCACTAGTCTCGATCATGCTGGCCGATATTTGGCAGTGGACTCCATTCGTATTCCTCATAATGTCAGCGGCACTTTTGTCCCTGCCTCAAGATCCGATTAACGCAGCCTATGTCCTTGGAGCTACGAAATGGTATGCCTTCCGAACCATAGTGCTTCCAATGCTGAAGAGGCCAATGATGATCGCTTTAGTTCTTAGAGCCATTGAGAGCCTCAAGCTCTTCGACTATCCATATATGATGACGGGTGGGGGTCCTGGATACGCAACTCAGACGATCTCGATGAACCTCTATGAGTCGGGATTCAAGTATCTGAAATATGGTTTCACTGCAACGGAGAGCCTCCTTATATTCGTCTCCTGTATTGTTGTTGCTTGGTACGCCGTCAAACCATTGAGGGCTGCGCAAAGAGGAGAGTGACAGAGAATGAATCCTCGTTTCGAAACAATAGTCTATAGTATTGTCAAGTACATATTCGGGCTCGGCGTAGTTTTCTTCGCACTGTTTCCACTGTACTGGATGTTTACGATGGCTATGAAACCATTCGCAGAATGGAGCCCCATGGAGGTTCACTGGTGGCCATGGTACCCGACCACACTGAACTTTCTGCAACTATTCATACCCGCGCACACTTTGGCTGAGTTGGGAATATTGAATCCGGCAGTTGATCCTTTCATTCATGATACGGCAACCAGAGCGATAATGAACAGTCTTCTTTTCAGCATTTTCGGAACTGCCCTTTCACTCTTCATCGGAACAACCGTTGCATATGCAATGTCCAGATACAAGGCTGGAGGCGACTACATATTCCTGACTTTCAGGATGCTGCCGCCCATCGCGATTCTTATGCCAGTCGTCATCTGGTTCTCTACACTTCGCTTCCTGGACAGCACCCCTGGTATGATACTGCTTTACGGCCTGTTTCCGATGCCCTTCGTAGTCTGGCTGATGAGAAGCTTCTTCGATGATCTCCCCCGTGAGATAGACGAGGCGGCGATCATGGACGGGTGCAGCCCTGCGATGACCTTTGTAAGAGTCATACTTCCGCTTGTCAGAGGCGGACTTGCAGTAACAGCTCTATTCATATTCATCCTGAACTGGAGTGACCTGATCGTTGCATTGACGATAACGCATAGGATTGCGGTGACTATACCGGTTCAGATAGGTCTCTTCGAATCTGACGCAGGGCATATGTACGGCATAATGTCAGCCCTAGGGATGATTGCTGTGATCCCGACAGTAGCGTTTGGCCTCGCCATTCAGAGGTATCTTGTGAGAGGCCTTACGTTCGGAGCGATCAAAGGCTAAGAATAGAAAGAGGCTGTGGGGACAGGAGACGCCTAGGCTACCCTGAACCTCCACGCCTCAATGTTCAGTCTCCAGACAATTCCCTGCGGATCCTTAAGGCCACCTTGGATTATCATGTAGGTTCCTCCAACAGTGTGTCTGGCGTCGTCGCCGACCAAGATGAAGTGTATTCTGGCTCCGGATCCATCTGTTGCCGTGGCCTCTACCAATGACTTCTCTGTATTCTTGTCATAGACACCACGCCACCAGCCGCCGACGATAGCGTAGGTGGTTTGGTCGAGCCTCAATGTTCCATCCATAATCCTGAAGAGAACAAACCTCGCACCAACCTCAGTCACTCTGCACTTCAGCTCCAGTACCGCTGGCACCACTACTTGTTGCCCCCCAACGCATGCCTCGGCCTTCCCCGTAATTGTGGATAATACGTAGACGTCGCCGACTGTAGCCTGGAGTTCAGAGGGCACCGCGAGGACCGGTGTGGGCGCTAAAAGAACCAACATAATAGCGGCTAGGATTGCCGCAGGAACTGAAAATATACCCAAGATCTCATTCACCTCCGCCAAGTACATCTACATGTTAAGATTTTCCTGTTGCGGAGCATTGTTCGTTAACTTTGTTCTGCCTTAATGTCGAAAATGTCCAACATGCAGAGCATGGGATGCCGTAGACCTCGACTACTCACGTCTCATAATGTATCTTGTCAGGAAGAGTGTGATCACTGCGACCATTACTATGATTGGGGTGAGGATTGGTTGAAACTCTGGAATCGGCCGGCCAGCGTCCAACCACAACGTATGTAAAACGTTTGCAACAGAGTTAACTGCACGGTTTAGACTGTTCCCCACTCTGGCTTTGAACTCAAAATTATTCCAGCCGTAGTTGGCGTCCATCCACGTGGCATTTGGCTCAGTGAACATGGTATTGAACGCCAAATCTAGAGTCTCTTGGTAAACTGATGTGCATCCAAGGGGTGCTATGAGAGCTATCGAGTTCTCGAAGAGATACTGATGCTCGTTCACGTAGCCTTCATAGTCTGCGTGGTGATGTTCGACTCCCCAAGGGCTGTCTGCACCCATAATGTGGCCGAAGACCGCCATGTCAGAGATGTAGTGGCTCAAGGCACCGGCGAGCATGACTCCACCTGAGAAGTTTCCCTTCTTCAGAAGGCTTAGTGCTTCGTGGTATGTTTCGTTGGCTCTTGCCGCAGCCGAATCGTCAATCACACGGTGATTTCCATCAAAATAGACGTGATGATTGAATGTGTCACCATATCCGCCTAGGTCTCTGGGTCTATCCGGAAGCTCTGTACCATACTTCAACCAATTCATATTGTCCCTGAATATTGTTGCTTCATTAGCGGGCAACAGACCCACTGCTTTCTCAGCGATCCAGTCATGTGTACCTATGGTTGGACTGCTTGGTGACTGACTCCATGAACCACCGTTACTCCACGCATTGGCCTCAGGAATGATTATGAACATTAGCAAGCTGAATAATAGGAGACTCTTCAAATCCGTCAATTTTCTATTCAAGCACTTCATTGATAAGGGTAAAGGAGTTATTGTTCAGCTTCTCCGAACTCTCTCCTCAACTCCTTATCAAGCTGTTCTTTCAGAGAGAAGTACTGCCTGAACCTACTGTTCCATTTTGAGAGGAATTTGAATTCCTTAATGCCGACTACCAGCCAAAGTGAAGCGACTATGAGGATGACAGCAAAATACATGATTGCTATGATTCCCACGCTCGGGTCTAACCTGAAGATGAATATCAACAGTCTCCTGTGAAGTAGCAGAAATAGTGTGAAGAAGAGAGTTATTGGGGCGGCAAGGATTGATGTGGCTACGAGAATGTTAAACCAGGTTCTCTCCTCATTTATGTGGTAGACTAAGGTGTCGATCGTCTCTAGGAGGCCCGCCTCCCTTTGGCCCTCGCCTTCCTCTCTCCGATTCATATCCTTAACCAATTCAGACTACACCTTCCGGTAATAAATCGATTCCGTAACTTTGTTCACATACGCCTCTTTATTCTTGGAAACATCGCCTCATATGGTTCAAGTATTCTCTTACAGAATGCGATTCCAGCCTCAGTGACCTTGTAGAGGGTTATCTTCTTGCGGCCGTGGAGAGTCTCAGTCTTGGTTATGAGGCCTTTGGACTCCATCTCATCAAGTATTGGTTTATGTTTCTGCAGGTTGAGGCCACAGTAGCTTAGTAGGGCAGTCTGGTTCAGAACTCTATACTGGACAAGCTTGAGCAGTATGTCTTTGCGGATGTATATTCTATCTCTGTACTCACCCGTTGTCGACAATGGCCTCACATTAGATTGTCATATAGTCTCTAATTATACTATGTATCTCTGGTCTTCCCTCTCAAGATCCTTTACTATCTCAATCACTCTTTTTGGCGTTTCAACCTCGTCTAGTGGTAGACCTTTAGCGCGCGCGGGACACGTTATCTGGAGAAATTTTACTATTCACCGCAATATTTCATGACAGTCAAGCGCGCGCTGTCATGATGACGGATGGTCCAGAGACCACAAGAAAATTTCCTTGTTGGGGTAGTGTCAGCATTCTATGGTAGAAGTCTGTAGTAGACCCTTCTGTTATTCTTCCCTTTGTTCTCAGCTTTCAGAAACTCTATTTGGCCAATCTCTCTTAGGTTGCGGACATGGGTTCCAGCGTCAGCCTGCCTGTCAATACCCTCTATCTCCACTATCCTTAACTTTGATACTTGAGGCGGCAGGGCCTCAGCCATCTTGACCACGCCCGGAATTCTAAGCGCCTCCTCACGCGGTAATTCATAGGTCTTCACAAGAACGTCCTTGTTGAATAGTTGATTTGCTTCGTCGATGCAACTCATGAAGAGGTCTCTGTCGAAGTTCTCAAGGTTGAAGTCGAATCTTGACTTCTCCGGAGTCAGCTCGTTCCCAGTAACTAGTGCGTTGGTCTTGTTGCAGAGTATTGTTATGAGAACATGGGCTGCTGTGTGGCTCCGCATCAATCTGTATCTTCTTTCCCAATCGATCTCGCAGTGTACTTTGTCTCCAATACTTAGGCCTGCTCGGTCGACCTCGTGGGAGGTCTCGCCCGAGAACTTTCCAACATAGGTCACGTTGAAGACTTCGCCCTCCCTCATCATTCTTCCCGTGTCGTGAAGTTGGCCTCCACTTTTCGGATAGAAGATCGTTTGATCCAAAATTACGTATCTTGAATCACTTACGCCGGTGACGGTTGCTTCACATTCTTTGAGGTAGGAGTCTTCAAGGTAAAGTAGCCTGCCCATGCGGTTTGGCCTCTCAGAGACTCAAGGGTGACGGAAACAACCTATTTTGAACTCATATTTTAAGTCGACCGAGAGGCTCAGTCAACCTGAATCACGGGACACAGCCTTCAAACTCAACCACACCGCATCTCTTGTGTTCATGTTTGGTTCGGCTGAAAGGCAGAGCGCGACTGGAACAACCGACTCTAGGGTAGGAGGGGCTGCTATTCAAAGAGAACTTCTGAATCCACCTTCCAAAAGAGAACACCATATGTTCTGGCGACACTGACAGAGCCCCATACGGACCCATGATTAAAGAGATAACCTTGAGGTATGCTGCGTGCACGCCACAATACGTTGAATCCGAGTGCGTCACGAATAGTAGCGTGTGTCATGGAAGGACTTGAGACTGAGAGTATGGAGCCCCGGCTGGGCTTCGATCCCAGGACTTACGGCTTACGAAGCCGTCGCTCTACCGAGCTGAGCTCTCCCGCCTCAAGGGTCCTTTGAGGAACCGGGGCGGAACACGCCGAGGCTCAACAATCTCTGAGTAGTGGTGCTCATAAGCATTTTTTTGGAAGTATCGAGCTAAGATTGATTGAACACTAGTTGCTAGTGGATGGCGATGGGTGATGTCAAAGCAACGGGGATTGAGTGAGAGGAGAATCATCGAGATTATAGTTGGTCTCCAAGATAAGATGGAGGACAATCCTCTTCCTTTCGGGGACGATGTCTCAGCCATTCGCATAGGTAGGGGAAGGTTGGCTGTTCTGAAGTGCGACATGATGGTTGGAATCACGGATATTCCCAAAGGTATGAGTCTCTGGCAGGCGGCGAGGAAGGCCGTAGTTTCTAGCGTAAGTGATTTGGCTGCTAAGGGGGTTCAGCCTCAGGCCATACTGGCTTCTCTTGGCTTGCCCAGGAGCCTGGGTGAGGATGATATTTGCCAGGTCGGTTCAGGAATAAACTCGGGCGCCAGAGAGTACGGTGCCTTCGTCTTGGGTGGGGACACCAATGAATCTACTGACCTAACCATAGACGTCACTGCCTTTGGCGTCTGTGTGGAGAAGGAGCTTGTCCGACGCGACACCGCAAGAGTGGGAGATATTGTGGCGGTGACGGGGCGCTTCGGACTGGCAACATTAGGTCTGAAGGTAATTCAGGAGAACCTGAAGGTTCCTGAGAAACTGAGGGAGGAGGCTGCTGAGGCGGTGTTTATGCCTAAGGCGAGACTGACCGAGGGACTGACCCTCAGCAGAAGTCACCTAATCACCTCGTCGATAGATTCGAGCGACGGCCTAGCTTGGAGTCTACACGAACTCGCAAGATCAAGTAGGATAGGGTTTGAGATCGTGAACCTTCCAATCCATAAAGGAGTCGAGGAATTCGCCCTGAGAAACGATCTCGACCCAGCGGATCTTGCACTATACGGCGGTGAAGAGTATGAGTTGGTTGTGACCATGAAATCCTCCATCTATGAGAAGGGGAAGAGAAAAGTTCCCTCACTGATACCTATAGGAAGAGTCACAGGGGAGCGTGGGAAGATCACTCTGAAGTATGACAGTAAGATCTGCTACGTCGAACCCAGAGGTTATGAACACCTCAAAGACAGGATGTAGACTCTACGTCACCGAAGGCTTCCGGAGGCCCTGCCTGCAGGCATGTTGACTGATTTTGACTTGTACTGCTGATGTTACTCTATATTTTCGGAATGTACCCCATCTCTTGGAGTTTCTCCAGCTGGGGCCTCACCTTCTCATGTTTCTCAACAAGTTCTCTCGGGATTTCAAGCCCTCTTCTCTTCAGGTAGTCGTATACAGCATCTGCCAGCGCATCAGTGGCGAGAAGTGAGCAGTGAATCTTAACCTCGGGCAGACCGCCAAGGGCTGACGCAATGTCATCTTTGGAGATCTTGAGGGCTTCGCCAAGAGTCTTGCCTTTAGTCATCTGCGAGAGCATGCTTCCACTGGCTATTGACGCGGCGCAGCCCTGGGTCTTGAACCTGACGTCCTTGATCCTGTCGTCTTCCACCTTTATGTAGAAGAAGGTTACATCTCCACACGTCTCACTCAGGTATACCCCTACGCCGTCAGCGTCAGGCAGCTCACCGACGTTCAGGGGGCTTCTGTAGTGTTTGATCACGGTTTCACTATACATGATGCTCAAAACCGCTTCAGGAGAGTCTCCCCGTATTTACCTTCGGCGCATCATTATTTGCGATTAAGCGCTCACCTAGGCTTCTTCAGAAGTCTGCCTACTTATCCCTTGCGAGTATGTGATTTTGAAGTCCACAGACTCTGGCGACGGATTACTCGATTCAAGATTTCTTGATTAAAAGACCTCTCTCAACGCGGCCTCTTGGTTTTGTGGCCCCTTCTCAAGTATCTCTTTGTGGATTTTTGCTTCTGGGTCAAGAGACGTTTGAGTCTGGTCGCTAGCTCATCATAAATGTTGGGCAGCTCCCACCCTGCGTGGGTGTAGGTGGCGAGGTCTCTAGGCGTCTTTATGGCGACGTCTACCTCATACCTCCGTCTCTCTTTTCCCTCGGCAGACTCTGAGGTCTTTATGACTGAGCGGGCCTCCTCGATCTCTGGGAAGGCCCTCTTGAGTGTTCCTACGACGTTCAGAAATTTCGATTTGGCAACCTCAGATTCGAAGGGGTCGTCCGGTAAACCAACTATGTAAACCTGAATCTCCGGTTTAACTTCAGGCTCAGCAACAAGCTCGACGTAGTCTCTCGGGGTCACTATGCCCTGAACCATGTCCAAGACGGTTATGAGGGCGTAGGTCTTACCCATTCTGAGCATACAGCTTAGCACGTGGGACGATTCTTCTTCAGCCCGACATAGAAGAGGCTCGGTCTCCATCAATGACTTGACTTGGAACCCGAGATTTTTCTGCCCCTCAAGACCTAGGGTCTCGCTCCCAATCCTTTCTCTTGGTGTGAGATGATAGACTATCTGGCTTGAAGTAACTATGCCAGAGACCCTCCTGTCGGAGGTCGCCGGCAGATGGTCGATCCTCCTCTCAACCATCAGGTTTCTAGCCTTTGCAACAGTGTCATTCTCAGTGATCGTTGTCAGGCTGCTTGATACCAAAGAGTCCACTTTAAAGTTCAGGGTTCCCCTCTCGGATAGGACCTCTAGGATCCTCTTCGCCGTAATCACGCCGGTAACGTCCCCGCCCTCTACTATTGGTAAAGCTCTGAGTCGATAATTCGTCAAGATCCTTGCTGCCTCGCCTAGACTGGTCTTTGGCGAGAGCTTGGTAGGATACCTGACGAGTGTGGGGGTTTTTGCGCTTGCGATGTTGGAGGCCCTGAGGATATCCCTTGTAGTGACCATGCCAACTCTGTCTTTTTCGACTATGAAGACCTCGTATACGTCAAGGTCCTTCAGTACACCGACGATCTTTGAGATTGTGTAGGTTGATGGAACGACCACAGGCGGGGTTTGGAGTTCTCTAACCTCGATTCTCTTTATGGCTTCCATGCTGCAGGCCACTACCAAACCAGAGTCGGCCAGAGAAGAATTGCCGGCCTACTCTTAAATGTTGACGTAGGATCACTGCGCAGCAAGAACCAGAAATATGCTGAGCATGTCAGATCAGGTTGCGCTCGTTCATTTGGGAGTGGATTCTTCTAACGGTTTCTGGGACGTCTCCTCCGTCGACTACAAGGATTATTTGGGAGGTATGTGGGGCGAAGACGCCTCGCTTGATGTTTATGTCTGGGATGGAGCCTATCGCCGTTGATGCGACGCCTGGGGAGGTTCTCATCTTGTCTCCGATGAGGGTGACTATCCCTAAACCATACTCCACTCTCATCTCTTTATCGAGTGATTTGAGTTGTTCCTCACGTCTTCTCACGTAGTCTGCGTCAAAGATTAGGAAGTCTCTTATGATCTGGCCTGTCTCCATGACTTCCGTTCCAAGATCGAGGAAGCTGTCGTAGCCTTCCCATAGCCTGAGGCAGTCTTCAAGCGACCTGCTCTTCTCGCTGCTCATCGTTATGATGGCGCAGTTTTCTAGGCCGGTTACACACTTGACTATCTGTGGGCTGGGGTCCTCTGTCTGGATCATGGTTCCAAGTTTAAGGTCGTCTAGCGGTGCGACTTTTATCGGTAGCTTCTGTGACCTGGCAAGCCTGACCGCGGCGTTCTGTATTATGGTCATACCTGAGACCGTTGCTTTGGATGCTTCATTGTAAGTCATTACTTGAATTCTCTTGAGCGTCTGGTCCTTGACTATGGCTGGGTCGGCGCTCTGAACAGGCGTCTCTTTTAGAAGAATCGTCTCAACCTCGAAGTGGTCTCTCAAGACGCAGGAGAGGAAGACTGCGGACTGGTCTGACCCCCCTCTTCCCAGAAGTGTCTCCAAGCTGTCGTAGGTCATGCCTAGGAATCCAGCTATCGAGACGACTCTTCCGTCTTTGAGGAGGCTGAGAAGTTGGGAGAGCCTTCCGCGGCTTGACTCAAAGTCTGGGGTGGCGTTCTCGAAGTTGTCGTCGGTAACGATCGGCCACTCTTTCTTTTCCAGATGAGTCGACTCTAATCCTTGTGAACTCAGGATATAACTCATGATGGTTGCGGTAGGCAGTTCACCGCCGCTTGTGAGGACTTTTGCTCTTGATGAACCGTCGAACCGCTTGTCAACCTTCAGGAGGGTCTCCTCTAAGTCAAGTTTATGCCTGTCGAGTTCGTCTTCAAGCTTCTCGATGAGGCTCTTGTTGACGTATCTTGATGCCAGACCCAAGTAGGAGTCGAATATGGAGTCTAGTTCATAGCTTCGACCTAGGGCCTTGGCTTCGCCGATTGTCTGTAGTTTGTCGGTGACGCCCTTTGGCGCTGAGAATACTGCTAGGGGACCTAGGTCTTTGGCCTCTTTCAGTTCCGCGATTCGTTTGACTATCAGAGAAATGTTCGTTCCAGAGGAGTCTATTAGGCTCCCGCCGAACTTCATGACGGCCAGATTCTTGAATGACTTCATAGAGACATCTCTACAGGATCTGGTTGGTCCTCAGATATTATGAGTTCCTCAGGTCTGAACTCAACACCGTCCCAATGGAATGACTTGACCTCGTTGTCTATGTTTGAGTATACAACGTAGGAGCAGCAGGGCTGGTTGGCTCTCTGCCTATCCGTACTTGAGGGTTGGGCGTGCCAGTATGGGTGGCTGTGATAGTACCCTAGAACCTCAAGGGACAACTCATCAGCCTTCATGAAGACGTCAAGTTGCTCTTGAGGATTGATCTGGTATGAGCTTTCAGACTCAAGTATATTCTCTGTTGGAAAGATCATTGTGACTCTCTTGATGTTGCTCTCTCTCTTTCCGAGGAGTATACCGCAGGCCTCGACTGGAAACGTGTCTTGGGAATGTTCAACAATCTTGTCTAGGCCTGACTTGCTGAAGACTATCATTCCAGTCACCGGTGGAATGTGTAGGTCTCAGGTTCTCAGGAGGTTTCTTTTGTCAGCCAGTCGAAGTACTCTTTTGAGCCTCCTATTATCGGCAGCGCAACTATCTCCGGAACCTGGTAAGGATGATTCAGCTTAACGTCTTGAATAATCTTGCTCAGCAGGCTTTGCTTGGATTTTACTATCAGAAGTCTCTCTGAACCTTCCACAATCTTTCCCATCCATCGATAGACGCTCTTAACGTCTTGTGTGATGTTGACGCACGCCGCCAATTTCTTTGCTGTGAGGGACGACGCGATCTTTTCTGCAGTATCAATTTCTGGACAGGTGACCATGACGATTATCGATGAATCTTTTGGGCTCTTGGCTTTTTTCATTCCAGAACTCGTCATCCATAGTTTGATGGGCAACCTGAAGGTCTGAGAGGGTTATGCAGATCGCTTTTCAGTTTAGATCGGGTTCTCGTGGTCTATTCTTGCTCGGCTGGTCGATTCCTTCTTCAGCCTAACCTCGAGCACACCATTATTGTATGTTGCGTTGAAGCTGGCCGGCCTCGCCGGTAACCTAACAAATTGACGGAAGCCTAGGCCGCCCTTGACCTCAAGCAGGTCTTCGTGAAGAAGGACCTTTATCTTCTCTTCGGGCCCCGGAACCTTACCGACCACAAGGATCTCTTCCGGATCCTCTATGATGTCTGGGCTCCACTCTTTGGTCTCGAAAGGTTTGACCCTCCACACCTTCTTGAAGGTTCTTCTCAACTCCAGAATCCAGTAGGCAGCAAGAGCTGCGGCTAGGCTGCCAAGTATGATGCCGAATAGCCCTCTTTGGAGGCGTACCAGTAGGGCTAGTATTATGGCTATCACTATTACTCCGAAGAGGACGGTCAGTATGTTTGCAGCATCCGTGATTTCTGAGCTTCGCCGCTTCTTATAGAGACTCACAGTCAACCCTCCGGCGTCTATTTCATTTCGAGGTTGACAGTTACGTAGTGAAGTTCAACAATCCCTTCTACATTTATGAGTGCGCCGAAGTTTAAAGTTGATTCTTCCTGCCACATAAGAATTTTGTCTGTCTTGACGCCCCAATCGGAGATGAAGTTCTCCAGAAGCAACCTTGTACTGTTCCACTGGTTGCTCGTTGTGTAGTTGGCTGTCCCCTCAATGTATGATGTGTGGGGGTTCAGGGCTTCGGGGGTCGCGAGGGTTATGTTGGCTTCCTTGAAGATGTTGAGGAGATTTGTCCTTCTCTGCTGTAGGTCTTCTGTCGGCTCTGGTGGCGGAGGCTTCTCTATCTTCGAGACTTCAGCCAAATATTTTCCGTAGGCCTCTTCAGCTGTGCTTCCGAGCCCAACGTAATATTCTCCTGTGAAGACCGCGCCTACGCAGGCGACTACTCCAAGCTCGGTCACAACCCCTCCAGCTCCGGCTGTATAGACCGGGATGAAGTAGACTTCATGCTCACCTATTCGATACAGGATGTTGTCGCCTGTTCTGGGCTGTCTGAGCAGAGTCTTTAGGGACGCGAACTCCGCATATTTCTCCAAGGCCTCCACCGCACCTGTCGGTCCAAGCAACTTGACTCTTGCTTCTTGCATTGGTTGGTAATAGAAGATGGTCTCCCCCAATTGCGGATAGTCGTTTCGGACGACCATGTATCCAGCGAGATTTCTTCCGAGTGCTCCGCGAAGTTCAAGGGATAGTAGCCCCATGAATTCCGGCCTGTCAAAGCCTGGCGGCTGGGTCATGATGTAGTACGTCACCAAGCCTGAGGGAATCTCCAGGAATTCTTTGGCGACTATGTATGTTGCTGGGTCTTTTATGTGGTAGTAATTGTACATTGAGACTCGCCAAGTGAAGAGTTCCTCCGGGAACCTGACCTGTTTGTAGAGCCATTGAGGGACTTCTTCGGTGAGGTAGTCTTTATAGAGCATCTTGAAGAGTTGGCTGAAGTAGTCTTGGCCGAGGACGATGACCTTCAAATCGCCATTGTATATGTCCACCAGAATGTAGCCGACGAGCCTCATGAGAGGGTTATTGTTGCTCCAGGGGACTTTGTTAGTTTCGAGTTCAACTATTAGGGGCGCTATGTAGTAGGTGTTCACTCCATCTGTAACCGGGAAGATGTCAACAGGCCTATCTCCAAAGTAATACTCAAAGTAGGGGAATAGCAGACTCATCCTGTCATAGATGTCTCTGTAACGCAGTAGGCGGATCGTTTTATCGCGGTATGCGAGGAAGAAGTTGAACTCGAAGATCCAGCTCAACGGTGGGTTGAGGTCGACTCCACCCCGCCCATCATAGAAGAAGTTGTCCAGCTCATCGCTTCTCTCACGGTCCTTTGGATATGCCGCCCAGGTGGTTGAGAGTAGCCCACCTTCCCCATAATAGATCCTTTTCTGCTGGAAGAAGTTTCCTGTCTCCATTATCCTCCCGTCGTGAGCGTCAAGGATGAGCAGTCCGTTCGGGGCATGTGTATAGACGAAGTGTTCAGCGTACCACCTGTCCTGTGGCCTAACGGTCTCCGGCAGAATCGGCTTCATCGTGGAGGTCCAGTAGAGTGTTCCATTAAATCTTAGAATGTCCGAGTCCTCATAGTCGAGGTAGGGGATGAGACCTATCTCAGGCTTCAGTTTGGCGAAGGCTCCACCCCAATCCCAGAGGCGGATCCTCTGCAGCAACTCACTGTTTCCAGCAACATATTCCGAGATGTATTCTGGCTGGATGGGTGTCAAGCTGAAGTTTAAGGGAACCTCCTTGACCTTATCCAGTTCAGCAAGGTATCGGTTGACCGCGATCTGTTGGGCGGTGTATGGTCCGAGCCACTCGATCTTGCGTGTGTCTGCGATGCTGCTGTTTATAGCCATCACCGAGCCTGTTACGAGAGCTATCAGGAAGAGGCTGAGGACCCTGATGTAGACCCTTCGGCGGGTCAGGATTGAGAGGCCCCTTGAGTAACGCCAATCCATGAAGGAGAATAATGCGAAGAGCGCTCCACCCACACTCAGACCGAGTATGAGGTATCTGGTGTTGAAGTCTATGTAGGGTGAGAAGAAACTGTTGAACATGGACCAGAGGAGCGCAAGCGACAGTAGCCCCTCAAAAGAGGCTACGCGCCAACTGACGCCTAATGGCACCGCTCCTGAGGCCTCATCAACCGTCGGGGTCAGTATTCTTGCAAGTTGCGTCACACCAACAAGAAGGATGAGGTGAATCCCTACCGCGCCGAGCAGTGGACCTACAAGGAGCGTGAGCGCCGGGATCATGGGCAGAACGTTTGCCTGGGCGAATGAGCCGTCGAGGGGTGGGGTGGTGAAGGGCAGCCTGAAGACCCCCCAAACAAGGTTCAGACCAGGATCCCAACCTTGAGACATTGCGTAGACGGCCATACCGAAGATGTAGTTTCTAAACATCAACATGCCGAGAAGAACTTTGGTGACCTGCCAAAGAACGAACTTTGTAGGTGTCAGCTTGAAGGTTTTGAAGTCTGTTCGGCCAGGTGGAATCGTACCATATCCTCTGAAGAGGGTGATTATGAGTTGGATGAACCACCAGATGAGGGAGCGCCTATTCAAGAAGTCAAATCTAACAAAGGCCAAGGTTGCAAGTATGACTCCGCCTACAATCTCGAAATAGACGGGTCTGATGAAGAGTTCACCGAACTCCTCCATGTTGAGCCAGAACCAGATCAGTTGGCTGCCGAGAGACCACAGGATGAAGATTGCGAAGAGAGCTACTATGGCGATTACTATTCTTTTAGCTGGAAGCGTTGGTTGCCGGCTCTCAACAGGGTAGTAATCCATTCTGAAGACTCTCACACAATAGCAGACTCTATCCTTAAAACTTTAACGAAGGACCGAGAAATCATTGACTCCTCAAAGTCGGGAGTGAATCGCATATTACAGAAATAAGGTTCTGTTAGCGTATACTAGAGTGGCTGAAAAGTCAGGAAACTATCAGTAAAGCAGAGGAGACGCCAAGAAAGATGTCGGCAGCCTCAAGGTAGCTGCCAGGAATCGACTGAGCAAACCTCGAACCTATCACCGGTGAACATTATTGATAGCAGGAGCGTTACCTTGAAGAACTTCCTCATTGGTAAGCAGTATTGTATATTTGCGGGGATCGCCGAGCCAGGTCAAAGGCGTAGAAGCCAAGAGCTGCGAAAGCTTCAGGAGCCTATCCCGTAGGGGTTCGTGGGTTCGAATCCCACTCCCCGCACCACCTATATTCCACGCACGGTGAGCGGCTTCTCCCCGCCTCGTGTTTTCGCTTAATGGGGGTTTCCATTTTTAGTTCAAGGGCCCTGTAATGGTTTGGCGACTCGCTACGCCAATGTTCGAAGCTTCTTTAGCGAACTACATATTGCCCGCTAACTAAAAGGGCATGAGAACCTGAGAGGAAACGACTGTCACCAAAATCGTTACCAAACCAAACCCCCTACCGGTGTATGGGGGTGGATGCACCTCTCAAGACAGAAAACAGAGGGATCCCCCTAGCATACCACCATTATTTTAGATTCAACATCGAATAGCGAGCCTAAAATTGGAATCCGACAAGCTGGTTCTAGATCTCTTAAAATGCGCTGTCCAAGCAGCCGAAAAGAAGATGGCGTGAACTGCAGGTTGGTGCTATTGTGTACAGATCCACCTAGCAGCGCGCGCTGACTGATGCAGAATACAGATTTGTCAATCCGAGCGAGGGTCTTCACGATTTTGGTAGCGCTGTGGCGCACGCAACAGTAATGTCTTGATAGTCAGTATAGAAAACGAGAAAGTCCTAGGGCAGTATTAGTTCTCCATCTAGCACGGTGACTGCCTCACCAATCAGCTTGGCCTCGTATGTTCCATCTTTCTGTCTAGTCACCCTGACAGTCATCCTCCCAAGCCTTCCCATAATGTCTCCCTGCTCAGCCTTTATCTCAGTTTGATTATCCTCGTCCAACTTCACAAAGCCGTTTACAACCAAGTATACGCCCAACGGACCGTGAGAAGATCCTGTCGTAGGATCCTCTCTCAGTCCATAATAAGGTGCAAAAAACCTTGAGTGAACATCAGAGTCGCTCTCAAAGGTTTCTCCAGTAAGAATAGTGAAACCCTTAATTCCGTGATTATTTCCAAACTCCTCCAATTCATCATAGTCATAGCTTATGCGTTTCAATTTCTCCAATTCTTTCAAAGCCACATAAACATAATCCAGAGTCCTATCCCTCATGATAGGACACGAACTGTCTATGTCTGTTTCTTCGATGCGCAAAGCCTCCGCGAGTTCCTTTCCACTTAATTCTTCTCTCACAAGATGAATAGCTGGAGACTGCCACGCAACTCTAATCGAAGGTCCGTTCTTCTCAACATCGACTGTGATGATTCCCAGCATTGTTTCAATCTTGAATGAGAATAAACCGTCTCCAACCATCCCAAATCTGCGTTCCTCGGCTAGAACATGTAGACTAGCGACGGTTGCATGTCCACAAAACTGGACTTCTCTTCTTGGGGTAAACCATCGTAACCTGAAATTCGCATTTCTGCTCGGGAGGACAAATGCAGTCTCTGAAAGGTTCATCTCATTTGCAATCGATTGCATTTCGTAGTCACTTAATCCTTCAGCTGAGGGAACCACTGCAGCCGGATTTCCACCGAAGGGCCTTTCTGTGAATGCGTCAACTTGTTTAATCGGGATTCTTCTCATAATCGAAGTCAGGTGCTGAACTCTCTATATAAGCAAATGGTGGTGATGCATCCAAATGCGGCAAACAGAAGATCACTCATTGATCTTGGGGGGAGGTATCTCCTAGCGACCCCACTCTGTGGTATGCAGGGCTTAGCAGAGTGTCAAGAAGGAATCTTGCTCAGACTATCCCTGTTATGCTTCGGGAGCTAGGTTTAGTCGTTTCCTGTGAATGGTTCGGATCAAGACCAATGGCATCACAACGTAGACTGTTGTCGATAAGATTGCTGCAAGAAGTGATGCGATTACAGACGCGAATATAACGTTGAGGGGAGCCGCCAAGACATAAACGTATGCTGTCAAACATACTATTCCGAGAAGCGGCAACAGCAGCACTTGGAAGATTGGCCGAAGGAAATCGTACGTCACGATGAATTGCGCGACGGAGGGCGACCATGCGTAGTAGAAGATATTCCATTCGTCAACCAGCAACCTTCCAACTTCATTTGAACCTATCATGTCATCCCTAACGTGTCGCATATAGACCACTTCATTAGCCATGGTGCTTCCGTAAACGGTCGTGGCAATGACACATCTCTGAGTTGGGGTTGGAGAGGGTGGAGCTGGGGGTGTCGTAGATGGAGGAGTCTGGGGCGGTGTCTCCGTGGGTGTGGGTGCGGGCGTGGTTGTCGGTTCAGATGCTTTGTCGTATGTCAGACTGACATCATCCCAAAATGCTCCTTTGGAGGTGAGTGAGAGTCTCTGAAAGGTTACGGCGATCAATGTGATTGTTACGTTTTGGGCTGTATCTAAGTTGCTGTTAGGCCAGGCTTTATTGCGGTCTTCTTCAAAATTCCGTTCGACATAATTCCACTTGTCGCACTGCAAACCATGAAGTAGGAGATTTGTAACATTTTCGGATGCCATAGTCGGCAGTGGAAAATCCGTATAGATAGGAATATTTTCAGCCCACGCAACATAGTAAACTAACGTTCTCCTAGCCTGCGGCATCCAAAAATCAGCTATCAAAGCAATATCTGTCCAAGAATTGATTTGGGGAATGCCGTACAAGTAAACCCAGAAGCTTAGCTTAAGATTAGATGTCTTGCTCAAATGGACATTCTGGCTAGCGCCGCCGCCGACGCCGAAACAATGTTCACCACCAGTGCTGCATTCTGTGAGAAGAGAGCATCTTCCGGAATGTGAACGATAAGGGGTTGTGACTCCGTCGCGAGGAAGCTGAATACAATAGCTGAAGCTCATCCACCAGTTTAAGCCATCCTCAAATCCGCCATTCTGGACAAGGTCAACAGTCTCACATACGGAGGGAACAGTCAGATATGAGATTGAGATCAAAAGTAAAAGAAGACAAGACAGTCTTCGCATAGAACTTCGCGAGCTGCCTTGAATGAACTCCTCTTGATTAACATCTGGATCCATTGTAACCTCATGCTCAAGTCATTGACTTAATTGATGTATATGAACCAGCATCAAGGAAACTACGTGATCGTACTTGAAACTAAGTCATTCTCCTCAACTGCTGAGAGAGAGGAAATGACTGTGTACCAAAAATGAGGTTGAAGACGCGTCCTCCACGACACCTCCGTTTCAGCTGGACCAAGCCTAGTTAGAACATGCCACACTAGTAAGGAACTGCCTTTAAGACACGAGTTTCATGTAGAGCAAGATAGAAATGAAGACCTTAAATAGGCTATTCGTCTTAAGGCGGACTTAAGATGTCAGAAAAATCCTCTAGAAGAGACTTCGTCAAGACTGCGGCTGCTGGAATCGTAGGGTTCGGTTTAGGGGCCGGGGTTGGTTACGGCGCTTCCCGAATAGCGGCGCCACCACCAGAATTAACACCAACAGGCACCGAGACCCTCGGACTAGGAAAGACGCCGAAGGGAGTTCCCAAGGAGCCAATAAAACTCGGAATAGTCTCGTGGTTTACTGGGCCTTCAACTATGGTTGGAGAAGCCTGTCTAGGCGGAGCCCAATTTGCGGCAGACGTGGTAAATCAGGCTGGCGGAATTCTTGGAAGAAAGATCGAGGTGCTGAAGCGCGATGCAGGGACCCCAGACGTTACTGTAGACGCTGTCAGGAGGTTCGTGCTGGAAGACAGGGTTGACCTGATGGCTGGAGACATTGGCGGATCCAATGCAAACGCCATAACGACACATGTGGAACAGTTGAAGACTCCGTTCTTCCTGCAGTGTTCAACGACGGTAAAGATGGTTGAGGAGCTGGATCCAAACCCATCATACCTCTTCAGGTCAGGCGAACAGAATCTGGCGGAGCCGAATGTTGCTGCACAGTTGATCTCAAGAGAGTTTCCAAATGCCAAGAGAATCGCTGGCATCAACCCAGACTACGTATACGGCCACGAAGCCATGACGTACTCGATGAAGGCGTTGAACAAGTTGACGCCACAGATGGAGAGTGTGATCGAAACATGGCCGCCACAGTTTGCCACAGACTTCTCATCCCACATAACCGCCGTCCTTGACGCTAAACCCGACATCGTCATCACAGCATGCTGGGGTGGAGACTTTGTCACTCTCGCAAAGCAGGGAAGTGCTTATGGACTTTTCGAGAAGACTAAGGTCGTCTCGATCCTAGGCTCGATGGCTTTGAACTCACTCACAAAGGATCTCGTACCTGAAGGCATATGGATGCTTCAGCGTGACTACTACTTCATGGAACCCCCGCATAACCTGTATCCCCTCAACAAATGGTTCGTAGAGGAATATAGAAAGAGAACCAACAAGTATCCAGAGTTCGACGTAATGCAGATATTCTCCGCCATCTTCGCATACAAGCAAGCTATAGAAAGAGTCTATAATGCTACAGGAAGCTACCCTGAGAACGAAGAGATTTGCAGAGCCATCCAGAATTCTTCAGTGATAAGTCCTGTGGGACACAGAACTATCACAGGCGACGGACAATTCCTCAACGCCCTGCCCTATGGGAGGACTATGCATCATCCAGACTACGCAATAGCGATACTCGACCCCGAAACAGTCGGATTCGTTCAGCCCGAGCATGTCTACAATCCAAAATCACTGCCGCCAGTTCTACAGTATCCTCTGGGCACCGGGATGAAATACTCTGACTGGATAGAGTCCTGGTGAGAGGGTCACGATACTGCTAGGAAAACCTAGGCAGATAATCAAACTCAAGCTTTCTCTTCTTTCTCGATAGGAACACGATGCCTGTGAAGTGTCGATGGATCCCGAAACGATCGTCATAATAATACTGAACGGTCTATACTACGCGTTTTCGCTCTTCCTCATCGCTATAGGCCTGAACATACTATACGGCGTTTTGAGGGTGCTCAACATAGCCCACGGCGGATTCTACGCAATGGGTGCATTCTTCACTTGGGCATTGATGAACGCAGTGGCCAAAGCGAATTATCCGATATATGTAGTGTGGCTTTGCATACCTGCAGGAGCGTTCTTGGTTGGTCTGTTAGGGCTACTCATTGAACCTACACTCTTCAGAAGGCTGTATAGACTACGCGAAGAATACTCTCTTCTTGCTACTTTTGGCCTTATGCTTGTTCTTGACGATGTTCTGAGAATGATCTTCGGTGGCAGCCCGCTTTCAGCAAATCAACTCTACAATTGGTTGGGTGTGACCACAATACTTGGGAAGACCTATCCAACATACAATTTTGCAATATATCTTTTTGCTGCGGCTGTAGCACTTGGGTTATGGGTCTTCTTCTACAAAACAAAAATGGGAAGGATACTGAGGGGTACAGCCCAAGACAGGGAGATGAGTACATGTCTAGGAGTCAACGTCTCAATACTTTATACTGAAACAGTCTTCTTCACAATCTTCATAGTGGGTCTAGGAGGCGCCATATATCTCCCAGCCACCAGCGCCTATTCGGGCATGGGTTTTGAGTCTATAGTCCTCTCATTCGTAGTGATGATAGTGGGTGGTCTGGGCAGTCTCAAGGGAAGTATCGTTGCCTCTCTGATTATCGGGCTGGTGAGGGCTTTCGGAATAGCACTAATACCCTCCCTAGAGTTGGCCTTCGTATTCGTCATACTTGTTACAACACTGATCTTTAGACCCCGAGGTTTGTTCGGCAAGAAGTTTACGAGGGAAGAGAAGTAGCCATGAACTCATACAGCGCTATTGCGTTGATAGGCGGGGTGGGCCTATCCTTACTGCTTCCACTCATACTTCCAAGTTACTACACGTTCATCTTGGCCGTAACCATGTGCTTCGCTATCTATGCCCTCGGATACAACATTCTGTTTGGTCGCACAGGTCTACTCTCTTTTGGACACGCACTCTACCTAGGTTTGGGTGCTTATACCGTAGCGTTCCTGATGAAACCCGAACTGGGTCCGTATCGCATCTTCTCGATGGAACTGCTACTAACAGTAGCTGTTATCACCTCAGCCATTGTCGGCCTTGGAATAGGCGCCCTATGCATACGCTATACAAGAATATTCTTCGGCCTGATCAACCTCGGATTCGTTATGCTATGGTACTCGCTGTTGCTGAAACTATACGATATCACCGGTGGAACCGATGGCCTCCCAGTATATATTCCATCATTACTTGGAACAGTTTTTTCATATGAAGAATTTAGGACCTTTGCATTCTATTATTATGTGCTCGCCGTCTTTGCAATGGCCACTTATGTGATGTGGCGGATCTACAACTCCCCGTTCGGACTTGCCTTAAAGGCAGTGAGGGAGAACGGCGTCAGGGCGGAGTTTGTAGGCATCCCGATCGGTAGGTATAGACTAGCCGCCTATGTCATATCGGCCATATACGGAGGGATCGGAGGGGCTTTATGGGCTCCTCTGAGCGGACAGGTGGCTCCAGATATATCAACTTGGCTGACCTCAGGGGACGTAGTACTGATGAATGTGCTTGGTGGAATGCTCACTTTTGCCGGCCCAATAGTGGGGGCGTTCATATTCTACAACCTCAAGGTTCAGATAATGCACTTCACCACATACTGGTCGTTTGTTCTTGGAATAACCGCCATATTCTTCGTCCTCGTCTTTCCCGGAGGTGTAATGGGATGGATGTCAAGAATAGTGAGAAGATACTCCAGACAGAAGGTCTGAAGAAGTATTTCGGCGAGGTCAGAGCAGTAGACCATATAGACCTCGAAGTGAAGGAAGGAGAGATACTATCCATAATAGGACCAAACGGTTCTGGAAAGACCACACTACTGAATCTTATCAGCAACATGATAGAACCTGACTCTGGAAAGGTATTCTTCTACGGCAAGGACGTAACAAGATGGCCTCCAAGCAGGCTGGCTAGAATGGGTCTTGTACGCAGCTTCCAGCTCGTCAACTTGTTCGACGGGTTGAGTGCACTGGAGAATGTGAAGGCCGCTGTCATAGCAAAGCTGGGCCGAACAAGCAAGCTCTTCTCCAGCTTGAACAGAGACGAGGAGGTAACGAGAAGAAGCTTTGAGTTGCTTGAACTCTTCAAGCTTTCAGACAAGGCTGAAACACTGGCCAGAGACATACCGCACGGGGACAGGAAAGTCTTGGATGTGGCCCTCTGCTTCGCCCTAGACCCCAAACTGATACTCTTAGACGAGCCGACCAGCGGCGTGAGTACCTCAGAGAAAAAACCGGTTATACAAAGAATAGAAGAGGCTGTTAGAAAAGGCGGAGTTACCGCTGTAATAGTCGAACACGACATGGACATAGTATTCGGATACTCCGACAGAGTAGTCGCCATGCATGAAGGAAGAATACTTGCTGAAGGAAAACCTGAGGAGGTCAAGGCGAACGAGGAAGTGAGAAGAGTGATTACTGGTGAGTCATAGATGGCACTGCTTGAACTTGATAAAGTGAGTACTTACATAGGCGCTGTTCAAGTGCTGAGGAACGTTTCGATCCAAGTGGATAAGGGAGAAATGGTTTGTCTAGTGGGTAGAAACGGCGCGGGCAAGACAAGTACCATAAAAACCATAATCGGGACGCTAAGGCCAGAATCCGGTAGTATACGCTTCAAAGGGAACGATATAACAGCTCTTCCTCCCCACAAAAGGGCGAGGCTAGGTATTGGGATAGCGCCAGACTACAGAGGCATATTTACAGATCTTACAGTTGAAGAGAACCTTCAATTTCCTAGATGGGTACTCGGAAGGAGAAAACCCAGCAATGAGCTAAATGTGGACTTTGAGAAGGAAGTATTCGAGATATTTCCAGAATTGAATAGGCTCAAGAATAGAGAGGGACTAGTCCTAAGCGGTGGTGAGGGGAAAATGTTGGCAACAGCTCGCGCACTCATGTTGAACCCCTCCCTGCTTCTGCTCGACGAACCTCTCGAAGGTTTGGCCCCAATCATCTTGGCAAGGTTCGCTGAAAGAATTAAGAAGATTCGGGAGTTGGGTGTATCGATACTTTCGGCAGAATCTAATATGGCTCATGCTTCAAGAATCACTGACAAAGTGTACATAATAGAGAGAGGCGAAGTAATTTACGAAGGAGACGTTGAAGAGATTTCCAAGAACGAAGAATTGAATAGAATGATTCAAGGTTACTAGATTGGAAACGACTTAGGATAGAATGAAATGCTTTGAAGCCATTCTATAAAGAGTGTACGTGTACCTAGGAATCGTCTGAATCACGTTAACTGTAACGTGAATCTGTCTGTTCCGCTGACTAACCACTTCATCTTTTCCGGATTGCCATAACTGTGACTTTTCTCAATCAACTAGGATGCATCTTATGAGAATTGGATGTTCGAGCCTACCGAACAAAACAATAAGAACAAAGAGACTCGCCAACGATGTGAGACTAACGGAAATTGACTTCTGGCCGTCTGGATCGTGAAGGTTGCAGGAGACATTTCGCGGCCGCTCATATGTATGAGGAGAAATGTGACAGTTAGTTTCTTAAGCCGGTATAAACAACACATACCCTGTATGGGTTTGACCCCCATGCTTTCTCAAAGCAAACCGGAAAGGGGGTGAGTACCAAATGAAAAGTGGTGTTGCCGCTGGCGCTGTTGCGGGAGTGGTCGGTGGCATAGTAGGGGTTATTTTTGGATACATAGGGTACCTTGCAGGGCTCTACGGAGCTACTCCAGTTGGCATCACAAACTATGTTGTATCCACAATCGTGCTTACAATCATCTTCGGTGCTATATTCGGTTCAATATACTCAAAGTTGCATGACCCGATTCCAGGCAAGGGTGTCTCGAAAGGCCTTTACTTCGGCCTCATGATCTGGTTGATTAAAGACATCGCAGCTGGCGCATACATTGCATCACATAATCCTTCGGAGATCGCTATTTCGACTGCGCTAGTCTTTGTTGGATTTTTCATGTGGATCACATACGGCCCTGTGCTTGGAGCTCTCTATAAGAAGTAGTCTACCAGTTGTGATCAAAAGCCAAATACGAAGCCTCTTTTTCCCATTTTTGCTAGAATGGAGGCCTCAACTTCCTTCTTTCTTGTTAGATAGCCACGTGAAACTATGCATTTAGTGCACACCCAAGTTCACTCAGACAGCTCACCAATTGGTTTGTGTCAGGCGATGTTCTCAATCGCGCGCGCTAGTTTAGTGGAAATATTCGGCTATGATTCTCCCCAACAGAAAACCTGAACCTGACGATAGAGCGCCTACAAATAATGTGTCAAGGGCGCTGGAGAACCAGTGAACCTTTGTAATCTTAGATTTCATTATACCTAGAATGAATAGAAATGTTAAGACCGATATTGCGGAAATGATTAGCGCTTCACTGACGGCACCGGTGAAGAGGAAGGGGAGAATCGCTGGGAACGCCCCCAGAAGGTACGATCCCGAAGAGATCAATCCTATCTCGTAGGGGTTATCAATTAGGCCTGGGCTTATGCCGATTTCTTCCTGAACCATGAATTTAAGCCACAATTCCTTGTCGGAGGTTATGTGGTTTACTGCGGCTTCTTGCTCCTCCTTCGTGAAGCCCATATCACTAAAGATCTCTCTTATCTCTTGTGTTTCTTTTTCTGGATCCTCCTCTATCTCTCTTTTTTCTCGCTCAATCTGGTTCTCGAAGAAGCTTTTTTGAGCTTTCGTGGATATGTAGGAACCGAAGAGTATTGCAACCATTCCTGAGACTATCTGAATTATTCCAGCTATGATTATGCGTTCCCTTATTGCTAGGGAGACAGAGCTCCCGCGACGAAGGAGACGGTGCTAACGAGTCCAGTATCGATGGCGTATACTATGTCTCTTATCGTTCTGCCTTTTGTTGTATGCCATGCCTCCCCATGCCATGCCTTAAGCCTATCTTCTAAGGGGCTTCGGGGTAACTTGCTCAAATTATCGACTCTTACCTCTTTTCTTCAAATGATGTTTTGGTCTATAAGACGTTAACGGTAGCTATCATGATTTAGGAAGAACATATCAAATATGGTGACGAACACTTTTGCAAAGAGAATATTACCTATTTGGTGCCGGGCGTTGGAAGGATCAAGGGAGATGCGTGTGCGTTTCCTAGATAATGAATTGTTCTTGAATCATGTTGGAATCATAATGAGTGAAATAGTCTCTATTAGTAGCAAGTATTTTGTCTATCCAAATGTCTCCTCGAATCTTTCAGCCCATTCATCGTACTGTTCGAGTCGGGACTTCCCGATCGCCCTAACCTTCCTTAAGGCCTCCTCAAAGTGTTTCATACCGATCTGGAAGTTGGGGTTCTCAGTCTTCTTGCCGCCTACCTTATTCACATACTCGCGAATGGCGAGCATTGAGGCCTCGCGGCAGACTGCTTGGATATCTGCTCCCACATAGTTCTCTGCCTTCTCAGCCAGAATCTCAAGATTGACGTCGGCTGCAAGAGGCTTACCGTCGAGGTGGATCCTGAAGATTTCCCTCCTTGCCTCCTTATTCGGCGGTTTAATTCCTATGATGCGGTCGAATCTACCAGGCCTGAGGAGTGCAGGGTCGATTACGTCAGGCCTGTTTGTGGCTGCCAGAACCACGACGTTCCTGAGCTCCTCCAAACCGTCAAGCTCTGTCAATAGTTGACTGATAACCCTCTCAGTTACGTGAGACTCTCCTAAACCACCGCCCCTCTGAGGCGCTATCGCATCTATCTCGTCGAAGAATATGATGCATGGAGCGGCCTGTTTCGCCCTTCTGAAGGTCTCCCTTACCCCTTTCTCGGATTCTCCAACCCATTTCGAGAGTAGTTCCGGACCCTTGATCGAGACGAAGTTTGCTTCACTCTCAGTTGCGATGGCTTTTGCGAGCAGGGTCTTACCTGTTCCCGGAGGACCGTATAGAAGTATGCCCTTAGGAGGCTTGGTTTTGGCGTACTCGAAGACTCCGGGATACTTGAGTGGCCACTCAACAGCCTCCATAAGTTCCTGCTTCACATCCTCTAGGTCGCCGATGTCTGTCCACCTGACGTTAGGAGACTCGACCAAGACCTCCCGCATGGCTGAGGGTTCGACGTCTTTGAGGGCGTCTACGAAGTCATCCATTGAGACCTCAAGCTCTTCCATAACTTTGGGCGGTATGGTTTCGGACTGGAGGTCGATCTCAGGGAGAACCTTCCTGAGCGCCCGCATCGCGGCCTCCTTACAGAGGGCTTGGAGGTCAGCCCCCACAAATCCGTGGGTGACGTCGGCGAGTTTCTCAAGGTCTACGTTCTTCGCGAGTGGCATCCCTCTTGTATGTATCTGCAGTGTTTCCAGCCTCCCGTTCCTGTCTGGGACGCCTATCTCGATCTCTCTGTCAAATCTGCCTGGCCGGCGCAACGCGGGGTCGAGGGCTCCGGGCCTATTGGTTGCCCCTATGACCACAACCTCTCCACGTGCTTGGAGGCCGTCCATCAGGCCTAGGAGCTGGGCCACAATCCGCCTCTCAACTTCACCAGTCACTTCCTCACGTTTGGGCGCGATCGCGTCGATCTCGTCGATGAAGATTATGCTCGGTGCATGTTTGTTGGCCTCCTCAAAGATCTCTCTAAGTCTGGCCTCGCTCTCACCATAGAACTTGCTCATGATCTCTGGGCCGTTCAGGGTGATGAAGTGGGCGTCTGTCTCGTTGGCCACAGCCTTGGCTATCAGCGTCTTTCCGGTTCCAGGTGGGCCGTGTAGAAGTATCCCTTTTGGAGGCTCCACACCGAGCTTCTCGAAGAGTTGCGGATAGCGAAGAGGGAGTTCAATCATCTCTCTAACCCTCTGTATCTGCCCGCCTAAGCCACCAATATCCTCGTAAGTTATGCGGGGAACCTTCCTTACGGCCTCAGCCGTCTTCTCGCTAATCTCAACCCTCGTCGAAGGAGTTATCACAACAGCCTCTGCGCGCGGACGAATATTCACAACAACGAACTCTACAATCGTCCCGAGAAAACTGAATCTAATCCTGTCACCCTCCATCACCGGAAAGGCCTCGAGAACCCTCCCGATATACTCTTCACCGCCCGCGAGCTGGATAGGCTCAACCGGCGCCAATACTACTTGGGTAGCGTCTTTCCCCTCAATCCTTGAGACCTCAACCTTGTCATCGATCCCTACACCCGCATTCCCTCGTGTGGCGCCGTCGATCCTGATTACAGAGGTGTCCCTGTCCTCTGCATACCCTGGCATAGCCTTGGCCACTGTACGTCGCTTGCCCCTTACAGAAATCAGGTCTCCCGTGCCCACCCCAAGTTTCTCCATGAGTTTTGTATCTAGCCTCGCTATTCCGCGGCCAGCATCACGCTTCAGCGCATCCTTAACCCTGAGAGTAAGAGAGACTCTCTTTGAGGAAGACATTTGTAAGAAACCTCCAAGTCCAGCGGAAATCTATCAAAATGAGTGCTGATAAGGCTTGCTGGATGACCGGCTAGCGCGCGCTCTAGGAGAAGCGTGGCCAATCGGATCAAATACTATTAAAGTGTGAAGTTACGTAGCTATCGACAAAAGTGTACTAGATGTATCAGGATGGAAACTTGATGAAGAATATTCGCTATTTAGTGTTGGCGGCGGCATTAGTAACAATATCATTAGGCGTCGTCATTTATGAATATTCAAGTCAGACGACTTTTGATAGGGATATTCTGTTTCAAACGTCAACGATTGATGCCTTGCTTGAAGGTGTCTACGATGGAGACATGACTCTTGGAGAGTTGCGGAAGCATGGTGACATTGGGATAGGCACTTTTGACGACCTTGATGGGGAGATGATTGGATTAGGGGGCCAGTTTTACCAAGTAAAGGTTGACGGCGTAGCTTATCCGGTCAATGATTCGATGCAGACACCGTTTGCCGTGGTGACTTTCTTTGACTCTGACGAGGCGGTGCTACTGCAGGAGTCTCTAAACTATGCGCAACTGGAATCCCATCTAGATGATATCTTGCCGACAGAGAACATCTTCTACGCAATCAAGATAGAGGGAGTTTTCGAGTACATCAAGACGAGAAGTGTTCCGAGACAGAGTAAGCCTTATCGTCCGCTTGTCGAGGCAACAAAGAACCAGTCAACTTTTGAGTTCCATAATCTGGAAGGGACGATAGTTGGCTTCCGGACCCCAGAGTACATGAGAGGAGTGAATGTTCCCGGCTATCATTTCCACTTTATTACTCAAGATAAAGTGGCGGGAGGGCACTTACTCGATTGCCGACTGCAAAGAGTGAAGATTGAGATTGATTACACCTCAAGATTCTATATGACACTTCCTGGAAGTAAAGAGTTTTATGAGGCAGATTTAGCAAAGGCAAAACAGACAGAACTGGAAAAAGTGGAGAAACAATAAGGCAAATCAAGAAATCAATGCCAAGAACATTTGCTGCTCTTACTTCATCTGGCAGCGCAGCCAAATTGTATATCAAAAAGGGAGACTGATACAAGAATACCTAGACGGTTGTAATTAGCTATCCGTCGATTCTACTGAGTATGAGATTCCAAATATTAGAATATGTTAGTACGCTGGCCAGAATTCTTGTGAGGTAAGAATTTGACATGGATATCTTGAATATGATTATTAGGGCTGCGAAATTAGACGTATCTCTATATGAAGAGGTCGAAGAGGCAGCCTTGTCCACGGATTGGACGGATAGATAGCTCGGCTTCGATATGATCTGCGCCAACATTCATAATTCGCATGGGATTATGTTGTGCCCAGGATAACTACTTCATGTTGTATCACGTGGAATTCCACAAGTTGAAGCACTTGTATTCAGAATTAGAAATGTGATAATACTAATGGAATCACGTAGCGAGAACATATCATTCTTCATCGTCCCAGATATACTGCTTTTTATGGAACTAGTCGTCTTGGCTCCCTGCGGCCTATCCCAGCCGAAACAAAGTAATGCCTTCATGCTTTTTGCTAATGGTGTAAGCGGGAGAATCCGATGACTCAGCATCAAGTATTTGTGTAATGAGTTGCAATCGTATGGCTAGTGTTACTTTTGCGCTCTCTTGCGCCGAATAGTATGATAGCTGAGTCCGATAATGATAGCAATCGCGACTACAATTGGTAGTGAAGTCGCGTTGTCTAACCGCGGAACAACTATGCTTGTTGGTTCTTCTCGGATTGTAGTTGCCTGTGAAGGTGGTATTTCATCTGGGGTGGTTGTGGACGTCGGGGGAGGGGGTGTTAGTGCAGGTGTTGGTGTGGTCTTGGCGGTTGTCAGTAGGGAGGTTGATTCCAAAATGTAGTCTTCAGTATTTGAAGTTGTTATGGCGCAGCAGGCGCCCCCTTTGAATGTAGCTGTTTCTCTGACCGTGTAGGATATTAGGAGTCCCGTGGATTCTTCGAAGTTGAAGGTGCCCTCAGCCCTTCCGTCCTCTGGAAAGCTAGTAACTGTCCGAATAGGCACTTTCTTTGGGCCAGAATATTGCAGTTTAATGACTGGAATCTTTGAATCTTGGAAGTCGATAGTCTCTTTGGTGGCTGAGCAAGTCATGACCTCTCCGCCCCAAAAGTACTTGGCGTTTTGACCTTCCCCGAGAGACGTTGACACGAAATAAACCGAGGATCTTCCAATCATATAATCGCTACTTAACGTTCCATCTTTAGTCTCGATCGACGTAACGATGAGCGTTTGACGGTCGATTGTGGAGGTTACAGTCATCGAAGTGTGATCACTGCTGTTTTGTTTGAAGAATCCACTTCCATGACTTGATATATTGCTCTCCCTATGGTCCTCTATGATTAGCTTGGTTGCAGTCAGCTCCTTTACAGTGACTATACCCTTCGAGGTCTGAACAAATGTGGATGTTCCTTTGTAACTACCTGATCCCTCCGCCTCACTCCTATGGGTGATGTGATATGTCCAATACGCACCTTCAATCAGAGGATCATTCGATGCGGCCTGAATCAGTTCAGTCTTCACAGTGAAGAACACAGCTATCAAGAGTAGGCATGAACAGACTAAAGAGATGACAAGGCGGGGCAATGTGCTTCACAATTAGGATGTTTCAGTAGCTAATCTAGTTATCTTTATGTCATCTTCTTGCGGTAAAGACTCTAGACACGACAGCAAGTAGCTTAGAACGCTCCAAAACAAGTCTTAAATCCGAAACCTTGTATCATAGCTGGAGGACATCTTGCGACCCATCCATCATTCAGTCTGTTTATGCCTATTTCTGGTAAACATATTCTTCACAGGCTATAGCTACTCTCAGTCAGAATCTGAGATCGTCAGTAGGCTTTCTGCAAATCCAGTTACGATTGACGGTAGGTGGACTTCACAAGATGAATGGATTGATGCTGCCGAAATCTCATATGGGGATGCGGTGTTCTGTATCAAAGACGATAAATCCTTCCTGTACGTTCTCTTGGATTTCATTTCAGATGAGACTGTGGATCTTGGCGATTTGGCAGGTGTGAGGTTTGATGTTTTAAGCGACAAAGCTAACAAACCGCAGCCAGATGATTACTCCGTCAGTTTGATCCATCAATATTCCGGAGTGGAAACTATATGGATCTTTCAAGGCAATGGAACACAGTGGACCTTGAACTGGAGAGGAGAATGGAATGTGGAGAATCCTCTGAGGATAGTTGCGGCATCGACAGGCGATGCTGCAAACGATCCTTATTCAAAGTCACCCCACGTAGTCTACGAGTTTGCCATTCCGAGAAACATGTTCGGAGACAAGTCGGCAATAGGATTTTCCGCCTATATGGCGCACCGCGAACTTAATGAGACGAGTCTTCCGCAGAAAGCAGATTATCATCCGTCTACTTGGGCTAAGCTATCATTCGCATTTCAACTTGGGACAGTGACTCCACCTGAAGTCACGCCTAGTCAGACCCAGACACCAAGTGTGCCAGAAGAAACCCTAAAACCACCTGCTTCACCAGCTACCGCTACCAGCAAAACTGCAACAGGTCAATGGATACTTCCTACTGCACTAATCGGTATTACTGCTGCGGTCGTTGTCGGAGCCTTAGCGTTTCACAGAAGAACAGCCCCCAGAAAGAAAAAGGTTAGAAGCTGAGTTTCTATTAGCGCGCGCATTCACTTATCTGCTAGTCAGACCTTCTCTTAGATTCTCTTCATAGCGGTGCCTATTTTTCAATATTTGATGGTGAGATATAGCAGTACAACTAACGCAGCGCATGTGAACAAGTCAGGCAACATGGCGAACGGTCCGAGGCCGAACGCGCGGAACCCGAAAATCCAATGCACCAGTGGGTTGGATGTTAGAGCGTTGAGCAGCAATACTGAGGAAATGATTGCCAACCAAAGGGTGAACTCTGTCTTTCCGCTGATGTACATCTGAAGGTACGTCGCCAGTAAAAAGATCAAAAGTGTCACGTTGAGTGTAGAGAATACAGTCCTCGCAGTGTAGTACAACTCAATATCTTCATGAGCAATCGCGGGTGGCCTAATCCTGCTAGAGAATGGCGGAGGTACGGGCAGGTGTGTGGACGCCCAGAATGCAGTCAGCAAAACGACGGCGATAGGAACGGTTAGGACTAACCAAGTTCTCCAGTTTCTGTTTAGGTCACGTTTCACTTCTCTTCCCCCCTTGCCTTCTTTCCAAGGTTTTCCTGAACATCTCCTCAAACAAAGTGTAATTTTCTTCCATCTCCGGAGACAAGAAATAGGTTGTGCCATACCCATCTCCGGCCGAAGTGACTATTCTATTCTTCTCTAAAACTCTGAGATGATGCCTTATGGTTCTGTAGTCTTTGCACATTAGAGTCGCCAATTGGTTTGCATTTTGTGGATGCTCTTTCAGAGCGATGATAATCTGCGCCCTGGTGACGCCGCCTCTCATGCCCCCGATAATCCACCCCAGCAGATACTTGAATCCTTGCGGTCGAACGGACATGGGCACAGCTCCAAGCAATCGAAGTAATTGAATTCCATTGCTCAATCGGATATATGTTAGTATCTGGCCTAACTAAGCGTTGTGCTAGCTTTCTCAGCCAATAGAATGCGGTGGTGACATGTTCTAGAGACTCCATTGAACGCAGGCAATTGTGTATAGATTTGAGTCGGATTTGGGTCAAAATCTGAAAAACTCCTTAATAGTTGCAGCGCTTAGGTGGGGGTCGAAAACAGCTGAGGAGGTGAATCGACATAGAGAGAAAGCGAGCAGAACTAGTTCTGCTGTCAGCGATTGCTCTGGCAACAATTCTGGCTAGCGTTGCGCCATCACTTTACGCCTTCAGTAATACCACACAAACCCCGACGGTACCTGAGCCCCCAAGTGATCGTCCTGCTCCGCCTTGGATGGCTAACCTCACAGACACACAGAAAGCAGCACTAGAACAAAAGATCAAGGAGTTGAAGGAAGCAGGCAAAAGCCCACGGGAGATTCATAGTGCTATTGGCGATATGCTGAAGCAATGGGGAATCCAAATACCCCAGCGCCCAAGTAAACCTCCTACACCACCTTGGATGACTAACCTCACAGATACACAAAAAGCGTCACTAGAACAGAAAATCAACGAGTTAAAGGAGGCAGGTAAAAGTCCTCAGGAGATTCGAAGTGCTGTTGACGAAATGCTACAGCAGTGGGGCATCCAAGTACCTCAGCGTTCAGGTGACCATCCTACTCAGCCTTGGATGGGTAACCTCACAGAGGAACAAAGGGAGGCGCTGAAACAGAAGATTGAGGAGATGAAGGCAGCAGGTGCAAGTCCACGGGAGATTCATAGTGCTATTGGCGATATGCTGAAGCAATGGGACATCCAAGTACCTCAGCCCCCAAGCGAGCCTCCACCATAAAGAAGAAGCCATTTGCGTCCTCTGCTATCCCCTTATTTCTTCAATATGTTGAAGTATCGCTATCAGGAAGTAGCGTTCTTCTGCCGCTTCACCATAACAGCGCTACAAACTTTCTGGCCTCTTCCGAGGTGTCTGGCTCCAATACCAAATCCTCCAACCCAAGAATTGCCACGGAACTCAGTTGCGACAACAGAGACAAAGACGGGCGACTCACTAATAGAGACGGACAAACAAAAGGGAATTTAGACTGAAGGAAAACGCGCGCTAACAGTACTGCTAATGCTAGCGCTCGCTAGATTAGGGACAAAATTGGATCTAATTCTGAAAAAATGCTTTATTAGACCTGATGACGAAGAAAGAAGAAACAGGGTGAATAAGTCATGCCTGAGGTTCCAAGCATCGTGCCTTTGATTCTCGCCGGGATATTGGTTGGCTCTATACTCCGTAGCACAAGAGCACATATAAGTTGGAGATTTATGATCGTTGGATCATTACTTGGAGGATTAGGAAATGTTGCTAATGCCGCCGCCCTACTCTTTTTTCAGAACCCAGAAACAAGGCAACCTATCCCCAGTTCTCTTCGAACTAGTCAACTAATACCCACTCAGACCACCTTCTTCCTGACTCCTTTCTCCTTTCTAATTCTTTCTTTCATTGTTGGGGCAATCATGGTTTTACTGGTGTTTATTGTGGCAGTTGTCACTTTAAGAATACGTGGAAGGGTAGTCCTTGAAGAGTAGCAACACCAACTCCATTGAGACCAGAGATCTTGTGAAGATCTATAGCACTGGAGGGATACGTTTTGAGGCTCTACGTGGAGTATCGGTCAAAATTGAGAAAGGAGAGCTCGTTTCCATACTTGGTCCTTCAGGTAGTGGAAAATCGACTCTGCTTCACCTGATAGGCCTTCTTGACAGAGCCAGCAGTGGAAAAGTATTGATTGAAAGTCAAGATACCTCAAAATTGAGCGAAGACAGACTTGCATCAATGAGGAATGAGCGCATCGGTTTCGTCTTCCAAGCTTTCAATTTGATTCATAGGCTCAATGCTTTGGAGAATATTGAGTTACCTTTGATTTCGCGAGGGATGGATCCTGCAGTACGTCGCGATTCTGCAATGAAGATGTTGGATGTGGTTGGATTGGCTTCTAAGAAATTGAACAGACCCGTAGAGTTGAGCGGGGGAGAACAGCAAAGAGTTGCCATCGCTCGAGCGCTGGTGACAAATCCTGCGATTGTTCTGGGTGATGAGCCTACAGGTAACATCGACAGTAAGACTGCGATGCAAATTATGAAGATCATCCGTGATATCAATGAGGCCTTCAATACAACTTTTGTTTTGGTAACTCACAATGTTGAGGTCGCTGCCCAGACTAATAGGCGCATAGTTCTTCGCGATGGTCAGATAGAACGAGAAGAAAATAATTGAAGGGTGTCTAGGACTTGATTTGCAACAGATACTTTGCAGTCTTATTGATACTGTTGGTTGCCTATAGCCCATTATTGATTCAACTCGATGAGTTCTCCAAAGTCTCGGCCCAGCCTCCACCTTATCCGCCGTTGAGCCCTTCTTTATTCAAGGTAGTAGGGACATCGTGGGGTACCTCAAACCAAACGATGTACGCGGCACCGGGTGACACGAATATCCCACTCTTTGTGACCGTACAGAACATAGGCAACCGGACGGCAACGGGCCTGAGTGAGACGCTGTTTCTACAGGAGTCATTCACAAACATATCTGGAGGACAAATTGCTCGTGCATTTTATGAGAACAACATAGAACCTGGTTTAACGGCGACCACCAGATTCATAATGAACATAGCTAGAAACGCAAGCATTGGTGTGCATATTCTAAGAATGCAGATTGATTATCTGCAGATAGTCAGCGGAACGGGGACAACGCTATACCTCAGAAAACAAATTGAGGTAGAACTTCCGATAATTATTACGGGAACGTCCTATGCGACAATATATTCCATAAACGTTTTCCCCAAAGAAGTTACTCCAGGTGGAAACGTCACAATATCTGGTACACTTGTAAACACAGCGACTTCGGCTCTATCCAACACAAACGTTTCGTTTTCTTCTCCAGCTTTCTCTCGAGGAACTTTCATATATATTGGACAGACTGACCCAAACATTCCAAGACCGTTCAGCATCACTGTACAGATTCAACGAACACTTACGGCCGGAACTTATCCCGTTGAATTATTTGCGACATACATGGATTCCCTCGGCGTGACTCATATTAGTTCTGCCAAAACTACTTTGTCTATCGTGCAACAAGTCTACACGCCATCTGAAAAACCTCCCGAGAGAAGTCTGCCTGACGTAGTGCGCGATATCCTCTGGCGAATTTTCAGATTCTTGTTTGGTTCTTTGGCGTTTATGGTTTTAGGAGATTAGACGAGAGGCATGTAGCCTATGCGGGTTTCAGACTTTTATCATATGGCCTTTAAGGCGTTGAAGGATCGGAAACTTCGCAGTGCCCTTACGACACTTGGAATAGTCATCGGGTCTGCTCTAATAGTTGCGCTGGTCGCTTCAACCAGCGGCCTCTCAGCAGGCATCTCCAGTCAGATCGAGAAGGTTGGAGTCACAACATTAAATGTTGCCTCAACCTCAACACGAACTCCCATCACGGATGATGATATATCGACAGTCAGGAGTTTCGTTGGTGTGAAAGATGTTATTCCTTATTTCTCAAGAAGACTGAGCATCAATTATGGCAGTAACTCTCTGTCTGTCAATCTTATCGGATTAGACCAGGGGAAACTTCAAGCACTCTACAAAGGCCTCACATTCGATGCGGGCACCACAGTCGATGGGTTTGACCCTACGGGTGCAGTAATAGGCTCAGAAATAGCCAACCCACCTGCAGACAGTTTTCCGCCAGTGAGGATGAACGAGATGGTTGTGGTTCAAGGCACCGCAACTGGTCGAGACGCCCCACCGTCGTATACCTTCTTAGTTAAGGGGATCTTGGCCCCTTACGGCGCCGTCGGATTCACAAACCTTGATGAGGTGGTTTTTACTAGTATGGCAGCTTCCACAATCTTTTCAATCAAATACTATAGCGGTATCTACGTCATCGCTGAATCGCCAGATATGGTAAACACTGTAGTTGATTCAATACAGAACTACTTCGGGGGAAATGCCAGGGTCTTCAGTTCCACTGCCATGCTTCAGACTGTTCAATCAATTACTGGGCAGCTAACACTCTACTTAGGGGGGGTGGCCGCAGTGACTTTGATCGTTGCAGCTGTAGGAATAGCCAATACTATGTTCGTCTCTGTAATGGAAAGGACACGTGAAATTGGAATCCTTAAGGCTATTGGTTACAGGCCAAAGCAGATTATGTCACTATTCCTTTCAGAGGCAGCGCTTACAGGGATACTAGGAAGCATATTCGGAACACTGCTAGGCATCGTATTATCCTTCTTCCTCGGAGGAGGGGTGTCCTCCCTTACCTTCAGACCGCCTCCCATGGGGGGTTCCAGAACCCAAGTCCAAAGCGGTGGCACCTCATATACTCCAGTCTTTTCTGCCGAACTGTTCGCCTTCTCTCTCATTTTCCCAATAGGACTCGCTGTTCTCGCAGGACTCTATCCCGCTTGGCGTGCATCAAGAATGAATGCTGTCACAGCCCTCAAGTATGAATGAAACAGCTTGATAGAAGATGATTATGATAAGAGCAGCCGATGGAGTTATTAACCCTGCGACGATTCTTCATGACCTCACTTCTTATTCTTGTCTTATTCAACTTCCTAGTTACTAGCAGTGCCAACGCTGCCATCACGAGTGGCTCTATTGTCAAAATTTCGCCAGGCGAGATTCTCCCAGACAAGCATAACGATTATCTTGGAACGCCTGATGTCCAAGTTAAACTTGAATACCCGAAGGCTATCATACTCCAGCAGACTTTTGGCGACCTCCTTTTCAACATAACAGTCCAGTCAACGAAACGAACCATCGCTGTTTACATCCCTCCAGAGTTTGGGGTAAGTCAGGGTTCGAGCTATATCTGGAGCAGCATAACGAATGACTACCGATTCATCTCTCGGTCTACACTTTCAGATCGTGACCCCATCGCCCCTGGCTGGTTCAGAATCCAAGTCCGCAACGGAACAAGCAGTATCAATAACGGTTCTCATTTTATCAGGCTATTTAATGTCACAGCGCCAGGCATTGTCGGAGAATATTTCTTCAAAGTCTTTATAGACGGAAACTCGATAGGGGCAAACAACTTCCCAATCTTGGTTGTTTCTGCTGATCCCAATCCTGCCTACATATCTGGAACGGTTATAGATTGCAGTAGCAACCTCTTCAAGTACAGTTATGAATATGGATATGGCTACTACGGAGGTCCGCTTCATCTTAACTGCCCTGACGGTGGAAAGGTCGTCGCTGAAGGAATAACAGCTGACGACAGAAGAGTCCAGGGTCAAGCCTTCTTCAGTGCTTCAGATGATGGCCGGTACACTATCTACGGTCTGGCTGCCGGAACTTACAACCTTACAGCCTATGCGTCAGGGTATTTGCCTACACCCATGATTAGGCTTGTCCAAGTTCGTCCCGGTCAATCATTGGATGGAGTAGATTTGTGTGTCTACCCTTGCCCAAGGATTGAAGGGATTGTAATGTCCAAATGCGCAAAGATGCCTGTGAATTGGGGCGCCATAGCAAATCGCACTGGGCCAGAATTTGGTGCAGCATTAGCATATGTTGGGAATGTCACCTTCGGCGGAGGATGCGCAGGCGGAGACCTTATCTATGCTTTACGTGGTACAAACACTTCCGACTTCCTCAAGTATGACACACTCTCCAACCAGTGGAGATATGTGGCGCCGACGCCAGGGCCAGTTGGACCTGGGGGATCACTTGCCTTCGATGGTTTACAGTGCATATATGCTCTTCAAGGAGGCGGCTCGGATGCCTTCTGGGCTTATGATGTTGCTAACGATCGCTGGCAGTCTGAAGCGATTTTTCCAGACAATGGCCCAGTAGCTGAAGGAGGTTCAATCGTATTCAACTCTAATGATGGCATTCTCTATGCATTGAGAGGCGGGGGCACGACTGACTTTTGGAAATACATTCCAAACCAGAACTGGACTATTGGCGCGCCAACCCCAGCACCTGTGGGTGCAGGCGGTAGCTTGGTTTTCAATAAAGCTGACGGTAACCTTTATGCATTGGGAGGGGGTGACACCACCAACTTTTGGCGTTATAACCTGCAGACAAATGCATGGGATCCTCCTCTTTCACCTACGCCTGCAACTGCAGTCGTGAGCGCCGGGGGGTCGCTTGCATTCAACAATCAAGATGGGTTCATCTACGCATTTGCAGGCGGGCTTACCAACACATTCATGAAGTATGATTATGTCACAAACCTTTGGTACTCTCTCCCTCCAGCTCCGGTTCCAAGCATTGTTGGACAAGGCGGTTCATTGACCTTTGACACTAGTAATGGACTGATCTACGCTCTTGTTGGTGGTGGTTCTCCTTCTTTCTTCGATTATGATAGTACCGTACCTAGCTGGAGTCTTCTAGGTACCTTGGCGGATTTTCTGAAGGTATATCCTAGGCCAATCACCATCGAGATCCTTGATACAATCAGTAATTCTATGCGTCTTATCCAAGATTTTACAGATCCGAATTCAGACAGTTACAATTTCACCTATGATGGATCTACTGAGTTAGACGGTCATATACCCCAGGATGGATCTGGATACGTTGCAGGAATCCTGCTTGCACCTTACAACGTGAGAGTTTGGGTGAATCAATACCTCCAACCACAGGACATGATAGTTGACCTCACAAATAATCCGGGAGGGGTGCGAGTTGAGTTTGACGTTGACCGCGCAGGCAAGGCAGATATTGTTCTTCATTTCAAAGACTTCTCGCAAGGACATGTTATCCCTGTTAGCCGTCCCTTGAGAGTTACAGTTGCTCTCTATGATCGTGATGCGATACTGCGCGGAGAGAACTACACTCTCGTTGCACCTGGAATGAATTCCTCTGAAGTAATCGTAACAGGATTTCTTGGAACTCTACGCGACTACGGACTTCCGCCCGGCACCTATGAGATCGTCGTTACTGTCGACGGGTTCTTTCAATATTACGACTCCTACATCACGATCTCGGACTGTAAAGATGTGAGCAAAGTGAGTTTTGGCGTCATCCAGACCGGAACCTTAGAGCTATCGGTTCGCTCAGTAAACTCACAATCGCCAGCACAACCTCAAAACTGGCTGTACCCCGATGCAAACATAAGGGTTGACATTCTGGACCAATACCAAGGTTTAGTATACAAATCATCTTCCACTCGGCAGAGAGCTTCAACCAGTAATGCCCAACTCTTCATCACAGGGTTACGCGCCGGCACTTACATAATTCGTGTCTACACTTTTGGCTATTTCCAGAAAAATGTCTCTTCAGTCAATATAGCTGACGGAATCACAAGTGACATGACAGTAGACGTTGTGGTCGGCGGTGCTGTTGACCTTAGTGTGATCCTTTTCAAGGAAGACCTGCCGATACGCGCGGGCGAAACCTACCCATTTTCACTTGTCAGAGTTCCTTTTCGCGCCGAACTCTATGATGCCCAGGATCAGTTCATGGCTGCCAATGTCACATATATTCCGTCAGGCTTCACAACCTTCACCTTGCGACTTGCTGGGTTCAGGAATTATGCAGGTGAGCCCGCGCTGAGATGGGTTAACTATTATGACGCAGCAGGTGGGGGTTTTCAAACCGATTATGGGTTGCCTCCTGGCTCCTACAGGGTTGTGGCCTATCTGCCCGGTTTTTCACAAGGTAAAACTATTGAAATGGTAACTGTTCAGCCAGGTGGACGTTCCAGTATAGTTATGGACCTTAATCGTCTGGCACATCTTTCCGGGGACGTCACCAGCCTCAACATGTTTGGCGAGTCCGTACCCTTGAACTGGGCAATAGTAGACGCGATCGGCTCAGAAACAAAGGATTTCGCACCAACACTGGATGGACACTACGATATGTGGCTTGAAGAAGGACGCTATCTACTAATCTGCTCCTTAGCCGGCTATGACCCTGTCTCACTGGAAACCTCCTTATCGAAAGGATCGGATGCACAAATCAATTTCAGACTAAGATCTGTCTACATCAGTGTCCCAGAATTCGACGGTAGCCTAGGTTACCTTTCAGCACTGCTCGTAGGGCTCTGCGCCGCGAATCTTCTTCTGTCGCGCTCCAGATCCAGGTTATAGTGTCTGCTAGTCTGTTGGCATGTAGTGTCTAACACTTGCATTTCTCTTTGAGCAACGACATCGTCCACTCTTGAACCTAAAGCGTCCAAGTCAATTAGCGCGCGCTATTTGAAATCCATTCTCATGAGAAAACGTGGTGGGCACGCTCTTACACGGAGCTGTGAAAGTTAAATAGTTTTCCGGGGTAGGGAACTCTCTGAACAATGACGAATAGAGGGTGACAGGATTCCTAACTACTCAAGTGAAGGATTATGCTAGATGTGCTGGGGCTGATTTAATTGGCATATGCCATACGAATGGTCTTGTTAAGTATCCAGAAAAAGGCGAGAAGACCTCGTCATTCAACACAGCGATCATTGTAGGCGTCAAGCATTCGGATACAGCCTTCAAGCTGAAGAACATCAGAGCGCTCCAGTATGATACCTATTGCACATACCAAGAGCTAAATCATATAACTTTCAATCTAGTAAGATTCCTAGAAAAGAGAGAGTTTGATGCCACAGCCATTTCACCCTACATCCCGGTAGAGATGAGCAGAGAGACCAGGGGGCTACTCGGTGATGTTTCGCACAGACTTCTAGCAGCAGAGGCCGGCCTTGGATGCATAGGATTCTCTCGATTGCTCATCACACCTGACTTCGGCCCCAGAGTCAGGTTGGCATCCATACTCACGACAGCTCCCTTGGAGCCAGATGAACAGTTTAGAGACAACCTTTGCGAAGGCTGTGAGAGAGGGTGTGCCAAGGCTTGCCCGGTAAACGCCATAACAGCGGACGGTGTCGATATCAAGAAATGTTCTAGAGAAAACATGAAATATGGATTGCCAGGCTTGATAAACCTTCTAGACCAGCTATCGTCATCAACAAATATCCCAACAGACTTAGAAATACACTAGAGAACCAACCTTCTGGAAGATCTGGCAATCAACAGTTTCAGGGATGTTCTACAATTGCTTCGAATGCATGAGAGTCTGCCCTATAGCGCCCGCAGTAGGCCGAAAGGACGGCTCATAGGGATTTACGGACTGCACTGTTTCTGTTTGCTTTGATCGGTGGTGGCCACTTTACAGCCGCCCTTTTGAAATCTCTTCCTCTCAACTTGTTTGGAATGATGCTTTATGGTTTGATTGCTTTGATTCTAGTGAGAAAGAGTGCTTGGAGGAAGATAAGGATAGGGAAGCCGATTTCTTCTATCTACATTCTCTGGGGCAGTTTACTGACAGTATTGTTCGTTCTCATTTAGCGCGCGCAAAATCATGTGTATAACGATTCAGGAGGCTTTCCAACCATTTTCAATATCTCAGACTTAACTTTATTTTCGAGTTTTGAAGTGTCTTTAGAGATTATTATGAACTTTTCCTCCAATGCTTTTTTCAAAATATTATCTTTATATCCAATTTCCTTTAGCAGTTCATACTTTATGGAACCTCCGTATCCACTTATATGGAGTAGCATCTGGTATTCCCTAGTCAAATTAAGAGGAACTCGCCCAGCTACGCCAAACCACTTCTTCACAAACGCTAAACCTTCTTCAGTCAAAACAACAAAGTCGTCCGGATTCACGAGTTTTATTCCTCTACTAATCGAATATCTAGCGAGGCGGCATAATAAGAAGCCGTCTTAGACCCTCTTTCTCACAAGTATCTTGCTATTTACCGTCTGCACCATCTCCCAACCATCATTGAAGTAATCTTCTAAATCATCTTCCTTGACAAGCTTATTCTTGAACCTTGATTCATCTTCCTTGAGCTTCTTTGGGCTGATCTGGAGCTTCTTGATTTCCTCTTGGATGGCTTCCTTCTCCTCATCCAGATTTAACTCTCTTCCCCATTCTTTCTGCTTCTCTATCTTGACCTTCATCGGGTCTATTCCGTACAACTTTGCTTGGTCCCTCCACATCTCAAGCAGCATCTCTTTCCTATCTTTTATTGGTGTTTCAATCGTCTCCAAATATGATGCGGAGTCGTTGAACGCTCTCCTTATATCTTCTATCAGGTTCTCTGGAGGCCGGCCCTTGTTGGTTGTGTATCTTGCTTCGATGTCACCTTTGTGGCCCATGAAGAAGACCCTGTATGACTGAGGCAGCTTTCCATGGCTCTCAGCCATCAGCATCTGCATGTCAAAGTAAGCTCGCAGAACATAGGGTCGCCATTTGAAGGTTGGCCTTATGGCTTCCCTTATCTCCCTGGTCACGTTCTTTGTTATTATGAACTTGGACCCTCTGTTCCTCCTTCCCTTACCCATCTTCTCATAGCCAGGGGTTACTGCAACGACAGATGTATTGGGCGTGAACTCTTCTCCTTCGGCGAGCCGCTTGTTAAGGTAGGCCGCCAGATATTCGCATCCTTCTTTTGTTAGAAAAGTGAAGTACTGCCGGCCTGCTTTGCTCAGTGTCGGCTTGACAATGATCATTGTCGGAATTCTCGTGAACTCTACATGGCCATCTCTGATCACGAGCTCTGGCAGGTCGCCTATGGTCAAACCATCGGTACCTGACTCATTTCCTATGGCCTCCGGTCTGAGTCCGGCCTGCGACATAAGGCATATGCTCACCTTGGCTCTCTCGCTGCCGTAGACAAGGATGGTTTTCAACTCTTCCTTTGTCGGGACCCGCTCGTCAGCTACGGTTGGTGTAGCATCCTTATTTCGTATCTTGACTTTTCTCTTCAACTCAACCTCATTGTGTTCAAGCCAGGACTTCAGAGTCTTTGGAAAACCAGTGATGTAGCCTGGAGATTTCCCCTCATCCTCCAGCTTGCTGATGTAGTCTTGGATCATGTCCTCAAGCTTTTTCCTATGGCTCTTCCCAAGCTGCACCAATTCTCTAGGTGTCAGGTTGTTCTGCTCACAGAAGAGGCTCAGCCTTCTCAGACGCACTTCAGCAGTTATGGGGCTGCCCCTAGCAAGATTGTCGTACCAGTGCTTCACGTCCCGGTCGGCAAGCATCCTATCTTTCTTGCTCGACATACTGGACGCATTGCGGGGGACACGTAAACTCATGGGAAAGCGCCTCAGTTAGGGTATTTTACCCCCCCCGGAAATATAAGGATTCGCCTAAAGTTCTTGGCGGGCCCGCGGGGATTTGAACCCCGGACCTTTAGCTTTCGCCATCATGATTAGGAGGTTCGGCCTAACGGGTCTACCGCTCTATCCATACTGAGCTACGGGCCCATTCCTCTCTATCCTTATCTTTGGATATTGACTCCAA
>CAYZRW010000001.1:20095-123590 GCA_964480955.1 uncultured Candidatus Bathyarchaeia archaeon | reverse complement strand
TAGGCGCGTGCCGAACATACTCATCCAGGATCTAAAGATAGAAGAAAGGCCTTCAGCCATGCGAAACGAGTAGTCAGTCTAGGCCAGATGTGATGGCTGTGGCCAAGCTGAACGGATGCTGCGACTAGGCCATTGATGCTCTCCACTCCAGTCGCTTATATTTCTTCTCGACGAGTTGGGGGTTCATGGTGCGGTATGGTTCATTGTTTCGGAGCATATGCCATATTATGCAGAGCATCTCCTTGGCTGTGGCGACCTGGGCTTTCTGGGGTCCGCGCCTCTTGGCTATTCTCTCATAGTAGGCTCCTAGACGCTCATCATGGAGCCTGGTAGTGTTGGCCGCTTCAACAAGGGCGTTTCGAAGCCAGTGGGAGCCTTCTCTGGTTATGGTTCCTCTCCAATGCTTTGATCCTGAGTCGCGTTGTATGGGACAGAGCCCAGCATAGGCGACCAGTTTCCACTTGGTTGCGAAGCGGTTGATGTCAACTATCTCCGAGATGATCGTTAGGGCGGTGTAGTAGTTTATGCCGGGTATGGTCATTAGGAGCGTTACGCGCGGGTCTTGGATTGAGTGTTTTGCTATCTGCTTGGTGACTTGCTCTATCTGGCTGTTCAGTGTGGCTATCGTCTGTAGGTTCGCGTCTAGGAGTAGCCTGTCTACCGATGTCAACTCTATGGTTCTGAGCCATTCTAAGCCTTGTTTCGAGAATAGTTTCTGGCATGGAGGTGTATGATTATACTTGGCCAGGATGCTGTGGATTCTATTCTTCACTGTGGTGCGCGTCTGGACTAGCTCCAGGCGTCCTCTGACGAGTTGGCGCAGCATTCTATGCTCACTGTCGGGTACATAACTCTCATAGACCAGGTCTGCCCTGAGGAGGTCGCAGAGTATGTTGGAGTCTGCCTTATCGTTCTTGAGTTTTGCCTTGGCGATGATCTTGGTCTTGACCGGGTTGGCTAGGATTGTGTCTATGCCGTTATCCTCCAGCATATCGTGGATTCTAATCCAGTAGTTTCCTGTAGATTCCACCACGGCTTTGGATTCACCCATACCGTTGAGTCTGGTTATGAGGCTGTTGATCCCTGAAGGCGTATTATCAAAGGTTGATTGCTGGATGATGCTTCCTGAATCCTGCTTCAGTGTTGCTGTACATCTCTTACTGTGTACATCTATTCCTACGTAGATCATTACTCATCTCTCTCGGTTGTGGCCTATTGCAGCGGAACTCAGCCATTCACTCTGCATCTGCGAGTAGTTGGATCTCCGCTCAACTAGAGGAGTCAGTCACATAGCCGCCCTCATACGGGGCAGTAAGTCCTCGACTCCGGCCACAACCAAGCATCACCCTAACCAGAATCTACAAGTTTCGCATATCGTCACATAGGCGCGCTAGCAATGCCTAGTACCTACAACAATCTTCAACGCTAGTTTCATGGGCAGGTATGAACTACCTCCATTTCGATAATGGATCTTTCATGTTTAGTAATACGCCTGTGGAGCCGGAAGTCTGCATGCTCCAGCTTCATGCCAGATTAGAATCATTAATCCTTTCTTCGCCTGATCCAAGAACTCATGCTAACGCATATGACGTTGTGGCTCGCTTGGACGTAAAGAACTAAATGCTGTTAACAATCTACACGATGCGCTTTTATCATGAGGTTTCTTCCTACACCTGCATCGATGTAGTTGGTTCCAAAGGATTTCTTGAAGATGTATCTTGCCAGGTCTCCGCTGCAGTGGCATGGAGCAACCTTCGTCACGTTTAGGTATTTGAACCGCTCCACTACAGCAGCTATTTCTTTTTTGGATGACCCGCTAAGGTGGAACCCTCCTATAACAAGATAGACTTTGGTATCGGTTAATTCTACTGCCTTTTCAATTATGTTCGCTATTCCTGGATGGGCGCATCCAGTCACCACAATCAATCCCCTTGAGGAGTTCACTACTAAAGACTGCTCTTTGATTCCTGAGCCCAACTCACCAGTTGTGATGACGCCCTCACATATCTTCATTGATCCCTCAACCTCCACGAGTCTGCAGCCGAATCTCTTCGTTTTGGACTTGAAGTCCTCAGGGAAGCTCGCCGGAACGTAGACCTCGACATGATGGTTCCTTTCTAGGACCGCAAAGAGTCCGCCTGTGTGGTCTCCATGGATATGCGATAGAATAATCACCTGGATGTCCTCTACAGGTATTCTCAGCTTCTCCATGTTATAGAGCAGTTTTTCTGAGTCGCCTCCCGTGTCGAACAAGATCCTTGCGTTATTTGTGTTTAGATAGCATGCGAAGCCCCAAGCGGCCTCCAGCTCTGGATTATAGAAATTATTGTCGTAGACTATGGTAAGGTCCACATCTCCAGCTGATCCAATGTCTATTTGCAAAGTAGAATTCGTATCGGTGACTCTGTTCCCGCTGTACTGGTTAGCTTTGCAAAACCACGCGATTCCTAATACTGCCCCAGCAAAGACTATGAAGACTGTTAACTCTCTCCTCAAAAAGGCTTCATCTCCACGCAGCAAGTAGCTGTACGAGGTGTAACTTGCACTCAAAGAATGCTAAGGTCCAGCAATCCTTCTCTCCTGATCCGACTCTCATTACCTTCCTATCCGTCCATAGTTCTTAGATTACTGGCCCGCGTGTGTATATCTCCATCGTCTCAGTGTATCCCGTCAATTCGGCCTTAGTCAACTTGCCTGATGCAACATTGATGAGGAGATTGAATATCATGTGTCCGGCGTCACTGATGGATTCCCCACCTTCCAAGATGCTGCTTACATCCACGTCGATATGTTCCCCCATCCTCTTGCATGTTTTCCGGTTTCCACAGATCTTGATTACTGGAACGGTTGGGAACCCCTGAGGTGCGCCCGTTCCAGTTGTGAATAGAATGACTTGAGCACCCGCTGCGGCTAAGCCTGGGAGGACGTGTATCTCCGATCCGGGTGTATCCATAAGATGTAATCCACCATTCTTCGGTGAGTCACCATAATCTAAAACACTTTGGACGGGACTTGTGCCTGCTTTGCAGATTGCACCGAGAGATTTCTCCTCTATTGTCGTTATGCCTCCTGCAATATTGCCCGGGGTTGGCTGGCTCCCACGCATATCGACTCCAACTGACTTGGCTCTCTCCTCCATCGCTTTGACCACGGTCATTATTCGCTCGGCAACCTCGCCATTTATCGCTCGACCAGCTAGAATATGTTCGGCTCCCATCATCTCCGTCGTCTCAGCAGCGATCACAGTGGCGTCCTCTTGAATCAGAAGGTCCGCACAGACTCCAACAGTTGGGTTGGATGCCAAGCCTGATGTTGCGTCTGACGCGCCGCACTTCAAACCCACCGTCAAATTGCTCGTATCGGTCTCAGTCCTCCTCTGGTTTGAAGTTTCGAAAACCATGCTCCTGCTTAACTTCTCTCCCTTTTCCAAGGATGGGGTGAATCCACCGAGTTCCTGGATTGTGATTTTTTCTACTCGTTTGCCAGCGTTAGCTATCTCGTCAGCTACAGTCTGTGAGGGAACAGCCTCGCACCCGAGACTTATGATAAGCGCGGATGCAACATTTGGATTCTTTCCAAGACCGATAAGGGTCCTAGAAATGACCTTCAGGTCAGGCTCTAACTGGCAACATCCTTGATGATGTAGAAGTGGTGCAGTCCCTCTTACGCGCTGTGAGATAGCACGCGCAACCTCGTTGGCACAGCCTACGGTGGGGATCAATGCCACATAGTTTCTAACGCCGAAAGACCCATCTGGCCTTTCAAACCCGGAGAATGTTTTAGCCGTGAGAGTCATCCCTCATCTTCATACTAGGTCTCCACGACCACGCTTACTTTCCACGTTGTGTGTATGCACTCGCACTCCAACGCCAATGTCTTCAGTAGCCATACCAATGAATTCACCATACTTTACAATATCCGTGCCCTTTGCAATTGTTTTGATGGCAAATTTATGTCCGAACGGTATTGACTCAAGTATTTTGATCTCTTTCACTTTGTTATCTACTTCAACTTCCACCTTTTCCTGTGATGCTATGTCAGTTACAGCAGTCGCCACATTGTCCTTGGCATGCATAACTAGCGCAAATCTTCCCAATGTTACTCAATATGCTATTCAACAGTGCATACTAAAAGAATTAGTATGCAAATGTGCGGCTCTCAAAATAAAGGTTTGAGCACGGTTTTGTTGCTAATCATCCACAAACGAAAGATCATAACCTCTTCTGCAGTATCGTGCGCGCGCTGAATACTTAGTCGCTTGAGTCAGCATGCTCTAATCAGGGGAATCTCTTGAAAGCCAGAGAGACCAAGAAGAAGAAGGAGCTTATTAAAATGATGAGGAGGCCTGCTGCAATGCTGGTAAGCATGAAGCCGATGACCCCCAGGATGCATGCAGAACTTCCCAGTATCATTCCTCGATATGAGTAATCAGAGAGGTTTCTACTTAGGTTGCTGCTCGTGCAGGCAGGGATGGCAACGAGAGCAGCTGTCATGATCCCTCCAACTATCCTAACTCCCAGAGAGACTGTGAGTGCGATGCAAGTCAGGTAGATGAGATTGTATTTCCTAACATCTATTCCTTCTGCGTGAGCCAGGTCTTCAGAAATACTGATCATGACCATTTTTGGATAGATTCTTCTGGTCGCGGCCAAGATGATTAGACATAGGATAACAGTGATTGCTGCCGTTAAGAAGGATATCTGGGAAATATCACCGATCAAAGCAGGAATAGTTTTCTCCTCCGGGAGGAATAGGAATGCTATTGCCACTCCTGAGGCAAAGACGACAGCTGTCAGAGCCTCCATGGGCAGTTTCGATCTAATCTCAAATAACCAGATCAAGACTATTCCAAGTACGACCATTGGAAAAGCGCCTAGTGAAACATCGAAGCCAATTGTAAGCGCAAGCGCGATTCCTGGTAGGGTTAAATGTCCAAGAGGACCGGCCACCAAAGCCATTCTTTTCGAGAGCATCAGAGTCCCTAGGTAGCCAGCTGCTCCTCCAACAAATGCTCCAATTGCTAAAGCCAAAATGAATTGCACGTTAATATCCGCCGTGTTTATGTACATAGTATTTCACTCCGGTACCGTAGAGTTCCTCCAAGTTTCTGGGGGTAAGAACCTCCTTTGGAGGACCCAAACATAATAGCTTCTTGTTTAGACACAATACGTTATCGGCATGCTCCCAGACGATATTCAGATCATGGGTCACCAATAATATAGTCAGATTGCTTTTCTCCCAGAATTTGTGTAGGAGAGAATAGATAGTTTCTTGGCCTCCCACGTCTATTCCCGATGTCGGTTCATCAAACAGCAGAACTGAAGGTTCGCCGACAAGAGCCCATGCAATTATCATTCTCTGGAATTGGCCTGTGGACAAGCTCCCAAATCTTCTTCTTAGAAGGGACGAGTTGAGACCCACCTGCTCCAAAATTTCTAATGCCTTCTCAGAGGAAACATCCTTCAGTTTGAAGAACTCCTCTACACTCAGCAGCGAATCCTTTCTCTGGAAAAGCTCTTGGGGCGGAAGATAACTGATATGCTTGGTGGCCCAAGAGATCTCACCAGTGTAGGGTACTATCCCCAAGAGAGTCTTAAGCAGGGTTGTCTTTCCAGCTCCGTTAGGACCTAGAACTACCATAACCTCTCTTTCGTCGACTTCAAAACTCAAATCTCTAATTATTTGCTGTCCCCCTAACTCCACACAAAGTTTTTTTACCTCCAAAATTTTTTTCATATTTTTCTCCTCAAGGCTAGTGATTGTCGTCGGCATTTCGTTTCATGCGAATTTGCTTTTCACGATGTTTACTTACCAATCGTTTGGTTGCATCTAGTCTTACCTGTTGTCCGTCAGTGTGTTTTTAGGGTATATCAAGTTCCGATAACGTCTTGAGCTTAGCACTTGCAAGAGCATTGATTAATCACTTATTGAGTAACATGAAGGATTCTTAGTCTAGGGACTCCAGTAGATTGACGGGATGATACTTGTTCGTCTTCTCTTTTTCAGTAACTTTGCTCACTTCTAATCGACTAGTTGACGATGCCCTCAAATAAGCCCTCTGCTTCGTCGGCTGCGTATTCTGCATCGCCTGTCCGTGTTTTGCGGTAACTCACTCATAACATCAGATCCAGCGCCAAAATGACCAATAACCCAGTCATAAGTCCGTAGCTTGCCAATCGTTCATGCCCAATTCGATGTGACTCTGGAATTATCTCATCACTGATGACGAAAAGCATGGCTCCCACTGCGAAGCCCATGGCATAAGGAAGCATCGAGTTACATAGAGAGAGCGAGCGCCCCTAGCAATGCCAGTGGGGGGTTCAACAAACCCCGAGGCTGCAAAAGCGATGTAGGCGAAGCGCCTAGAGTATTCATGTGTAGCTAGTAGAGAGAAGCCGACTGAGAGTCCCTCAGGTACGTTCTGAAGCCCAATGGCCAGCATGAGAACTACGGCAACATCAATATTCGCAGAGGCAAACCCTACACCTACCGCCAAATCCCTCCGGCATGTTATGGATCGTGATCGATACTACGAAGAGCCAAATTCCTTTGATCCTACTGGATTTCAACCCTTCGCTTCCTATGATCAAATGCATGTGAGGCAGCAATCGATCGGCAAGCGTGACAATTGTGGCGTCTAGTACGATCCCAAGCAACACTGGGACAACTCCTCCAATCTTGGTGCCAAGGACTACTAGACTTGTGAAGCTGGCTCCGAGCATAATGCCTGCTGAAGATCCAAGGCCTAAGTCTAATACATTCTCCGAAACCTTCCTGACTCGAATAACAGGTGTTGCACCAAGGAGATTGGAGAAAGCACAAATGAATCCTTCAAGCAGGCTAGGCAGAACCGGATCATCGCTTCCAAATGCGGCGAAAATTTCGACTAGACTTATAGGTCATCTCAGATCTTCGGCAGCTCGGTGTGGAAGACGCGCGCGAAGAGAGCAAAGTTCGACTCATTTGATCCTCACTACTCTTCGCGCGCAGGTGGTCTCTGTCGTTCTGGGTTTTGTCTATTGGAAGTGTTATTCATGACCCTGGATGGTTAATACGAGACAACTTCCCAACAGCTTGTCAGATGAAACTTCAATATGGCTTTTTGGATCCAATTTGAAACTTAATCCTGAGCCTGGCGACCTGAGCCAGATCTTGCACAAGGAGTCAACATGGTGGAAACGGCCAAGCTACACTCAATCACGGCCATAATTGAGTCGCGCAAGTGAAGGATTCGCCATTATTAGGAAATCATGCTCAAGAATGTGGTTCTTAATGTGGCGGCTCCAAAGCTGAAACCTAACACATATCATCAAGTAGCGTCTTTATTCTCTGAAAATCCTTTTCCAGAAGAGACTTGAATTTTGGGTTGTAGAGGGCTGCGGCAGGATGAAGGGTGGGAATTATGTTAACTGTAATGTTGAGGATTACCTTCTCGTAGGTGCGTCCTCTCATCTCAATTATTCCAGTGAAATTCACGTTAGCCTTTGAAAGGACATATTTTGCTGAGTACCTGCCCAACGTCACTATGATCTTTGGTCTTATTATCTGGATCTGGCGGTCGAGATAGGGTCCACAACTCTCAATCTCATCCATTCTTGGGTCTCTATTTGCGGGAGGTCTGTGTTTCACAATATTTCCTATGAAAAATTCATTTCTTCTCAAGCTGACACTTGTGAGTAACCTATCAAGGAGTTTGCCTGCGGTTCCAACGAAGGGGCGGCCCTCAATGTCTTCCCAATAGCCTGGGGCTTCCCCTATGAACATGAGAGAAGCGTCGAGACTGCCCTCGCCGGGAACGGGATTCTTTGCGCTACTCCAGAGTCTGCATTTACGGCAGACCCTTATCTCAGCAATCAATTCATCCATAAGTTCTCGCTTGGACATGACCCCGAATTTCTCCATTCAAATCTTAATTTGCTGTCGGGCTTTATAATTTCCCAGTGTGTATACATGAAGTTGCCATTTCACTATTTCCTTCCTCACTGGTGCACATGCCAAGCATCCTCTTTAAATAGACGGAGGAGCCTATTTCGTGCATTAGCAAAATATTCGGTGATGCGAACGGGTTATAGATGGTTTGGCAGGGGCCGAGGCCGCGGTCTCGGATATGGCCGTGGGATGGGATTTGGAAGAGGATTAGGTCCTAACTTATCCCCATACTGCAGGCGGTTTCCCGGAATGCCGAGAGGATGGTGGGCCAACCCAGCCTCCTCATCGCAGACGGTGCCTCCTTCCACATGGGATCAGCCCTATCGCCCATCGAGTCTCTTACCTCAATACCCTCAACAGAATATTCCCCAGTACCAATATATGCAAACAGCCCATGAAACTAGTTATCCGCAGTCATTCATGCAAAATATACCAACACATATGAGCTGCGCATATTTCAACAATGGAATCTGTGCGCTGAGAGGTATGCCAGTGCCTGCCGATGGACCCGTCTGCTCAAGCTTCACTCCAAGACTATGAAAAAACTATCCGTGGCAGACTAACTGAAGTTGGGGATAGAATCGTTCGAGATCGTAATCGGGAAGATTAGAGTCAAGTTCCAATAGCGCGACCCCCATAGATGCGGTAAGCTGTCTGAAAGCCTTGGTCAAATCAAGAAAGGCCTACGTGGTACTGAATCATGTAAGTTCGTCGCTATGAATCCCAACTTTTCTGAGGAATTCACTTCAAATCGTTTTCTGATAAGCTTCATGCAGTCTTCTTACGCTGGTAGCGCATAGACTTCTGCCTAGCTGTATTTATCTTCAATTTTAATCATTCTAATATGGCTAGAGCATTCTTGCATCTGCAAGAGAAAAAACGACATTACAGCTCTGCGGTGCCGGTTCTCTGTATTATGATCTTGGTCGAGCCTATTTTCGAGTTCAGTAATTCTGCTATGAGATTGCATTTCACCTTCAATATGTAGATGGTTGTAGGCTTTAGCCGAACATTTATGAGGGACTCTAGGTTACCCTGCCCTTTACTTATAATTAGGTCAGCTTGGTTGAAAGCATTTAAGAATTCGGGGGAAGATTCTGAGAAAATTATTCCACAGGCTTCGGCTCCTGTGCTGATTGTCTTTGCCAGCTTGTTCATTTCTACTTCAGATGCGTCTTCTAGTGTCGCGTCATTCATTACAGGATCTCCCCTGACTGCAACCGTCACTTCAGATCCCAGTGTCTGGATTATTGAGACCAAAAGTTTATCGAAAGCGATCTCTCCAGCATTGTCGCAAAGGTATAGGACACGTTTGCTCTCCTCGATGATCCGTTTGACTCTTTCAACTTTATTTGGGTCTATTTCTCCCTTCAAAGCTTTTGCAAATATTATTTCAGGTTCTTCGATGGTTTTGATTGCTCCATAGTCAATCATGTTGCCTGCAGCGGCAATCCGAATGGCCGTGAGAAACGAAAGGTTATTGTTTGAAGTTCCAAATTTTGAAAGCCATTCCAAAGCCATTTCGTTAGACAGTTTTTTGAGCTGGCTATAAGGGTCCGGATTTCGAGTCACCTTTTTGATGATCCTGTGCACTCTACTGGCTATTTGAACATGCTCTGCTTCATTCCAATCAACCCCATCTAGGTACCCAATAACCTGTTTTAAGGCGCAATATCGGAGAAGGAAGTCCTCAGTAGCATATTCGGATGCCTCCACGGCCTGCCGAAGGATGCAGGAGAGGCATTCCGGCGTTACTGTCAGCTTAGGTGTCATGTCAATACCTCCGCTGGATTCTCTATCAGAAGATACTCAGTTCAAATACGTAACCATTTTATATGATTTGGTTAAACAAAGAGAATATCTTATTCCAAGACGAGGCATAACGTGTAAGTGTTCGAGATGAGCGAGCGGAAAACTGAGAAGGAATATGACGCAGTAGTGATCGGTGGCAGCGCCGCAGGTATTACCGCAGCCATAACCGCCAAGAGACATTACCCCGATAGGAGTGTTCTACTAGTCCGGAAGGAATCGAAAGTATTGATTCCATGCGGCATTCCATACGTCTTTGGAACACTAGAGGGTACAGCAAAAAACATCATTCCCGACGAGACTCTTACCAAGAATGGAATCGATCTCCTGATAGGCGAGGTTACTGACATAAACAGGGAAGACCGTACCATCATGATTTCTAGTGGAGAGAAGATAAGTTATCAGAAAGTTGTACTTGCGGCCGGCTCTACACCAATAGTTCCTCCCATACCAGGTGTGGAAAAAGTGAACATCTTTGCGGTAAGGAAGGATGTTCCGTACCTTGACGAAGTCCTCGATGCGATGGACAAAGCATCGGACTTGGTGATCGTGGGATGCGGCTTCATCGGATGCGAGATTGCTGAAGAATGTAGAAAGAGGCGAAAGGACCTCAACATTGCAATCGTGGAGATGCTTAGACATTGCCTCCAACTGGTCTACGATGAGGAATTCTGCATCAAAGCAGAGAAGGTCTTGAAGGAAGAGAAGATCAGTCTCCTCACAGACGAGAAGGTGGAAGCTTTCTTGGGCGACAAGAAATTGGAGAAAGTGAAGCTTGCAAGCGGCAAAGAGATCAAGGCTGACATGGCAATAATAGGCATCGGGGCATCTGCTAATGTGGAGCTAGCCAAAAAGGCAGGCCTTGAGCTAGGACCGACCAAAGGCATTCAAGTTAATCGATATATGCAGACTAGTGATGACAATGTTTTTGCATGTGGCGACTGCGCCGAGAAAGTATCCTACTTCGATGGAAAACCTACATACCTGAAGCTTGCTTCCATCTCCGCCATGGAAGCTCGGATCGCTGGAGCAAACTTGTTCTCAACACATCGCGTCAACATGGGCGTCATAGGAGTATACTCGACGATCTTGGGAGGATCCTCCTTCGCTGCAGCTGGGCTTACCAGATCAGAGGCAAAACAGAAGGGATACGCCATAGTCGTGGGTGAGTCTGACTCTATCAATCGACACCCTGGCAGTATGCCTGGCGCAGACCATCTAAAGGTTACATTGATATTCGAAAAAGGTAGCGGCGTGATTCTAGGGGGGCAAGTCACCGGCGCAATGAGTGGCGGTGAACTCATCAATGCTATCAGTGCCTGTATCCATCAGAGGATGACTGCCGATGACATAGCAACGTTCCAGACTGGAACACATCCAGCCCTTACGGCCTCGCCTATAGCCTATCAGTTAGTTAACGCAGCTGAAAGTGCCATCCAGAGCATGAAATCTGCTTAGAAGAATCGAAGACCAGAATAACGGAAGAAGTTACCAACCGAGTACATATCTTCCCTAAATTTGTGGAACCTCACGTGTCTATTCGCTCCATTCAGTGTAGGTTAGTAACGTCTAGAAAACCTACATGCCATTTGGAGGAGACAGCATCTCAGACAGTCATTTGTCGGCCGAGGAGTATGCTCTAAGGAGAAAGTTAATGGCGGTCATGCTCCGCGCAGGGTTAGCATAAATGTTCTTATTGTGGCCTAGTGTCGCAGAACATATCGCGCCAGCCTCTTGCAATATTCATGGATCTAGCATGAGAATGCATACATGTTTTTGATCGCAAGATCAATGAGCTTTACACTCACTCATGCCGTTTCTGGTGAGAAAGAACGAGTGAGTATAAAGCTCTGCATGATATGTTTCAGGCTTTGGATTTGAAGTCTGTAGAGGAGAGTCTGTCAAGAAGCTACGGAAGAGAAAGTGAAGTTGGCAGACCTCATAGAGATCTGCTTGGCATGTTCAAGGCTGAGCTCATCAAACGGTTAAGGCGGATCGAGAGCTACGAGGAACTCTACAGGCTTCTTGAGGCTGATGATGTTTTGAGAAGCTTATGCATCATCAGGGAGGGTGAGAGGCCGTATCACCCATCCATACTTCTAAAGTTCCGACGCAAGATAGGCCCTCAAGGATTTCACCGCCTCATGAACCGGCTCATCAAGCAGCTTGACCGCATAGGCATCCTGGACTCGACCTTCGTGCTGGACGCCACCTTCATCAAGGCTTACAGCCAGAAAGACCCAAACGATAACAGCCGCGGATACAGTGATTCCGAAGCCAGATTAGGAAAACAGGGCAGAAACGTGGTTCTAGGCTACGGCGTCCATCTGGCTGTGGATGCCTCCAGCGAGATGCCGCTCGCAGTCACAGTGGAGCCGGTAAACGTCAACGAGAAGAAGGTTGCACCCCCGCTGCTCTATAAGGCGATGAAGAAGAGACACGGATGGAAGAGTATGGTTTCAGACTCACAGTACTCCAGCGAAGCCTTCAGGGATAAGGCAAGGTGTCTGGGCGTAGAGCCAGTCATCCCCTACCCCAAGAACCAGATGAAAGGCAAAAGAGTTCTACGTGCTGACAGAAGATTCCACACTCATGGACCTGCCAAGCTGAGACGCCTCTACCGAAAACGATCCTCCATCAAGAGAACCGTCTCACGATTGAAGACTCACTTCGGACTGTGCCAGCCTAGAACCCGAGGATTAAGAAACGTCCTATCCCATGTAGACCTATGTTTGATCGCAATGTTATCGACTGCCCTGTCAGCGATCAAGCACGGCTACACCCACAGAATGTGGTCACCAGTCCAACTCATGAAATTGACAGGACCGAAGTAATATTGCAAGAGGCTGGCGCGCGTGTCTCGTTATTCACCTTTTCTGGCCCTAAGAACGACGAATCCCCCTTCGCCATGCCCCTCCTTAACGGGTTCCAGATCGTTGATCTGGTTTATGTCTCGAAACAAAGTCTGACACACCGAAAAATCAACAAAGGACAATCCAACCAGCATTTTCTTGATATCATCTACTGAGTAAAATCTGGCCAGCCCATAAAACACGTTTACCGTCTTCTTGGCTTCGCAGGATTTCCCCAGCTGACTATTTCTGTCTATGAATCCTATTATTGCAGCCCCTCGTTTCCTTAAGACTCTTCTAGTCTCTTCCAAAGTCCTCCATGAATTTCGGACGAAGCATATTGTGGTAACGTTAAGAACGAAATCGAATGTTTCTTCCTTGAAGGGTAAAAACTCGCCCACACCACAAATGACATTAATTCCTCTCTTCTTTGCCATAGACGCCATTTTCGTTGACGGATCCAACCCAACTTCTACACCGAATGGGGTAGAAAACCTTCCCGTTCCAACCCCAACTTCCAGCCCCAAACCGTCACGCGGGATAAGCCTTCTCAACGCCTCGATTTCAGACGCGTAGGCCCATTTGTTTTTTCTAAACCACGCGTCATAACGGCAGCAAAACTTATCAAAAACCTGGATTGTGGCTGGAACCTTTCTGGCATACTCACTTAGATTTCTCGTTCCCAATTTCTAACACAATTAGAAGCAACATCATTTGTCAAGAATACCTTGTCTCGTCTTTGAGAATATAGAGTGCATAAGTTGAGTTTTGACCAACTCATGGATGAAATTGAAGGAAAAGAACAACAGTTCCAACTCCTCCAAGATCAGAAGGAATTGCTGAATTGCATGCCAGGGTCTTGCTTCGCGATGAAGTTCTGGCGATAGATCGGCCAGGCAATGTAAAGGAAGCTTGATGCTGAAATTGCCATAACATAGGGCGTAGCTGAGCGAATGACTTCTAGAGCATAGTAGGCCAGAATTGCTCCGGGGATTGTACTTAAGCTAGATAGAGTGTTTAGCGTTAGGGCCTTTCTTCGGGAATAGCCTCCATATAGAAGTGTAGCAAAATCACCTACTTCTTGAGAGACTTCGTGTACTATTACTGAAAGGCCTGCAGCTACGCCAATAGATACGGAGGCTAGGAAACTTGCAGCTACAACAACACCATCTGTAAGATTATGAAAGACGTCTCCAACGAGGATCATTGGCCCCGCGACGCCATGGACCTCACACTTGCCGTCATGACAGTGGCGCCAAATCAACAGTTTCTCAAGGGAGAAGAAGAGGATAATTCCGACCAATACGGTGAATAGGGTCGGAACTGGAGCTATATGCTGCAAAGACTGGGATATTAGTCCTAGCAAGGCCACAGTTAGGAGCGTTCCCGTAGCATAGGAGATTAAGCAAGAAATTAAAGTTTTCTGCACTTTAGTCTCAAGCAGAAGAAAAGCAGCGGCCGCAATAATAGCTCCGACGCTGCCTAGAACACTGAATGTCAGTATCCACAGAATCAGCATTAGCCAGACCTCTGTCTCTCGATGGATTATGCATATACTGAATCGTGAGGTTTCTCGACAGTCTTCACTATCTCAGCCTTGACCCCCTCTTCAAGTTCTGAACCATCTTTGGATATAGTCACAAGCTTTTCTCTCAATGCTTTTGCTATTGTACTGTCATTGTATCCTATTTCTTTTAGTATTTCATACTTCATGAGACCTTCAAAACAACAAATGTGGAGTAGCAGCTGATACTCCCGTGTCAGTTCAGAAGGAACCCTCCCCCTATCAAAAAACCATCTCTTCACAAACTCCAAGCCTTTTCGAGTTAGGACGAGAAACTCATCTGGATCCATTGTTTTCACGCAATCATGACTTACACCAGATGAAAACTAAGAAAAAAGAGATGAAAAGAGAGTCGGGTTGACTCTCTATAGGTATGCTGGAAATGGCAGATCTACCAAGTCTGTTCTGAAGTCTTTGCTGACTTCTGTTTGCTGTAGATAGTAGATCCGCGGCTTGTCTTTGTCGGTGGGCCACACATACCTGGTGCCAGGCCTCATTATGCATACTCTGAATGGTGAAAACTTCTTGTTAGCTATCATTTCCAAATCAGTTGGATCTCCCTCAACAATGCCCCAGTTCTCGTAATGCTGCGGAATGACAACCTTAGCATTAAGACACTTTCCCGCGCGGTATGCGTCATAGGGGGTCATCTTGTCTGTCATGCCGTCTGGGTTGTCCCCAAAGGTTATCAGGGCCACATCTATGTTGTGTTGCTTGCCGTGTTTGAAGAACATGTTTGAGTAGTGGGAGTCTCCTGCATCATATACGCTGCCGGCAGGTGTTTTCAGTATATAGTTTACCGCTTTCTCATCCATCAGCTTAGCAAACTCTTCCATAGTCGTCTTCTTGAAGTCCGCCTGTTCTGTTATCAGGACTGTCCTGTCAAAGGATTCGACCGCATGTATCTCGGTGTCCTTTATCTTAACTACTGAGCCAGGCTTCACTACTTCGACTCTGTCAGCTGGGACTTTCCATCTTTCGAATATCTCCTTGCATCTCGGAGGGCCAATGAACTTGCAGTCCGTGTTCTGCAGTAGAGGCTTGATGGTGTAGAAGTCAGCGTGGTCGGTGTGGATGTGGGTTGAGACGTATGCGTCACACTCCTTGATCAGCCAAGGATCCAGAACATGTGGCACACATCTGATCCAGCACATCTTCTGTGCTCCGGTCATCCTTACTACGCCGGAGTACTTGGAGAGCTCGTTATAGTCCAGGCATCCTCCGGAGCCGCTGTACTGATCGATGCATAGGTTTGTGCCGCCGGCGCTCTTGAACCACCATGATGCTCCTCCAAGCCACCAGAGTATGAAGGTGTTAGGCTCTGGATTGGTTGACTCTATCTCCTTGTTGAGTACGGTGCCCCACTCTGGAAAAACATCCCTTAACCATTGGTCTCGGTTTATTTCCTTGTCAGGCCCCAAATTGAGTCCGCCATCACTCACGCCTTTAACACTCTTAGCCATATCAAATCTCCGCTGTTATTCTGTGTCATTGCACGAAATAAATCTTTAGTTGCGCTAGTCTCAGTGTGGGCTTAACTGTCGTCGGCCGATCTTGAACTATCACATAATACCAAAGACCAGTATTCCTGCGAGCAGTATGTGCACAACTACATCATTAGACATAGCGGGAGCGACAGGCTTATTTTGTTCATGCGCACAGAATTTTACTAGTTGGTCTGGTACATGAGTAACAGACCGGTGCTATGTCAGCCGATAAGTCTCCCGATAGATCACGTCAGACAGAAGAACATATGTGGGTGCGGCCTCGCGGCTCTTGAAATGGTGTTAAGATACTACGGGGCCACGGACACCCAGACGGACTTTCTGGAAAACAAACGCATCAGGAGGCTGGTGCAGAATTCAAGAAGAGGTCTTAGCGAGGGTACATTGGGTACACTTGCCCTGAGAAGGGGGTTTAGGGTTGTCGTCTACGGCAGAAAGCCACGCCTCACAAAGACCTTCTTCAAACTTGGTGGCAGGGTGAAGAGAATAAAGACAGACAGACACCTCATCTTTAATTGCCTGCAGAGAGGGATACCACCGATCATTCTGATTCCAAAGGTGTGCGACGCATATGAACGCAAAAGAGAGGAACTTGGCCACTACGTGGTCATAAACCGTATCGACCACGGATATAGAATATGTGCAGTTGACCCACAGTACTCTCATGGTCCAGATCAAGACTACTGGGCTAGTTGGTCTTCCAGCCTCATAGAGATCAAACCTCTGTCGAGAAGGAAGGAACCTTAGTCTCTCACGTATGCAAGGATGGTTGTCCATGGTGATTGGTTCTCTTTGCTCGAGACTCCCATCGGTTTTGCGTTCTACTCAGTCAGAGTCCACATTCTAAGCTTCTAGAGAATTAGCTAGGATTTTGCGATAAGACAATCGAAGGAGGTAACGCCGTTAGAGCAGGCCATAGTGACGACTGATCTCACTAAGTATTATGGAAGTCTGCTGGCGGTCGACCATGTAGACTTCGAGGTGGAGAAGGGAGAGATCTTTGGTTTCCTTGGTCCCAATGGAGCTGGAAAATCGACCACAGTTCGTATGCTCACAGGGATATCGAAGCCCAGTGAGGGAACTGCGGAAGTAATGGGTTTTGACATACAAAGGCATGCGGTTAAAGCGAAAGAGCTGATGGGGATCGTTCCCGACATATCTAACGTCTACACTGAACTGTCCGCTTGGGATAACCTAGTGTTCACAGGGAGACTGTACGACATACCCACGACAAAGAGGGAAAACAGAGCAAAGGAACTTCTGGAGATGTTCGGCCTTCCCAACTGCCGCCGAGAGACAGTAGAAGGTTTCTCAAAAGGTATGAAGAGACGCCTGTGCATAGCAATGGCACTAATGAACAGGTCGTCCATCCTATTCTTAGATGAGCCTACAAGTGGACTTGATGTTCAAAGCGTCTTGATGATAAGAGAACTGATCAGAAGGATGAATCAGGGTGGACTGACCGTTTTCCTCACCACTCACAACATGGATGAGGCGAACAGAATGTGTGACAGGGTAGCCATAATAAATAGAGGCAAACTGGTTGCAATTGACACTCCGCAGAATCTCAGTCAGAATATCGAGACGCTACATTCGGTAGAGGTATCCTTTCAAGACAGAGAAACGGACCTGGCTCCAGATCTTGGGAAGTTCTCAATGGTCGCTGAGGTCTCGAAGTATGGGGACAGATATCGATTATACACGAGAGATCCTTCAAGTGTCCTCTCTGATGTTTGGAACCTCGCTTCCGCCAGAGGCCTCAAAATCACTACCATCAATACTCTTGGGCCGAGTCTAGAGGACGTTTTCGTCAAGCTTACCGGCATAAGACTTCACGTAAGGGGAGACACAGAGCAGGAGGAGTCTGATCGAAAATGACCACGATAGGAAATGAACGTCTCACGCGAGAGATCAGGGTTGCATGGGCTATTGCGGAGAAGGATGCAAGGATCTACTACGCTAAACCACCTTCCCTTATGTTCGGAATCCTATTCCCCGTCTCCATGTTTCTCTCGTTCGTCATAGGCAGGAATATGCCGGCTGACCGGGCCATTCCAGTGTTGGTAGCACAAACGCTACTCTTCGCCTCATCATCTATAGGGCCGATCACTATCCCCTTAGAAAGAAGGATGCGAACCTTTGAGCGATTTCTCACAGCTCCAGTTTCACTTAGCACAGTTCTAATAGGCAAGATGCTGGCAGGATTTCTTTATGGTATACTAGTATCTGCAATCCCCGTGGTCGCAGGCCTAGTTCTCCTTAAATGTCAGGTGTCGAACCTCCCCTGCCTGGCGGCGGGCATGATCCTATCAGCCCTAGGCTTCGCAGCCATGGGAATTACGTTCGCTCTCCTTCCCGGTCAGGGTCCAGGTCAAATCATGATGCCCTTAAACCTAGTGCGTATTCCGCTGCTGTTCATAAGTGGTGTCTTCATCCCAGTCAGAAGCCTGCCTTCACTCGCTCAGACTGTATCCATGTTGTCACCTTTGACCCACAGTATTGAGTTGCTGAGAGCAGGACTAGGTAATGAGCACTTCTTTGAGCCTACACTCAACGTGGGCGTACTCTTGCTTTATGCACTCTTGTTCCTCTTCCTAAGTAACCGCTTTCACGTAATGAACCAGAGGAAGGAGTGAGAAGACATTAGGATCTCCCACATAACGAAAGAGACATTCTTAGCTGTATCCAGAACAATACTACACATGATCCAGTGGGAGCTGTAACAAGTTGCCTGCCAAGGAGATGGAAGGTGTGATGCTGGACGAAGAAACAAGGAAACGGTTGTTGATCGCTCAGAGGAATGAGCTCACAGAACACATCATCTATGAGAAACTGGCTCAATCGACGAAAGATTCTCACAACAAAGATGTCCTAAGAAGCATCGCAAGAGATGAGTTGAAACATCATGATTTTTGGAGGCAATATACGGATCGCGACGTACAGCCAGCCAGACTTGCGATATGGAAGTACTACATCATCTCGAGAGTATTCGGAACAACATTTGGCATGAAATTGATGGAGCGCGGTGAAGATCGAGCCGAGAAAGCGTACCGAAGGATTCTCGAATCAATACCGGGTGCTAAAGACGTACTCAGAGATGAAGAGGAACATGAAAGAAAGCTCATAGACTTGATTGATGAGGAGCGACTGAGATATGTCGGTTCAATAGTTCTAGGCTTGAATGATGCTCTTGTGGAGCTCACCGGCGCGCTGGCAGGACTTACCCTTGCTCTGCAAAATGCACGGTTGATAGCCATGGCCGGCTCGATCACTGGAATCGCTGCATCGTTGTCAATGGCATCCTCTGAATACCTCTCAACCAAATCGGAATCTGAAGGTAAGAACCCTGCAAAAGCATCCATCTACACGGGGGCTGCATATGTTCTCACGGTCCTTTTTCTAATTTCTCCGTATCTACTCCTGTCGGATCTATACTATTGCCTGGGTTGCACGATCTTGAACGCGATCGTAGCGATCTCTGTGTTCACCTTCTACATATCTGTTGCAAAAGATATTCCGTTCACGAAGAGGTTTTCTGAGATGGCGGCAATCAGTCTGGGAGTAGCAGCTTTGTCATTTGGTGTTGGATTCCTCATAAGGGTATTATTCGATGTAGAAATCTGACCACGCATGATCTGGGAAGTGTTTCGCTCCTGCAGCATGAATTCGACGGCGAGAAAGGTCTGGACAGACAATGAGTGCTGCTGATTCTAGAGCATCAATGCTTCAAAAAGGAATCGCAGCCTCGAAGAGATCCAGCCTTGTCTTGGTAGCTCTGTCTATTCTAGAGGGAGGTGTCAGCCTCTTGGCTGGGAGCATAGCCCTGTTCGCTGATACGGTACATACTGTTTCAGATATCGCAGGCTCGGTTCTCGTCTGGGCAGGTCTAAGAATATCGCTTAAGAGACCCACAGAAAGATTCCCATACGGCTTCTACAAGGCAGAGTCTATCTCAGCACTGATTGTTTCTATAATCATACTGTTCACGGGAATCGGTATCTTGCAGGATTCAATGGAGAAGTTGTTCTCGCCTTCTGTCATTTCATTCAGAATACTCGTCATCGTTGTTGCTATTGGCTCAGGCTTGGTTTCCTTTTCGCTGGCTCGATACAAGGACAGGGTTGGGCGAGAGACAAATTCACAAGCGCTGATAGTTGAGAGTAGACATTCAATGACCGACGTTCTTAATGCAGTTCTAGTCTGCAGCGGCGTCGCCTTCACTTATTTCAACATCTTATGGGCTGAGGCGCTAGCAGGGTTCATCATAGGCCTCTTCATTCTATGGTCGGCTTTCAGGTTTGGAAAAGATTCCGTTTTCTCCCTTATGGACATCTCGGTCGAACCTGAGATTAGGACAAGGATCAGAGACCTAATGGAGAAGACCCCCGGAGTAGTAGGGATTCATGCCCTGAAGATTAGGAAGTCTGGGCCGTTTATGTTTGCGGAAGCACATATCGAGGTCGACAAAGGGACTACAGTGGAAGCGGCACATATGATAGCAGATACGGTGGAGAACAGGGTTAAGAATTCTGTCAAGACGCTAGACTCCGTAACCATACATATTGGTTTGACTCATAAGCAAGAATAGGCTTACTCTCGGACGCTCAGTGCGACTGTAGCTTAGATCAAGCTAGACCGCTGACATTATTGGAACTCAATAGTATCGCCTGTGTGGACAGGTCTGCATCTGTCTCCAAAATAACCGAGTAGTTGATTGATCGCGGTCGAACCTGTGCAGTGGCATGGATATATCATTCGAGGGTTGATCCTTGCAAGCTCTTTCATGACAGCATAGATTCGGGTTTCATCAGCCTTGGCCAAGTGGAGACCACCGACTATAGCGTGGATGTCACTTGTACCAACGATCCTCCGGGCGTGTCTAAGTGTATTTATGATACCAGCGTGTGCGCAACCCACTATGACCACAAGCCCCCTGCCTTTGAGGTTAATGAAAAGGGCCTGATCGTCAAGAATAGGGTCTTCCACGAATCGATCATTAGCTACAGCATAGAAGCCTCTGGTCTGTTCAAAGTGCGTCTTTCTAGGTATCTCTCCACTTGTGAGTACTCCACTGAGTAAAGTAACTGGGCTGCGAGAAAGGAGCAACATTCCTCCCACATTCCCTAACGATGACCGATCGAATTCGGGGCCGACAAACTTGAGGTGGGGTCTGTAGATGAACTTCTGATCAAAAGCCTTTGGATGCGCCACTACTGGAACAGAATGGTCTATGTGTTTTAGTGTCTCGATTAGTCCACCGACATGATCGTAGTGACCATGGCTGATGACTATCACATTCGTCTTATTCAAGTCAACCTCTAGTTTGCGCGCGTTCTGTAGAGCGATATCTGGCGGCGGACCGGCATCCATCAGGATTTGGGAGTAAGCACCAGCTGACTTCATCGTAGCAAGTAAAGATAGGCCGTGCCTAGCTGTGAGATTAGGTATGCTCACACTGGCAGTGTCCTCGACAAGAACTGTCAGCTTCAGGGTCTCTACTGCCGGAACGGGTGCCTTTGATATGTTTACGACTTTCACTGTTCCCGCTGACAATATGTGCGACCCCTTTGAGGGCAAGTTGTGGCGTGAGCAAACGCCATCTTGGAAGCTATTCACTGCTCATTGACTTAGAGAGGCCCATTGTAGAACTTGGTTGCTGGGCATCCCAAGCATTGTCTGTTCTTGAAACTGTCGCATTCACTGCAGACCACGCCGCAGGGAGAGCATTCTTTCCGCTCAGCAGCTATTCTTATTGGTAAGAACTTGGGGTAGTTCGGCAGCTTGCCTATATGAACCTCTGATCGCCTGACTCCTTTCTGGACACGTAATGAACAGACCCCTATGACGCTCTCCAGCGTGGAAAAGTCCTCGCCCACCACCACCGTTAACAGGTTAGATGCACTAAGGGGAGACAGCAGAACAGTTCGAGGGCAATCCTGGAATAACTCAATGAGCTCGCCCAGTCTCCGCGAGTTTTCAACCTCAACGATTATCGCTGCTATTTTCGAATCTAGGGCTTCTGTATTCAAGCCAGCAGATACTTTGATCACTCCCTTCTCGATCAACCTCTCCAGTCGCTTGTGAATCGCAACATGTGACACTCCTGTTTTCTTGGCAATACTAGATAAGGCAACTCGTCCGTCTTTCTGCAGCTCGGACACAATCACCTTATCGATATCGTCAAGTAGCTTCTTTGACATCCTTTAACCCATCGAAGAACTCTGGTTAAAGTCTGTAACCTCGACATTTTAAGGTTATCGCGCCTTCACTCAAGATTCAGGTATATGAGAGCACCATCATCTACACAATGAAAGAGAAAAGGCGGGAAGAGCAGAGCGAAGACTGGCATACGTAGGTTCAGGAAACCTTCTTAGTGCAGAAGAACCAGTCTCGGCACTCCATTCCTTTCTGTTCGAGCCTTTTGTCAGCCTCCTCCTTTGTTAACGGTGGAGGAACGATCACCGCGTCCCCAAGTCTCCAATTTGCAGGAGTGGCTACGCCGTGTTTTGTAGAGGTCTGGAGCGCATCGATCAGCCTTATGATCTCATCGATATTCCTGCCGTTCGAGAGTGAATATTGGAGTATTGCCCGCAACTTCTGTTCCGGGTTCATTATGAGGACTGCTCTAACGGCTTCAGTGCTACTTTCGCCTTCATGAATCATACCAAAGAGCTTCGCCACTTTCATATCGGCATCAGCTATTATTGGGAAAGGTATCTGCACACCAAACTTCTCCTCGATTCTTTTCATCCAACCAATGTGTGAGTAAACACTATCTATACTTAGGCCAAGCAACTGCACACCTCTTCTCTTGAACTCGTCATGCTTCTAGGCGAAGGCAACGAATTCTGTGGTGCAGACTGGTGTGAAGTCTGCCGGGTGTGAGAAAAGCACGACCCATTTGCCTTTGTAGTCCGACAGCCTTACAGTTCCAGATGTGGTTGAGGCTTCGAAGTTGGGCACTTCTTTTCCCAGAACTAGCATTTCCTTTGTCTCAACCTCCATAGTCATCAAATCATCCCTCTTGTCACTAGTCATTCAATTAGAGCCAATCAACGTGTTTCCTTGTATGGGATCATGCAAAGGAGTTCCATAGTCTTCTGACTTGCGTTCTTCGTCTGATGCGTCCCATTGGGCGGGATGAAGATGAAGTCACCCTCTTTGACTTTCTTCTCCTCTTTTCCGTCGGTCACGACTCCTTCTCCTTCTAAGATGAAGATCTCATGCTCCCATGGATGGCTGTGAAGTGGACTGTGACCCTGTGGATCAATTTCTATGTGTCTCATAGCGAAGTTCTCCGCCCCCATATCCTTTGAGATAAGCCATCTCATTCTGACGTTCACAGCTCCCTCGCCAGCTTCCTTAGCTTCAACATCCGAACAATTGAGAACAATCAATACCTTCACACCAACGCTTTTTCGGTTTGCATACGAAGAACATTAACCGAAAAGGTTTAAATGCATTTCCATTATTAACCGAAGTGCCATCATCAGTTTAAGATCGAGGAATTCGCTTATGCAACCTGAGTTAGAAAGATGCCCCTCCCACGCGAAATCAGGACACGGCGTCAGCACAAAACAATCCGTCGATAGGCAGGAGCAGTTACTCAGAGAAAGAATGGCCAAGGTGAAACACAAGATCGCAATCATCAGTGGCAAAGGAGGAGTTGGAAAGAGCCTTACCACCGTTAACCTAGCCATCGCCCTAGCCCTGCACGGTCACCGCAACAAGGTGGGCATCTTGGACGCTGACATTCACGGGCCATCTGTTCCAAAGATGCTTGGCATAAGAGGTCAACAACTCAAAGCTGGACCCATCGGAGCGTTTCCCGTATCTGGACCTTTCGGAGTGGAAGTTGTTTCCATGGATTTCCTGCTTCCAAACGACGATACTCCAGTCATATGGCGCGGCCCACTCAAAATGTCTGCCATAAGACAGTTCCTGTCGGAGGTGATGTGGGGACCACTAGATTTCCTCCTCATCGATCTTCCTCCCGGCACAGGCGATGAGCCTCTGAGCGTCATGCAACTTCTTCCAGAAATGGACGGCGTGATAATAGTCACAATTCCGTCAGAGGTCTCACAGATAGTGGTCAAGAAAGCTGTAACGTTCGCACGCCAATTGAAGATCCCAATAATCGGCATTGTAGAGAACATGAGCGGCTTCATCTGCCCAAAGTGCGGCTCAGAGTCACAGATCTTCAATGTTGGCGGGGGCAAGAAGATATCCGAAGACCTCGATGTCCCCTTCATGGGGAGCATCCCCCTAGATCCAAGAGTCTGCGAGGCTTCAGACAGAGGTAAACCATTCATTGTCGAATATCCAGACAGCCCTGCAGCCAAAGCATTCATGAAGATAGTTAGCACGATAGAATCCTCCTTAAAGGGAGAGACTAAGCTGACCCAACCTGTTGACCTCTGAATAATGACAGCAGGAACAATGGTTCACCTTTACTGCAGGAGTCGTAGAACGGGACTAACAGACTAAATGGCTGTTTCGTAAGAAGTGATCGAGTTGAAGACCCGCGTCTCCGTTACAATCCCTGACGGACTGTTAAGAAGCATAAACGAACTGACACGCAGGAAGAGAATAAAGCGGTCAATACTCCTCAGTGAAGCAGTGAAACTAGGGTTCAGAGAACTCAACATTCGTTTTGCTCTGGAGCAATACGAAAGGGGTTTCATGTCAGTAGGTCGAGCTGCGGAGCTTGCTGAGATTAGCCTAGCAGAGTTACTAGAGGAAATGCGCAAAAGAGGATTGACACCGCGTTACAACCTAGAATCTCTGATCAAGGAGCTGAGTGATGATGACCGCAATACCAGATCCACATGTTCTGATTCTACTGCAAAAGCATAATGCCCTCAGGCTCCTCAAGGACGCCTACCAAAAGGTACTGATACCAACATCAATCATAGAGGAGATACCAACCAACGCTTTAGATGAAGCATTAACTGAAGGTTGGATGGAGTTCTTCGATCCCGAGATGAATTATCTTATGCAAGTAGATAAGATCGAGTCAAAGAGCGGGATCAGACTATCTGTACATGAGGAAGCTTGTCTAGCTTTAGCACTCCAACACAAAGCTCAGCCTGTTCTTACAAACGATAGAGAGGTCGACACCGTGGCTGGGATCCTAGAGATCACCACTGCAGGGATTCCGTCTGTAATTATTGGCGCCTCAAGGTCTGGAACGATACCAAAGAGAGAGGGCCTCGAACTCTTCCACAACATATATGGTCGAATGCTCCCCGGTCTAGGAATTGAGAGGCTTTTTGAGAATTGTCCAAAATGGCAGGAATCTGATACTAAAACACAGCAGCATCCACTCTAAACGCACCTAGCTTCTGGCGTCACACGCTAACCTGCAATAAGATTAAGTAGTCAATCAACCGTAATGAGATTGTGGCGCGCGCTGGGCCCTACTCTAAAGTGCCCCATCGATGGATGCTTTTTTGAAATAGAGGTAACATCATCGAGGAAGCTCTGGAACAAGCAAGAGAACACGTTAGGAACCAGCACAACCTAGCTGACGTCCCACCGCACATCGTTGAGAAGATCACGAGTGCCTTCAAACCTGAGATTTGGTAGTTACCAGACTCCGGGAAGAAGACGATACCGAACTTTCTTGGAGTATTCGGAATAGCCGCTTAATTCCTTCTGCAAGGTTCTGTTCTCCAGTGCCGTACGGACCGTTATCAGTACGGCATTGATCCCCGCCGGTATCAAGCCGAAGACGGAGCCTATGATGATGGTAATTGATACCGGGAAGAGTATTCCTGCGAGATAGCCTGGGTGTCTGATTATCTTGTACGGTCCACCAGTTATAGCCTGATGGTTTCTCTCTTTTTGGATCCGAACCGTCGGCTCAAAGTACCGATTTGTTATCATTCCCCAGTTGATGAGGACTGACGCAAAGACATACAGCAGTACACCGATTACTGCAAAATCGGCACTGAGAGTTGACCATCGAAATCGCCTGACATCTAACCCGATTACCGCAAGCTGGAAGTACGGCAGAATGACTATCACAGGCATCAAGACTTTATCCCAGGATTTGGTTCCGTGTCTTGAACCGTGTGCCCTTTGGTAAATTAGCTCCTGGTTAAGCTTGTAAAGAACTAGTATACTCACAGGAATGTACACACAGATCATGGCCACATAGAGCCACATGCGTGGCATATCGAAGCGCCCTGCTGAGACAAATAAGATCAAAACCTGCAGAACTACAAACAGAGGTATTCGCACGAGCAGTGTGATCCTAAGCTTCTTTTTCCGACTCTCCCGAGCAACACTATCCTCTGCTTCCATTCTTCAGTTCACCCATGACGGGGAATGCAAGGCCAGAGTATTGCAGAAGCCACCTTTCTCAGACAACCATTATACCAGGCTTTTTTGGCATGTCATCTCAATAAACACGTAATGCGCTCAGAGGAATAGTTGATGGAATCCTACCTGACAATCCTGATAGACTACTTGAGCATTATTGCCGAGGCATGCGGCGTCCTGGTGATCTCTCTGGGAGTAATTAGAACAGTCTATTCGTACTTCAAAGATCTTGTGAAGACCTCGGGCTCCTCAACATATCAAGAGACGATAAGATTGAGGATGGGCAGATCCCTCACTCTCGGACTAGAGTTCCTGATAGCAGCAGACATCCTCAAGACAGCGGTCGCACCGTCATGGACCAGCATAGGACAGTTGGCAGCAATAATAGGTCTCAGAACTGCCCTAGGATACTTCTTGGGACGAGACATCGAACACTCGGAAAAGAAACACCGAGAAGTTGAGAATAACTGATGACAAACCTTGATGTGACCGTCTCGCCCAAGCGGATTCAGAACTTTTAGTCGCGTCGTGGAAGTTCTGGGGTCGAGACGCAACCTTCGTCTGACGGATTAGAACTCCCGAGTTCACGTACTCCTGTCCCAAGAGTTCCTGAAGATGAATGATTCGAGAGGCCGCCGCTCCTCCTTCGGTTTCGTATCTGCTGAGTAACCTATCGGCAATATTGTTTCCAGCCTGTACTCTGGTGGGGCATTAAACAAGCTTCGCAGATCCTTCGGATATGGAGGCGTGTACACTACTGTAGCAAGTCCTTTCTCCTCCAGAGCAAGAATGATGTAGCCTATCGCTAACCATGTGCTCTCTGTAGCGTAGATCATGTCTTGATTAGAGAACACTGCCAGAAGCATAGGCGCATCAGTGAGAAATGGCTTGTCCCAAGTGATGTTTTTCGATTGAAACCATTTTTGCAGGCTTAGATCTGCACTGGCGTGAAAGAGCTTCTCCTGGTCTTCGCATGCTGCACGCGCCTTCCTCCTTAAGCTAGGATCATCAATAATTAGGAGCCGCCATGGCTGTTTGTTTGCTCCTGACGGCGCCTGGATAGCAACCCTGATGCAGTAGAGAACATCCTCCATGTTAATAGGAGTCTTCGCGAATCTTCTCGTCGTCTTCCTTCTAGTGGCTAATCCTATGAGTGCCTGTGACCTCATCGTGATCAGCTGTACAGGTCAGCTCCACATGTTTTAGACTTTATCGTCGAGGCTATCCCTTGCGGTGCGAGTGCTCCGCTCACGTAAACAGTTCTCTAACATCTATTTCGTCTTGTTAAGTGTCTTCCTCAGCTCAGAAGCGAAAGCATCCTCGTCCTCTGTGATTCTCTTCTTTACTTCTTTCCAAGCAGCCGGACAGGTCTTGTATTTGACGCTCACAATGTCGTGAATTGCTCTGTCGATGTCTTGCCGGTTTTCTTTGGTGACTTCTATTCCAGCCTTCTGGAAGACGCCTCGAAGATGCCTGAAATAGCACGTCATGTCGACACCTCTGAAGACACTGTCTTCAGCTTTATCTTGTCTGCTATGAAAGCTATTGCACGTACCTTATGCCGTCACTGGTGTAAGATGCGCCAAGTTGACGTTCGCAAGTGCGCGTTCAGCTAGCCATATTGATTTGTGACCTAGAAGTGAGAGCTATTAAGACCAATTACAAGTAGGACTGCAGATAGCCCATGGACGAGAAGAAATACCTGCGCCTCTTAAAGAAGATGGATTTCAAGACTGTCAACGTAGTTGCGGCGTTCGCTGGATGGCCGGACGCTAAGAGAGTGGCTACATTCGCGGCAGAGTATCTGCGGGATAAGTTGAAGGCAGAGAAGATAGGCGAGATAGACCCATTACCCTTCTATGACTTCGTGATCGAACGTCCCCTAGTTAACATCAAGAAGGGACTCGTGAAAGACTATACGCCTCCAATCAATGAGCTGTATGCTGCAAAGATCAAATCGTCTGCTCATGGCTTATTGATACTGATAGGGGTGGAACCGCATACTAACTGGGGAACATATGTTGAATCATTGTTCCAGGCACTAGATCCTAGGAGGGTCAATCTCATCTGTCTGCTTGGAGGACTGGTTGATCGTATCCCTCACACTGTCGAACCGTTGATCTCTGGAGTAACGAGTACCCCTAAACTTATGACAGAGATGAGACGGAAAGGTGTCGAGCCCGCAGAATATAGTGGTCCAAGCAGCATTCACAGCTTGGTTCTCAGGGAGAGCGAAAGGAGAGGAATTCCAGCTGTCAGTATTTGGGGTCACGCTCCAGAGTACGTAAACGATGTTGATCCAAGAACCGCCCATCAGCTCCTGAGCAAAGCCAAAGCCCTTTTGAATATTGAAGTCGACATGAAGGAACTCCAGATGGAAGCGAACCTATTCCAGAAGCAGCTGGACTCATTGATGAAGCAGGACCGTTCATTCGCAGAACTCGTCCAAAAGCTTGAGATAGAATACAAGAACTCGAGGAGAAGTCCCGGGTACGTTGCATAAGAGATAGACCCGAGGATGTCGTTTGAGGAATCACGTATTGGAATCAAGAGCATCTTTTTGAAGCCGGATGGTCAGTTCTTCTGGCGTTTGAGAACTTACGCTTTGGCATTCCTTGTCTTGCGGGAGAAGTGAAAGACCCCTATCGTGGTGATGAGTGCCGTACTCAGTATGACCATAAGAGTTGTTGGAACAAAGATCTGGTAGTTCTCCAGACCAAACTGCTGAGGAAGAACAGCAAGAACAGCCGCAGCGAGCCCTCTCGAATACACTACGCTCATGACTCCCCTCTCCCGTCGCATCGGACTCAGTACAGTCGCAACGCCCACAGCCATATAGTGGACCAACAGTAGGAGCAACGATAGCACAAGCCCGTACGCAACCCAGAAGACACTTGGAAAACTTACTATGAGCCCAAGATACACAAAGAAGAATGCCTTTGTGAGAAAAGCGATCTCGGCCTCCAGCTTCCTAAACGACTCATCGACAACAGTCGGCATCTCCGATCTGCGGATGAGGTTGAGGATCACTCCTTCGTTCCCCAGTACTATACCAAATGCGAGGACTGATAGCGCTCCACTCCCACCAAGAGATTCAGATGCCTGGTAGCCTGCAAACAGCACTGCCAAGGTCAACATGTACCGGTATGGCTCATTCCGCATCCTAGAGAGTGCACCGATCCAGATGAGGCCGAAGATCAGGCCTAGCATCGCACCGATTGAGAACCTCGAAGCTAGAATAGATGCTAAGGCCTCCGTAGTTGGTAATCCAGACAGTATGATGCCGATCAGAGTCAGAGCTGCAATCGTGCAGAGTACATCGGTTATCGCCGATTCTAGGATAAGAGTGGTCGAGCATTCTTGACTCACGCCTATCCTGTTAGCTAAGGAGACTACCACGATCGAGCTGCTGCCGCCGAGGATACTTCCGAGCAGTAACCCTTCCGACAATCGCAGTCCCAAGGTTAGCTTTGAAAAGAAGGCTACAGTGGCTACGCTCAAGATGAATGCAAGAACCGCCAGCAAAATTGCTCGTGGGCTTTGCTTGATCGTCTGACGTAGGCTGAGGCTCATTCCGCCATCAAGCAGGATTATTATCAGCGTCAGTACTGCTAGGTAAGGTGCTAGAGGTTCGATATCTTTCAGTTGAATGAGTCCTGTTATCGGCCCGAAGAGTATACCGAGTATCACGAGGAAGATCATGTCTGGAACACCTGTTTTGCGAAAGAGAAAGCTCCCGAGGGAACCGATCACAATTATCGCCGCTGCAAGTAACAGTGCCAGCGACACATCATCGATCATGATCATGTCAGGTCTACAAATAGTGCTAGTCAACTAATAATCTATGCCATAGATTGGACAATATTGCCTGTTGTGGAAACTACATAAGAAACAAATGTCTAATCTGAGCTCATGAGCGCTTCAGATCTTGCTTCTCTGGATCCCGAAATGGCGAAGAGACTTGTTGAGGCGGGAACGACTGATCTCTTAGTGGGGATCCCATCTTACAACTGCGCCCACACAATAGGCTATGTTCTGCACCAAGTGGCAAGAGGCCTCGCTAAATACTTTCCAGATCGCAGATCATTGATTCTAGTCTCTGACGGTGGTTCGCAGGATGGAACAAGGGAAGTCGTTGAAGCTGTCAGGCTTGATGGAGTCAGCCGCTTTTTCACTAGATACGTCGGTCTTTCGGGAAAAGGGTCGGCTACTAGAGCAATCCTGGAAGCGGCCTCTTCTCTTGATGTTGAAGCCGTCGCGATGTTCGACTCAGACCTTCGAAGTATTGCTCCTGAATGGTGCAAGATTGTGCTTGAAGCTGCATCGAGAGACGCAGATCTCGTAACACCACACTATGTCCGCCACAAATTTGACGGCACCATAACCAATAACCTCTGTTATCCGTTCACAAGGGGGGTATACGGTCTAAGAGTTCGTCAACCTATCGGCGGCGACTTTGGTTTCTCAAAATCCCTAGTGACCAAGCTCCTTGAGAGCTCATTGTGGAATAGTACATATGTCAGAAGATTTGGTATTGACATATTCATCACCCACACAGCCATTGCCAGCGGACTCAAGATAATGGAGGCTCTGCTGGGATCAAAGGTTCACGAGGCAAAGGATCCCGGAGCTGAACTGACGGCGATGTTCACTCAGGTAGTCGGGTCGATGTTCACATGCGCGAAAGAGTACGAGAAATACTGGAGACAAGTATTGCGAAGCAAACCCGTGCCACTTCTAGAATACCCATTCTCTCATCCTGGGCCAGAACCGGTCAAAGTGGACTCTTTGAGACTCTACAGCGGATTCAGAGAGACCCTCTCAGATAGAAGAGCGCTTCTCGGAAAAGTGCTTGAGGAAGATCTGCTTAGAACTCTAACTGAGCTGTCAAGTTCACAGAAGATGCAGATGTCTCCTGAGGTTTGGGCTAAGACCGTCTATTCGTTCACCTGCGCCTTCGCAAGACAGACAGAAGAAGAGAACAGAAACGAGCTCCTGATCTCCTTGCGGGGTCTATGGCTTGGAAAGACATACAGCTTCCTCCTTCAGACCAAAGACATGACGGATGAAGAAGCAAACAGGTTGATAGAACAGGAAGCCTCTGTCTTTGAAGAACAGAAACCGTTTCTTCTTTCGCACTACGGCGAATGAACTAACAGAGGAGGCCAGACTCAGGGGCGAACTGACTTGAGAGTCGCCATTGTCAGAAGCACTCTTCACAAAGGCTCAGGCCAGACTGTACACATCCGTGAACTCACCAAGAGGCTCCGTAACAAAGGCCTAGAGCTCAAGGTTTTCACGCGTGAAACACTTGGCGACATCTCGCCAACAGAATCTATAGAAGTGGGATTCACTGGCTCAGACATCCCTTTCATCCGACACTTCGGATTCATGGCCAAGTGTGGCACGTTGATCAAGGACTTCGATCTTGTCCATACCCAGTATCACCCTAGCATATTCGTCGGGAACTTCGTTCGTTCTCTAAGGAAAACTCCACACATCTTCACGTTCCATGGATACGCACCCATCAGAAGTTGGACTAACCCGGCACAGAGGCTCAAGATGATAGACCACACGATTGGAACGTTCGTGGCACTGCACGCAGGCGTAAACAAGGTCATCGCGATCAGCCAATACATCAAGAGACTATTGACTGGCTTCTACCATTTCGATGAAGCGAAGATATCACTAGTCTACAATGGGGTCGATCTCGAGAGATTCCATCCACGAACAGAGAGGTCAACCATCTGGGAGAGGTATGGTGTAGCTGATAACCCAACGATTCTGTACGTAGGAAGGATGGACCCCTACAAGGGAGTGCAGTACTTGCTCAAGGCGGTCCCTCTTGTCTTGGAGGCATTCCCAAACGCCAAGTTCGTCATAGCAGGCGGAACGAGGTTCGACCAAGTCAAGATTCATCAATCCGTCTTGAGTAGGATACGCAAAGCTCTTGTCTTCACTGGCTACGTGCCTGACGAAGAGATCCCTCGTCTCTACTCAGCCTGTGATGTCTTCTGCTACCCCAGTATGTGGGAGGGGTTTGGTCTGACCCCTGCTGAGGCTCAGGCCTCAGCCAGACCTGTAGTGGCTTTCAACCACTGCGCAATCCCTGAGGTGGTCGCAGATGGAGAGACCGGAATTCTGGTAAGGCCTGCAGACCACGAAGGACTCGCAGCAGGCATCATCCAGATTCTAAAAGATCCAGAAATGCGCCAGAGGATGGGGATACAAGGGAGGAAGAGGGTTGAGGCTCTCTTCAACTGGGATCTGGCGGCTGAGAAGACACTCGAAGTGTACAAGCAGACTCTGGAATCTTGAGGGAGATCCATTGAAGACTGATGTAGCCGTGCTGGACATGGATGGGACAATACTCTCGAAGAGATCCATCGACGTATTATGTGACCGATTTGGCCTCACGTCCAAGCTCAAGCAGCTAGATCTTGAGTTCAGGGAAGCCCCAAGGTTTGTGGTCACGATGGGAATAGCTGGACTCTTGTCCGGGAAGAGTAGGTCTGACTTGGAGAACGCTTTTGATTCGATCCCTCTGAACGCAGGAGTTCACGAGTTTGTTTCATTCCTAAGAGACAGAGGTTTCATGGTTGCTTTGGCCACAGATTCATACAAGTTCCTGGCTGACAGGCTGAAAGATAGGCTTCAACTGGATCTTGTGTATGCGAATAGACTGCAATTTAACGGAGATCGCTTGACTGGAAAAGTCTTGACAGTGCCTGGCTGTTTGAAGATCCCTCATTGTAAGGAGTACCTTGTCTGCAAACTTCGCCTTCTCAAGTCACTTCAGGGCGCTCTAGGAGGCGTCTCTGTCGCGATCGGCGATAGCGATTCAGATTATTGCATGTTGCAGGGAGCGGACATCTCAGTAGCATACAATCCGAAAAGCGAAAGAATAAAGGTGAAGGCGGACGCTATTGTTCAAAACTTCTATCAAGCGACGGCATTCCTGAAGCAGAGGCTCGGCCGAGGTTAACATTCATGCAACCCGGAGTCGCCGATCTAGGTTCATACAAGAACTTCGATATCGACAAGTGCCTGGATAGGAAGTTGAACAGTTTCATTCGTGACGAAGCAGACCTCAAGAGGCCTCTCTTGTTGTCTCTTGTAATACCAACCAAGATAGATGTCGGTAAGAAAACGCGTGAACTCGAACTGGACGTTCTCAAGAGAGTGCTCTCTGAATGTAGTAAACTCATCGACTTAGGGTATATCGATGAGATCTTGGTCATCGACGGATCTCTTGATCAGCATGGCAAGCCGGACTTTTCGACACTTGTCAAAGTTGTTGAGACTGCCTACGAAGAGCTTGACCTTTTCAGGCGACAAGTAGGTCTGCTTAGAGAGAATCGCGCAGAAGCGATACACTCCAAGAGGGGATACTTCGACTTCATAGTCAAGGTAGTTCACCAGTTTGACAGGAATCTTTTTCATGTACTGGAGAAGTACGGCGCCTCAAGCAGGACTAATCTCAAATCTATACCGCCGGGTAAAGGCGCCGCACTGTGGCTTGCCCTTCCCATGACTAAAGGCGACATTGTATGTTTCCTCGACTCCGACATAATGAATTTCCAGAAAGAGTTCGCTGTTGCTCTGTGCCATCCGATCGTCGAAGGGCTAAGAAAAAGGAGTCGCAGCTTCGCCATGACTAAGGCCTTCTATAAGCGGTTAACAATGATCTATGAGCATCCACATGGATCATACACGTTCGGAGGACGCGTGACCAGACTCTTCGCGATCCCGCTCATGAAGGTTCTGACGAAGGAGTTTCCGAGCATATTTCAAGGATTCGACATGCTGAAGTACCCTCTCTCGGGAGAGTTCGCTGCTAAACGAGAGCTTCTGGAGAGCATGCATTTCCCAAGCGACTACAGCATCGAATTCTCGATTCTAAATCAATCCATGAGAAGACTATCCCCCTTAGCCATAGCTCAAGTCGATCTTGACGTATTCTTCCACATAGGTCAGTCCATCAAAGGACTTGATGCAATGATATTCCAGATAACAAACAGAGTTCTCAGGACCTTGGAACTTGAAGGTATCAAACTATCCAAGGAGAGGCGGCAGCAAGTGATCTCGCGATATAGAAAAGAGGCGCTGGCCAGGTTACCGACCTATTGGAAGAGCTTTGAGGATCTGCAGAGGCAAGTTGATACTGATCAAAGAATACACTATTCAAGAGAGATAGATCTGCAGAGATTTCGGCGATTCTACAGAGAGTTCAGAACCAAGTTCCTGCACGATCATGATCCGGAGCAATTTCTATTACCGTCTTGGAAAGAACTCAGCTCAGATGTCAACTACTTTGCCGTAAGCGCACTCCTGAGAACGAGAAGCAACCAGAGCACTTTCTCAAGACTCAGCAAGGCCGGACTGCTACGGGTCGGCTAGATTCCAGTCTCCTTTTCTTCTTTGGTCCGGGTATACCAGGACCAGAAGTCTTCCGGTTTCCTAGCGACTTCCTTTGTTGCACTGATCCAGGTTTCAACATTCTTGGCGACATAGTCTTTGAGGCCGAAACCGAATGCTATCCCGATGCCCAAACCTGCTCCCAGTGCAATGCCCCAGGCAAGAGCATTTCCGATTGTGTTAAGGATGGTGACATCGATCTTCATTATGCTTAGTGCAATAACGGCGACCACGTAGTAGCCAATCAGTCTCAGTCCAATAGATAAAAGCCCGGCTAACTCCACCCTTGCCTCAGCCCCGATAACCCTGGCGATGTCAGCTATGAAGTCTGCTACCACTAATCCTATGAATAGCACTAGGAGCCCAGCCACGATGTTGGGGAGATACTCGGGCGTGGTCTGGATCAGCGTTCTCAGGACTCCGACCTGAAATAGATCCAGTGCAAAAAGAATAGCGAGTAGATAGATGATCCACCTTATGGTGAACTCGAAGAACTTGACGCATGTTGTACCTGACTGCTCAAGCGCTTTGCCCAGTATTGTTCTGTGCAGAAGATCCTCGAAACCCAACTTCACAAGTAGCCGTGAGAGACCTCTGCCAAACAGATGTCCAGCGACCCAACCAAAAGCCAGAATGGCCGCTGCAAAAAGGAATCTTGGGACTGTCTGCAAGAGTTCTGTCCATATTTCAGGCATTAACTCCTCGAACATTCTTTCACCGTTCCAAGATCTCTGGGTATAGTAATCAGTCTAGAGTAGCGGGATAAGCTTCTTCCTGATTATTGATTCCCATGTGAATCTCTTGATCACATTATCGAAGTTGTTGTCGACCCTGTCTTCGAGGTACCGCCTGTAGATTCTGAACGCGATACTCTTTGGATCCTCCGCCAGATCAAACATGAATCCCTCAATATCGTCTCTAATCAGTTCCTGGAATGGGGGGATCCTTGAACAGAAGATGGGTTTACGGGCTGCGCCCGCCTCGATCACAGGCAGACCGAAGCCTTCCTCCCTACTGGGGATGAGTATCAGGTCTGCGTTCTCCTTCTGGGCAATCTTCAGTATTTCTTCCGGTGGGTAACCATCTAACAACATTGTTCGGCACCTGACCATCTCTCTTGAACATATCCTTTCAACTTGTTTCAGGTACTCTTCGCCTTCCTTCCGATATTGGCCGGCGAAGTCATGTGAGATCTCTCCAAGATGTCTTCTCTCCTCAAATATTCTAGACATCTGGTTTGGTAGAATATGGACCCCAATTATCTCTGCCCCAGTAAGCTTGGCCAATCCAACTGCGTACTGGCAGGCTTTCACTGAGTGAGCTAACCCATCTGTTGGAACAAGTATCTTCCTAATGGGGACTGAGCCATCAACCATTCTGCGTGCACCACCCGAGATTAGCTTGGTATTCGTTTAGGCGCGGCCGGGCTGAAGTCTCTTTGTCCATGATTGACTAATATCAGTTTTGATATACGGGCAACGAGTGCGGTCGACCTCCTCGGCGGCTGCCTGAGTTTTCGAGTCTCAACAGCTATTTGTGGGTGAGCGCCTTACCTACTGCCTATTGGTGAAGATATCCCCCCAGATGCACGCTTGGGTGAACCTGAACGTGTAAAAGATCGTTTGTTGCGTGCCTCGTCTCAGCGTGCGCCTGATTATTCTCCGCACTGCGCTCGAAGATGGAACACTACAGGACGAGCTAGATGGCTACAAAGACTACGTCCAGAAAGTACGGTATCGACTGCTGTCCAGAGCATGGTATATATGATAATTCTCTGCGTGCGCTACTATTGACTATCGTGCGGTGGTTAGCTTCGTGTTAGGCCGTGCCAACCGTAGCTCTATTCTTATCGGAATAATGAAAAGTTATTTAGATTTGTCTCTCCAAACAACAGTATACTAGGCCTGCCTGAGGGTTGACTCGATGGATTGGGTTCTTGTTTGTGAAACCGTTGGAGCCACCTTTGCGTTTGCCGCTATCGTGTTCTCGGTCTATGTAATGGCGAGGGTTAAGCGAGGAGCCTCTGTATGGATATATCTAGGGATAACTTCGTTCTGCATGTTCTTCGCGATGCTGCTCGGTGTAGTTGGACTGGCTTTTCCAGTCAACCTTGCAACCCAGCGTTTGGAGCAATACATATTTCTTCTGGCGGGAGCCCTATCATTTGCTCTCGCCGGGGTCAAGCTACATGAAATGTTCGTCTACAAGTAAGGTGAGATGTGGGACATATGGCCGCAATTGAACCGTTGATAGACGCATTAGTTGCAGCATGCTTCCTGTTCGGAGCAGTATTCTATCTGATGGTTGCATACTGTGAGAGACGAGGTCTCGCGTGGAAACTCTTCGGAATCACAGGCACTGTATGGTTTGCGATACTCTTCGTAAAACTCGTCAGTAACATGGCAGGTTGGTCGTGGCAATATGGAACAGTTCGATCAGCCATCGCTTTGAGCTTGGGAATTTACCTTTGTGGATTGATTGCCCTGGCGAGGATGCTGAAATAGGTCTTGGGATCTGGCGCCTCTGCCTATCTGGCCTATGCCAAAACGCAGCTTCTACCCTAGTTCTCTGTTGAACCTACGTGGCTAAGTAATTTTAGATGATGTGTCAAAGCCCTAATGGACTATCTGCCAAGGCGGGGTAACTGAGGTGACATGGATAAGTCAACTTTTGGGAGACTCTCCAAAGAGAGATCGCGTGCGCTCTGATGTTCGCCGTGTTCTTGCAATAGGGGTCGTGGATGTCGCCCAATTGGCTAACTCGGCTAGGCGAGCCGGTTATGATGTCTATGCGGTTGATTACCACGGCGACCAAGACTTGGGCCAGAGCTGCTCCGCAAGTCTGTCTTTGGCAAAGCGAAAAGGAGGAAGATCTCAATCGGGAATATTCGGCAACCCTTTACCGGAGGCCCTTCTCGAATTGGCAAGAGGACTTGAGGAAAACTATGAGATTGATGCTTCGCTTTTGGCTTCCGGTCTGGACGATTCCCCAGAAGTTCTTTACGAACTCAACTACTTGATCCCTATACTAGGGAACCCCCCCGACCTTTTTCGGAGGGTCCGTGATAAGTCAAAGTTCTTTGCGATAGTCAGACGGTTGGAGCTCCCATTTCCGGAAACGGTATTCGCTCACAACTTTGTGGAGGCGAAAAGAGCCTCCAAAGATATGGGTTTTCCTCTTCTGCTCAAGCCTGAAAAGGGGTTTGGAGGCCTAGGGATAAGGAAGGTTTCTAACGCCCAAGAACTCGATAATGCTCTAGGGGCAGTTCGAAAGTCGGATGCCGGCATTCAGGTTCAAGAGTATGTCTCGGGCACACATGCCAGCGCATCTGTGATATCTGTACCGGGGGAGGCCCTAACGTTAGTTGTGAGTGAGCAACTATTGGGGGTCTCTGAGGTGGGTCAACAAGAGCCTTTTGGCTATTGTGGCAATATAGTTCCCCTCTCAGCGCCTTCAGACATCATAGATAAGTGCAGAGATGCTGCCGAGAGGGTTGTTTCATATTTTGGCTTGATCGGGTCGAATGGTGTCGACATGGTCATCTCCAAGGAAGGCACACCTCACGTGATTGAGGTCAATCCTAGGTTTCAAGGAACTATCGAATGTGTTGAGAGAGTCCTTGGATTGAATGTTGTAGAGGCTCACGTGAGGGCATGTGTTGACGGAAGTCTTCCAGCAGTCCCCAAAGAGCCCACGAAGTCTTGCATTCGACTGATCCTGTTCGCAAAGCAACGTTCAGCGGCACCTGACTTAAGCACCCTCAATGAATGTAGGGACGTACCTCCACCAGAAACCGTGGTTGAGGAAGGTGAGCCGCTCTGCTCGATACTTGTGGAGGACCGCAATAGGGAGGCTCTGCTGAAGAGGACAAAGCAGATATCCAGATCGATTTACAGTTCCCTCTCCTCTGTCAACTAGTTGTGAGGGATGCGCCTGAAGGCCTTGGGCGAGAGCAGGTCTGCGGCTTCGGTCGCTGTCTTTGCGGCTCTACATGTGATAATGGACTCTATACCCGTCTACCCTTTCAGGGAATGGGCTGTATATTTAGAGCCCCTTGAGGGGATGATCTTGGGGCCCAGACTGGGTGTATTGACGGCTGTAGTCGGGGGTTCTATCTCTAGGGCAGTGATCGGCGCAAACATATTCTCATTCGTCTACGGCGTGACCGGCGAGGCTGTAGGCGTAGCAACCGCTGGCCTCCTAATCAAGGGTAGGTGGAGGATCGTTGCAGCACTCTACGCGTTCATGCTGGCAGCGTACTTCACTCATCCCTACGGTCTGATGCTGCCCCTTTGGGCTGTTCTCGACTGCATGGTTGCCTTCGCTCTGATCTATCCAGCCGCAGTGTTGAACAGGAACATCTTCGAGAAGAGAATGGAGGTCAGGAGGTTCGCTCTCACAGTTTTATTAATATCATTCATCTCAACAGTAGCCCATTCCTTAACAATGGTCTTCATCCTTGTACCCGCTGGAATGTATATGGTTGAGTTGGGCACATTCGAGGCGGTCTACTACGCCTTTGTCATTGGGGCTGCGGGCTCATACCTAGAAGATGTAATAGTCCTTGTAGTCTCGATAGCAGTGTACTCCCCCTTGCTGCTGCTTCTGAGGAGGTCAAAGATCCTAGCCTTCCCTCTATCATAGATTGTTCAATAGGCTCTCATACCAGAACTCTGCTGCAGAAGCCCGGCTCAAGAATCGTCATTGTGATTTGGATTCATGAATTCTTCCTTTGTTTCAGCCTCTTGAAGACGAGGTTGAGAGGATTTCTTGACCGTGACTAATGCGCCTCAGATAAGACGCGCTACCTTCAGGGGGATATCTTAGCAGAGGTTCCAGTAATGATCTTGCGCGAGCACCCAACACTCTTGTTGGGTGTGTTCCTAGGTGGTTCGGATCGCCTTGATGATGGCATCTACGAGTAGATTGTCCTGGTTGAACGCATAGTCAACTCCGGCTTGTCTGTCGAAGAGCCATTCATGTTTTGGATCGTTCACTCGTGCCACTATGCGTGGGATGCGGAACTCATTCTTTGCCAGCATCGCTATTGTGATGTTCTTCTCGTCAGCACCTGTCAGGACCGCCAGGACATCTGCTTTCTCCAGACCCGCCTTCCGCATAGTCTCAAGTCTGGAGCCGTCTCCGACAATCGTAGATACGGCTGGAACCTTGCTAGACAACTCCTCAAGTGCATCCGGACTGGTGTCGATCACAGCAACCCTGTGGCCTTCTGAGGAGAGTCTGCTCGCCAAGTAGGCGCCCGCCCCTCCACCGCCGACAATCACGACGAACATGTCTAGACTTCACCGTCCTAGTGGCTGATGAGTTCCTCAATCCTTCCCGTGGCTGTGGTTGAGACTGCCAAGGTCAGGAAGTCGTTCTCCTGAAACATCATCCCGGGGTATGGTATGAGGGCTTTGCCCTGTCTTACAATTGCGGCAACAATCACCTGTTGTGGGATATTCACAGACTCAACTGGTCTTCCAACCAGTCCTGGTGGAACCGCTACCTCTACGATCTTGACCTCTCCATTTCCTAACGTGAGCTTTGGATGAAGTTCAGGATGTACAAGAACGTCCTTTATGAAGGATGCACCCCACTCTGTAGGTGAAATAATTAGAATTCCAAGCCTCCTGTAGACTTCGGCATGTGATGGGTCAAAGACCCTTATGGCCAGTTTGGGAACGCGGAACTTGTTCCTTGCAATTATGGCCAAGGTGGCGTTGAGGCTGTCGCTGTTGGTCACCGAGGCTAGGGCGTCAGCGTTCTGTATTCCAGCCTGGTAGAGTACCTCCCTGTCAAGCACATCTCCCTCGATGCGGATGCCCTTGAAGCCAGCGCTCAAGCGTTCGAAGGCCTTAGGGTCCTTGTCTATGACCGCTACCCTGTGGCCTTCAGCATTCAATAGGTCAGCCAAGTATGAGCCGACCCTTCCACATCCCACCACTATGACATTCACTTCGAATCTCCACCGTTGCGAAGGTGAGTTATCTGACCCAGGCGCCTGAGTATCAGTTTTCTCACCTCTTCAGCTAAAAGTATTGCCGGTGCAAAGACCATGGGGAAGAGCCAATGCTCCGGCGAAAGGGGAGCAGTTCCAAAGACCGGGTGAAGGAAGGGAAGGTAGACCAATGCCAAGATTATTGACAGCTCAAATGCAAGTCCCATCGGAAGCAATGGATTGATCTTTATGCTCCTCTTCAGGCTTGAGGCGCGTTCTGTTCTGCACGCGAAGACGTTTCCTACCTGAGACATGACGATGCCGACAAGAGTCATCGTTGTGGCCATCGAGTAGACCACTGTCCCGGGCTGTGCAAGGGAACCTGGACCAAATCCGTTGATGAAGTTCATCCAGTAATAGCATGCCATGGCCGCTATTGATTCTATCCCTCCCAAGAATAGAAGGGAGTGCGCAAGTAGGCCCCCGCTCAATATACCCTTTTCACGCTTTCGCGAAGGGAATCTCATAACATCGCCTTCGGGCGGCTCCGCGCCTAAAGCCAAAGCTGGAATCATGTCTGTTCCGAGATCGACTGACAAGATTTGCATTACAGTAAGGGGCAAGGGTACTGCTGCGAGCACGTAGAAGATGAAGGGAACCGCCTCAGGCACATTGCTTGCGAAGATGTACTTGGTGAACTTCTTTATGTTGTTATAGACCGCCCGACCTTCCTCCACGGCGCTGACTATGGATGCAAAGTTGTCGTCAGTAACTATCATGTCCGCCGCCTCCTTAGCAACATCTGTTCCTGAGATTCCCATGGCCACGCCGATATCCGCCCTCTTCAGGGCCGGCGCATCGTTCACACCGTCACCGGTCATAGCCACAATCTGATTCAATGCCTGGAGGGCGACTACGATTCTGAGTTTATGCTCAGGAGTTATGCGCGCAAAGATAATGTTCTCCTCTAGGAGAACTCTTTGAAGCGCTTGGTCAGAGAGGGAATTGACCTCTTCGCCAGTAATGATCCGTGCTCTCCCAGATATGATCCCGAGCCTCTTCGCAATGAACCCGGCCGTCAAGCCATAGTCGCCTGTCAACATGAGGACGCGGATTCCTGCCTGTCTGCATTTCTGTATCGCCTCCTCCACTTCAGGCCTCGGAGGATCCATCATCGCTGCTAACCCAAGAAATGTCATCTCACTCTCAACATTCTCAGGCGACGCATTGTCTGGAGGATCAGTGAGGTCTCTGAAGGCGATCCCTAGGACTCTCAAGCCGTCCCTTGCGTAGCTGTCGATCTGGCTCCTAATTGCTGTTCGATCTGAATCTTGTAGTGGCACTACCTCAGCATTCTTGAGAATGCCGCTGCAGTAATCCAGCAGCTCTGCGGGTGCCCCTTTAACATATGCTCTGAGCTTTTCCGGCCGACCTCTCAAGACACCTCCTCGATTCTCATATACAATCACACTCATCCTCTTTCTCCTAGAGTCGAATGGGAGAAGGGCAAATCTGTTTTCCCGAGGAGGATAGGCCAATCCCGCTTTAAGGGCTGCAACCAGAAGAGCGCCCTCTGTGGGATCACCTAGGATGCTCCATCTTCTCTGTTGATCCGTCGGAGGCATGAGGCGGGCATTGTTACAGGTCATTGCTGCTGTCAATAGTAGTTTGAGGTCGGAATTGTCTTCAACCAGCTCTTCACCTGAATCTGTGAGGAAACGCCCCTGCGGGTTGTAGCCTGTTCCAGTAACCTTGATGTCAAGACCACTCACCCATATTCGAGTAACAGTCATCGCGTTGCAGGTTAGGGTCCCTGTCTTGTCGGTGCAGATGACCGTAGTGCAGCCGAGTGTCTCGACACTGGAAAGCTTTTTTATCACCGCGCGTCTCTTGGCCATCGTCTGCATGGCCATCGCAAGCGATAGGGTGACTGTGGGGAGTAGCCCCTCGGGCACGAAGGCCACGATCATCCCTATAGCGAATAGGAAGCTCTCAGCCGCAGCAAGACCTAAAGAGAAGGCCGCGAGAAAAACTACAGTACCAACCAAGATCGCTACCAAAGTCACTATGGCTGTGACTCTCCTCAGCTCTCTCTGGAGTGGGCTCTGTTCCTCCTCAACCATCTCTGTTAGGTGTGCAATCCTTCCAAACTGCATGTTCATTCCAGCTGCAAAGATCACCGCAACACCTGATCCTGCGGCTAGATTCGTTCCTCCGAAGACTAGGTTGGGAAGTTCGTATGAGGTCTTGCATGTTTTGAGGGCTATCGGTTGAGAAGTTTTGGGTACAGGCCTCGACTCTCCTGTCAAGGCAGACTCATCTGTTAGCATCCCGAAGTTCTTGATGATCCTGCCGTCTGCAGGGATGCGGTCTCCCTCAGATAAGACCACAACATCCCCTAGGACTACTTCTCTTGCTGGGACCTGCTTCTCGCTCCCTCCGCGGATAACGCGAGCGTATTGGGGAATGAGCTTCTTGAGTTCCTTTGTGGTCCGCTCTGCACGATATTCTTGCCAGAAGCTGAATACCGCGTTTATGATTATGACCCCGACTATGGCGACGGCAAGCTGCGGCATATTCCCAATGTAGGCCATCACGGACGCTGACCAGAGCAGGATCGCCATAGGATGTGTCAGGTTGGCAGCAAACCTCTGAGTGAGGGGTTTGCCACGAACCTCTCTAATCTCGTTGGGGCCGTAGCGTGCCAGCCGTGAGCGGACCTCATCATCACTGAGGCCTTCGGGTCCGGTTCCTAGGACTTCTAGAACTCTCTCCGGCGGCTGCGAATAATATGCTTCAAGACCGGCAGTCTCGGCTCTAGACAATTAGTAGGACCTTGGGTGGGCTCTCTAAACCGTCAACAACTATCTAATGAACCTTTCAAAGGTTGCGTCTTCAGGTTGATTTGCCCAATGTCTTCTCCGGCCATATTTGATATGCGCCGTATCTTCAAGTTCTTCGATAAATATCATGAATGCACCATTGCCGGAGCAAGACAAATAGGTTGGTCAGCCACTACACTTGCCATCACTCTGGGGGCACTTAGTATTGGATAATGCGATAGAGACTTCTGACCTTACCAAGCAGTTCGGAGACCTAACCGCTGTTGACCACCTCAGCGTGAAGATTAAGCAGGGGGAGATCTTTGGTCTGCTCGGACCCAACGGCGCTGGCAAGACCACGACTATCTCTATGCTCTGCACCATTCTGAGGCCGTCTGGAGGAACCGCTACGGTCAATGGTTACGATATACTGAAGGAACCTGACGATGTCAGGAAGTCTATTGGCATAGTGTTTCAGCAACCCAGTGTAGACGACATTCTCACTGGCAGGGAGAATCTCCGCCTCCACGCAATGTGGTACGGGGTCCCTAAAGATATTCGTGATGAGAGAATAGATGAGGTTCTTAGACTGGTCGGTCTTGAATCCAGACAGAATGATTTGGTGAAGACTTACTCCGGAGGCATGCGAAGACGGCTGGAGCTCTCGCGTGGGCTCCTCCACCTTCCCAAGGTATTATTCCTAGATGAGCCGACCCTAGGGCTGGATCCTCAGACTCGCGAACACATATGGGAATACATCGAGGACATGTCTAGAGAGCGTGACATGACCATCGTGTTGACCACCCACTACATGGAGGAGGCCGACAGACTCTGCGATAGGGTTGCCATAATCGATCAGGGAAGGATAATCGTCATGGATACACCTGATAATCTGAAGGAGACGGTTGGTGGAGACATCGTCTGCCTGAAGACCGCGAACTCTGATGTTGATAGATTCAGGAAGATAGATAGTGTAAGGAAGGTCGAGGTGAAAGGTGACCACATAGTCCTAACCGTCAGGAACGCCAGTGAGAACCTCCAGAAGATCCTTGATATCGCCGGGAAGATTGAGAGTGTGGAGATTAGGCCTGCAAGTTTGAACGATGTCTTTCTCAGTTACACAGGAAAGGAGATAAGGCCCGAGACCGGTGAAGGCGGATTTGTCCAGAGGATAATGAGGGAGAGGACACTAAGATGAGTCAAGCCGAGGGGATCTACGCTCTCTGGCTCAGGGAGATCAAGGTGTTCACTCGTGAGAGATCACGCGTAGTGACGTCCATCTTCACACCTCTGCTCTGGATATTCGTCTTCGGAGGAGGCTTGGGCTCTGCTGTGGAGGTTGGAGGCGTCAACTATCAAGTCTTCATCTATCCAGGCATCTTGGCGATGAGCGTCCTCTTCAGCTCGGTCTTCTTCGGGGTCTACATAGTCTGGGACAGAAAGATCGATATACTAAAGGAGGTTCTTGTGGCGCCCCTCTCAAGGACCTCCATCTTCGTCGGCAAGGTTCTAGGCGGATGCACAGACTCGATGCTTCAAGCCTTCATCGTGCTGCTGATAGGCTTCGCAGTCGGGGTCCAACTGACTCCCGCAACCTTCCTGCTCGCAGTACTTATTCTCTTTCTGTTGGCTCTGAGCCTTGTAAGCACCGGTCTGATAATAGGTTCACTCATGGAGAGCCCGGAAGGGTTCAACATGATCGTCAGCTTCCTTATCTTTCCCCTCTTCTTCTTCAGCGGCGCACTCTTTCCTCTGGGCAACCTCCCCCTTTGGCTCTCAGTCATAACATACATCGACCCAGTAACCTACGGCGTCGACGGCCTGAGAACAGTCACCATAGGGGTCTCACAGTTCCCGCTCTATCTGGATCTGGCTGTTCTAATGGGGTTCGCGGCCATAATGTTCACGGTTGGAACAGGAGCCTTCGAACGTATGAAGTGAGATTTGGGATCCTCCAAGACTCACATCAAATCTAGGCTCCCTTCGACTACGCATTCTAAGCATGAGTTGGTATTGGCTTTGACTGATAGGTGGCGTCTTCTAGACCTCGGAGACCTGCCTCCCCTATCCACTCAAGTCGTCTATCACGCTGTGGCAAAGGCTGTTGACCAAAACACCTCTCCAAGTACCATCATATTCTGCAGTCCCAATAGTTCTCTTGTCTGTCTTGGTTACCATCAAGAGTTGGAGGCTGAGGTCGACGTAGAATACTGTAGGCTGAAGGCTCTACCGATTGTGAGGCGAATCCTCGGCGGTGGAGCAGTCTACCTTGACGGAGGCCAACTCTTCTACCAGGTTGTAGCCTCCAGATCGGACCCTAGGGTTCCAAGCTCTATTCAAGAACTCTTCAGGAGGTTTCTGGCAGCCCCTGTCAAGACCTACAATGACATAGGTATCGCTGCGCGCTACAGACCTATAAACGACATAGAGGTTGACGGCAGAAAGATAAGTGGAAACGGCGCCACAGAGATCGGCGCATCCTCTGTCCTCACAGGAAACATCATCTTCAACTTCAACTTCGACGAGATGGTGAAGATCCTGAAAGTGCCAAGTGAAAAGTTCAGGGATAAAGTGGCGAAGACGCTCAAGGATAGGCTGACCACAATCGAGAGGGAACTTCGAGAACCGCCAAGCAGAGAGACTGTGAAAGAACTATTGAGACGCAACTATGAAACCACTTTGGGAATCGAACTTGTCAAAGGTGGACTCTCGCAAACAGAGATTGAGCTAATGGAATCGCTCGAAGAGAAGTATCAGAGCCGGGAATGGCTCTACATGATCGAGAGTGGACATTACAATCTCATCCAAAAAAGGAGCCTGAAGATATCAGGTAGGGCGAAAGTAGGTGAGACCCTCCATAAGACCGAGGGAGGCCTCCTACGTGTTCTCGTCGAGACGATGGACAACAAGATAGAGGACATCATGATCACCGGCGACTTTTGCTTCATCCCCAAAGATCAGCTGCGGATACTGGAGAGGGAACTCAAGGGAACAGAGGTGACAAGTGACATCTTGACACGTAGAATCCAACGTTTCTACAGAGAACATAATGTCAAGTCGCCAGGACTGACCGCTGAAGATATGGCTAACGCCATCGTTGCAGCGTATTCGAAGTGAAGACTGCTGCAAGAGTGGATGAGATAAGCTGACGCGCACGGTGGAAGAGAGCCGCTGGAGAAATGATACTTATGAGGAAATCTGCTTTGGCATACTCGCTCGTGCGTCTGGTTAACAGATCCATACGTCGAAACGCAAGAATGAAGTTCTTTAACGCTTCATCTCATAGGCCCGAAGCACATCAGCTCTGGTAAGCACCCCTAGTAGTTTGAAGGGTCTCTTCTTGTCTACTACGGGTAGCACTCCAATGTTGCTGCGATACATCTTCTCTAAGGCTTGGTGAACAGACTCTTCAGGATAAGATACAAGAGTCCTTGTGTTAACGATCTCTTTGACCGGTATATCGTGCCTATTGACGATGGCGTCTATCAGCTTAGAGATGTCGACGACCCCTACAAGTTTTCCATCTTCTAGGACTGGATAGTCAATGAACAGGCGTTTGGACATTATATGTGCCAAACTCAATACGTGGGTGTCTGAATCTATGGCTACATAATCCCTCTGCATAACCTCCTCCACCTTAACCCTATCCAAGACATCGATATGTTCGAATACTATCCCCCTCTTGTACGCCTCATGCCCCCTGATCAAATCCCTCTTACTCAGTATGCCAACCAATCTGCTTGGATCATGTATGTCTACTACTGGGAGATGTCCATAACCGGATTCATCCATACGTCTCAGGGCCACTGCTAAACTTTCGTCGGGCCTGCATACAGCAACTTTCGGCTGCATGACTTCCCTAATTCTAGTTGAGGCAGCCTTATCATGAGGAATCTTCAGCACGTCATTGTAAGATATGATTCCAATCAGCTTATCATCACTAACGACTGGATATGCTAAATGTCCGGTTGAAGCTATCAAATTTGATACGTCGAATATGTTGTCTTCAGGCGAGACCGTCACAACCTTCTTGGTCGCCACCTTTTCAACCTCGACTTCCTCAAGTATGTCGACGCTGAATTCTCCTCTGTGAGCTGGTGACATGGCTCGGTTAGTGACTTGATTCTCATATATCGTCCATCTTCCAGAAATGATGTAGGATGTGGCGCAGGCCAACATTAGAGGTACAAGGAGCAAGTAGTCTCTCGTCATCTCTGAAACCATGACCATGGCGGCTATGGGTACCTTGCCTGCCCCAGCGAAGAAGGCAGCCATCCCGACCAATACGAACGCTTCTTGATTTATCATGGGCACTAAAGTCTCCAAAGACTTCCCGAAAACCCCGCCGATCATGCATCCTATGACTAGTGAGGGAGCGAAGACACCTCCGCTTCCACCGGAGCTGATCGTAAAGCTGGTGGCTATGATCTTGGCGAAGACCAAGATCATCATAAAGGTGACTGATAGCTTTCCGAAGATAGCCTCTTGGGTCCAGCCGTACCCTCCGCCCAGCGATGCTGGTAGAAATAGGGCAAGGATGCCGAGCATTCCTCCCCCAATTGCAGGTTTGAGATGAGCGGGAATATTTAACCGCCCAAAGATTCTGTCTCGAAAACCATAGAAGACTAGAACATATACTATCGAGAGCAAACCGCAGGCGATCCCCAAAATCAGGTAGAAGAGAAGGTTGATGGGATTGGTGAACATGATTTCTTTGATAGTGAAGATTGGTTCAAAGCCTATACCTGGAATGGATGTAAAAACCGAATATGCTACTGCTGACGAGACGAATGAGGGTATTAAAGCATCTACCTCGAAATCCCTTCTATACAGGACTTCTATAGCGAATATTGCTCCCCCAAAGGGAGCCTTGAAGATGCTGCCTATGCCTGCCGCAGCGCCACATACCAACATGATTCTCCGGTCACGATCGCTCAATCCTAGAGCGTTAGCCAACCAAGAAGAGAAGCCTGAGCATATTTGAGCCACAGGCCCTTCTCTCCCAGCACTTCCTCCGCTGCCTATCGTCAAGATAGAGGCTACAGATTTTATGATTGGAACTCTTTTCCTGATCCTGCCTGCGAATCTATGAAAGGAATTGATCACAGCATCGGTCCCATGACCCTCAGCCTCAGGAGACCATTGAAAGATAATGAAACCGGATAGTAATCCTCCGATGGCTGGAATCAAGGCAAGGATCCACCATCTAACCTCCCCTGTATGCGAGACACTCGGACCCTCCCCGCCAGCTACAGGTGGGAAATAGTTGCCAACATAACCTAAGAAGAAGCTGGAGCTTGACTTTAGAAGAAGATAGAAAACGCCAGCAACTATCCCGGAGACTGATCCTATGATGGCTCCCAGTAGAACCCATTTTTGCAAATAATTCAGGTGCGTCGGTATCTTCATTTGGATTACCCGGGATCGCCACCCAAGACTACATCTTAGAACCGCATCCTCCTCAATAAAGTTACCAATCTGCAAGGTGACATCTGGAAGATATGGCACAACTATTGGCGTAATCCACACTAGACGATCACAATCATCTGGCCGGAAGGCCAAGTCTGAGAAAGAACTCGTCGAAGAGCGAATCTCCGTCCAAGATGAAGAACGAACGAGCACAGAAGAATCAATAGAGAAGACTACGTGGAGCGCGCGCTTGTTACCCTTGATCTTCAACGGAGCTTGTTCTTGAGACGTTGAACTCTCTGATAGATATTCAATATCCAAAAGAACTCATAGCCATTCATAACCCAGAAAGTGTGGGTTCTATATTTTTCATCTAGCTTTCTTGCTTCTTCCTCAATGAATGCGACGGCTCCCTTGTCTGACAGGATTGCTCTGTCCTTGATCGAGCAGACATCGTTGTCACCATTCCAGTCTTCGGTATCTGGGATCAAAGCTTTGTCAAGAGTTGCATCCGCCATTGTCCATCTACCGTCGATGTAAACTTCGACTTAGTGCGGCCACCGCTCAGGCATTTTGGATACAGCCAACGAGGATAGTATGCCCCGCCATTCCTCTGGGTCGTTGCCCTTGAACTCAATAACCCTAAATCTAGCGGGAATTCCTACAGACCTGAGCAATGCCACTTGAAGTGTGGCTTTTGTGAGGCAACTTCCTCTGCCTATCTTCAGAGTCTCCGAAGCAGTCTTCCAAGGATGAACTATTGCTAACGGTATCTTATCCCTAACGAAATAGAATATCCCAATTGCTGCATCCTTCGGTGTCTCGGCCTCCTCCGTGATCTTGGCAGCAGTTGCCTTTACAACTGGGTGATTCGAGTCACATGGCTCGGAAGCTCGCAGAAATAAGTTCAACCCTGTCCGGAACCTTTAACATTCTTAGACCCTCCTCCACCCTGCTCACATGTTGAAAACTGGAATAAACAACACTAGTTCATTGCCAGAGTGGTGCGGCCGCCGGGACTTAATCATCTAGAACTGAATACGTACCCACTCACTCTCGTCTTGAAAACGTTCCTACCACATGATCAAGTACGGGTATAGAACTCTCAATAATTTGTCCTATACATCCTTCTGATCAACTAGGATCGATGACCTTTATCTTCAGTTATTTCATACATAGCTAAACAGCGAGGGGACCCTTTTGGAAAGCGCTACACCACTTGAAGTTAGTGATTATTGGGCAGCATATCGCGAACTTGAAGATAAGTTTCTTGAGTTTATACGATTCGTTCCCCTCATCAAAAGGCACGATGAAGTCATCTCGTTTGAGTTGGCGTCCCTAGCCTCTAGCGTCGGAAATTGGATTGAAACCGCCTTTTATCGCATGGCCAAATATGAAGGCTACGAAGGATATCCAAGAATCAACAAAGAGACTGTATCAATAGATGACTTCAGGGAAGCATTCGAGCCGCATTATCAGCTTTCACAGTTGGGTGTGCGTGTCTTACCTCGTGACTACGGTATCATAAGACCTTTCGAAGAATTTTCAAGCAATCAATCACCAGAGTGGTTCAAAGCGTATTCGAAGTTCAAGCATAACCTTGAGGTCTTATTCAACAAGATGAATCTTCGTCTCACGGTTAGAGCTCTCGCTGGTCTATTCTTACTAAGTGTCTATCCTCAAGAAATGAGAGAATGTGTATTCCGGGAAGGCGTGATTCACTCAGAATATAGGGAATTCGTGAGTATTGACGCCAAATCACAAATCCTCAGCGCAGTTCGAGCCCGTCAACCTATGCTAGATTATAGGGGCTTAGTTGGACGTGTCTATGCGGAGACGGAGTTATTCCGATTTGAGTTTCCACGTCTCAGAGAAGATGGAAAGACACCACATCCCAGTACATTATAGAATTACAGAAGCAACGTTAACTAACTCAAATAGTTTCAGGTAACGCGTCACGACACCCGATGCCTATAGGCTATTCCGCCTCTACGCCTACGAACAACACAATCATATTCCTTTACGGACTGTCCGGCTAAGGTTCGGCCTTCATCGTTGACAAACCAGAAACATATTTTTCCCAGAGAGTCTGGGTCCCTTCCAGTCTTATGTTCTGTATAATCGACAAGGCCATGCCGGTGAAGAGTCTTCAGAACCTTCCTTACTTGGCTATGATGTTTCTTAAGCAACTTCGAAACGCTGCCGACTGTGAAGCACTGGAAATTTGAGAATAGTCTTAGGATCCTGAATCCTAAAGGCTCCTCCACAACCTCTTCACAGTCAGAGGAGCTATGTTCGGTCTTGCTCTTCAGGTGAGTTGGGAGAGAGTGGTAATGAGCAATGATTTTAGGGCTGATCCAAGGTGCTGGGCGGCACCATACATCGTGAACTTCGCCGTCGTCTTTCAGTCTCTCTAGGCAACGTTGAATTGAGCGTCTGTCCCTCTTCAAATCTGAAGCTAAACCTTTAACACTTGATCTCTCAACTTGAGACAAAGCCCTCAAAACCTCATTTTGCAAAGGTTTAGGCTTGAGAAATTTTACTCTCCACAAGGCGTAAGTGTCATTGGGGGTGGGTGGCAGTGCGGTAGTCAACCCTCCTTCCTCTCCCTTAGACAGGACACAATTGGAACTCCACCAATCCATTTGATTCCACTTGAATAAAGATTCACTTTCGACGTCGAAACTTCTGAAAAACCCTACACATCCAACCTAACTGGGAGATTCGGAGCCACTTCTGAGACTAGAGAATCCTACAGCGGCAGAGAACAAAGTTTCAAACGCCTCCATATCCAGAGCCCTCTTGACAGGACAAGACCAACGTTACACAAGAACCTACACAATAAGAACATCTCAAAAAGCAGCAACAATAATGAACTTCAACCTCGTAGACGACACAATAGGAAAGCAGAAACCGCTTAACCACATTACAGACTCCAACCTAGACAACTATTCCTTGCAAGCAAGAAGGACGCCATAGTGCCAACTTACCTTTCAGAACCCTGACTTTCGCTGACGAAACCAACATGCACCTAGAACAAACCTAGCAATTATTGACAAAATTTTTAGGTTAGGTAAACTCGCCGTAAAACCGTTAAAGCATAAAAATACCTAAGATTTGGCAAAGAGATCGTTATCTTCTCTTTGAGAGGTTGTGTTCCTGCTGCGTCAATCTAGCTTTCAACCTCGCCTGTGAATTCACGAATAAATAGGCAGCGAATAAGAATTTTCCAGCCTACAAATGTCTTTTCTCAGCCTCTAGAAAAGCAAGAACCAAACATCCAAGACAGGTGACAGCGTAACCCATCAGGGCCCAGAGCATACAAGAGAAACTTATGGCTTCACGGTTTTACGGTTTGACGGCAAACTCCTAAAAATTTTGTTGTTTGATTGCTTGTTTTTTGCAAGTAAGTTTCTTTGATGAAAGTTGGGAGTGTCAGGGGGTTAACGTGTGTTTGGCGTCTTTGGTTAGGGGTGTTTTGAACTGCATTGAGAAGCGGAGTGTTTTCCATCTCAATGTTGAGGCTATAGGGGAGCTGCATCTTAAGGAATTGTTCCGGCGCCTCGGTCCCTATTATGGGAAAGGTGGGAGGTCCCTACTGTTCCTTGGCAGCCTCAATAGCCGTCTAGTCTGTGCACTCGCAGCGGTTCTAAGTCTAGGCTGGCTACTTGGAGTCGCATCTGTCATACTTCTCTTAGAGGACTGCCCTTTCTTATTCATGGGGAGCGGTTTTGTTAAGAGTAGCTAGTAGTCTCTTCAAGGTGGCAGCTTGATGGATGATGACCTATCCGGACGATTTCGAATCCGACCGACCCAAGACACGTTTAATCAACTCCATATTTTCAAAAAGCCACCGCAACTGCTTGTTTGATTCACTGATCGCATCAAGAAGAACGCTCATCTGCTTTGTTTCAGCATCCTTCAAAAGAACCCTCGCCTTTGTCAACTCGGTAGCCAGCTTTAGGCTCATCAAAATGACTGATGTATCAGTGTCACAACCAAAAGCCATCTTGAGATACGCTATATCTTTGAGAACCTCATCATCCGCCCTAAACCCAACAATCTTTTCATTTGTCATGTTTCTTCGTTAAACTAATTGTTAAACCAAGCCCCCTATAAACTTACTGTCAATATGGATAATGACTAAGTAGAGCCTGGGGTCAACTAGGCATAGTGCATCCTTAATGTCGGTCCCGTTTACTCCCGACCCGTCTCTATCAACCTTCGTGTATGCACTTATTATATCATCAGCTAGGCGGAATGTGAGTTTCCTATTGGTCATTGGCGAGCCCTGTTGAGATGCGTTACAGTGGTCTCGACTATGCGCAGCCTCTCAGGCTCAATGGTCCAGATAACCTCGCCTAGTCCTCAACTATTTTACTCGAAGAGCTGGAGAAGACAAAGAGGAGAAACTGAAGATGAACCAAAACTACATCATCTGTTACTTTTGTCGTCGAATGTTAGAGATAGAGATGGATTAGTGATTGCTTGACGGTCTAGGTTGAGTTCACTTTGGACTACGTTGATTCAGACATTGATCGTGCTTGATCCATGAATTTCTTGGCGAGTTCTGTGTCTCCTTGGTCAAGCGCTTTCATGGCGTATCGTAGGAGTTCATCCTTGGTCGGGGCACGGACACCACAGCTTTCACAATACCATCTCTGGAGTTGTGAGTTGAACTTCAAAGGCTTGCCGCAGTTTGTACAGTAATACGCTGGCTGAGGGGTGGGTACCGATGGAATCTCTGTTGGCTTTTCTGTCCGGACGAGAGTTATGATGCCAGCAACAGTCAATAGCAGGGCGCCTACGTATAGTCCTAATGCAACAATGAGTCCCAGGATGCCGCTTATGAGCATGATCACTCCAGATAGTTTTGGTTGAGTCTTGACGAATGCCACTCCGATCAGCCCAAGGATTGACAGGATTCCCCCCACGATTGATGCGATCACTAATGTAGCTGGACCTCCGAAAGCCATCCAGACGCCTCCAAGAAGGTAAAGTGCTGGAGCCACAAGTATGCCTGAGATTCCACCTATCAGCCCGAGGATAAATTCAGCGGTTCTCTCAGCCACTTTCCTATCATCCTACTTGTAGTACACTGTGGATTCGAATGTGTTACCGACCGTAGTCACTATCTTTACCTTGTAGATGTTATTGGATTTCAAAGAAAGCCCTTGAGGATTACTGCACTTAACCTCGGCAACAGCTTTGGGTTTGATTAGCTTATCTTCATCAGAGGCAAGAAGCTCGTCAATGTACACTTTATCAATCGTGGCGCTGACGGACCCGTAGTTCTCTATCTGAATGGTCAAAGTTCCGCCCTTAGGCCACTCATAAGAATCTATGGTGAGCCATTCCTTTGCTGCCACAGTTTTTGTCGCAAAGCCAACTCCTTTCAAACTTAGGACTACGCTTGGCGATGTCGAGAGAAACTTGTAGTATCCGACTTCCACGGGGCTTGTTTCTTGAAGAATCTCAAATATGATGTGTTCTTCCTTCTTTTCCTCTGGCCTAACGTTCAGCGAAGGTTTGGATTTTGATTCGTAAAGATAGCCTTTGTCTACAGTAACCTCCCACTTGTCTAACCAGCTGAAAGCAATTACCTCTTTGTTTCCAATGTTCTGAGCTGTTAGTTGGACGATTAAGAACTTGTATCCGCTTTCTGCCTCATAGTACTCATGAGTTGTAGTGAACCAAGCTGAGTCGAAAACAAATTTGACAGGTATACCATCTGTTCCAAACTTCAAGATGAATGGTTGCCCTATGGTAACTGTCCCACCTTCTTGTACCTGAGGCACAGTCGGGCCTCCAGGCACTGCTGGTGGTCTCGGCACAGACAGTGCAACCGCGAAGATTCCAATAACAAGGACAAACATCACACCGATGAAGATGTTCCTTATGATATGCGATTCCTTGATGGGCTGAGACGGGATAGCTGGAGGTATAGGAATAGGAGTAGTGATAGATGTTCCGCAATGCATGCAGAACCTCCAATTGGGTTGCAGTTCTCTACCACATCTGGAACAGAACGGCAAAACGGCAACCGTTCCTACCTTTCAGCTTTGCTCATGATCTACAGCTTGGTTTGAGATAGGTCTTTCTGCCCTATGGCGGTCCGAACATAAGCATTGAAGTGATTACACGGGTAGCTGGAGAAGAATAGTTGGAAAACTTAGCTGGGTTGTTTCAGTCGGCTTAAGTCCTGTGTCCACTGATGCTGAGACCTCTGCTTCCATCTCTCATATGTTGACCTCCAATGGTTCTTCAAATCCTGGAATGTGCAGTTGTTGACCTTGCAGAAGTGTGTGGTGATGGGCTTTAGGTTAATCTTCCCTTCAGCCGCCAGGTTTTGGGTGAGGCCGAAGTGCTTTATGGAGTGGCATGTGGCGCAGAGAAGCTGGAACCCTGCAAGCCGCTGAACATGCCTCTCATCATCATACTCCCAGATCTCATGAAGATGGACACGCCCCTCCTGTCCACAGATCTCGCATCTCTCACCTTTCTCCTGGATCCTTTGAACTCTCAACCTCTCCCATTCGTCTCTCGGCAACATCTTCGCCAGAGTCTTCCCCCAGAGAGGTTTAGGAACCAGCTCGATCTCGAGCTTCAATCTACTGCTCCTCTGAGAAGGGCCCCTCACAGTCACCCGAGAGGAGATCAGCTAGGCCTCCCGTGAATTTGGTTGGAGGCTCTGTGCTATCTCTATACGCTGCTTCTGAAATTCATTTGCTCTTCTACGATGCCAATCCTCTTCTTGAGTCAAGATATGGAGGAACTTGTCGGCGATCTCTTTGTCAATCTTGAATACCGTCACCCACTTTTTAAGCTCGTCTGGATCCAGTATGTCAGCTGCGCCAAGATAGAACATCATTGTCGCTTCCTCCGCCAATTTTGTTTGGAAGGTCTTGGTTCCAGGCTTTTCCCTTCGAAGTTCCCCACTCCATTCTATCTTTAGCATCTTGTTCAGGATCTTCAGAGCTAAAGGATCGACATGGCTCTCAATGAAGACAGGCCACTTTCCAAGGATCAGAGGGAGCTTCTCTGCATGCTTCTCAGCAACGCGAGCCACAATTTTCTCCTGTCGAGTGTTTGAGAGAACCGTCAAAAGGCCAAAGATGGTCAGGTCGTATACCTTACTCCTAACCCTGTTCCGACTGAGGATGGTCCTCACATTCGAAATTAGGAAGTCTCTCACCAGATTCTTGACAGCTATCTGGACACTGCTTCGATTGGATTTTGTAAGCTTCGTTAATGTGTACGAGTTGGCGGGGCGTTCGAGGGCAAGATACCATAGTACCGCTGACTGAGTTGGAGTACGACGCGTTCTCTTTCTATGTTGAAAAGTTGCTATTGGGATTAGCGACAAACGACCACCTTAAGCTAGTCGTAAACTGTGTTCATTCTCTAAATACCTCGCATACAAAGGCATTGCGGAGGAATGCAATAATGGCTAACCAGATTGTGGTAAGGTTCGATCCAAGGACACTCACGGTCCTCCGCAAAGTTGTAGAAGCCAGAGGCGAGGATGTAAGCGATCTAGTCCGCAGAGCCGTCAAGATAGAGTTAGCTAAACTTTCCTACCTCAGCCCAGAGGAGAAGAAGGCGCTCGGTATCTACGCACCGACAATTCCGAGTATAACAAAGAGCGAAGGTGGTCAAAAACAAGGTGAGACTGAAGTTGTCTGAAATCGCGCTATCGATTATCCAATCAATTCGACAGCAACTGGAGGAATGTCTTGGCGAGCTAGAGAAGATTGAGAAGAATATCAAGGAATCTCCACCTGAGATGATTGGTAAAACTGAGTTTACAAAAGAGACCCCCGAGGAGCTCCCTTGGAAATCATTCAGATCCGGTAAAGGAGCTTGGATCTTTCGCAACTTAAACCACCCAGTCGCTCAAATGCTCGTTGATATGTTGGCAAGGAATGGTGGAAGTACGGAACTTCATGGCAGACAGTACAAGTTCTCAGGTCCAAATAACAAGTTAATCTCGAGATTCGGTTGACATGAACAATGACGAATAAAATGGAGGTTAGGAAAGGTTCGCGGCCGCTCCTAACCTCGGCTCAACACACCCTGCAGCCAGCAAGGAAGGTGAGCTAAGATATCTAGAAGCCGAAGGCAGGGTAATGAACGTTCTGGCAATGAGGAGCAGCCACGAAGAACAGAGTCTCCTGGCGGGATCTGGCAATTAACGATAGTAGAGCAGATAAAGATCCCCGGTTGTGGCGGCTACTATGCTATCCACGAGAAGATGTCTGACGGCTCTTGGCAAACACGTGACGACATTCAATTCCCGGGCACTCAGGATGAGGGAATCCTTGTTCCGTTGAAGCAGCCGCTTTGGCCTTTGCCGGGCTCTCCAATCGATTACGGCTCGGACCTGGAGCTCTTCAAGGAGGTCCGCGAGTTCAACCAACATTATCTTGAGCTACGAGAGAAGAAGTGCTACACCGTTATGAGTTGCTTCATCCTCATGACATGGAGGATTGAAGAGTTTGAGGCTGTACCCTACCTTGACTTCCTCGGCCCAAAGAATACAGGGAAGACAAAAGCCTTAGAGGTTCTCGCGCAGCTCTGCTTTCGAGGCTGGCATATCACACATCCGACTCCAGCCGTCGTATTCTGGGTTGTTGACCGTTACTGTCCAACTCTTCTAGCGGACAACTACGAGTTCTGGCCCAAAGAGACAAGAAACGAGTTGGATGGCCTCTTTAATGCAGGTTACCGCAGAGGCTCAGTTGTCCCTAGACGCCCAAGGGAAAGCGACTCCGGTTCTGAACTTATCATCTACAAGGTTTTCTCACCGAAAGTCTTGGCAGGAACTCGGCAGCCACCCGACTCACTTGGATCTAGATGTATCTTCATCCGAATGGTTCGAAACCAACGTGAGATCCCTATGAAGATCGACTTAGCTTGGGCTCAAACTCTCAGAAGCAAACTGCTCCGCTACCGTTTTCGAAAATTCGAGGAGAGGACACCATAGATGTTCGAAACCATGAACCGCTATGGTCGGGTTGGCGAGATCTTCCACGCCCTTCTCAAAGTGGCTCCAAGCGATGAGATCCAAGACGAACTCAAAGACTTTGCTTTAGGCGTCTTTCAAGAACAGCGGGAAGAGGAAGCCAGCAGCTTAGAGGCAGAAGTGGTGCGAGCAATAGTGACATGTCTAGATCAAGTCGTGGGAGATCGCTTGCCTATCAAAGCTATCACGGAAGAGGTGAACGAGGAGCGAGATGAGAAAGACAGTATCAAACCTCAGAAAGTCGGTTGGATTCTGGCTCGCCTCGGTTTCAAAAAGGCTAGAATGCCTGATGCAAAAGGTAGCTACGCAATCGTCACCGATAGGGATCTCATCGACCGGCTAGCCGCGACCTATGACGTCAAAAGAACTGAAACTTTGAGTACCCTCATATCCCCTAAAAGTTGCTCAGATGCTCAGTTGCTCAGAGATCACATAGGGGAAACATCACTTGGTTCTGAGCATTCTGAGCAACTGAGCAATAAAGGGAAGATAGGGGAGCCTTCTGACAGCTCTTTCAACGTAGAAACTACCCTTCCGGAAACATCTACAGCCTCTAGATCCTCTGCACCACCGCTTAACTGCAAAGACGAGGAGTATTCTGTCCGTGACCTTGTTCTCGGAAGACTTCGAACTGTGAAGGGCCCCATGAGCTGGGACTATGCTGTCGAGCAAGCTATGAAGGTGACTGGAGACCGCACCAAGGCCGAGGGCTATCTGAAGAGGTTTCAAGATGAGGGGTTACTGGCCAAGGATCCTGATGGCTATTGGAGGCTGACCAAGTAAGGCTGGGCGATTATTGTTGGTACAGAAGAAGAAGTCGGGGTCACTGTTCTATGTGCGCTACAGAGATCATGTATTATTCAAAGACTCAGACTCCTCAGAATATCGGCCTTGGACCCGTGAATGTGTCGGTTGGCTTGACTACGAGGGTGATGATTTCATTCGCCTAGTCTGGGAGCGATTCTCTGAGCCAAATCCACCAAAGAATGCTAGGATTAGATCAAGTGGACTCGCAATACTAAAGAAAGCCATATTGGAGATGCGTGAAGTCGTCTAGAAGCTACCATTTCTTAGGCATTGATTCTCTCTGTTTCAACCAGAGATCAATAGCCTCGGCTACGGCCTTACTAAGAGCACCCTTCTCACTTCCATATTCCTCCAGAACCCTCATTCGGAACTTCTTGTCAAGGTCGTCTGGAATTATCACGTGCCAGCGAGCCATTTATGCTCCCTTGTACCTAAGGATAGGTGTACCAAGGCGTTTATATCTAGGTTTCTACACTTTCATACTCTTGTACACAAGTACACAAGAGCCCTCGACATATGGCGATAACCCTTGACAGAACTCATCTTGAAAGAAAGGATGCTTACACTTGAGGACCTCCCGTTTCTAACGAGTCTCGGGAGAATTGAAGACACCAGTTTCCTGTTAGAGTACAGTTCTGAAGGGTCTAGACTCAAAACACCAGTTCAGGTTCCTCTTGAGGATCTAAGGGCAGTAAGCCAGAAGGGGCTTGTCAAGTATATCATCACTTCTCTTCTGAGGGAACGACCTCGACTGATCCCATATGTATTTCAGAACCTCGCATTACAGAATCTTGCTAACTACCTTCTAAGGTATAGGACAGGCAGCCCCAAGACACTCTACTTGTATGTAGACTGTATCACACGATACTGCAACTATCTCAATCTAACCCCCGACGAACTTGTCGGTAATATGAAGAATGAAGAGGGACAAGTAAGACATGAAAGACTCCAAGAACATATCAAAGCTCTAGAGCGATTTGTCGCAGAACTTCAAGACGAAGGACTTGCACCATGCAGAATATGCAACTACGTCAAGGCTATCAGAGCACTATACCGCGTTCACGGAATCGATCTAAAACTCCCCTTCCCACTACAACGGAGAACCATCAGAAAGGACCGGGCTCCAAGGCCTGAAGAACTCGCAAAGCTACTAGACATAGCGGATCTCCGTGAGAAAGTCATAATCTCGTTGCTGGCTCTGGGGGGCTTCAGAGAAGGTACCCTAATCAAGCTGACTTACGGTCATGTCAAAGAGGATCTGGAACGTGGGATAGTCCCTCTTCACATTCATGTTGAGGCAGACATAACCAAAGGCAAGTATCACGATTATGACACATTTCTAGGCCAAGAAGCTGTGGAATATCTGAAGCTCTACTTGGAGACTAGACGGAAGGGTTCACCAGACGGCAAGATCCCTCCCGAAGACATCACAGATGATTCACCCTTGATAAAGGATGCAAATTCGGGAACTCCTAAGCCGATTGGTGAGAAGCAGATCTACCAGCTAGTACATGGATTGTATTTCAAAGCAGGACTCTTGAAGCCCAATAGGGGCAGAGTCTACGACCTGAAGGTGCATAGTATTCGGAAGTTCTTCAAGACTCAACTCATGGCTTTGGGAGTTCAATCAGACTATGTTGATTACATGATGGGTCACACTATCGATACCTACCATGACATCCAGATGAAGGGCATTGAGTTTCTGAGAAACGTCTACTCTGCTTCTGGTCTCAGTATTAGACCCAAAACCAAAGTTTCGAAGATTGAGATGCTGAAGACCTTTACTAGAGGTATGGGTCTTGACCCTGAAAAGATACTGACTAGGGAAGCGTTAGCTGAACCACATAGGATCTGTGTCTCAGCAGGTGAGAGAGAAGCCTACGAGATTCAACTACTGAGCAGAGAATTGAAAGAGACGTTGAAAAAGGAGATTCTGGCAGGTAAATAGCGTACACGCTTGGGCCACTCTCTATGACTTTGACAGTAAAGCTCTTTCTGTCTTCTGACGATTCAGACCAATTTTTCTTGCAGCGTCAAAGTACTGCAACCTATCTCCTTTCTTGAGAACGTATAACCTTCTAGACGCCTCGAGTCCAACACATATGATGTTTATCCGGAAAACAGTAAGACAATCATCTTGAATCTGTAAACCGAACTGTCCAGTTATTCTTTCTCCATTGTGCAGTATCTTTCTTTGACCTATATCGCCAAAAAGAGGTATCAATCCTGTAACTTTGCTTTTGGGAGATGGTTCCTCCTTCTCCACAAAGTACTCATGTAGAGTAACGTCGTGAAAGCCAACATTTCCAATATCAAAAGTGACAACATAGTGATCCATAAGACCAAATTCCTCTGTCTTCAGCAAAGGTCGACGTATTGCCCGATGGATGAATGTGAGTCTAGATTGACGAGCCCTAACCGGAGACTCAAACGCTGCCGAACCCGCACCCCTTCGAATTCCATATATAGTAATATTCGGAAGAATCACGATTTCATGAGTTTCACGCAACGACTGCCAACCCATTATGATTATTGTCGTGAAGGTGAGCCAGATTAGTGCTGCTGTCGGTATCTCAACTATCCTCAGCAACAAGGTAACTACTGGTATAGAGACTAACGGATAAAGTGCAAGAACAACAATGTCACAGTTTCTGTAGAAAGTGCTTCCCAACCACATGAGTGAGACACACAATTTGACAAGTGGTCTAAGCGTATATAAGCTGCCATTTAAAGACCAGAAGCAGCGTTGTCCCTAATGCGCGATTTACTTCAAGACCCCACATTTCCCAGAGTGGTATCTATTCATTGCTAGTGGTGTGCGGCCGCCGGGATTCGAACCCGGGTCGTTGGCTTGCTTCGACTGTATGTTGATCATGGAAGGCCAATGTCCTAGACCAGGTTGTCCTGTGCTCTGGGTCTTCGGGCTACTCCAGACCGCACATCTAGACTACGGCCGCATGCCTCGATATTTGGTACTAGGTCAAGATAAAGAGTTTTTCTGAGTGAGCTAGGTCTTACCAAGCCTCTTCCTAGACTAATCCGTTTTGAAACTTGTGGCAAAACGTAGGAGGCTGGCTGACCCAAATCACTGCTGGCTTTCGAGCCCACGCATCACCAGTTGCCTGACAGCCTCACTGATACTGGCGCATCCTTTGCTCTGTGACCACTCCTCGATTCGTCGCCAAGTCTTCTCCGTCAACCAAACAGTCCTTCTTCTGAGTTTTCCCTCATAAGGAAGTTGACGCGGTCGACCTGGTCGGCTCTCACTCAACATCTTACTCCACCTAACTTCTAACCGTCCCATGCACCCTGATGCGTAGGATCTCGGCCACTCTCGGATCAGCTATCAGAGTTCACTGCAAGTAAAGCGCAAACAATGGCTTAGATCACAAATCTTCCATGCCTTTCACAAATATTTTTCTGCTGGACTCGTCTAGAATATGCGCAACATGAGCCTATATCTTGAAGAGGTTGATGAAACTGGACGAATCCGCAGAGCGTTAGGGACCGTCACTGGGATTTGGGCTCTTGAGATAACGTTCTTACTGTGAAGGATTTGGTTTCTGCAGTTGGCTTGAAGATTGGCGTAGTCATCGGCATTCGCTCTTAAGTTGCTGCGGATGAGGCTGAGTTATGCGGGGGGCCTATGTGGAGTCTGAACGGTCCCGATTAAAATAAATGGATTAACCCCCAGAAATCTTCAGCGCGACCGCAAAAGACCTTTATTGATATAGCTTGGTAGCTAAGTTGGTGACTCAGAACTCAGCGATGAAGCTAGATAGGAGAAATTAGCCGTTGAGCGAAGACAGGACTTTGAGATTTCGAATAAGATGTGGGGATTATGAGGTAGAGCTCGAAGGCAACTTCACATATGTGAAAGAATGCTTCGAGAGGCTCTTGGAGAATCTCCCAAGAACAGACCGTGAGCAACCTTCTTTACAAAAGACGCTCTCTGAGTTTGAGGGGCAAGAGATGCAAGTCGCGCCCTCCCTACAAGGTGTGGTTGAGCTCACACCTGAAGGCAAACCCAGGCTCACGGTTCCCGTCGATACCTTAAAGGCGAAGGAGGCTTTGGCACTGATCCTCTACGCAGCCCGACCTGCAACAATCGAATGTGATGAGTTAAGCAATCTCCTCAGCTCAAGCTGGAAGACTATGAAGCCTGAAGCGGTTAGGGCAAGAGCAAGTGAACTCAGAAGGGAGGGCCGACTGGTGGCTGAGAACGGGAAGTACTCCCTCTCAGGTGCCGGTGTACAGTGGGTTGAGAATGAGGTTCTCAGAAAGCTGCGGTAACTCTATTTCTCTTGAGTGGCCTCGTTAGGCTCTCTGTAAACGTTAAACGTTACGTATACTTCCAACTTTACGGCAAGACTTATATACTTTTCAGTAGACTAAAGAGATCCTGAACCGACTTGAAGGTCAGGCTCGTACTCCACAGAAGCTACGGCGACATAGAACTGGAAGGCGAGAACTTCGACGAGATCATAGACCGCCTGAAAGACTTCCCTGAATGGCTCGAGGTCATCGACAGCATGATTACAAGCCAGTCAGCCGCAGTAGGGGAGAAGGACATCCTCTCAGGAATAGTCCAAGTGACAACCGAAGGGCCGGTCCTGACAGTCACAAAAGAGAAACTTACCGACAGAGAGGCGGTCGGCATCCTGCTCTACGCCATGGACCCAAGAGGCGTGAGGCCGAGAGAACTCAGTCGCCTCCTGAGTCTCAGCGGATTCCTATCAGTCGGATTCGCAAGCAGACTCAGCGAACTCAAACGTGAAGGTTTCTCCTACAAAGAGGGCGACACATACAGACTCACGGTAGCAGGAAAACATTGGGTAGAGAACATGGTCAAGTCCATGAGGCCTGGAGGAGTAGCGGTTGAGCGAAGATAGGACAGTCGAGGTCTCGATCAAATACAGGGACCTCGAGAAGAAGATCAGGGGAGACGTCAATGAGGTGATCCGTGAGTTGATAAGCTTCATGTCAGCGAACATACCCAAACTCGAGTTCATATCAAAGATAACTCTAACAGTCGACGAGGAGGAACTCCTCTCCTCATGCTCCCAAATAATGAAACTCACACTGGAAGGCGTTGTGGTAACAGTCCCAACCGAACATTTGACTGACCGAGAACTGATTCTGCTCAACCTCTCCAAAGCTCACGTAGGCTACATCACCAAACATCTAGATTCTGACAAGGCCCTGATAGGAGACTTGATAGCTTACACAAAGAAGGCTGCTGGAACAGTGGCCGGCAGAATAAGCGAGATGTGCACCGAAGGTCTAGTCGAGAGGGTGGGCAAGGGCGAGTACAGAATAACGACCTACGGGCTTGACTTCTTCATCCGGAATATCGTTCCCAAACTCACCACATGAGGAAGAAAAGATGAGTCGAGATTCGAAGTTGAGAGTCCAGATAGAACACGGAGACCTCAAACATACAATAGAGGGCGAACCCGAACAGGTCTTGAAGGCTATAAATCAATATATCTCAGAGATCTACCCAGCCTATGACGTCGCCTCAAGACTTGTCTACAACCCAGACTACCTCTCACTCCTAGAGGAGACCTCAACATTTGTGAACCTGACACTTGAAGGTCAACCGATACTTCTCCGGTCAGACCTCTCCACAGATGAGGCCGCCGGAGCGATCCTGCTCGCTATGCAGATAGCGTTCAAACTTGGAAAGAGGACGAGCGACGAGGCACGGGTGGAGGAGATTGCTAGGGTCATAGGCAAGGCCCAAAAGACCGTCCAGAACACCCTCACAGAGATGAGCAAGGCTGGCATCGTTGAGCGTGTAGGAAAAGGTAGCTACAGACTCACCTTAGCCGGAACCAGAGAGGTCCAAGAGACCCTCAAGACTCTAAGGGATGTGGGGAACGAAGACTCAGGAGGCAATCGAGAACCTGACAAGTAACTGTGGCAACCGCAAGTAGGTGCGGCGGCCGCAGGAGTTTGGGGGAAAACTCCTACTGGGGGGAAGTAAATTGACCCACCGCACCCAAGGAATAGAATTTGAACATTCAAAGATAAGTAGGTTACTCTTGGAGGATTCCAAGACAACCCTACTCCCAGATTTCCTGCTAGACCTGAGCAGCGAATCGATGAGAACCATAAATGGAGGAAGTTTTGAACCCCGAGAACTCTCGACGGCAGAGATAAGCCTCGAAGAGGAAATTGACGAAGACCCGGCGATAAACCTCAAAGACACACCGATGCTCAGCAAACCCACGCCCATTCCGGCCACTCTAGGCAACTGTTCCGTTGTGGCAGTCGACGTCTCAAGCATAAGGGTCGGTGAGTCCGAACAGGGCCTCCTCTACTCACTAAGGGGAGCTTTGGTCTGGAGGGAAGGCTCAAGCTACAATTTCACAAGATGTGGACCCTTAACCTTCCACGTAAACGACGCCATCGCAAGATCTCTCAACAAGAGATCATACGCAAAAGAGGACCTCACATATTCCGCATGGTCGCCCATGACTGAACGTGTACTCGCAAGGCTCAGAAATACACTTGAGAGGTGGATGCAGAAGATCGCCTGCTCACGCTTCTCCAAAGGAATAGTCCTCCTTGACGGTTCACTCACAGCAGGAACGCCGGACAACCCGACAGTCTACGTGGAGGAGCTTCTCAACAGGGCGAGAGAGAACAGCAACGTGGTCATAGCCTTCTCCAAGGAGACCAGACTCTGCTACTCAGGAAAGAGGATAACTAGACTCCTAGATGAGGCCGACCCGCCGTGCATACTCGACATTGATAGGCTGATAGCACCCCAGTTCCCATCCACCCCTGTAAGGTTGATGGGTAGAGTCTACGTAGCAAAGCTTGCGCAGATCAGCTTTCCATTCAGAGTCGATATCGACCGTCAACTACCTGAGGAATCAGGAATAGCTGCCGTGGGGCGGCTGATCAATTCAGACCTCGTCGAGCAAGGTTACCCCGAAACGCTTCGCCTTGCCCATATCCTCTCAACCTTCACAGCAAACGAGGTCCTGGCGATTCAAAGACACCTATCTATAGAGTATGGCGTCCGCTTGGCACCAAGGTTTAGCTTCAGAAGATCCCTCTTCGGACCGTTCGGCACATCAACAGAGGCATCCTGAATGAAGATATACAAGAAGCAGGGCGACACCATACAGATAATCTGTCCTCCAGAGGAATTTGTACAGAAGGGAGACTACCTACTAATAGAAGACAAGAAGCTGAGAAAGGGGCTCATAGTCCAAGTTGTAGATATTCAGTTTGCAAACCTGCCTGGCATACTTGAAGACATCCTAAGAGACGTGATGACCGAGGACTCGGTTCAAGGATGCGACTACGACCCATTCAGAGTCTCGTCCCAGATCGAGGTACTGAAGGACACCAGACTGTTAGTATGCAAGATCAGGGGGGCTATCGATGATGGGAGACCGCGCCAAGACGCGTCGTGGCTCCCCTCAAGAACAGCCTCAAGCATAGTCCCTTACCCGATCGAGAGGCTGGCTTCCACAAAAGATGGGAGGCGGCCAGTCACCCTTGGAAGGACAAGGTCCGACATCTTGACAGTGGACGTCAAGATGCTAGATGGGAAGCTAAATATCATAACAGGAAAGAAGGGTGTTGGTAAATCACACCTATCAAAGCTGCTAGTCTTGAGTCTAGTTAAGAATGGAGCTCCCTGCCTCATACTTGACATCAACGGTGAATACGTCAATATAGGCCGTGGAAAGAGGAACGAGCCGAATCCGGTCGCTGAGAGGATATTCGTCCTGACGCCAGGCCAAAACCTGAGATTCAGCCTGGCAGGAGTCGGCCTGAGGGCATTCCTTGACACCATGATCTACGCCTTGGACCTTCCCAGAACATCCTCAAAGGTCTTCTCCAGAATCTGGAGCGAGCTTGAGAGAAGCGGAAACCTAAACCTCAATGCCCTCAACGAGACTATCAGGAGATTCGGCTGCCATGAGAGTGTCAGAGAGGCCATCTACTCAAGATTCAACACCCTGCTCGACCTCGAACTCTTCACTGACGACCCCTCACAAGCTTTTGACTTCAGCTTCTTCGAGAAGAGGATGAGTGAGGGTTCAGCCTTCATAATAAACATGAAGGATGAACACTCAATCAGTCGAAGACTGATAGTTGAACTATTCATAAGCAAACTGACTGAGCAACTTTCGGAGATGAAGCTCAGAGCAGTCTTCCTCTTTGCTGAGGAGGCTCACTTCTACCTACGCGAGACTTACTGGGACGATATAGTGACCAGGATGAGGCATCTGGGTGTATTCACAACCTTCATCACTAATCAGCCAGACACAGTCCAGGAGAGTGTGTACAGGCAAGCCGATAACATCTTCATGTTCAACTTTACAAACGAACACGACCTGGACGCTGTCTCCAAGGTTGCCAAGATAGATGCCGAGAGTCTAAGACTGATCGTTAAAGACCTTCCAGTCCACAACTGTCTGGTAGTTGGCGACATAGTCAGAAACTTTCCGGTGGTAGTCAATGTGGAGCCACTGAATGTTCAGACGATGGGTCAGACGCGACAGTTCTTCCAGGATTGACCCAGAAAGGCTTTTAGAGTCGACCCAGAGGCAGTTGTGGTTTATAGTGGCGAATATGTCATCAGAACCACGCAAAGAGAGAATTGCTCACAGCCCAAGGATTGTAAGGATCCAAAAAGGTGTAGTCGAGACGGCGACGATCAAGTCCATCTACTTCAGGGATGAACCCTCCTCCAAAGCCGAGCCCGGACAGTTCTTGATGGTCTGGATTCCCGGTCTGGACGAGATACCGATGAGTATCTCATACATGTTGCAGGACGATCTCGCCGCAGTCTCGGTTAAGATGGTTGGGCCTGCAACCGGAGCATTATACTACAGAAGGATGGGGCAACCCCTGGGGGTGAGAGGTCCCTACGGCAGAGGATTCACCCTGACTGATGGTAAGAGGGCCCTCATCGTTGCAGGAGGGGCTGGAGGAGCGCCCCTAGGGCCCCTCTCAGATCTACTGGCGGGGAGTGGCTGGGAGTTCACGGCGATTATTGGAGCCCCAGTCACGGGCGAACTCCTCTTTCTGGACCGACACAGAATCAACTCTGAATACGTGGGAGGCAAAGTGATCCCTGTGACCGAGGACGGGGCTTACGGGGTTAAAGGCTTGGCCTCAGAGGTTGCTGAGGCTGAACTCAAGGAGAATGATTACGACGTCATCTATACATGCGGTCCGGAGGCGATGATAAAGCGAGTGGTGGAGCTAGGTTCAGAGTACTCGATTCCGGTTCAGGCCAGTCTTGAGAGAATCATGAAGTGCGGCGTGGGGATATGTGGGAGCTGCGTCATAGATTCCCACAGAGTCTGCAGGGACGGCCCTGTCTTCGATGACGAAATCTTGAGGAACCTGAAGGAACTCAGTGTCACCAAGAGGGACCACTCAGGCAGACAAGTTCCAGTCTAGAGGACACCTTTAAATCGTTCAACCCGAAAAGTATCTTCAAGGTCGATTAGGATGCCGACACACGGTTCACTGACAAAGGCTGGGAAGGTCAGAAGCCAGACACCTAAGATTCAGGCATCCCCACACAGGTCTGCCCCGCCGAGATTAAGATTCAGAAGGATACACGTCAAGAGGTTCATCTTAGGTAGGAAGGTCGGACAGAACTGGATGGGAAGTCGAAGACGCTACTAGACTATTTCTGAGACTTGCCGCAGACAGGACAGAAGACAGCATCTTCCTCAAGTGCACCACCACAGAACCTGCAGCGTGATCCCTCAACAGTCTCTGGGGCGGTCCGCGAGACCCCTACAGGTTGGAGCCTGACCGCCGACCTAGACAAGGACGCCAAACACATAACCAACCCAACTATTGCAGCTATCCCGCCTCCAAACTGTAAGGCCAGACCAAGAGTCTCTATCGGAATCCCTCCCGGCAGAAGGGATACCAAGAAGTCTGTTACTGTGCGGCTTTCTTGAGGTATGAGGTGTGAACCTACCTGATACCCAATGAAACCCAAGATGAAGACTAGAGACCCAACAGCCAGCCCAAATCTCAAGATCTCACCCCCACGAACCCTAGCCCAAACCGAAGAGCAATAAAAACTTTATCTCAATAAGTCACTCGCAATCCCCTGGTCTGAAGTGTCGAAGCCTAGCAAGTGCCTCAAGCTTCTCTCTATCACCAATCTCCGACGATTCCAACGCTGACTCAAGCACTTCTGTAGCCTCATCCATAGCTTTTCTGTCGACTGGAAAAGGAACACCGTCCTTGCCTCCAAACGCGAAGGAATACTTCACCGGGTCTCTCCAGCTAGGTTCCTCACCGAAGACCAGTTCAGCCACCAAAGCTAGACCGCGAATCGTAGCGGGCCCTACACCCGCAAACGCGATCAAACCCTCAAAGTTGGACGGAGGGTTAAGGTAGATCCTCTCAAGGGCTTCCCAATTCACTCTGGAGGGGACAGCGTAGGACCTCGCCTCTTGGTAAACCTCACAACCCAGCCACCTCTCCAGCGAAGGCTGTGCTTTGTTCTCTATGGATTTGAAGAGTCGCCTCAACCTCCCAGTCCCCTCATGAACCAAGTCCACACATGCCTTCCTTGAACCATCGCTCTCTCTTGCCGTCATATCCAAGACAGCGTCATGTCTGATGCCAACTATTGCCTTATGGGGCTCAACGACGAAGTCCTCCACCTCTTCAGAAAACCAGTGGTACCTCCTGGCCAAGCGCTCCTGTGGCCTCATTCCTTGCTGAACCACTACCCAGCCTCCTCCCTCCTCTGCGAATACCGTGTGATGGTAAAGGCTGTAGCCCGCCTGTATGGCTGCTGTATCAACCTTGGCTGAGATCCTGCTGCCGTAGCCTATCTTCAAGACCTCTTCATCCGATAAGTCTAGGGACTTCCCCAACTTGGAGATCTCACAGGAAACCTTTGAATTTCTCCCCTTTCCACCAACAGCCTTGACCCCGATATCGATCCGGTCAAGGGCTTCTTTCATGACACCGCAGGTGACTGTTGTTGAGCCGCTGCTGTCCCAGTCGAAACCAAGGACGTTGGAGCATGCTTGGAAAAAGAAGGGGTCCGAGAGTCTGGCCAGGATCTTTCTTGGGCAACAGATGTCGGCCATTGCTTCAAACATAGCCGCGGAGAGCCGAGTCATCCTGACAACAAGCCACGCGGGAGCTTTGCCTCCATGAAGCCTGAGGGTGGCGAAACCAGACCTCCTCACACCAATACACTCCACATCGCAGTCACACTTCGACTACACATCTATCTTTAATACAGCAGGGAAGAATTAAACTCGCTGAACACCGAGGATGGCCGCCGAGATCAATGAAGGAGTCTGAGGCCTACAAAGCGGTCTGCCGCGAAGTGCTGAGCAGATTGATGGAAGACTCAGAGGAGACTGTAGACATCAACAGACTGAAACTCAAGTCGAGCAGGCGTTTCCACACGACATCTCTACCAAGAAACTCAGAGATACTCTCCCTAGCACACCAAGCGGATAGGGCCACCCTGACCTCCACCCTCCAGCTTAAGCGAGTGAGGAGCATATCTGGAGTAAACATCGTCTCGGTCATGAGTCAACCTAGGGACTGCCCTCACGGCAGGTGCGCCTACTGTCCACATGAGCAGGGTGTGCCCTCAAGCTACACTGGAAGAGAGCCTGCCGCGATGAGGGGAATACAGAACCTGTTCGACCCATTCCTCCAAGTCAGGAGCAGATTGAGTCAGCTCAAAGCTATCGGCCACACCATCAACAAGATTGAACTGATAATTCAGGGAGGAACCTTCCCAGCCTCCCCAATCGAGTATCAGAGGGCGTTCATCAAACGGTGTCTTGACGCCATAACGGATCATCCTTCAAGCTCTCTGGAAGAGGCTATGGAGAACGCGACTTGGAGCATGAATCGGAATGTTGGAATCACGGTGGAGACCAGGCCGGACTGTGCCGCTGAACATGATGTTGATAATATGTTGTCGATGGGCGTGACTAGGGTTGAGGTTGGGGTCCAGAACCTCTACGACGACATCTACAGTCTAGTTGACAGGGGCCATCACGTAGGAGAGGTTGTAAAGTCATTCCAGACACTCAAGGATTCAGGTTTGAAGATTGTCGCCCACATGATGCCCGGCCTGCCGGGCTCCAGTCCCGAGAGGGACTTTGAAGCCTTCGAGAGACTCTTCACCGACCCAGACCTCAAGCCGGATATGCTGAAGATATACCCGTGTCTAGTGCTGAGGGGAACTAAACTCTATGACTGGTGGGTACGAGGGTGGTTCAAACCTTACGAGCTGGACCAGACGGTTGAACTCTTGAGCATGATCAAGAAGATGGTTCCGCCTTGGGTCAGGATTATGCGGATACAGAGGGATATCCCGGCCTACTTGATAGTTGCAGGTGTCAAGAAGGGAAACCTTCGTGAGATTGTCCTCAACAGGATGCGTCGGGAAGGTCTCGAGTGTAGATGTATCAGGTGCAGGGAGGTTGGCCACAGACTGTTGAGGCGAGAGAGACCCCCCCAAATGGATGACCTGAAGTTGACGACCAGAACTTATGAGGCCTCCGGAGGTGTTGAGGTCTTCATTTCAGTAGAGGACCCGGCCTCTGAGTGTCTGGTTGGATATGCTAGGCTACGAATCCCTTCGGAGAGGGCTCATAGAAGAGAGGTTGCTGAAGGAAGAGCCGGCCTGATTAGGGAGATTCATGTCCTAGGACCCCTAGTTCCAGTAGGAGAGTCCAATCCAGAAATGTGGCAGCACAGAGGTTTCGGGGCCGGTCTGCTCAGTGAGGCAGAGGAGATAGCGTGGAACGAGTACGACTGCAAGAAGATTCTCGTAACCAGTGCGCTCGGTTCAAGAAGATACTTTATGAGGTTCGGATACGGCCTAGAGGGACCATACATGTCAAAGAGGTTTGATGATCCGAGCCCTCGATATGCCTCTCACCCTGATAGCGGAGTGAAATTGGAGTCTTGAAATCGACAGGGGAACTGGAAGGCTACAAGGGCAGAGCATACGAGATTCTCAGCAGCGCAAATGTCTCTGTCGGTGACAAGATAAGGATAATCAGAGACGGAGAGACCTACGAAGGAGGTTTGATGCCTAGGTCTGAGTTAGGAGATGACCTACACGTAGTCATAAAGCTTGGAAGCGGATACAACGTCGGCGTCAAGATAACTCGAGACAGCAAGATCGAGAAGATCGGGGTTGGGGCCAAGCCCACCTTCACCAGCCCCCAACAACCAGCAAGCAGAAGAGACCTTGAGAGGGTTGACATAATCAGTACGGGGGGAACGATAGCGAGTAGGGTCGACTACAGGACAGGGGCGGTTGAACCAGCCCTCTCAGCCGCCGACCTATACAGCACGGTTCCAGAACTCTCTGAGATAGCCAACATAAACGCTCACATCCTATACAGTGAGTTGAGCGAGAACATTACGCCCAAACACTGGGTCGGAATGGCCAACAAGATACTGGAGGTAGTAAAGTCCGGAACTGATGGTGTAGTAGTCTGCCACGGGACGGACACGATGACCTACACTTCAGCAGCCCTAAGCTTTGCACTCAGAGGCCTTCCAGTCCCTGTGATTCTGGTTGGGTCCCAGAGGTCTTCAGATAGACCGAGCTCAGACGCCGCTACCAATCTCTTGGGAGCAGTCGCCGTGGCTTCGAAGGCCCCCTTCGCCGAAGTTGCTGTTGCGATGCACAGCGATTCGTCAGATAAGACGATAACGGTCCACAGAGGTACAAGAGTAAGGAAATGCCACACAAGCGGACGGTACGCATTCAGATCCATAAATTCTCTTCCACTTGCCAAATATGACCTGCAAAGAGCAATGCTCGAGATGGTTTCTTCCGACTATCTCAAACGCGACCCTAACAAGAAACTTGAATTGAAGGCAGACTTCAACGAGAAGGTCTTATTGACGAAGTTCTATCCTGGTATGAGCAGCGGCATAATCGAATGGGCTATCGACAAGGAATACTCTGGAATAGTAATTGAGGGCACGGGTCTGGGTCACGTAAGCAGGACTCTTCAAGGCTCGATAAGAAAGGCAGTAGATGCAGGCATACTTCTCGGTATGACCTCCCAGTGTATATGGGGTAGGATAGACATGAATGTCTATACAACAGGCCGTGACCTACTGAGTCTCGGTGTTGTGCCTCTAGAGGACATGCTTCCCGAAACAGCACTTGTCAAGATGATGTGGGCGCTCGGTCAAACCAGAGATCCAGGCGAAGCCAAGAGCATTCTGACAACGAATGTTGCGGGAGAGATCTCTGAGAGAACTGTGCCTGATGATTCGAATTGGTGAATCTTGATTATCAAGAGATTGGGCTGAGGGTTGGGCTGGAGATTCATCAGCAGCTAGACACAGAACATAAGCTCTTCTGCGGTTGCCCAACCAGGCTCTCAGAACGGCCAGGTGTAAGATTCATTCGTATACTGAGGCCCACCCAGAGCGAGCTTGGTCAGGTCGATCAGGCGGCTCTCTTCGAGTTCAAGAAAGGAAGAAAGATAGAGTATGAGGCCTCAAGCGACACCTCATGTCTTGTTGAGATGGATGAAGAGCCGCCTCATAGGCTGAATGAGGAGGCGATAGACACCGCTCTCACAGTATCCCTCCTCATGAATTCAAAGCCGGTCGACGAGATCCACGTGATGAGGAAGATAGTCATAGACGGCTCAAACACAACCGGGTTCCAGAGAACTTGCGTGGTCTCACTGGGCGGGTCCGTAGGAAGGGAGAAGATAGGGATTCAACACGTAAGTGTTGAGGAGGACGCCGCCAGAAAGACTGGGGAGACTGAACAGACCTCAAACTACAGCATAGACAGACTTGGAATACCCCTAATCGAGATAGCGACCGCACCCTCGATCCGGTCGCCCCAAGAGGCTGAGGAGGTCGCTCTAGAAATAGGCAGACTGCTCAGGGCCACAAGGAGGGTGAAGAGGGGTATTGGAACGATAAGGCAGGACCTCAACGTCTCAACCAGGCAAGGGGCGCTGGTGGAGATCAAAGGCGTACAGAGACTCAACCTCATTGCAGAGATAGTTGAGGGTGAGGTGGCTAGGCAAATCTCTCTCTTGAAGATAAGAAGAGAACTCGAAGCCAGAGGCCTCGAAGAGGAAGATCTGAGAGAAGAATTCCACGATGTATCCAGCCCCTTTGCAGAGACAGAGTCCAAGGTGCTGACCGCCGCCCTCAAGAGGGGTGGAGTCGTCCTCGCAGCCCTGCTCCCGAAGTTTGGGGGCCTCGTAGGCATGGAACTTCACAAAGGAGTCAGACTGGGTACCGAGATGGCTCAGCGAGCAATCTTCTGGGGAGGGGTCGGCGGAATCTTCCACACCGACGAGTTACCCAACTACGGAGTATCACAGAGGGAGGTGCAGGAACTCAGGGAGAGACTGAACGCATCAGGAGGGGACGCCGTAGTCCTGGTCGCCGACTCCAAAGAGAAAGCACAGGAGGCCTTGAGGGCGGTCTTCGACCGGGCAAGGGAGTGCCTACTTGGAGTGCCCGAGGAGACCAGGGCAGCCAACGATGACGGAACGACGAGATATATGAGGCCCAGACCGGGGGCCGCAAGGATGTATCCTGAAACCGATGTCCCCCCAGTGCCCGTGACAGAGGAGAGGCTAGCCAGGATAAAGATGAATCTCCCACCCATGCCGGAGGATCTTGTAAACCAGCTCATCCAAACCTACAAGATAAACAGGAAACTTGCCGAGCAGTTGGCTGACTCAGACTACCTACAACTCTTTGAGGATTTGGCGGGAAGAACTAAGGTAGCTACCTCCTTCTTGGCGACAACCCTGACCGAGGTTGTCAAGAGTCTAGGTCGAGAAGGTGTCCCAGTTGATAACCTGAGCTGCGAGAAGATCACTGAGGTCTTCGGGGCAGTCGACTCAAACCTCACGGCGAAGGAGGCGGTTCCTGACCTCCTGAAGTGGCTTGCTCAAAGACCTGAGTCTAATGTTCAAGAGGCCGTTGAGAAGCTTGGTCTTGCCATGCTCACCGAGACTGAATTGAGAACCAAGATCAACACACTGCTGGATAAGAATGTGGAGTTGCTGAAGGAGCGGGGTGAGGTCTCAACTGGTAAACTGATGAATATGATAATGGCTGAGGTTAGGGGTAGGGTTGAGGCAAAGAAGGTTGATGAGTTGCTCAAGGAGGAAGTCGCTAAGCGATTGACCAGACCCTGATGGTGGCTTGCCTCATCTTTCTTGGGTCTCTCACCCTGTGACCTCGTCATCCTTCATTATGGCGTAGCCTGAGGTTTGGAAACGTTCCATGTCATGCGTCAAGTATGGGGTTAATGCGCTCTCCTCGCCTACGTTCTCAAAAGGTGCGCCGCATAGGCTGCAGATCCGTTCCTCCATTGTTGCCTGAACCTGAGGCATCCTAGACTCATTCGTTATGACGGCTATTCCGATCTCGGAGTCGTCTGGGTGATTCTGGTAGTTGGAACAGTTGAATAGAAGCCAGATACTCCACCTTGGCTCTTCGCACGGGACGTACAATTCAACCACACCGCACTAAGTAAGCGTTGGAAGAGTGTATAACGTTTGTGGGAGAGGGAAGTCGCCTTAGGCCTCTACGGCGGCTTCAACATGGAGATTGCACGTTCTAGGTGGACTTTGGCGTCCTCGTCAAGCTCCAACATCTCATTCGCCATCTTGGCAAAGGTCTCCCTAGCCTCGTGGCTGTGGGGGTTGAGCCTTTGTATGGCGTATACCGTCCCCCAGTTTTCCTTCATGACCTCGATATTCTGGAGGGTCTTCTCCAAGGATTCGGTGACGTAGTCTGTGAGAACCTTGCCTGAGGAGATTCTGTTTATGGCGGCAGAGAATACTAGTAACGCGTAGTGGTGGAGCACCTGAATGGCGGCCATAGCTTCGTCATGCTCCTTCACGGTCGCCTTCTTGACTACTGCGCCGGATTTAGCCAGTATCTTGAGTAACTCGTCGGTCAGAGGCCCACCCCTTGCCTGAACCGCTATCCACCTCTTACCCATCATATCCTTGACTTGGGGGCCGAAGAGCGGGTGTAGACTGAGGTACTCTATACGGGCTGGCGTCGAGTTTGCGACCGTGTCTGCGATACCTGTCTTGACGGAGGCCAGGTCCACAAGCAGTGACCCAGCCGTCATTCTCTGGCCTAGACTCTTGCATACCGCGACTGTCTCATCTATTGGGACAGATACTATCAGAATGTTGTTTCTGTGCGCTTCTTCAATAGGCGCCCACTCTACACCTAAGCCCTCGGCTGCCTCAATTGCCCTGCTTGCATCTCTTGAGATTATTCTCAGAGTCTCAATTTTGTCCTTCAGGTTCCTGGCCAGGAGAAGACCCATCTTCCCTGCGCCGCCAACGATACCTACTGTGAGTTTCAAAGGTTTCCCTTCATTTCTCAAGGCTGCATACTCCGTGTGAGGGGTGGGACTTACATTAACAGAAGGTGTATTTTACGATTCTTTCTGCACCTCAACACAGAGTTCTATGATCTCTTTGAAGATCTTTTTGGCAAGTTCCGGGTTGATCCCTCCCCTCTCAGCGTTGGCGGCAACCCTGTCCAAGACCTCCCTCTCTCTACCGTTGTCCCTTATGGGAAGTCCTTTCTGCAACTTCAATTTGGAAATCCTCTTCGCTAGGGCTACGCGTTCTCTGAGAAGAATGATTATCTGCCCATCCAGTCTGTCTATGTTTCTCCTTAGGTCACTCAAAGAATCCAAGAATATCACTTCTCAAAACTTGAGCAGCTACCCTTTATTGGATCAGTTGGTCGGCCGAAACAATATATACTGTTAACTCGACAGGAATGGCCTTCAGAACTATGCAATGGTCATTCTTCCCTCGGCCGTCATATTGACTTCTTCAAGGTTTGGGAGGTCGACTCTTCTTTGAGCGTTTGCTGTTGAGCGCGCGCCAACAGGTTTCATTTCCTTTTCAAGTCAATCCATTTCTTGTCAAGTCTTGCCATGCCTTCCCAGCCACGATCCATGAATAAAGCGTCGACTGTGGAAATTGCGGCCATGGCTTCAATCACAGCGTAGATTCTTCCAAGTAGGGTCGGGTCTCTTCTTGTTATTGGGCTTATCTTTTCTTCTTTCATCTCTCTCATATTGATGGAGGGCTGCTCCACTGAGACTGTCGGCGTAGGCTTGACAGCCACTCTGACGACAACGTCTTCACCATTTGTCATTCCTCCCAGTACGCCGCCCGCATTGTTTGTTTTGAATCTGACTTTACCGTTCTCAAGGTAGGGATGGTCGTTAAATTCGGAGCCCTTCATATTGCTGCATTTGAATCCGGCTCCAAATTCTATGCCTTTGACCGCTCCTATGCTCATTATTGCGTGAGACAGCATTGCACTGAATTTGTCGAAAACAGGTTCGCCTAGGCCGGCCGGGACATTGTGAATAATGAGTTCAATAATTCCTCCTGCGGTATCTCCCTCCCCCTTTATTTCTAGGACTCTCTCTATCATTTTCTCAGCTGCTTCAAGATCTGGACAGTTTATCTCATTTTTTCGATAGTTCTTCTTGACCTCTTCGAAGCTCATTTCTCTGGCTTTTATTCCCATGCACTCCTTTGTGTAGGCAATTACCTCAATATTGTCCCGTGCAAGAATGATCTTTGCTAGGGCGCCTGCTGCGACTCTGCTGACTGTCTCCCTTCCTGAGGCTCTTCCTGCTCCACACCAGTCCGCAGCTTCCCCGTATTTGAGGAAGTAAGTGTATTCTGCGTGGCCTGGTCTAATGAGGTCTTTGTAGTCACGATACTGTTCTATGTGTTCTTGTTTGGTGTCGACATTGTAGACGATCATTCCGATGGGGGCGCCTGTCGTCACCTTGTCTTGGCCGATTCCAGCGAAGATGTGGACCTGATCGGTCTCTTTTCTGGGAGAGTCGAGCGCACCTTGTCCGGGGCGTCTCTTGTCCATCTCTTTCTGAATCATTTCATCGGTGATCTTCAGTCCTGGTGGAACGCCGTCGACGATTACGGCTAAACCACTTCCTTCTCCTATTCCGTAGGATTCCCCGCATGTTGTAACCCTGAAGACTCTGCCAAATGCGTTCCCTAACACTCTACTACACCTCTATACGCATCCTCGAGCCCAGGCTCTTCATTACTTCGACATAGCTGGGGAATGTTGCCTTTATGGCTTCGGCCTTATCAATCTCAGTCTTTCCTTCAGCAATCATTCCTGCGAGACTCAGAGCCATGACGACGCGGTGGTCATTATGGCCGTTTAACTTGGCTCCTCTTAGCCGACTGTGCTCAACAATCATTCCGTCCTCAGTCTCCCGCACCCTCGCACCCATCTTTGACAGTTCCTCGGTCATCACCCTTATCCTGTCCGTCTCTTTTATTCTCGCGTGGGCGACGTTTCTTATGGTAGTCCTGTCCTCGGCATAGCATCCTAAGACCGCGATTGCGGGCAGTGCGTCAGGCGTGTTGTTGAGGTCGAGTTCACAGCCGCGTAGTCTAGACTTGTTGACTATGATTCTCTTCTCATCAACCTTTATGTCTGAACCCATTTTCTCAAGATAGTTCAAGACATCTTTGTCTGCTTGCACATCATTTAGGTCGAGATCCTTGACTGCTACGTTGTCTCCGAGCATGGCTGCTGCTGCCAGTAAGAATGTTGCTGAACTCCAGTCTGAAGGGATTGTTCTTTCAAAGGCAGAGTATTTCTGATTTCCGTAGACTATGACCTTCTTGAAGTCTCTATTCTCATAGTTTATGCAGAGCCCGTCTAGCCACCTCAATGTCATTTCAATATAGGGAACCTCGCAGCAGTTCAAGACCTCTATTTCACTGTCTTGTTCCAACATGGGACAGGATATCAAGAGGCTCGATAGGTATTGAGAACTCCTGCAATCTAGTGTTGTCTTTCCCCCTATCATTCTTCCCTGTATTTCGATTGGGGGACAACCGTTTCCATTTATGGAGAAGGCTGTTGCGCCAAGGTCTCTTAACGCTGACAGGAGCGGCTCAACGGGCCTTCTTCTTATCGACTCGTCACCGTCGATGATGATTCTCTTGTCTGCAAGAGCCGCCACGGATGCGATGAAATTTGTCGTCGTCCCTGAGTTGAGAGTATTGATCGCACTTCTCCTTACATTCGGATGGCCAGCGAAGCCGGTGACATCAAATTCTCCCCCAGACCGCCTAATGGTCTCTGCTCCTAATGCTGAGCATGCATCTATTGCCGCCTCAGTATCTTCCGACTCTAGTGCGTTCTTGAGTGTTGATTTTCCTTCTGCAAGAGAAGCAAATACCAAAGCTCTTATTGTGTGTGATTTTGAACCAGGGACGTTTGATTCGCCGCTGATTCTCTCGGTCTCTTCAATTATCAACTTCATCTAGAAGCATTGCTCCGAAGATTCCGTTCCGCCAATGTTCACTCTGCATTTGTGTCGGTCCGTGACCATGTCTCAATTGGTCAATGGATTGGCTGGCGGCTTTGTTTCATCATCTTTTCTCAGGAGGAATCGATCCTTTTTTTTGGGGCGTCTCAATTGAGTCTCATTCCCTCATATATTGCTCTGAGGTCGTCGATGGTCAGTTGACCCGGAGCCGTCTCGGCCCCTGCCTCTAGGGAGGCTATTGTGAAATAGGACCCGAAGATTGGGCAGGCTACCCTAGAGATCTTGCCATGTTCGCCCATGGCAAAACAGACTATCTTAAAGTCTCTGGAAGCCTTCTGCAGGAAGTGTAGGGTGACGAGGTTGTCTTGAATGGATCTGGCTGTGGTGACGACCTTGCAAACGTCAGGTCTGTATCTTGAGATCCTGCCCAAAACCTTCTCCAGTTCCGGGAGTGGTGGGGTCGATTCTAGGTTGTGGTGAGAGGTTATTGTCTTGGCTCCTGAAGCTCTGATCGCGTCTATCTTCTCACCCAGCTTTTCGCTTGAGTCCTCAAGGTCGACGTAGTCGAATCCGGCTTGTGCTGCGTCAAGGAGAGTTCGGAACCTCTCATCTTCACTGCCTCTGAACTCCCCCCCTTGACTGGTTGGCCTGTTTGTAGCTATCTTCGGGACCTCTGTCTGCAAGCCGATATCTTTCAGTTCTGCGGGCCTCTCTAGACGGTCGAGTCTTATCTCGACGAGGTCAGCGCCTTTACGTTCGGCTTTGTCCCGGAGGGCCTTCCCCTCGTCTGCTGACCGCGGCATGACCGAGACGCATATCTTGGGTTTCACCGCTCTATCACCGATTCCTCCTCAACCTTGGTTCCGAAATGTCTTCCACCGGTCTCGATCCTTGCCAGGACTTTGTCGCCAGGCTTAATCTCTGAGACGGACTTCGAACCTTGCTTGGTGACCAGGCGAACAGTCTCTGCATTCTGGAGGATTATGTTATAGTTTCGGCCTCCACTTCTTGTCTCCAGCATTATCATGGGCCGCCATTCTATCTTGACCCTGCAGATGTTGGTTGTTCTCGTATTGCCTTCTGAGTCGACGATCATGACTTCGTCTCCACTCTTGAGCTCTGATAAGTAGCGGGTTCTGTCAGGAGCGGCCAACAAATATGAGGCTACTGGCCCCGCGTTAACCCTGAACGGTCGCGGTTCAACGTGAGGGTTCTCTATAGTCTCCGACTCCACCAGGAAGAGGCCTGAAGACTGGCTTCCCACAAGGACTCCTTCTCTCGGCCTCATCAGGTCACATGTATCCACACAGACCCTGGCGCCTGTGCCCAGGGGTTTGACCCGGATGATCTCAGCCTCGGTCAACGAAACCCTGACAGGAGTCTTCTTGATTATACTGGCGACGGACCGAATCTCTTCTGGGTTGTCGGTTCTGTAGACGACTCCATCCGCTCCAAGCTGCAGTGTTTCGATCGCCAGTCTCGCTTCTTCTGGACTTGATACCTGCATCAATACCTTAACTCTGTTTCTCAACTTCGCGACCATGTTCTCGAGCGGTATCGTCTTCCAGTTTGTGCATCCGAGGATGACGTATCTTGCTCCCAGGTTGGCCGCGTCAGTAGCCTTTGCCTCGTCTCGGCCGGTGTATATGGTGACTCTGGCCGCTATGTCTTTAGCTGGGACTCTTGCCGAGAGGATATCGTCGGCTTCTTGAAACTCGACTGTCCTGATGTTTGCGCCCTCGAAGTTGCCTGCAATGGCTTTCTTGGATCCCTTGGTCAGACTGTGGTCACTTGCTGAAACCAGCAGGACATCTGCGACCTCTGAGGCTGATGCCAGCAGCTTCTCCTTCAGGTTTGCAGGTAGCTCTTCAGGTATCTCTACCCAGAGTTCTTTCATTCCTTCTCACCTACGATCCTCTGCGCGTTCTCAACACTGGCCCCCTCGTGGACGATGGCTGAGAGAGCCTTGGTCATAAGTTCCGGGTTCGGATGTTGGAAGACGTTCCTTCCAATCGATACGCCTGCCGCCCCCGCTTTGATCGAGTTGTAGACCATCGTCAGGAACTCCCTTACACTCTCTGTCTTGGGTCCGCCCGCGATCACTATTGGTACTGGGCAACTTGAGACTACCTCCTTGAAGGTTTCCGGGTCTCCTGTGTAGTTTGTCTTGACCACGTCGGCGCCCAGTTCCGCTCCGAGTCTTGCGGCGTGACCTACCGCTGCGGGGGCATGTTCACTCTTGATTGCCGGTCCTCTCGGATACATCATGGCGAGAAGCGGAATCCCGAACTCGTCGCAACTGTCTGCGACCCTCCCGAGCTTGCCGAGCATCTCATGCTCCTTCGGTGCACCCACATTTATGTGGACCGAGACGGCCTCTGCGCCGAGTCTTATTGCCTCGGTTACTGAGCATACCTGCTGTTTCCACAGTGGGTCTGGGCCTAGGGAGGTGCTTCCAGACAGGTGTATTATCAGTCCCGCTTGTCCAGCGTCTATGTTCCTTGCTATTCCTTTGTGGACGAGGATTGCGTCTGCTCCTCCACGGTTGAGTCTGTCGATCATGCTCTTCATGTCTTTGAGTCCTTGGATCGGGCCGACTGTTACACCGTGGTCCATCGGGACTATGACGGTCCTATTGTCCTGCCTGAATATTCTCTGGATTCTTCTTCTCTTACCGCTGCTCATTTTAGTCACCTCCTAAATGTAGCCTGTTGCCCTGAAGTATTCTGAGTTCAGTATGGAGCATCCCGCCGCTCCCCTGACAGTGTTATGGCCCAGTACTATGTATTTGATGCCCCCTGATGCGTCGTCCTTCCTGACACGTCCTACAACGACAGACATCCCTTTGCCCTCCATTCTGTCGAGCCTGGGTTGGGGCCTATCCTCCTCATACCTTACTACTATGGGGTTCTTGGGAGCTGTCGGCAGCCCCAGTCTTTGAGGTTCCCCATGGAACTTCGCCATCACCTCAGCCACCGCCTGTGGCTGCGCTTCCTTCTGGGTCTCGACGAACACGGCCTCTACGTGTCCGTCGGTTGTGTTGACCCTGTGGCAGCTGGCCGAGATCTTAAACTCCGCAGGCTTCATGGGGTATCCCAAGATCTTCTGGGTCTCCCCCTGCACCTTCTCCTCCTCATTCTTGATGAAGGGTATCACGTTGTCCGTTATGTCTAGTGAGGCGACGCCGGGATATCCGGCTCCAGAGACCGCCTGCATGGTTGAGACTGTGACCCTTCCTATTCCAAATTCGTCCTTGAGGGGTTTCAGAGATAGCGTCAGGATTGCGGCGGTGCAGTTCGGGTTTGTGACTATGGCGCCGCTCCAGCCTCTTCTCTTCCTCTGCTCGTCTATCATTCTTGAGTGTTCCCAGTTGACCTCAGGGTTGAGGATTGGTACGTCCTGATCCATCCTGTGAGACGAGGCGTTGCTGAAGACCATGTATCCTTCCTCTGCAAATTTCTCCTCAGCCCTTCCAGCCTCCTCGGGGGGTAGAGCTGAGTAGACTATGTCCACATCGCCGACTGCTTTGGTATCGACTGGAAGGACCTCGAGCTCCCTAACGTCTTCTGGGATGGCTGTCGGAAGCCTCCATTTCGCCAGTTGCCCATACTTGAGGCCGATACTCCTCTCTGAAGCGGCCAAGGCCTCTACCTTGAACCACGGGTGTCCATGAAGTAGCTCTATGAACTTCTGGCCTACCATTCCAGTTGCTCCAAGAATCGCTACCTTCAACATTTCTAATTCACACCAAGCGCTTTCTTAATCATATAGAGAGCCTTCTCCCTCTCGGCATAATCGACAAAGACTAGGATGCTGGATGTTATGGTGAGTATGCCGAAGATGTTTATGCTGTTGACTCTGAGGATCTCCGAGATTTTCCCTATGACGCCAGGAGTCTCCTCGAGCCCCACGCCTTTGACCCTCAAGTAAGCTAGGTTTTCGCGAGCAGTCATTGAAATGGTCTCAGGGTGTCTGAGCATGGTCTTGTGGAGGTCTTGATACAGTGGACCGAGATTACCTTCTTGTGATGTATATAGAATTATTGAGTCTGCGTTTGCTGACAGGCCGAGTAACTCTGTTCGACTCTCAACCTCTTCAGCCAGTTCAGAGATGATGCTTGGGTTTCTAGACAATCCGTGGCCGACCACGGTCAATGCTGCCGCCTGTCCTGGGGATGTCAACTCAACCGCGAGTTCAGAGGCTATTGAACCGGTGATTCTGGTTCCCTCGGAACCTAGGTTGCCCCGGGAGAAGTTGATCACTCTAGCGTCTATCCTAGGATCCTTGTACTTGAGTGCCTTTCTATGTATGAACTTCTTGCCTGAGTCCGCCAGCTCGACCAGAACGTTGACGTCGACTTCATCGAGTCTTTTGGCGTCTGGCACAAGCTTCGGGTCGGCGGTCATGATTCCGTCTGAGTCCGTTACCAAGACTACCTCGTCTGCGTCCAAGGCTTTGGCTAGAATGAAGGCTGTGGTGTCACTGCCTCCTCTACCGATCGTGCTTATAGCTCCATTCCTAGTTCGGCCCACAAATCCAGCTATGACTGGGACAGTCCCCTCCATCAGCATTGGGAGAATGTGCTTCTTGATTCTCTCTTCACATTCGGTCAGGATCGGGTTTGCATTCGAGAAATTGTCGTCGGTAATTATGGGCCAGTCCCCATCGCTCGGGTCGAAGTATCTGACCTTCAACCCCTCTGCCTTCAGGGCGGCAGCGAAGACTCTTGCGCTGGTTCTCTCACCCATCGAGAGGATGTCGTCAGCATCATGCTTCTCAACACCCCTCCCTGATGAGTTCCGCAGGATCTCAAGGAGTGTATCTGTAGTCTTCCCCATTGCTGAGACGACTACGACGACTTTGACTCCCCTCCCTATTTCTTTCGCCACAGACTTTGATGCCTTTGCTATTCTTTCACTGTCAGCTAGGCTTGAGCCTCCGAACTTGGCGGCAATGATCTTATGGGGTTTCGGCTGCTCCGCTGGTGTGTTTGGAAATTCCTGAGAGGAGGTATTGCTTCGCAGTCTTCTTGTCCTTGATTGTGCGACGGCCTGTGGACCCTTTTGGTCAAAGCTCGTCGATGATTTAGCAGGTAAGCTTGAAACAACACTCTGCGTAAACGCCATCACCGAAAAGACGGTCACCCATTCTCTTCACCTTCCGCAGAGGATTGGCAAGTGACTCTGTGAGCCAAATATATTAATGTATCGACCGAAATGTTGCTATTCAAGTGCTACTGGGAAGAAATGGATTTGAACAGTCAGCTCTTTGGTCGGTTAGTCGTCGAGGAGGGCTAAGTCTTGTGCGGCATCTTTGGCGCCGTCTTGAAGGACGGACAGGCTGCGCCTATAATACGTCAGGCCTTGGAGCGTCTCGAGTACAGGGGATACGACTCTGTAGGTTTAGCCACAGTCTCAGGGAATGAACTGGTGGTAAAGAAGGACCGCGGATCCATCAAAGATGTTGATTCGAAACTGAGACTTGACGAAATGGAAGGAAGGGTGGGTGTGGGTCACACAAGGTGGGCGACTCACGGTATCCCCTCAATGGAGAACGCTCACCCCCACCTCAGCTGTGACGGAAAAATCGCGGTTGTACACAATGGAATAATTGAGAACTTCCTCGAACTGAGGAAGAAGCTTGAGGAGAGAAATCACAGATTCAGGTCGAGGACAGATACCGAAGTCGTCCCCCACCTGATTGAAGAGTATGTTGCCGATGGTGAAGACTTTGTCGAGTCGGTCAGGCTGGCAGCTAGGCAGCTTGAAGGTTCATACGCTGTTGCAGCAATCTCAACAGCCAAACCAGACTCAATAGTATGCCTGAAGAAAGAGAGTCCACTGGTCATTGGGCTTGGAGAACTATCAAACTACTGTGCGTCTGACGTCTCAGCATTCCTGCCCCTGACAAGAAGAGCGATTTTCCTGGAAGAAGAAGACCTAGCTATACTTGGGCCGGACCAAACTGAGCTTCTCAACTTCAGAACAGGACAAGAACTCATACGCGACGTCTCTCACATTACTTGGAGTCCCGAGGACGCTGCGAAAGGTGGATACAGACATTTCATGCTCAAAGAGATCCGTGAGCAACCCTCAGCAATAAGGAACGCCCTCAGGATCCAGACTATATACTATGACCTCATGGCGTCAAAGCTGGACAGGGCCGAACAGGTTTTTCTCCTCGCCTGCGGCACATCCTACCACGCCTGCCTTGCGGCATCCTACCTGTTTACGAGGCTGGCGAGGCTTCGCACCCAGCCTGTGATTGCGTCCGAATTCATTGAGCAGCACGGCCACACGATTGACAAGAACTCAGTCGTCTTGGCTGTCAGCCAGTCGGGTGAGACCGCCGATACGCTTGAAGCTGTACGTCTCGCAAAGAGTATGGGCGCCTCCATAATAGGTATCACAAACATGATGGGCTCAACCGTCACGAGGCTCTCTGAGGTCTATATAGGTCAGAATTCAGGGCCCGAGGTCAGTGTCGCCGCAACAAAGACCTTCACTTCCCAAGTCTCAGTCTTGACGAGGCTCGCTCTAGTCTTGGCTGAAAAACGAGGAACGATCCCGACCGAGGAGTTGACCAAACTCAAAGATTGCCTCTTGAAGGTTCCGGCGGACATGGAGAAGGCTCTCCAAGTCGAGCCAAAGATTCGCGAACTTGCACATAAGTACAGAGAGAGGTCGAGCTTCTGCTTCCTGGCGCGAGGCATAAATGTAACTACTGCTCTGGAGGCAAGGCTGAAGCTTCTCGAACTCTCATACCTACCTTCTCTCGCATATCCCGCGGGTGAGAGCAAACATGGATTCATCGCGGTCGTCGAGTCGGAATACCCGATAGTCTTCGTCGCCCCAAAGGACGAGACTCACCACAAGATTGTTGGAAACATCATGGAGATGAAGGCCAGAGGTGCAGCAACCATTGGGGTCATTGAGGCTGGCGATGAGAAACTGAAAACCATACTTGACGATTATGTTGAGATTCCTGTTCCTGTGACGAGTCTACTCTCACCCCTGGTATACGTGATTCCTCTCCAGCTGTTCGCCTATTGGTCAGCTGTCGAGAGAGGGCGAGATCCAGACAGACCCAGAAACTTGGCGAAGTCAGTTACAGTAGAATAGCATCTTTCAGGTCTACTCACATTTTGGACGGTCTCGATATTCCAATATATTGCAAGTGCATGTCAAAATGAGTAGGTCTCCTTCGTGTTGTCAGTCTCATGATTTGAATAGCCAACGTCATTCGGGTGAGGCCATTCTTACCCTTCAACTCAAAAGGTGAATTGATGGATCAACAAATGATCAGCAGAATAACGGTGAGCCTGACAAAAGCATCGAACCTGTTAAGTCAAATCAGTCAGAATGTTGAAAGTGAAAGTGCGAATATGAAATCACCGTTGTGGCGATCTGCCGCGGAAGCAGAGTACGCCGCCTTTCTTCTGGCTCTTGGCGGTGGGCTGCTTGAGTACTCCCCTGAGCTGGAAGCTGCCTCCGCCACCCATTTAACAACCAGAGAGACCTTAGACTATTCAAGGAGACTGCTTGATGAAGCTGCCCAACAGTTGGTGAGAGACGATAGGTTGGCGTACACCAACATCAGGACGGCAATACATCTGCTTAGAAGCCTAGAAAAGAGAATCCGCCAGGAATCAGCGTAGGCCGGAGAATCCTTTTAACTGCAACTATGAGTCTCACTTAGGTTCCCAGAGTTTGAGCTGGTCGACGCAATGATAGTTGTTCTGGCTGGTGGCGTGGGGGCTGCGAAGTTCCTTCAAGGTCTGACCAGAGTCGTACGCGACGAGGAGCTGGTCATCGTGGCCAATATAGGTGATGATGTGGAGTTCTTTGGGCTTCACATTTCGCCTGACCTAGACACATTAATGTACGCCTTGGCGGGTCTCGTTGACGAAGAGAAAGGGTGGGGGCTTCGAGGCGACAGCTTCAATTTCCTTCAAATGATAGAGGATTACGGGTATGAGGCGTGGTTTAGAGTCGGGGACAAAGACCTTGCAACCCATATCCTGCGTACCCATCTCTTGCAGGGAGGCTACAGTCTCTCCGAGGTCACAAGGAAGTTCTGCAACGATCTCCAAGTAAGACAAGTGATCTTGCCGGTGACAGACGACTCTGTTCGAACAAGAGTGGAGACCGATGACGGGCTTCTCGATTTTCAAGAGTATTTCGTCAAACGTAGATTCGAAGCCAACGTGAGAAACATTCTCTTCGAAGGTTCCGAATCGGCGCGACCCAACCCCGAGGTCTTGGAGGCCATTGGAAGATCTAGAGGCATAATCTTTGCTCCAAGCAACCCGATTGTCAGCATCGGCTGCATACTCTCCATACGAGGAGTCAGAGAGGCTCTCAAGGAATCTGAGGTGAGAAAAGTGGCCATCACACCTCTTATAGCAGGAAAACCGGTGAGAGGTCCAGCCGACAGAATGATGAGGGGATTGGGGATGGAGTCCTCTGCCTTTGGTGTTGCAGTGGTTTACAGGGGTCTCATCGACAGTCTCATTATTGACGAGCAGGATTCAAACCTCAAAGATCGGATTGAGGGTTTAGGAATCCAAGCCGTTACAACAAATACTCTGATGACTACACTAGAATCCAAGATCATGCTTGCGGAGATCGCTTTGAAAGCACTCAAGGGATGATTCATGTATATCTGGGTTGTTGTTCCTGTCAAGAGACTTTCAGAATCCAAGGTCAGACTCGCATCATCGCTGAGCCCAATCCAGAGAAGAGATTTGGCTCTTAAGATGTTGCAGCATGTCTTGAAGACTCTGAAGAAGTTGACTGGCCACGTAATGGTTATTGGTTCGGATGACGAGGTCAAGAAGGCTTCAAGAGACTACAATGTCCCATTTGTCGCGGACAAGACCGACTCACTCAACCGCGCTGTTGGTCAAGCCATTGACCGATGCGTCAGGAAAGGATCGGAGGCCGTACTCATAGTGGCAGCCGACCTGCCTTTTCTTTCAAGCAGTGACCTCGAGCAACTATTAGAAACAATAGAAGATGAATCGGTCACAATATGCCCCTCAAAAGACTGTGGAACCAACGCCCTCTTCCTTCGTCCTCCAGAAGCGATACCGACTAGGTTCGGTTCACGCAGTCTGCTAAGTCATATCCAAGAGGCTATGAGAAGAGGCAGAAAATATAGAATCTACTGGTCGCCCGGCCTCTCGTTCGATGTGGATACCCCTGAAGACCTCAGATTGCTTGAACCATTCAGTAGGTAGGACGGTTCTCTCTCAAACTAGGCTTCATGTTCGGCTCTTTCAAACCGACTATGTGGGCGCCAATACCGCTTCGACAATCTTCCTCTTCTTCACTATCTCCATTAGAACTCCGATGATGGCGATTTCGAACCAAGCCTTAGTCTGGACGGCCAGTATGAGCGCGTCGGTGAAGCCTGAGGCTATTTGCGCGGGCAGGAGCAGCCTAGTCAGGAACTTGAAGAGAATGTAGATGTGGATACTCTCAGGAACAAATCCAAGTACTACGGCTAGGAACGGTCGAGTTCTTCTTCCGAGCAACCCGAAGAACAATCCAGATAAGGCTTTACCAACGGTCAAACCTACAAATCCGAGAAACGGACCAAGCCATCCGATAACGCCAAACTCGTAGTAGGGGGCTATGCCCACGAGGGCCCCCGTAATCATGCCCATAGCCGGACCCAGATAGATAGCTACTATCGCAGTTGCGAGGTTTGAGAAGTCGAGGGCTACCTGGGGATGGAATCTGCCAACATACATTGAGATGAAGGCCAAGACGTTTCCGAGAGCTGCCATTGAAGCCACCAAGGCAACACTCTTTGTTAAGGAATACTCATTGCCTCTCACCTTGATCACTTCAATCTTCTTCTCTATTACAACATATTTAAGGTGAGTTAAGGTTGATTGAGAAGTCGAGCAAACCTCAAGCCCGGCTAGTGAGATGAATTCTAGACTTGGCTTCAGGTAATTCTGTTTGGCTTGTCCGAAGTCGGTGATGGACAGGTAAGAGATAGTCTTCGAGTTCAGAGGTCAACATCCTTTCAAAGAACGGGTTACTTTGCTCGTCTATCGATCACCTCCCAAGTTGATGGGCCTGTTCCAATCAACATCACCGGTCGTCGTGTCTCATCCTCAACTTTCCTGATAAACTCCTTGGCTTTGTCTGGTAGCTCTTCAAATCTTCTTACGCCAGCGGCCTCGGGAGAGATCAAGTCTATCTTTGTTATCGCAAGTTGCGTTGCTCCGTTGAGCATTATCGCCCTCCTCGCGAGTTCAAAGTTGAACGGCGCAGCCCTGCGGGGCCTTCCGGTCACGGTTCCATACTCTACCCATCCTCTCTTGAGAACCTCTTCTTTGCTGAGCTGACCCTGAAGCTCTCCCTCACCGACCCTTGTCACGAAAGACTTGAAGACCAGGGTGACGTCCGAAATTCTTGTCGGCCCCAAACCTATGTCAGAGCAGACGGCTGAGGCGCAGACGTCTTTTGATGTACTGTATGGGTAGGTACCGTGGTATAGCGAGAGAAAAGTTCCCTGAGTACCCTCTACAAGTACTTCACCACCTTTTTCCAGCGCATCATTCACTGCGTGGGGGACATCTGTGAGGTATCTCCTCAACTCCGGAATATCTCTTGCGACCTTTGCGGATCTTAAGGCTCTGTCTGCATTGCATGCTCCAACCCCACTCTTGGTTGACCCAACCTTTCTGGATAGATGATTTGACTCGATCTCAGCTTTGACGTGTTTGTTCTCGATTATCGCGCATTGGGGGTCGAGTCCCACTCTGGACTCTGTTCCCGTCAGCGCAATCTCTTTTAGGAGGATTTCCGGGTCGACGGCGACTCCTGGCCCGATGAGGAGTTTACTATCTTTGTTTGGGAAGCCGCTGGGAATCATTCTCAGAGAGTAGGTCTTTCCCTCGAACTCCACAGTATGCCCAGCGTTGGGTCCGACCCCTCCCCTTACGACTATCGAAGGCTTATCTTTCAGGGCTAGGTAGGAAACGATTTTCCCCTTGCCTTCGTCACCAAAGAATCCACCAACAACCACGTTACAAGGCATGAAGATGACGCTCCCAAAGCCTTTCGAGTTATCTTCAAGAGATTTGTTGGATGTAAAGGCTGGTTAGTATGCCTTTAAAGCTTCTTCACGGTGCGGGCCTAGAGGGTCACTTGCCTGGAGTATCTGCCGGACAGAGGTACAGCCTATTGCCTCGTAGCTCAAACCTCAATGGATTATTCTTGGCAAGTAATTTGGGGTCCAGAACTATCTCTCTGGTCAACCTTCTCTTATGGAACCACAGTGATAGGACCATCTGTGGCTTGTGGCCCAGCTCAACAAGCCGCTTGTAAAAGTGGAGTAGAGTTTGGAGATCATCAGGGTAGATGTAGGCCATATCTTGTGGGCAACGCTTACACTCGACAAGTTTTGTGACACCGTTTTCGGAAAATATTACAACGTCGACTTTCAAGCTTCTGGCGCTGTGAATCCGAGGATATTTCCTATACCTATTCATGATCTTCTCTTCGTGTCTTCTTCCACGGTGATAGCGCGTCAAGGTTCCCACCTAAACCGGAAAACTAGCAGTCTTTGATCTTGTGACAAATCTTGAGAGTATGGGCGATTCCCGATAATAGGTTTTGACCTAGATAACAGGCAGTAATGTCCACCTTTCTCCTCTGTGCTATATTGACCAAATTCTCTATAAGAGATCTCGCATATTTGATCGAGGTGTTGGTGGAGCTGTTGTCTGAAAGGCAGCAACCGAAGGTTCGTTTCTCCACGAGATTACCCAACGGTGACTTTCTGAGCTTCGCCGTCTGGCAAGGTAAGTCCGACCCCTCCGCAGAGGTATTGACTATCCAAATTAGACATTTCAAGGATGAGTTCTGGGAGACTGTTGGGAGGCTGGCTGTATACAGAACCGCGGACGGAAGGTATACACAGCTTCCAGAGACCAGAGGCAAGACACAGGCTAGGCAAGAGGATCTGGGCCGTTGAACCCCCCGATAGCGAGAGAGTGCCCAGAGAATGTTATAATAATCGATTGAGGTTGTCCTTGTAACTGTCAGGGTGTTCGGCATGGTCAAGTACGTCTTCATAACTGGCGGTGTGATGTCTGGGATTGGAAAAGGTGTCACGGCTGCTTCTATCGGAAAGATTCTGCAGTCAAGAGGAATGAATGTTACAGCGGTCAAGATAGATCCTTACCTCAACGTTGATGCTGGGACAATGAACCCCCGCGTTCACGGCGAGGTCTTCGTCACGGAGGATGGTGGCGAGACGGACATGGACTTGGGAACCTATGAGCGGTTCCTCGACGTGAACATACCTAGAGAACACAACGTAACGACAGGTCAGATCTATCTTTCTGTGATCGGTAAAGAAAGGAAGGGGGAATTTCTGGGGAGATGTGTCCAGATAATACCGCATGTCACGGACGAGATCAAAGAGCGGATAAGGTCTATAGCAAGAAGAAGTGGCGTTGACTGCGTTACAGTCGAGATCGGCGGAACGGTGGGAGACATTGAGAGCCTACCTTTCCTTGAGGCTACACGCCAGATGAAGCTGGAAGAAGGCTCAGCCAACATCATAACCGTCCATGTTACTCTAGTACCGTTCCTTGAGGTTGTCGGTGAACAGAAGACAAAACCCACCCAGCACAGTGTCCAAGAACTTCGAAGGATTGGGATCCAGCCTGACGCAATTGTAGCCAGGAGCCAGAATCCACTCAAAGTAGACGTGAGGAAGAAGATTGCGCTATTCTGCAATGTTGAAGAGAGGGCTGTCTTCACGTCCCCTGACACTATAAGTGTATATGAGGTTCCTCTGATCCTTGACGACCAAGGAATGGGCGATTATCTTTCCGAGAGGATGGGTGCAAGAACAAGGAAACCCGACTGGCAAGATTGGAAAAGAATGCTGGAGGGATTCATAAACCCAAAGTATACGGTGCAGATAGCGGTGTGTGGAAAATATGCTGAACTGGCGGACTCATACGTAAGCATTAACGAAGCTCTAAAGCACGCAGGGGCCGCCAACGACGCTCAGGTCAAGATAAGCTGGATCGAGACCGAGACATTCGAAGAGGACCGTTCCAGACTCAAAGAAATTGACAATTATGACGGGATCCTAGTGCCTGGAGGATTTGGTGCTCGAGGAACAGAAGGAAAGATAATGGCCATATCCTATGCACGCGAGAAAAACATCCCCTTTCTAGGGATATGCTTCGGTTTCCAGATGGCGATAGTTGAGTTTGCAAGACATGTGGGCCTGAGCGGGGCCAACTCTACAGAGGTCAGGCCTGACACTCAAGATCCTGTTGTAGACCTGATGCCGGAACAGAAGTCGATTGAAACGAAAGGTGCCACCATGAGGCTGGGAGCTAACAAGATATTATTGACGCCTGGGACACTCGCCCAGAGACTATACCGCACAGATGTAATTTACGAAAGGCACCGCCACCGCTACGAGGTGAACCAGCAGTACCTTGAAAGGCTCGAGAAGGCCGGCCTCACCTTCTCCGGCAGGAGCCCAGACGGCTCGCGCATGGAGATACTGGAGATTCAAGGCAGAACCTTCCATCTTGCAACCCAGTTCCACGGCGAATTCAAATCGAGGCCTAACCGGCCAGCCCCAACCTACAATGGCTTCATCAAAGCTTCCCTAGAGAGGGCGCTTACTAGGAGCCGTAATCAATGATCAGATACGGCTTCATTTGGTTTTGAAGAATTCCTGTGGAGATACCGGCAATTAAGTTCCAGCCTAACCAGCAGGGCTGCGACGGAGCCGTAAATTGCTGCGAAATAATGGATTCCAAGCTTCAGTCGTTAAGAGTGTCGATAAGGGTTTGAGGAATCCTAGACCTGATCGCCCTAACTAGAGGTATGGCCACTACTGTACCTATCATCATCTGGCCGATGTTGATAGGTACCTCAGCTATTGCCGCCACACCGAGTAGAAACTGCTCATAGATGAAATATCCTGTTACCATCTCAGCCCCTCCAATCAGAACTGCGAAGATCTGCCAACTCAGACTTGGACCATACCTGAGGGAGACATATAACACAGTGGCTGCGGCCAGTACAGATAATGCGATCCAGAATGTTGTGGGAACTGTAATTCGAAAACCGATAAGCATCACCGGTGAGGCAAGGGTAAACTCCATCAAACCAGCGTAGTAACCGACACCAATAATGAAGATAATGGCGGCTAAGAGCGCTGTGGCGGCGAACATAAGGAGTCTCCTAAACCCTGGACTCAAGGATTCATATGGTTCTCTCTTGGCTAGGAAGCCGACTACAGCCCCCTCCAAACCTTTTATCACCAGAGTCGCGGGTGCATATATCGCGTAGCCTAATGCCAAGTCAGCAATCATAGATCCCAGACCGCCTGTCAATCCGCCGACTGAAGAGCCGAAAAGGATCGCTGAGACGTAGATCGCGGTCTCCCCAATATTGAAGTATCCTCTGGTCGCCGGAACACTCACCGAGAAAGACATTGTAGCTACAGCGATGAGTGCTGTAAAGACTGCAGCCACACTAACCTTCAAAGTCCGTTTCGAGACCGGCAACTCAGGCAATACTCATAACCTCAAAGCTCGGTCATCACATAGGAACACAACCAATGCTAAGTATGTATGGCTTAATATCCTCTTTCGTCGGTAGTATCTGGCGAGGCATACTTGCACATCCCCAAGAAGTTCAGAACCCTTGCGGAGAATGATTTCAGAATTCTTGCAGTTGCTGAAATCTTGATGAAGAGTCACGAATTCGTTCCCCTCGAGCACATAATCCGTTATTCGAGGCTCCGAAGTGATGAGGTAACTTTCAGAGTCAGTATATTGTCCAAGGGTCGGTTTCTCGCTGGACCTTCGAAGAGCCTTCTTGGTTACCAAGGTTATGCGTTGACATCGCATGGTTATGATGCTCTGGCCCTTCAAGCTCTCGTCAGTTCTGGGGTGGTTGAGGCGCTCGGCAAATCCTTGGGGGTTGGAAAGGAGGCGGATATCTATGCGGCGCTGGATTCACGGGGAAAAGAGTGTGCCGTGAAGTTCCATAGGTTGGGCAGGACAAGTTTCAGGCAGACTCTAAGGAAGAGGGGATATGTTGCCGGCCACCCCCACACATCTTGGCTGTACCAGTCCAGGCTTGCTGCTGAGAGAGAGTATTCTGCCTTGCACGGTCTATATTCGGCGGGCGTTAGCGTTCCCAAACCAATAGCGCATAACAGGCACGTGGTTGTGATGAGCTTGATAGGGGGGACTGAACTCAAGTTTGCCGAGCTTGAGGATGCTAAACCGATCCTGAAGGAGATTCTCAGAAACATCAAGAAGGCATATCAGAGAGCAAGGCTCATCCACTCTGACTTGAGCGAGTATAATATCCTAATAAAACCGGATGGGAAACTACTGATAATCGATTGGCCGCAAAGCGTAGACATAGACCACCCCAACGCTCAAGACTACCTCAAGAGGGACATCTCTAATATTGTCACGTGTTTCACGAGAAAGGCGGGGCTCAACCCTGACCTTGAAGGAATAGTTGCCTACGTCAAGGGCAAGGGGCGCCTTCCCACTCTCTAGACTCTCGACCTACCTAGAAAGGCACTATGATGCTCATGAATTCACGAATGAAAACGAATTACTCGAGAGCCGGGAAGATTCATGTAATCCTGCACCATTGACTTGAATCACATGGTGAGGGAAGGCTCCCTTCTCAGTTGAAAAGAGTTTCAGGTTGATATCAGTCGGTAGACACGTTCGTCAACATGCATCAAGTTCTAGGCTTCTCGACGCAGACGTATAGGATGTTGTTCCCTCTAACAATTATGTTTCCAAAGTTGGCTGAGGGCTCATTGCTCCTGTATTCAGTAGCGCCTTCTAGTATAATGTTCATGTGGCTGTCGCAATCTATCATCTTTCCTCGATACTCCATATGATTCTTAAGTTTGACTGCGACTTCCTGATTTACTTTCTTGACCAGTAGGTTCAGTGGCTTCTTTGACGGCTCCAAAGTCATCTCAATCGATGATGTCCACAGGGAAGTTCCTATAAAAGTCTTTTCAATACAGTTTCTTAAACTGAAGGTTAGAGCAAGAGGTTCAGGAAGTTGCGTGAGGAACCGGTAGCAAGGACTTCGGGACTCTTACTTTTAGAGAATCCCAAGATGGAGGAGGTCGTAGGTTTCCTTCAAGACTCCTTTCGGAGAAAGGATCTTGTGATCATTGTCGGCGACTGTGAATGCAAGTACTCTGGAAGGGCATCCTCAAGTTTGGGTCACGGTGAGAGGGTTGTGCTCATTAAAGGCGATGGTTCTGTCCAGGTTCACAGGCCGACTGGCTACGAACCGGTAAACTGGCAACCTGCACGCTGCATTCTTTCCGTTTCTCTAGAAGGCTCTTCGCTGAGTATCAAGGCTCATCGGTCAAGGCCTCGAGAGACCCTAGACACAATCTTCAGCAGCCTCATCTTCATCGCCTCAATCAGGTTAATGGACAGAGCGGAATTCAGCCTGTATGTCAGTGAAGAACAGATGCGGGATGCCCTAGTTTCGGACCCAAGCATACTTGAGGATGGCCTCAGACTCATCGATTTTGAGAGGAGGGTTGAGCCGGGCTTCATTGACTTCTACGGGAAAGATGCGCAAGGAAGATTTGTGGTTGTTGAGTTGAAGAGGACTCCAGCTGGGAAGGACGCAATCCTTCAGCTGAAGCGCTACGTTGACGTTGTAAATGAGACGACCGGACTTAGTGTTAGGGGGGTTGTTGCGGCGCCGAGTCTCAGGTCAGGGGCGCAGAGGATCCTCGCGACCCTTGGGTTGGAGTTCAAGAGACTGAGCCCACGTAGATGCGCAAAACTTCTGCAGAAAAGAGAGACGAGAAAGATCAGCGAGTTCTTCAGGGCGCCTTGAGACTGAGCAAGTATTTCCGTGATGTGGTTAGGGTGACCTCTGGTATCTCGGAGCCTCTCACCGCTCTGTTGCTGGGGTTTGAACGCCGTTATTCAGTCTCTCGAGCGGTATGAACCAGTCTACTGGCTTGTTTGGAACTATGTGCTGGGTGGTCTTCGGAGGTAGAACCGCGCCTGACAGTGCAGCTCTTATGACATCTTCTTTGCTGATTGACCCAAATATTATGGCTCCACCATATCCATTATCTTTGGAAAGCTTCTTTGCGGTCTCTACGTCTGGAACATACTCTATCTTGAACCTGCCCAACAAGGAATCCATAATGGTCCTTCTTGTGGCTCTCAGGCGATACTCCCAGTCATTGATTATGAGTACAGGATCCTGCAGCCGCCCATTCTGTTGAGTAGAAGCCTCGAGGCAGTGATGAAGTGCTTTGATTAGTTCGGTTCTTGGCCCTGTGATGACTGGATACCATGTCTTCAGAACGATCCGGTCATCTTCAAGGTAGTCTATTTTGTGTGCGACAACTCTGGAGTAACCAAGAGCTCTTAGGGCACGTATTCGGTGGTGTCCATCTATCACGATTAAGTTCTTATCCTCAACTATTATTGGGTCCTTCTGGAAGCCGTCGTCGGCTAGTTGCTTCTTCAACTCCCGCAACCTGATTGGGTCGACTTGCTCGTGTGGATGAAGGTCGGCTATGTCGAGTATGAGCGGGTCGTTTTCTGGACTCAAGGGCCCTCACGGTGGCGGGCGTTTAGAGGAACATGTATCCTGTTAGGACAATTATGGTTATATGTACCTTATTTTAAGCTTTCGAGTACAGAAATGTACATAGGGCCATCAAGAAGACGTCACCCTCACTCTGGCATGAGTCTGAGAAACTCACTGAACCGAGATTTGGCAATATCTTTCTTTCTGTAGTAACCAATTGATAAAAAATGTCTAGGAAGAATTAAATATGGTTCTATGGCTTTACGACATTACGGGGAAAAATCCTGATGCCAAAGCATAAAACCACGATGCAGATAGATGAGAAAATCTGGAAGAAGTTTCTCGCACTGGTGATAAAGAAGCATGGGACAACGAAGAAGCAGAGCAAGGAACTAGAAACAGCTATATCCGAATATCTGAAACGTCATAGGGAGGAAAACTAGATGAACCGACATAAGTCTATTCTATTGACATTATCCTTGGTTACACTTCTGGCCTTAGGTGCATTATCAAATATTCATGAGGTCAAGGCTGCACCCGGCTTCAACATTATACTCAGCCCGACACAACAGATGGTTGATGATGCCATTAACCAGTACGCATACTACTCGGTCGAGATACAGTCTATCAACGGCTTCATCGGACCTGTAAGCTTGAACGCGACATGTAGCCCTAGTGGCCCCTCGCTAAGCTTTCCAGGGGGAAGTGTCGTAGATGTTCCGCTCGATGGGTCAGGCTTCACATATCTGATGGCCACAGTCGGCGCCGGACTTGTCCCAACCTATACTCAAGGTTACACCATAACTGTAACGGGACAAGGCACAAGCTCCTCAAACAACCCCAGCGCCACAGGATCTAGCACAACCACGCTTATCGCGCAGCCTCATCAGGCCGACTCTCCAAAAGACTTCAGACTTGGAAGTACCCCTGGTACCGTGGTTGATGTTGCACCCGGCGGGACCGGGACGCTCCAGATCAACGTGTACAGCTATACGAACAACATTGATCCTCAATCTGTCTCTCTGCTGATAGCCCCGAGCATTCCTGGCTTGATATCGGCTTCCTTCACTCCATCCCTGCTGACGGTTGCTTCATACAGTTCCAACGTTTCAATACTCAGTCTAACCACGACTCTCTCTACACCTTCAGGTAACTATAGCCTTGTAATTACTGGATCAAATAATGATGGTGTGGTTCACTCATGGGCTATAACTCTGAGGGTCAGCGGTTTCTACATTGCAGCACCAGCAGCCAAGTCAGTAGTCCGAGGAATGAGCACCACAATCGAGATAGGGGTTCAGTCAGTAGGCACCTTCAGCTCAGCTGTTGCATTGAGTGCTTTGGGTGTACCGGACAATATGACGGTGAGCTTCAACCCAGCATCCGTCACGCCTCCGCCAGGCGGACCGTCTGCTTCTGTTCTAACAATCTCGACAACGTCCTCGCTGGCTTACGGCACATACTATCTAACTGTGAGAGGTACGAGTGCCTCTCTTACGAGTCAACAGGCGATCGCAATAACTGTTGGCGAGTTCAGCATAACCGCGACACCGCCCTCAGTGACAGCAGCCCAGAATACCACTGCAATCTTCAATGTGAACGGTACATCATCCAATGACTATTCTGCCACCATGAGTCTGTCGGTTTCAGGGTATCCGCTTGGAGTTATCCCAACCTTCAGTCCATCTTCCATACTGATACCTCCAGCAGGTTCCGCCTCTTCAAATCTAAGTCTGGCGATATCCTCGACAGCTCCAGTTGGAAACTATACGCTCACCATCACAGGGACATCTGGATCACAGAACCACACAACAACCGTTATACTGATGATCGTAGCTGCGCCGGACTTTTCATTGAGTCTCTCTACAAGTGCCATTAGTGTACGCAACGGCTCATCAACTACATGCACAATCACCGTCAACTCGATAAACTCCTTCAACTCTCCGGTGACGCTAACTGTATCGGTCCCGTCTGGCTCCGGTGCAACTGGATCCATTGCTCCAGCCACAGTAACGCCGCCGGCAGACGGTTCTGCAAAAGCCACTTTGACGATAACAGCGGCCGCAACAGCCCCAGCTGGTACCGGGACAATCACGGTTACGGGGACTAGTGGAACCCTGACACGTACAGTGACCGCCACCTTGACCATATCACCTACAGCTGGACCTTGCATCATAGCCACCGCCACCTATGGTTCAGAGTTGGCTCCTGAGGTCTACTTCCTGAGACTCTTCAGGGACCGCTCAATCCAGACAACGTTTGCGGGAAGCCAATTCATGAATGTCTTCAACGCTTGGTACTACTCTTTCAGTCCCACTGTTGCTGAACATGTGAAGAACAACCTGGCTCTAAGGAACGTCGCGAAGGTCGCCCTGTACCCGTTGATAGGGATACTGCATTTGGCTCAATGGTCCTATTCAGCTTTGAGCTTTGCTCCTGAGTTGGCAGTCGTTGCAGCGGGTCTTGTGGCGAGCAGCCTGATCGGTGTCGTATACTTTGCTCCAGTGGTTCTCTTGGCAGTGGAATTGGCCAGAAGGAAGAGACTGCACATCGGCCTGACGGACAAACCGTTAGCTGTAGCGTGGCTTGCGACCCTAGTGCTGATAGTTGTCGCTGAACTCTCATCGCTGTCTGCGCTGATGATGTTCGCAACCGCAACTTTTGTCCTTGCGACTGTAGCGGTTGCAGCAAAGGCTACTGTGACACAGGCTCAAAAGATTCTTCACTGACAAACAGATTCTCTCTTTTTTTTTCTGTTTTCTAAGTAGCGGAGCGTATAGACCTTTGAACAACAAGATTGTCTAGATAGTGTTAAATTTCGAGTTGCTCGAATGTCTCCGTTAGGGGATTACAATATGAGTGATAGGTCGAAGCGGCTTCTCGAGCAGATGATGAAGAAACGGGGCTACATATATCCTTCATACAGGATGCTTGCAGAAGACGATCCTGAATTCCTAGAGACGTACGACAAGCTCTACGAGCTGGCAATGCTCAGGACAAGGATCTTTCCAGAGAAGATAAAGGAACTCTTCTTCATATGCGCCATAGCAGCACGTAACCCAGGAGACACCTCCGGAATGAGAAACCATATGAGGAGAGCCCTTGAGAAAGGGGCGACCAAAGAGGAGATCCTTGAAGCGCTCAAATGCGCACTCTTTCCAGGAGGGGCTTTGAGCCTACTCTACAGCATAAACACATTGATTGAGGTTCTAAAGGAGAGGGAGGCAAATCTAGGTAGAGCATAGTCTTAACATTTACCAGCAGAGACTTGCAACCTACGTCTCAACACGCGTTTGTTTCCTCTATCTACTTTCTTGTACTTGCTGAAATGGAAGAAACACTAAATAGATCTTTGTTGAAATCTTTACGGTACAGGCCTGTAAGATGCATCATAGATCCGTGCAGGCTGCACTGTGTGTAATCATTTTTTTGCTGGCGACGTTAGCCGCTATGCCTCAGGCCTCAGCCCACTACACGTTAGGTGGCCAACTGCCCGGAAGCATTGGAGAAGAGAACGCGGGGGGCCTCCCAGGTCTACCGCACAATTTCGCTCAGTTTCACTTGGCTGACGGTGCAGCTTCAGGACATGTAGCAGGACACAATGCATTCGTACAGCCTGGAAGCCTTTATGTTCCTCCCAGTGACCAAGGCACCTACTACTCTCCTGATGGAGCTGTGCTCACCAACTCAGTGGGTGACCTGTACTTCTACATCTGCTTAGATTCCCCACCGATCAACATCTCATGGAGAGCCCAAACCACCACCTTCAAGACAAGGACCCCTGGGTCTTCATGGGAGCTCAGCAAATGGCTCTACATCGCTATCCCTCCTGAGTTCACTCCTCCAGCTGATTGGGAAGCTGGTTGGGGTGATCTCCTGACAACCAACCAGGGTTTAGGTGATACCTCAAACATCGAGACGACGATAACTAACGACCACAACATGATACAGACTGGGAAGTTTGGTCCACGCCACCCAGTTGCACCCAACTGGTGGTTTGTCCGAATAACAGCTGAACCAAGAGACTTCCCGCTGAATGCAGCTGACTTGATTGCGCAATACCCAGACTTGGCAGGCGAATTCGATGGCACATACCTTACAAACCCCAACTGGATGGGTAGCTCAGGGTTCCTTTATCCACCATGGATGGACCCCTGGGTCGACCGACAATTGAGAAAAGGGGACTTTGCAGGATGCTACAGGATCAAGGTCCACGACATGAAGGCGCCAAACGTTGCAGGCAAATTCTTCTTCAAGATATTCTACACATCAACACGCGAGCCATATTACTCGATGGGTGGATTGTACTGGTTTGACTGGTGGCAGGCGCCCGACCCACCAGCCTACCTTGGAGGAGTGACCTACGAGAACGATCACGAGTCAGGCTACATGAACGGCTACTTCGAGAAGTACGACACGTTCCCACCCGAGAACTATCCAGTCATACTGGTCAAAGGTGAGGTTGACCCAGGATACATCTCTGGAACAGTAAGGTATGGTGGTTCCTACTACTATGGCTACTACTATGGTGCAGGGGTTTACACCTCAGGAAAGGTTGTTGCTGAAGGAACAGCACTCGACCCGTATACGAAGGAGCCTACAGGCAGACCTGTCTGTGGTGTAGGCTGGTTCCTCGGCGAGTTGCCTGGGCAACATGAAGAATACTACGCGTGGGACAGGGAGACTGGAAGTGAAGGCTACTATGAGATTGAGGGCCTAGCTCCCGGAATCTACACATTGACCGCTTATGCCGCTGGGTTCCAACCAAGAACCTTGGGCTACCAAGTAACGATCTATTGTGGGCAGTCGGTGCAGGGTTTAGACATCTACGTCTATCCCGCAGCCAAACTTCAGACCTCGGTCTATAGTAAATGTCCAACAGGTCCAGTGGACTTCCCTGACTACGTTACTTTAGACGGTTTCCCAGCAAGCCTCCAGACCCTACCGGTGGTTCCAGGTGGAGCCGATGTCAGAGGTGGACAGCCAGTTCAACCGGGGGATGGGGACTGGTACTGGTTCATTGAGGGGGCTACAACAGTTCAAGCGAAGGACATCTGGGCTGAACATGAACAGGTTGTTGGTGTCTTTTTTTAGGTCCTCATCCGACACTGAACAGGTACGGTTGGGCATGGCAGGAACTGGTCGACGGTGAGGGCACAGCCGTTGCTTGGCAGGACTTCACATTCGACCTAGAAGAAGACCCAGACTCATTCGGCACCTTCTGGGGTGACCCATCATGCTACAGCGGAATCGAGACTATGTGGGATGGGCACGTACCAGCATTCCTGGCTGACTTCACATCAGGAATTTTCCCTGGAACCTACTGGGTGAGAACCTGGGTCTACGGATACGTCCAGACCGCAGAATACAGTGTGGACTTTCCAGAAGTAGAGTCCCCAGGAACAGTATACCAGGAGCTGGAAATCCTAAAGGGCGGAACAATCAACGCAACAGCCCACTTCCACCTACAGGGACAACCACCACCAGAGGTTGACCCGAACTCCGTCGCTCCAACCTTTGGATCGCTAGTCTTTGAGGCTTATGATGGAAATGGTGTATTGCAGGCATGGAACTCAACAGCTGAAGTCACAGAAAACCAACCGCATGCGACAGGCATCTCGATGATGCTGATAGGTCAACCGAACGCTTGGTCTGAGATGGGTCGGGTCCACGGTATGCCCGCTGGAAACTACACGATCAAGGCCTACAAGAACGGCTGGGTCCAGAAAGAGTTTGGACAAGCTTCAGTAACCTGCTGCGGTTCTCCTGCACAGCTCAATTTTGACATATACAAAGGTGCGGTCGTAGGAACCCAAGTCTATAGCCGAGACTACCAAGACCCAATCCAACTAGTCGACTGGGCCCATCCCGGTGAGAATATTGAGGTTGAGCTCTTCAACTCGGAGGGCAGCCTCCTCAACCCCAACTATCACTGTCTGAACTGGACTGAACAGACAGAGGGAGAAAGCAACACTGAAGAAGTGACTCTGACTGGAGGAACAGGGTTCCTAGCTGACTACCTGAGAACATCAGGCGCAATCAAGGGCTTCGGTCTACCAACCGACAGCTACTACATCAATGTACAGACACCTGGATACATACAGCTACAACAAGTAGAGGTCTCTGCCGTCGAGGGGAGTATCGTAGAAAAACCGGTAAATCTGCTGGTTGGTCCAGAGATACAGGTTTTCGTAGACTTCCAGAACGTGCCCTTACCTCTACCTGAGGACTTCTTCAGCTACTACTTCAGGGTCGAGGCCTTCGACTATGAAGGAAGACTCGTAGCAGCGAATATAACAGCTGTCCCACAAGCAACAACCATGACGCATAGCCAGTATCCATGGCCTGGAGAACTCAACCCTGTCAGCAAGGTTGACAGCTGTCCCGCGACCTGGGTCTTCCAGCTTCACGGCTTCAGCACCTTCACCACACCAGAGCGGGTTTTTTCTGCGGGGGAAGAATCAGATGTCATAACCGTTCAGATACAGGATACTTCAGGTTACCCGGTCAACGAGTTCTCAGACACAACAATTCTTCTATCATCAACCTCCATTACCGGTAAATTCTCATTATCGCTCATCTCGTGGGTTGATGTCGCCTCCGTCACGATCCCTGCTGATTCCAGCTCAGCCAGCTTCTACTACAAAGATACCGCCGCTGGAACGCCAACAATCACCGCTGCCGAGAGCCCAAGCCAAGGCTGGACTGATGCTACACAGCAAGAGACGGTCAATCCAGATCCGCTGGGCCACTTCACATTCAACCCCATCAGTAGCCCTAAAATCGCTGGCGAATACTTCACCATAACCATAACAGCCAAAGACGCTTACGACAACACCGTCACTGGCTATGATGAAATGAACACGCTGAGCGACTCAACCGGAACCATAACTCCCACATCAACGGGTACCTTCACATCTAGCGTCTGGACCGGGGGCGTCACGATCACGAGGGCACAGGCAGGAGTAACCATCACAACGACGGGAGGGGGTAAATCTGGAACCAGCAACTCCTTTGGTACAGCCATGGAGCATGCTTTAGTCACGATGACCGTCAGCTACTCAATTATTGGTGGAGGTTCACCTTCCGCACCAATATTCAGCTA
>CAYZRW010000001.1:3851-19995 GCA_964480955.1 uncultured Candidatus Bathyarchaeia archaeon | reverse complement strand
CCGTCAGCTACTCAATTATTGGTGGAGGTTCACCTTCCGCACCAATATTCAGCTATGTTCAGCTCGGCGCCAGCAAGAATCAGACACTGACAACGGTTCCGACAGACCTCTATATTGATATTGGCTCCACATGGTATTTGACACCAAATCCCTTGGCAGGCTCAACTGCATCTGAACGCTGGTATTCAACTCAGCCACTGAGCGGCACAGGCTCCGCATCCTCGCTAGTATTCGAGTTCTACCATCAATACCTCAACACGATGACTGTTCAGCCTATGTCGACCACGACAGTTGGGAGCAGCAACCTGGGCGTAAGCGCCGAGGTCACTACTCTAACTGGAAACCCCACAGTGACGGTTGCAACCTGTCCCACGAATCCTTGTGGGGAACTGACATTCACGGCTCTGGGAAGGTATGCTGATGTTCAAATGAGCAGCGCCACTGGTGTATTACAGGTCGAGGTTCGAGTCTACTATACTGACGCTGAGGTTGCCGCCGCCGGCATGGACGAATCGACCCTCAGACTCCACTGGTGTGACGGAACCTCGTGGCAACCGTGCTCAGACACGAACGTGAATATGGCGGCAAACTACGTCTGGGCTAGATTAACGGCCTCTTCAACTCCACCCTTATCCCAACTCACAGGTACAGGATTCAGTCTTGGAGGGCATCAAGCAACATCTACCCCGACTCCGCCAACACCCACCCCGACGCCTACTCCAACTCCTACTTTCACTCCCAGTCCAACAACACCCCCACCGGCGCCCCCACTACCCGGAGGGGCTCCAATGAGGTGTATACTTGCGACTGCCGCTTATGGAAGCGAGATGGCTCCTGAAGTAGCCTACATGCGACATGTCAGAGACGACATGCTAGGCTCAAATGAAGTTGGAAAGACACTTGTGAATGGATGGAACATGTTCTACTACTCATGGTCCCCACCATTGGCGCAGCTAGTCACAACTCACAGAATACTCCAGCCAGTCTTCAGGCTCCTTTTAGTACCGCTCACTGGAGTGGTTCATGGTACGGCATATCTCTATACTTTGACTGCACCCATCAATACAGCACTTGCGTCCGTGATTGCGTTCTCGTTTGCAGTAGTCTTGTCGATATCATTCTATGTTGTGATACCACTAGTTGCAGTCCGATACATGTTCAGGAAAAGACCTGTTCTGTAAAGTCGCTTCCTTTGCTCATGTTCCTTAGGGGACAGAATAGCTCAGCCTGTGCCCTTCGGGCTAAGCCCAACGTATGTGACTATGTTCTTGGCTCTTCCTCTGCTTCAAGGATGAATCTAACATATTGAACGCCGTAAGCGGATAGGGCGGGCCGAGGGCCATAGTTGAGGGAACAAAACTGATTGATTTTCTTCGGCTGTTGTTCCAGTATTCTATCAAGAATCTTGGAAAGATGGTTTGAAACTCAATCCCTCAGTACCCCATGTCTAGAGAGATCCTTTGTAATATCTTCCAGTCCGAGAGCTTCTAGCTTCTCAGGTTTTGGAAGGCCTGTCTCTACATGCCAGCCGCGTGCCTCATAATATTCATTCAGTATTCTTTCAAATCTGTCACGGTCAACAACCGCGCCTCCGCTTGGGCCCCCTCCCAGTAGGGGCTCCTCAAAGAACCTGTTTGGAATTATATCGTCTTTTCTTGAGGCTCCCTCTCTTGTGTTGAAGGCCTTCTCGACATTGAATACGCGTTCACCGGCAAGCATCATCATATCACCGTCAAGTTTTGAGCCTGTAATCGTATTGTAGAGGCGGGTCGCGATCTCGATTCCCTTCTTTCTGAGATACCCAAATGTTGCTGAGCGGTAGTATGCGAATTTGCAGAGGCCCAAAAGGTCACCTATTGTAACAAAGTCTTCGCTCCATTTGACAAGGTTGCCCTTGCCTTTCACACCCTCCTTTAGGTCTGCAGCCTCCTCGCTGCCAAACCATTCCTTCGCTTCGGGTGGCGTCGCTATCTCCTCTATGTAAGGGTTCGACCTTAGGTGGTCGGCGCCACGGGTGCCTGTTGCGTATGATACCGCTCTAACGGGCATACCTCGAGGGTCGCCAGCACTCATCTCAACACCCTTTATCTGCATAGCAAACTTTTCGGAACCCCTCCCAATCTTCGAGGCCGCCCTAAGGGTTCCCTCAGCCAAGAGATCACCTATACCCTCCCTCAAGGCTATCCTGCGAGTGAGCTCAATCATAGCTTCAGGATTTCTGAACGTGACCTCTAATCCACCAGTATCCTTCTCTGTTAGCAGACCTTTCTCATAACACTCCATAGCGAAAGCTATGGTGTCACCTGTGCTCTCAGCGTCTAGGCCGTACATGTTGTTGAGCCTCGTCTGGTAGATTACTGATTCCGCATCAGTCACTCCACAGGTTATTGCTCTAGCGATCGATTCCCACTCCATCTTTGCTACTGTTCCAGCAAATCTGCCCGAGCTTATCATGAACTCCCTTCTGCACATTATTGGACAATTCGGGCATGACGCGGCCTTGATTGAGTAATCATTTCTTAATAGTTCAGGGTCGACGCCACTCCACTCGTAGGGTCCGTATCTCCAGTTCTCGGCGCCGTGGATGCCAAACTTTGCCCTGTGGTAGATGAAGCGTGGAGTTCCATACTTTGTGGCTGAAGGCACATATGGGTCTAGTGAGATGACTTTGAGGTATTCTTGGAAGGCAGCCCTGAAACCTTCAAGGTCAGCTATTGTGAGGTCCCCGTGGCCTCTTGCTGCAATGGCCTTCAAGTTCTTCGAGCCGAAGACAGCTCCACCACCACATCTTGCGTGAGCGCCTAGACCACCGTCGGTCATCACTGACGAGTACCGTACAAGCTTCTCTCCCGCCGGTCCTATCGAGACCGTGGCCAGATCATATGTGCCAAGTTCTTCCCTGAGCGCCTTATGTGTGTCACCGGTCAGTTTCCCCCAGAGCTTAGAAGCGTCACGAATCTCCACATGGTCGTCCTGAATAGCTATGTAGACAGGGTTTGAAGCCTTCCCCGTGACTATCAAGCAATCGTACCCGCAGTACTTCAGGTTCGCGCCAAATAGTCCTGATGATGTTGAGTCTCCGTGTAGGGAGCTGAGGGGGGACTTGAAGGTGAGGGTGGTTCTGCTTGCGGCTGGGGCAGCTGTGCCCGTTAGGGCCCCAGGGGTCAAGACTATGATATTCTCAGGTCCCAACGGATCTATTCCGGGAGGCAGTTCCCTGTAGAGAGTAATGGAGCCGAAGCCCCTTCCGCCGATGAATTTTGTGGCAAACTCAGGGTCTAAATCCTCGATATTGTGCTTCTCGGTTGAGAGGTCGACCCTCAGGATCTTCCCGGAATATCCTCCTCTAGAAACCAGCTACCTAGCCTCCTTGCTGAGGACCTTCTGCAGAGACCTCAGGGAAGTTGCGCCTGGACTGAAACTCCTCAATAGAAGTTCCTCACCCGCAAGAATGGATGCAAACACTCTCCTTCTAGAGTCTACGGATTCTGTACTGTCGGTCTGGACAAGCTGGAGTACCTTGCTCGGACAGTACTTGATGCACTCCGGTGACCCACCGCAGAGGTCGCATTTTAGGGCCTTCGAGGTCTTGGGGTCCATGGTTATGGCGCCTATTGGACACCAGTCGACGCAGACTCTACATCCGGTGCATCTCTCTTCATCTATGGTTATTGCGCCTGTTCTATCGTCGAGTTCAACCAGGTCTATAGGACACTTCTCCAAACAGAGTCCACACTGCGTGCAGGTTGCTGGTATATCGATTCCACCCTCAAAGGACACCACCTTTATCCTTGCCCTGTCAGGATTGAACACATTCGCATGCTTGAGAGAGCACATAAGTTCACATAGCCGGCAGCCGGTGCAGTGGCCCTCGAGCTCAGACCTAGGAGAATAGATAATTTGTCTTCTCAGTGTATCTCACCGGTTCTTGATACTAAAGGCTTAGAGAGCACTTCTGATAGAAAAGATTGTTCTTGAGCCCAGAATACTCTTAAGAATAAAGGGGTTCAGGGACCACTTCATGTGTAAAACCTACTCATCCATCCTTAGTCCGTAAGGCTTGAAGACTAAACCGAACCGACGCATCCGATGTTTTACTTCATGAGTCAATTCAGAACTGTTCTTGTAGTAGATTTGTCGCCTTAAATCGAAAGCAGAAATATCTCGTGCAGACACCGACCTTAATTCGGAAAACACTTGATCATCAACAGAGTTGCCAATCATGAAAAAATACTTTGCCGGCTGCACCTCAAGGGCAGAGGGATCGATGAAATCATCGAAGAAAAATTCAATCCTCATCCTTGGATGTCGATACTTGATGTAACGCTCCAGGTCCTCTTTAATTTCATTCAGTATGTCCTCACTAGTTTCAAATGACTCTCTTATGCTCCGTATCTTTCTACATGGCACACCAGCATTCAGTGTATATGGAGAGATATCGTCGAGGATGATGGACCCAGAGCCCACTAGGGCATGTTCACCAATCGTGACATTCGCAGCAATGTGTATCCCTGGGGCAAGGGAAGCCCTTCGGCCAATCGTGACCGGACCGGATCTTCTTCTGACCCTCCCTTCGGTGACCCAAGCATAGTTCATCTCATGAGTATAGATGTTCGTGAAGCTGACTATTACCTCCTTGCCGATTCTCACAGGCTGTGTGCAGTCGACAAACATCTTCTGGCCGAAATAGCTCCCAAATCCCAGAGAGAACTCGGACCCAGATACAAAACTGTCGCGTTCAACATAAGCATCCTCTTCGATAGTCAATCTTTCGCAGAAGAACCTAGTGTTATCCCTGACAGTGACTCCGTCACCTATGTTGACCGCCTTGAAATCTGGAGACCAGATGAACGAACCTCTTCCAATATGAACCCGATTTCCTACCTTAGCCCCGAGCTTACGATAAAGCGAGACCTTAGGGGCCGAATAGGGGAGCCATGATAGACTCTCCACCAAGAACCGCTTCCAATTCATCAAGAAGCACCGCACCAATCCAATACTGCTCACATAGATGTTGAGTGAGAATATATTATAAGAATGAGAGTCTTGGCTCATAATACGTAAGATCGAAGTAGGATGCTCAGATGCCAAGGGAGCAAGACAAGATAGACGTGGTGATGCTTACCAAGAATAGCGAGAAACCATTCTTGAACATGTGTCTGGAAAGCATCTACGTCAGTATACCCGTGAGGAGACTCATCGTAATAGACGGTTACAGCACAGATAATTCAATTCAGATCTTGAAATCTTACCCTAATGTTTCAATCATACAGATGGAGGGAGGTAGAGGAGCGGCTAGAGAAAGAGGAATAAGAGAGGTTGAGACCGACTGGTTTGCATTCGTCGATAGTGACGTCTTGCTCTGCAAGGATTGGTTTGCGAAGACTAAGAGACATCTTGCGGGTGCTACTGGCGCCGTATGGGGAGTCGCCATACCTATCGCTCCAAGTGATCTAAGGAGATGTATGGCAATTTCAATGTTCTATAGAAGGTCTTTGGAGGATACGCTCCTCATAGAAGGAAGAAGACGTGGGATGCTTCACGATACGCTTATCCGAACCGATCTTGTGAAGGATATCAGAATTCCAAGTCACCTGCATGTGTGGGAGGATCACTATATCAAACAGCACATAACGAATAGGGGTTTCAAATGGATTATCACCAAGTCTCCATATTGCCACCACTACGCCAATTTGAGTGCTAGAAACGTGAGGGAGCTGATGGACTATGGCCGAATTGCCAGGGCTTACAAATATTACAGTTGGAGATGGATTCTCATGTACACTCTACTGGGATTGCCTAAGTCAGTCTGGATATATGCTCTGACCGGAGATCTTAGAACTGCAAAGTGGCAGTTGGATGCCTACCTTAACATAATCGCTGGATGGATAGCAGATGGAGTCAAGCCGCAAACGACGACACTTAAATGAGGTGGATAATGACGGTGCTTGCCCTCAACATTGGTTGTGGCGATCAACAATATGGGGATGTCCGTTGTGATGTCTACACAACTCCAGGAGAAGTCATGGAGAGATGAATCCTCACTGCGATGCATCAGACCTTCATTGACAATATGCGCATCGTGAAACGGCAACACGGGACTTTGAATATTGGAATGTCTATGAGGGCAATATTTCCAAGAATGCAAGTGGAAATCGGCAAATAGGTCTAAGGTGATAATCATAATGAGTTTTCTAGAACTATGCTTCCGATATCCTCTGGCGAGTACTGGCACGTTTTCACGCGGTGAGGATTACTTCAAATTACCTCTGGAAATCGCTTCTGAAATGGGTTTCAATGCGAAGGTATACGCACTACGCAATCGTGAACAGCTCAAGAAGACCGAAGATATCGAAGGGTTTGTTGTCCACAGATTTGACAACTCCTTCAAACTAATTGCAAGGCTACTGGAGGAAAGAGCCAATCTCATACACGGTCATACGTTTGGCTGGATTCCCTCAACCTTTGCTCCTTTGATCAAGAAGCCCTATGTTTTGACTCCCCACACAGACATGGCCAAACCTCGAAACCTCAAGACCAAAACGGCATTCTACCAATACTCTCGCTACATGGTGTCACTATGGTCTGTAGCCAAGGCAGACAAGATGCTGGTTCAGACAAACTTCACCAAGAAGTCATTTTCACATTTTATCGACGAAGACAGAATAGAGGTTCTACCGCTTCCGATAAATTACCGATATTGGGCAAACAGTTGTCAAGAAAAAACTGACCAATTCAAGGCACGTGATACTGAGAAGCTCATAATAAGCGCCGCCTACATACAACCAAGGAAAAACTTCAGGACTTTACTGTATGCATTCAAACTTGTGAAACAAGTGATTCCCAAAGCTGAGTTAGCCATAGTAGGCCCAGATCCGGTTGGTTCTATTCCTAGGTTGATTGATTTGGCTTCAGACTTGGGCGTAAAGGACAGTGTTAGTTTCTTAGGTAAGCTGGCTCGAGAAGACTTGTTACACGCCTTCCATGCCGCCGATGTCTTTGCATTGCCTTCATTGTGGGAGTGTCAATGCATGGCGGCATGCGAAGCCGCTGCAGCCGGATTACCCCTCGTCCTGTCAAATCTGAGGGTGTTGACCGAAATCTTTCATGGGTGTGCCCTATTCCATGAGCCGCTCGACTACGAAACGTTGGCCAAACAGCTGTTGACTATTCTAACAGATCGGCAGCTCGCAGAAAAACTCGGGAAGACGGGACAGAAGAAAATGAAAGGATACCATGTTGATCTGTTTAAGCCTCGACTTAGAAGAATCTACGAGGAATTGGTTTTGGCCAGGTAGTAGCTGTTTCACTGCGCAGTACGCAATCTAACGGTCCGGAGTCTAGCGCATCTCCGTAAGGACCAGGTAGACTCCAGCGCATATGAAGACCAGCATGAAGATCGGATAAAACCACATTGCAAGACCTGAAGCAACCAACATCAAGAGTGCAAACAAGTCAAGCCAATCCACCTTCTTTGACGGTAGGAAACCTCCTTCGTAGCCTGTTTTCTTCAGAATAATCGTGAGTACCAGAAGATTTGAGGCTATTAGTGCCAAGTGTAGTGACGTAGCTGAGAAGAGAGCGTTACCAATTGGCTTTGAGGTCTCCGGAAATGGTAGAGGGATTTCTTGGTATAGCAAAGGTAGAATCTGGGTCTCCACAGCAAGGTCGATGACAGCCAGAGCAGCGGCCGCTATAAAGAGAGAATATCTAGGTCTCAAATCTTTTCACTCACAGTCAGCCCGATCCTACTAATAACCTTATATTTGTTTATCTTGCTAGCGGTGATTTGCTCAAAGGACAGCAACCATAATCTAGGTTGAGATTGGCAGAAGGAAACATCACGTCGAAGAATGGTGGTCAGATTGTGCTCGCAGAGTGATGTTAAGCACGCGGTTGAGGTAAAGGTCTCAGACGGTCGAATCAAAGTTAGTAAGGAGAAGGTTGAGTCACTCAAAGGAGTTGTTGGCGGCAAGACGCTGACAAAGATGAAGAAAGAATACGTTGAGTGCCCAATCGCCATGACAGACAAATCCTTCATTGAATGCTTCACGTGCCGCAACTTCATTCGAAGGATAAAAGGTCAGGTTCACTGTGCAGGACAACCGATCTAGCTTCCAGAATCCTTTTGGTCAGGGGAATTCTCTTAGATGAGCTGGCGAGGCTAGGTTCGGCGAAGTCAAGAACTTAGTCGATTCTTGTGAAGTTCGATAGAAAGGAGGTAACGTCTAGGTGCGACACTCTTGACAATCCTCCCCCCTCTCGAGGACACGTTCTTTCCATCAATGGTCGATGAAATCCTTGTAAGAGCCTTCTCTAGGGGCGATTCCTGCTTGTCTGCATCTATGAAGTCGTAGTAGTGGATGACTCCCTCACGCCTTAGTGTAGAGACCGCAATATCCAGATACTCACGTGACTTCTCCGGGAGGGGAAGCAGGACCCTGTCCATTTTGTTCAAGAACAGGGAGTTTGCCGCCTCCTTGGCGTCGGCCAAGACTGCAACAACCCTTCCCCTAAGACGGTTAGCTAGGATGTTCCTTAGACAGAGTCTTATTGCCTCCGCATTCACGTCCACATTAAAGACTCTTGTTGAAGGGTTTTTCCTGGCGATCTCTACAGAGAAAGTGCCCACTCCACCGAACATATTGAGAACACTTTCAGCTGGGCCAACGCTCTCCGCAATCAATCTTCGTTCATGAACCAATCTAGGGGAGAAGTGTACAGCCGCAAGGTCAACGTGAAACAGGCAACCATTCTCACGATGTGCAGTGGTCGTCCTCTCTTCTCCGGCCACATGCCTCAGCTTGCAGAGGCGAAAGATGCCCTGAACTGGCCCAGACTGAGCCAGGACGACCTTCACCCGCTTGTTCTTTTGGAGAATAGATTCTGCTACTACCGTCAAGTTGTCAGTAGTGTTCCTAATGATCGCGATGTCCCCTACTATGTCAAAACGCAACATCATTGATGGTCCGGGCTGTCCTGCATCTCGCCTTACAAAACATTTAACTTTGACGGGTGAGTTGTTGGGTGGCGGTTACAGGGATGGAGCCAGCTGAAAAGAAAGTTGGGGCAGGGATGACCTACGAGTGCATCAACTGTAATGCGAAGGTCACCTCAGAGCAACTTTCAGTGACTCCCGAGGTAAAATGTCCCATTTGTGGCTACAGAGTCTTAAGAAAGTCTCGAGCACCAATAGTGAAGCACGTAAAAGCCAGGTAGAGCCGCGAGCAACATTACTATTCATGACGCGAGCCCAAGGCAAGGCAAGATGGTCCGAAGAGCCACCGCTAGCCACTTTACTCTCTCAGACTTCAAAGTCTCTTACCCAACTTGCATGAAGTGGAAATGTCAAAAGTGTAGCGTCTGCTGCCAAGACACAGTAAACCGTAGAAGACACGTAATGCTACTAGCAATTGAAGGTAATGAGATCTCAAAGGGAACTGGAATTCCAATAGAACAATTTGCTTCCAAGACTTCAAACGAAACGTACTCTTATGAGATGCTTAAGAACAACGGAGCGTGTCGATTCCTAGCGGGAAATACTTGTCTGGTATATGATCATCGGCCCTTGGTCTGTGTTTTCTATCCATTCGAGATGAAGAACGAGGGCGACTCATTGAAGATTCTTCTGACGGGCGGAGACTGTCCTGGGATAGGCCGAGGCGAAAAGCTGCAAGAAACTTTCTTCCGAAGGCTTGCAGAAACGGCCATCGGACGCTTGAAATCCGCCGACTCTACGGGCTCCCCCTCAACCCCTCTTCGCAGTGCTTACGATAGATAAGACGTCTCTATCATTTACGATGTAGTTCTCGCCAACCCTCTTCTTCGACCTTGCCTCGATGGCATAGAGAAATCCCCTGCCCAGATCAGAATGGATCATACTTGCGAATTCTCTCGCAGTAGTTTGGGGCGGAACAAGGTAAGCGTCGGGAAGCACACGCCCTTTATGGTCTGTGAGATTCTCAACATTCTCAACTGGGTAGACTACTACCATTCCAAGAAGGTTCAGAAAGGCAAAATTGATCGATTCTTGAACACCTGTAGAGCCGTATGTTGCCAGAATCTCATTCTCGATTCTCTCAAGCACCCTCAACTGTTCCTGCGTGAGCACTTGAGGGTTTAAGATCTTGAAGTTGCTGTCTCCCGCGTCATAGTCAGTTATGTTCTTCTCCCGTGACCTCCTCAGAGCCAGCTCCGCCTCGGCGGAGCATGGCATAATCTTGTAGTCAGACGTCGCAAGTTGAGTCAGATTCTCCCTGGCCTGAGGGAGGTCAATCTTGTTTGCTGCTATGATCATAGGTTTGGAGAGCAGTCGGATCCTGTGTATAAGTGCGATTAGGTCTTCGTCCAGCCAAGATCCGACACTTTCAACTTTGAGCTCCGATTCTCTAAGAGCATAGTCTATAGATTTCTGTCCGATTGCGAGCCCACTCAGACGTTCCCCCAGATCCCTGATAAGCTCGTCCCTCCCAATTTTTCCTCTTCGCGTAATCTTCTCCCAGTCCCTCTTGAGAATCCGTAGAATCCACATGTCAAGCTCCTTGTCTAGGAATCTAACGTCCTCGAGAACGTCATGTGTTCCAGGCTTACATATCCTGCCTTCAAGATCTGTCCCTCCTGAGGCGTCAACAATATGGATCAGTGCGTCGGCAGTTCTGATCTCGTCAAGGAATTGGTTGCCGAGACCCCTACCTTGCCAAGCATCAGGCACCAAACCTGCACAGTCAACAAGCTCAACTGGAATCATTCTGATGCCATCTCTGCAAACCGAATTGACAGGCTCATCCTTGACTCCCAACTCTTTACAGACACAGTTCACACGCACGTAGCCTATCCCCCGATTCGGCTTGATTGTTGTGAAGGGATAGGCCGCTATTGGGACGGTGACCATTGTTGCTGCGGAGAAGAATGTTGATTTCCCAACGTTTGGCTTTCCTACAATTCCGACGAGGCGGGTCACTGAAGAACACCAAACCTCATGATATAGATAGAGCCATTACACCTGAGCCCTCTAAGGTTTTGCGATGCTCTTGTTGAACGAGCGAATTTGCCAGCCATAGGATAAGATGCTTGGGTGCAGATTCGTCTGATAAGCTACCATGAGCTTCAACTTGGAGGCGAGGTACGTCGGGTAATAGATCAGTTTAGATTTTCTCCTTCTCGGCTTCTTCGCGCAACCGCTTCAATGCATAGTTTATCGCATGGCTGTAGCCTCCAAACCTGAACTCCTTAATCTCCTTCGTCAGCCAAGCGAATAGCTCATCGTCCAGCGTTATCTGCAGCCGCTTCATAGTGCATCAGTACATAACTGTGTATGGACAAACACAATCCACGATTGCGTATCTATAAGTGTATGAATAGGTTTTTATTTATATGTAACATACATATGTAAACGGCTATACACCGTAAGTATAGTCACATATAGATTATACATCATCTGTATAGCCGCTCAACATTGATAACGTTTAGGGCTGACGAGGGAGCAAACACACTCTACAAGTTCTCAGCGATCTCCTTGCTCTTAAGTATGAACCGATTCAGATCAACCAAGTTTCCGAGAAGCCTGAGGCTGACGAAAGATGCGGTGGATATCTTCAGACAACGGCTCGAAACAGGACTGGATAACGCCCGTTGCCTTTCAGCAGATAGGCTTCGCCTTCACCGATTGCTCAAGAACAAACATTACTACTATGGAGCCTACCTCTCAACACTGACTTCCTTACCAATACTTTCTTCCTCAACAAATGATCTTCATGTTCTGCGCTCTATGACTGCAAAGACATCAGCTATCACGAGCATCAAGGCGCTGGACAACATTAACGATAGGATCTCAAACAAGCAGGAAGCTGTTGAGTCCCAGAAGAAACACTTGAGAGCATTCACAGAGGAGCTTTTCGATCTGGAACCTGGAGAGAGCTTTCTGGGAAGGGCTGAAAACTCTTGTATGAGTATGGCACGATGGACCTTTGATTCAGTAAGTCAAGGTTTAAACAGGGCTTCAGAGACGCTAAGGATCTATCTCAGAGATTTCGCGGCTTATATCGATGGACAGATAAGGTCTATGGATGAGAAGGCCGACCGATCGAAGCCTGCCACAACGATTCAGGAATATATTCAGAAGGTTAATGAGAAGAGCGTTGGGAAAATATGGGTTGACATAGACTTCTGTTTCTTGGAGAAGTCTTTGGGAAAACTTGATCAGGACGAGTTGAAGTCGATCCTCTATGTTAGAAAAGCGGCTGACTACTTCTTTAAGGGCTGCAACCTATATGACGACATCGCTGATCTAGATGAGGACCTCAAACTCGGGATACTTAGTAGCGTTCCTCTGCTTGCTCTAGATAGAGGCAGGATGGAAGAGTCTGATTTGAGAAGAGATAAAATGGATCTCCTGAAAATTCTGAGGAAACGTGAGGTGATCAACGAGGCTCTTCAGCTAGCCGATCTAATTTTCCTGCAGGGATTCAAGCCTCTCCTTGAAGCCAAGGAGCTAAACGAAATAATAGATATCGACGCACTAATGTTTGGTGCGAAAGTTCTGAGAATTTTCGCCATAAGGAAATGGGTTTTGCATGAACGTAGCTTCAACAGCCTATGCAAGACAGCTGTTTCCTTTGGAAACCCAAGGATGTATCGGATATCCGATCATGTAGCAGCATATGCGAAATACATCTGAGATATCAAGACCTTCACCGTGATTGGATTCCAGCGCTCGGGTATACGGAAAGCACGAGGAAATCACATTATCGCGGGATCAGGTTGACCGAATCAAGATTAGATGTTGTGGTTGCAGGTGCCGGAATAGCTGGATGCGTTGTTTCCGGGCGGATAGCTCGCGAGGGATACAAAGTTGCCCTTGTCGAGTCCAAACCGAGTTCAATGATAGGGCTGAAGGTCTGCGGAGACGGTGTTGGACTCCATGACTTCCACGAAGCAGACGTGACCCCTCCGACGAGAGAGATTGAAAGAACGGTTCGAGGAGTCAAGTTCTATGCAGACTCGGAACAACCAGTCTTCACAATTCGTGGAAAAGGGTTTACGTTAGACAGACAGGCTTTTGGGCAACGCCTCTTGAAAGAAGCTCAAGATCAAGGTGTAGAGTTGTTTCCAGAGAATGTGGTTACAAGAGCCTTGGTGGTAAACGGCAAAGTAGCTGGGGTAGCCTCAAGGCATGCTAAAGGCACCAATACTTTCGAGGCCTCAATAACAATAGACGCAACAGGGATTGTCGGCGCGGTAAGGAGTACACTTCCACCGTCTTGGCCTGTCTCTGAGAGGCTGGAACGGTCCGATATTGGGTTAGGGTATAGAGAGTTCCGTCGGCTATCCGAGGATTTTGAAGATTACTGCTCACTTTACTACGACTGGGATGTAGCCCCTGGTGGGTACTGCTGGATAATACCTAAAAAGAGATACGTGGTAAACACCGGTCTCCTAATTCCTTGGGGAATTGAGACGACGAAAGCCCAGTTAGAACTAAGATTCAAGAAGTTTGCTGAAGCGAATGTCGCTTTGAGAGATTCTGAATTCATTCGGTCTGAAATCGGTCTTGTTCCTCTTCGACATCCATTGCCTGATGCTGTTGCTGACGGGTTCTTGGCCATAGGTGACGCCGCTTGCCACGCAAACCCTCTCAATGGAGATGGAATCGGCCCAGCTATGCATGCGGCCAAGATTGCTGCTGAGGTCACAACCGCTTGTTTGAGCAGGGGTGAAGACTCAGCCGAGGCCCTCTGGAGGTTCAATGTGAAGTACATGCAGAGTCAAGGATATAGATATAGCGCAAACAAGGTCCTCAGCGGTCTCATTCGCAACCTCAAGTCTGACGAAATCATGAAATTCCTCAAGGCACTTGGAACGAGAAAGGAATACAGCTCAGGGAATTTCTTCCGAGAACTCTCTACACTAGACAGATTTCATGTTTTTCTGAAGATGTCTACAAGGCCAACCCTATTGTTTCGCCTCTTGGCAACAGTCAACAGAATCAATACAATATCCTCGTACTGTGAGAGATTTCCTGAAGAGCCGTCACATTTTCCTAGGTGGCTTAACGAGCTGAACCAAGAATTGGCAAAGGCTTGATAGACTCCATCGGGGAGGTCATTTCATCCGCAGATGGAATACGCAAGATCTGTCTCCTGCGGCTTTGCACTGAACCTCGTTGCATGAAAAGTGTCTTTTGAAGACTATGTTGCAAAGGCCAACAATGGTGCCTGTTAGAAGCTGGCACACAGGAGTGTCGCTCTTCAGATCCGAGCAGATGAAGCAATCGCGCAACTCAATTTTGAATAGGTCTTCAGATATTCTGAAGATCCTAGGTTTCAAGGCGTAACCATAGTAGAGAGCGAGGGAGACCATCTTGGGCAGATACTTCAGGTCAAACCTGTACCTTAGGTCTTCACCAAGCTCACTGAAAGTCTCAATGACTGTTGCCCTTGCAGTGATGTCTTGAAAATATGTTTCAAGTTCCGCAAGTTCCTTCTTAAGGCCCTCTTCATGTAGCCTGGTTGAGACGAAAGCTTGGACTGATCTTCTGAGAGCGTTGTACACGTTTGGCGGGATTGTGTGTTCTCCCCTCCCCTTGAGTAACCGCAGGGAGATCGTAGTTGGAAGGGCAAGTGCAAACCTAGTCCGAAAGTTCAGGTGTTTCTTTGGTGGGGATGGAGTTCTGGGCTCCGCATTTTCAAACTTGACAATACCCCTAAGATTCCAAATGGCAAGCTTTCTAAGGACCTCATCTATGTCCTCTGGGAAATAGAGTTCAATGTCGTCTAGCCTCCGGCCTATCAACTGTGACAGAAGCCACCCATCATAAGAATTCAGTCCTTCGGTTGTACCATGGGTACCACTTCGGGAAATACTGATCGAGTAAAGATTTGTCTTGAGGTAGTCGATTCTGTCTTTTATCGCAGTCTCCTCTTCACGTGGAAGGGTGTCGGTAAAGACCTCTCCCCATTTGATCAGCAGACGCTCATCCTCAATAATGAAGGGAAATTCTCCCATATGGAATTCGGGACGGCAAGCTCTTAAGATCTGAAATGATAGGCATCTCTCTTTGTCGGTTCTTAGGATGTTGATGGATATTGCCCCAGATACCAAGGATTGAAGTTTCTTCTCGAAGAAGGGGAATGTTGCTTGGGGCAGAGTGAAGAACTGAACAGTCTCTTCGGTCGGTTGCTTTGTGAGCCAATACTCTATCATTTTCAAAACGATCTCTTCGTTTTCTTTAACCAGTATATGTGGCAAGTAGTAATGTATGATGACGCCGTGTTTTCCAACTGTCCGTCGGTACTTCTCCATTTCGATACTTAGCTCAGTGAGATCATGGAACCTGTCGAGACTTATCCTCCTCAGCTGGAAGGGTGTATCTACTGGCTCACATGAGACAACCAGGATATTCTCTTTATGTGGTGAATTTCGGAAGAGCGAATTCAGGAAACGAATTGACTCGAATCTCGTAATGTCCAGAATCGCTATCGAGGAGCCAAAACCTATGTCCGCAATATGGTCGAATATTTCGTTACCGGTGAGGAGCTTCTGCATAAGTGTAGTTACCAATATTCATATCTTCTTAGTAAGCGTCAATTTACTAGTTAGAGACACAGCTTGTATTGTCGCGAAAGAAGGTGTTGATTTAATAAATCGTACTATTTAAGATATTGGTCAAGCTTATCTAAGAGCTTGTTCAACCGCAACAGAACAATCTCACGCCCGCTACGGACTAGAATGACGAGCATCTTGTACAGGTCAGAGCTGATAGTAGGCTCTTGGTAGGTGCTTGCACGGATGGCACTACAGTATCTGAATTTTCTCGGCAGACGAAAGCGATACAGTTCTTTTGGGCGTCTCACGGCAGTTTCTTAGTTATGTGTTTGCGGGAATAGGACTTGTCAGTTGCAGGTTTCAACAGATCTGAACAGATGCTCAATAATCTTCTCATAGCCTAGTCCGGCCAATGCGTGGTTCGGCATGGGCGTGGTTCTAACGGGGCTCATGATGCTGGTAGGACGATAAGGCCAAGAGTATCTCTGGGGCGGCGGGCTAACATTGATCGGTACACCAGTGCTTCGCCTCTTAATTGTTCTCGATGTGATACCATTTGCTATTATGCAGAGAGATAGCGTTTTCTATGCGCGTGCCAATA
>CAYZRW010000001.1:0-3751 GCA_964480955.1 uncultured Candidatus Bathyarchaeia archaeon | reverse complement strand
AGATTCTCCGAACTCAAATTCATATGGAGGATCGGAAGGATTCTGGAGTTGCCTTGGTGGAAGAAAGTGGTCCTACTCTTAGCCTCCTACCCCACGCTCAAGCGAGCTGCAAAACTAGCGCCACCAGTGGAGGGCGTAGTCGAAGCCATAAATCACCTCAGGCTCGATCCAAACATCAAGCTGGGTCTGGTGACGTCAAGAAGCAGAAAAGACGCGCTCGAAAAGCTTTGTAGCCTCAAGATCTTGGGCTACTTCAATGCGATAGTGACACGGGACGATGCCCGAAGTCTCAAGCCGTCTCCAGAGCAGGTGAGGTTAGCAGCGAAGGTGCTGAACTTACCTGTAGAGCGATGTGTACTCGTGGGGGATATGCCAACAGACGTAGATGCAGCCAAGGAAGTAGGAGCATTATCCGTAGCTGTAGCGACGGGAATCTTCCTCGATGAAGTCATATCTAGACAGCCGGACTTGATCATCAAGAGCATGACTGACTTGCCAAGTCACTTGGGGGATATCTTGGACAGGCTGAGCACATAACGGGAACAGAAGTAATACCTCCTCAAGGCTTTTAACAGTCACTCAATCTCGTGAATACTGTGAACCCCAATACGTGGTCTCCATGAAGCATACGGACAAGTACGAAAAGATCATGGAACTGGCTCGCCGAAGAGGCTTCTTTTGGCCTTCCTACGAAATATATGGTGGAGTAGGAGGCTTCCTAGACTTTGGTCCTGTGGGTGTTGCCCTCAAGAGGAGAATTGAGAACAAATGGAGAGACTTCTTTCTAAGAAGGCATGATTTCCCAGAGATACAGACTCCAATAATCACCCCGGAAAAAGTCTTTGAGGCCTCAGGCCATGTCGAGCACTTCAAGGACCCTATGGTTGAGTGTAAGAGTTGCGGCAGGAGATATCGGGCTGACAATGTACTGATGGAAGCTGGAGTACCGAATACTGAATCGATGACTTTGACCGAACTTGGCAGTGAACTGAAGACGAGGGGGATATCCTGCCTAGAATGCGGCAAAGAACTGTCGGAGCCGAGATACGTACAGACAATGTTTCAGACAACGATCGGACCATACACGGAATCTATCGGTTACGGGAGGCCTGAAGCGGCTCAAGGAATGTTCGTTGACTTCAGACGAGTGTATGAGATTGCTAGAGAACGTTTCCCGATTGGGGTAGGCCAAATTGGGTCCGCATTGAGAAACGAGATCTCACCACGCCAAGGACCATTAAGGCTGAGGGAGTTCACAATAATGGAGTTCGAATTCTTCTTCGACCCTGAGGAATCGACTTGTCCTAGACTTCCAGAAGTTGAAGACCTAGAGATTAGGATGATCCCTGCTCAATTGCGAAAAGAAAAGTCTGAAGAAACTGTCCAAGTGACGATTAGGGAGGCTGTGGATAAGAGACTAATCCTGATGGAGTGGATGGCTTACTTCATGGCCTTGTCACAACAATTCATTATCGAACTTGGAATTCCACCTGACAGACAGAGATTCGAAGAGAAGCTTCCTACGGAACGGGCTCACTATTCAGCTCAGACTTTTGATCAAGAGGTCTATCTGGACAGGTGGGGCTGGACCGAGATCGCGGGGCATGCGTACAGAACCTCCTATGACATCTCAAGGCACATGGAGTACTCAGGTGTGGATATGCGAGTCTTCAGGCCATACCGCAAGCCTGTTGAGGTTGAAGAGAAGCATTTGATTCCGGTTGTGGACCTCATAAGGAGGGATTTCGGAGAGAGTTCGCACAAGATTATGGAACTCGTAAAGTCACAGGATCCGGGAGAATTGGAGGAATCACTGCTCAGATATGGTTCTTTCAGGGTTGGTGACTTTACAGTGACCCAAGACCATGTCAAGATACATTCCTCTAAGAGAAAAGAGGCTGGAAGAAGAGTAGTTCCACATGTTGTTGAGCCTAGTTTTGGAGCCGATAGACTCGTGTATGCAGCGATGGAGTATGCATACTCGATTAAAGACGATAGAGTTGTTCTTAGCCTTCCCGACGATATCGCTCCCACTCAAGTCGTTGTACTACCGCTGGTTGCCAAGGACGGGTTGGTCGATGAGGCAAACAAGATATACAGAAGCCTCCTGGACTCCAAGTTTGAGGTATACTATGATGAGGTCGGATCTGTGGGCAGACGATACGCCAGGGCGGACGAGATCGGGGTTCCCCTTGCAGTCACAATTGACTACGAAACCTTGGCTGAAGGTACAGTGACGGTGAGAGACAGGGATACGTGGAGACAGCAGAGAGTTCACAAAACAGATCTTCTCGTTTTCATACAGCGAGTTCTTGATGGACCAAAGCCGGACTTTGACGCGAGATAGTTGTGACCTAGTTACTCTTTTAAACTTCGGAGCCCCCACCACATGTGGAGTCCTATAGAGTTCCGGTGTCGGGGTTGACTTTTCCTCTGGAAACTGAGGCTACTGCGCGTAGAAGGATCCTTAGCATATGCCAAGACAACGCCAGAAATGTTGTTGAGATCGTGAGACAGCTTACCCTAATGATAGATTCTGTAGTCGGCAAGAAGAGGGAGGCTAAGGGGCACTATGAGGATTTGTTGGGTATGATCGAGCAGTCAGGGAAGTTTAAATCAAACCTACTAGAGGAAGTTGCATCACTTGGCCCATTCCTCATGAATCGAGAGGACTTCTTGAGGTTAACATTCAGACTTGCTGAGATTTCGGAGACAGTTGAGGGGGTTGCCTTCAGACTCTCAAACATCTTGGAAAGGAAGATGCTCATAGACAAGAGATTTATGAGTGGTATTTCGCAGCTTGCAGCGCTCCTCTTGGAGGAGGCTACCAAGATGAGGGAAACCCTGATGTCTCTGGCGTTCAATCCGAGCAAAGCCCTTGAGATGGCTTCCGCAGTTGAAGAGGTTGAACGAAAGATTGACTCAACCTACAGGAAGCTAGATGTTGAGATCCTGACTAGCAAAAGAAGCGTTCCCACATTGCTGTCGCTGAAAGACATAGTTGAAAGAATCGAGAAGACGGCAGATCTCATAATAGATGCTCTCGACCAGATAAGGGTGCTAGCAATCTCTGGTTAGAGGTTTGGTGTCAGACAATGATCGAGGCTGAACTAATGGGTTCAAGACTGGTTATTTGGGATGCGGAGTCTGGAATGGCCCTTTACAAGTCTGGCTTCTACGGAAAACCTATGGGCATTCCTAAACCCAAACCTGACCAAAGGTTCGATTCACCGCTGATGCTCGACTTAATGGAGGGAATCTACCTGTTCGAGAAGAAGGAGGTCATGGTTCGAGACGGAGAAACAGGAGCGCTGGTCGCGAAGAGGGAACTCTTGAGAGTGGCCTGCAAGACCTACAAAGACTTCGAGAACGGTTACCTCGTCTATAAGAACCTGCGAGATAAAGGATACATAGTGACACCCGGAATCAAGTTCGGAGCCGATTTTGCTGTTTATGAGCACGGTCCAGGAATAGACCATGCCCCCTTCATCATATCAGTTAAGAAGAGGCAAGAGAAGATGGGAACCTTCGACATCGTCAGGGCTGGAAGACTCGCGACGACCGTGAGGAAGCAATTCATCATCGCTACTCCAGATAAGAAGTCGAACAGAGTCAACTACCTAGTATTCAGATGGTTCAAGGCCTAGGACATCTTATCATGAATGGGTTATGGTGGAAGATTAATCGGTGACGACCGACCATAGCAGGGCGAGCGCAAGCTCCCGACTTTAGTCGTGGAGTAAGCGAGCCA